>CAYTOK010000004.1:0-117795 GCA_964439595.1 uncultured bacterium | reverse complement strand
AGATCCTGATCAACGTCTTCAGCTTGCAAAGTACCAAAGAAGTATTTTGCTTGCTTTTCTGAAAGTAGATTTTTGGGCTCTCCCCGAAACTTTTTCATCATAAGGGCTGCTTCTTTTTGAGAAACTAGCTGAAATCTTGTTATATTATTGTTTTTTATAGGATCATAGTAGAACAAAATATAGTAGAGATCCTGATCAACGTCTTCAGCTTGCAAAGTACCAAAGAAGTATTTTGCTTGCTTTTCTGAAAGTAGATTTTTGGGCTCTCCCCGAAACTTTTTCATCATAAGGGCTGCTTCTTTTTGAGAAACTAGCTGAAATCTTGTTATATTATTGTTTTTTATAGGATCATAGTAGAACAAAATATAGTAGAGATCCTGATCAACGTCTTCAGCTTGCAAAGTACCAAAGAAGTATTTTGCTTGCTCTTCTGAAAGTAGATTTTTAAGCTCTCCCCGAAATTTTTTCATCATAAGGGCTGCTTCTTTTTCAGAAACTAGCTGAAATCTTGTTATATTATTGGTTTTTATAGGATCATAGTAGAACAAAATATAATAGAGACTCTGATCAACGTCTTTAGCTTGCAAAGTACCAAAGAAGTGTTTTGCTTGCTTTTCTGAAAGTAGATTTTTAAGCTCTCCCCGAAATTTTTTCATCATAAGGGCTGCTTCTTTTTCAGAAACTAGCTGAAATCTTGTTATATTATTGGTTTTTATAGGATCATAGTAGAACAAAATATAATAGAGACTCTGATCAACGTCTTTAGCTTGCAAAGTGCTAAAAAAGTGTTTTGCTTGCTCTTCTGAAAGTAGATTTTTAGGCTCTCCCCGAAATTTTTTCATCATAAGGGCTGCTTCTTCTTTAGAAATTAGCTGAAATCTTGTTATATTATTGGTTTTTATAGGATCATTGTAAAACAAAGTATTATAGAGATCCTGATCAACGTCCTCAGCTTTTAAAGTACTACAGAAGTCTGTTTCTTGTTGCTTTGAAAGTAGAGCTGAGGGCTTCCCACCAAATTGTTTTATAACTTCTTTTACTTTATTTTGAGAGAGTAGGTGGAAGCGTATGGTATTTGCAGGGTGATTAGGTAAACAAAAGAAAAGAGCGTGATGTAGTTTTTTTGTCACGTTATTTTTCCCGTTGTTGATGGTAATAAATTCTTCCACCTGTTCTTCGGGGAGGAAATTAATGAATTTTTCTCCGAATTTAAGGAGTACCTCGTTAATTTGATCTTGGGAAAATGCGTGGGATTTAAAATCTCCTAACCTTAGATCTTCTAAATTGTCTATTGAAAGTAATTTATCTTGGGCAATTTCCGGTAATCGATTTAATTGCATTCTCAGTATCTGAATAGCTAGATCTGGTATTTCACGTGACAATTTATTTAAAGGAAAAGTCTCAACCTCTTCTAGGCTTAATAGCGCATATTCGGTTAAAAAAGGGATTTCTACGGTTATTGAAAGTGGTATAAGATCTAAAATATCAGGGTCTGCTTTTTTTAGTTTTTCAAGAAAGCCTTTAATGCCACCAGGGTGATTTACTACCGTCTGGAATTGAGGATCGCTCATTATCTTTTCTTGTTCAGATGAATCTAATTCGGACAATGCCTTTAAGGAAATATTTGGTATGCTAGCAGGCTGTTTATGGGTTCTTTGAAATACCTCACAAGTTTTTGTGTCTACACTAAATAGGTGAACCTTTTGAGCGACTCGCCCAGATAAATGTGCTGCCCCACAAATACCCAAAACCAATAAGGGAATAATAACAGTAAAATACGATAATACTTCAATAGCTAGACCTGCATTAGTTAATGCGTGATTTTCACTCCAATACTTTAATCCCTGGTAGGCATTAAAGTATTGATTACAAACTCTCTTTGGGGTGTCCATAAAATATGCATCGCGTTTTTTATTTAATAATCATTTATTATTAATGCTATATTTTAATTATTAAGATTGAATTAATTATATTTTTGTTTTTTTTGTGGAAATGGAATTATTCTATTAATTCCTTAATTATTAAAGAGAAGCGAATTCAAGAGTCTATTGTTTTTAAATTGTCTTAGGTCCTTGCATCTTCTTATATAGCCTTCAAGGACTCAAAGTTCTTGCCATAGACTGCAAACCCTCCAATCAATTTGGTTTTATTATGAATAAGCAAAAAATCCCTCTTGACGCCTAAGCTTAAAAAAAGCATTCTGCCTTCTATCTATTTTATAGGGAGGTTTGCATGTTGAGGTTGTTTTTATTTTTTTGTTTTATAGCTACATCGATTTTTGCTAAGCAGCCCATTTTTGTGGGAATTGCTGGAGGTACAGGAGCCGGAAAAACCACTCTTGCTAAGAAAATTCATGAAGCGTTCCCAAATGCTGTATTAATTAGCCAAGATTCTTATTATAAAGATTGCTCGGACTTGTCTTTTGAAGAAAGAGATAATTTGAATTTTGATCATCTTGATTCTTTAGAATTTTCTCTTCTTAGGGAGCATTTAACGCATTTAAAAAACGGCCTAGCTATTGAAGAGCCTGTATATAACTTTCATACACATTCTCGAGAGAAAACCTCGAAATGGATTGAACCTTCAAACATCGTTCTTGTTGAGGGGATTCTTCTTTTAGCTGCACCAGAAGTAAGAGATCTTTTTGACATTACAATCTTTGTTGAAGCAGAGGATGATGTTCGTATTTTACGCCGCATTGAAAGGGACATGAAAGAGCGTTCTCGAGATTTTAATAGCGTGAAAGCGCAGTATTTAGAAACAGTAAAACCGATGCATGATCTTTTTGTGGCGCCAAGTAAAAAATATGCTAATATTATTGTTCCTGGCAATGAATGTAATCAAGCTGCTATTGACTTTATTTTAGCTAGTTTAAGGGATGGAGAATCTCAATTTTAAATTGATTTTTCTTGTGATAAAAGAAATTGAGTTTATTGTCTTGTTTGGATGTTTCAGGGGAAATATTCAGGTCGGGTATTGAATATTTTCCTTGAAACTTGTTTTTTAAGAAGAAACAAAGCAAGATAGGGGAAAGTTTTATTTGAGGAAAAAATGAGGAATCCAACGTTGAATATAGCAGAGGGTGAAAAAATAGAGGTCCGAGGGGTTTCCAAGATGGGAAGGCTCGGCTGGCGTATTTTGCTCGCTCTTCTTTTTATTATGGCTCTTTCTTTTTTTCTTCAGCTAAAAAAAATAAAAGTAGATGTTTTAGAAGTGAATTCTATTTCTAAGCAGTATGTCGTTGCTCAGACTTCTTTTGAATTTCCGGATGAAGAAAAAACGTTTTTTTTACAGCAGCAGGCTATTCATGACATAGGGACTATTTATCGGTTTAACACAAAAGAAGTAGCAAGAGTTAGCAGTGAATTTGAAGAAGGTTTAATAGAAAACCAAGGTTGGCGAAAAAAAATGCCTCAGCTCAGTTTTGAGCGGATGTATGAATATACGGAGTCTTTAGAGGATTTTTTATCAGAAAGTCGATTTTCTGACTTAAGAACTATAGAAAAGGTTAGAGGATTTGAAGAGGGTTCTGCGTATTTATTTGAGCTTCCTATCGATAGAAAAGGATCAGCTCCCGTTTCTATGCCGGTAGAGTATTGGGACTTTTTAAAACAGCGTGTTTTTTCTGGCGTAGATGATACAGAGATGGTTGCTTTTATAGTTGAGTTTTTTAAAGAGAAAAAATGGTCATTTCAGCAAGATTTTGGATTTGAAAAGCGCATTAAACAAACTGTTAAAGAGAGTATACCGGACCAATATGTTCTTGTTCAGGCTGGGAGTTTTATTTTAGAACCCGGGGAGAAAATTACCTCAAAACATGTTTTACAGGTTCAGGCGCTAAAAAATGCACTTGGAGAGGTTAAAGAGGAAGTTTCGTTACTTTCTGTTTTTGGAAGTGTTAGTTTAAGTCTTATTATTACTCTTTTGACTACTATTTATTTAAAAATTTATCATAAATCGATTTTTATTTCTTTAAGACGATTGACGTTACTGACCTTAATTTCTTTATTAACTCTTTTTTTAGCAAAGGCTACTGAGCATCTTCTTTTATATGAGGGATATAATTTAATTGAAGCTATCCGATTTCCTTTGATAGTGCCTTTTGCTTCGCTCTTACTTTGTGTTCTTTTAGGCGCGAGGATTGCTCTTTTTAGTTCTATTTTTCTCTCTGTTATTATCAGTTTAAGCCTTTCTATAGAGTATGATCGATTTCTTGTTTTAAATTTAATTGCTTCGATGTGTACGATTATGTTCGCTAGAGGCCTGCATAGAAGAAAAGATATCTTTGAAGTATGCGCTAAAGTCTGGGTCTGTTGTGTTCCTGTATTATTTGCTTTTTATTTGAAAGAGAGTAATTTCCTAGAAATGACCTGTATTTTTGATTTGGTTGCTGCTTTTGTTTTTATGGCTGCAACGGCAATTATTGTTGTCGGGTTATTACCTCTTTTTGAGTCTATATTTAATATTATGACTGATATGAGTTTGATGGAATATATGGATCCGAATAATGAGCTTTTAAGAAGGCTTAGTTTAGAGGCTCCCGGCACTTATCAACATTCACTTGTTGTGGGTAATATTGCAGAAATTGTGGCAAGGTCTATTGGTGCCAACGGGCTTTTTTGTCGCGTAGCAGCGTTGTATCACGATATCGGTAAGTTATTTAATCCTCATTATTTTACGGAAAATCAACTGGGGGGATTCAATATTCATCAGTTGCTTACCCCCTTAGAATCAGCTCATGTAATTATTGCCCATGTCCCGGAAGGCGAAGCTCTAGCTAGGAAACACCATCTTCCACAAGGTTTTATTGATGTCATTCGAGAACATCACGGAACCACGCTTGTTTATTTTTTTTATTGTAAGCAGGTCGAGCAAATGGGGGATGACCCATCTAAGGTTAATGAAAAGCAGTTTCATTACCCAGGTCCAAAGCCTAGTACCAAAGAAGCTGCTTTGATTATGATTGCAGACACGGTTGAGGCAGCCTCCCGCTCTTTAGACTCTGCCACAGAAGAAGTTGTTGCTGAAATGGTAGATCGGCTTATTTCTGAAAAAGCCGAAGAAGGGCAATTTGATGAAAGCCCATTAACATTTCAAGAGCTTTGTATTATAAAGAAAACAATGGCGAAAACCCTTTTAATTACTCGTCATTTACGTATTAAGTATCCTTCTAAGGGTATCTAACATGCAGGGACTCTCTTTTTTGCAAATGCTAGATTGCCTTTTAGATCTGGCAAAGAAACAAAAAAAGATTCAAATTAAAGAAATATTTTCTATTTTACAAGGAAAAGGATATGCTGCGCTTTTGATTTTATTTAGTCTTCCTTGTAGTTTTCCTGTGCAAATTCCTGGTTTTTCTACCCCTTTTGGTATTATTCTTTGTTTTTTAGGATTACGGTTGATTTTTTCTCATCACATCTGGTGGCCAGAGTGGATTTTGAAAAAAGAGTTGAACAGTGATCATGTAATAATCGCTGTAGAGAAGGTAAAAAAAATATTTCTTATCGTGCAAAAAGGTACTACTCCTCGGTTGAAAAGTCTTTCACAAAATACTGTACTTCGAAGAGTGAACGGTCTTTTAGTTGCTATGTTGGCTGCTTTTTTGGCACTGCCTTTACCTATTCCTCTATCTAATATGTTAGCAGCTTTGCCTATTCTTTTTTTGGGTTTAGGATTATTAGAAGAAGATGGAGTTATAATTTTATTTAGTTATTTTTTATTTTTAGTTGGATGTTTGGGTGTTATATTTTTATTTGTGTTTGGGGCAGAGGAGCTTGCTCATCTTTTGCATAAGTAATGTATTTTTTTGAAATTTATAAAATCATTGCACAATTAATGGAATATTTAGTATTTTTATAGCTCATTTTACTGAACGGGAGGCCATATGAAGAAGAAGCGGGTTGTTGTTACAGGTATGGGAGTTGTTTCTTGTTTTGGAACAGACGTCGATGTTTTCTACAATCAACTGCTTGCTGGAAAAAGTGGGATTAGACCTATTCAGGAATTTCCTTGTGAAGAGTATCCTACCAGATTTGCAGGAAGCGTACAGGATTTTGACACAGGTGAGTACATTGATAAAAAGCAAGCCCGTCGTGTAGACCCTTTTATTCGTTACGCCATGGTAGCTGGAAAAAAAGCGTTAGAGATGAGCGGTCTTTCTTCTGTAGAGCTGGATAAATTAGATAAGACAAGATGTGGAGTCCTTATAGGCTCTGGCATGGGCGGGATGGTTACTTTTTCTGACGGAGTAGAAACTTTGCTTACTAAAGGCTTTAAAAAACTGACTCCTTTCTTTGTGCCGTTTATTATTACCAATATGGGCGGGGCTCTTTTGGCAATGGATATTGGGTTTTTAGGTCCTAATTATTCTATTTCGACAGCCTGTGCTACATCTAATAACTGTATTTTTTCTGCAGCGCAGCATATACGCAGTGGAGAAGCGGATCTCATGATCTGTGGAGGTAGTGAGGCCCCTTTAACACCTATTGGTCTAGCTGGGTTTGTGGCTTGTAAGGCTCTTTCTGAAAAAAATGAGACGCCTCAATTAGCGTCTTGCCCTTGGGATAAGGCCCGCGACGGCTTTGTGATGGGAGAGGGTTCAGGGGTTCTTGTCTTAGAAAGCCTAGAGCACGCAGAAGCTAGAGGTGCTACGATTTTAGCAGAGTACTTAGGAGGAGGGCTTTCTTGCGATGCAAACCATATGACTAATCCTCGTGCAGATGGATTAGGGGTGAGTCTTTGCATAGAAAAAGCTATTGCTGATGCCGGTATCAACAAAGAAGATATCAACTATATCAATGCACATGCTACCTCAACGCCAGCAGGAGATATGTGTGAGGTAGAAGCTCTTTTAAAAGTTTTTGGTTCTCACATGTATAATGTGAAAATGAATGCGACAAAATCTATGACAGGGCACTGTCTTGGTGCTGCTGGAGGAATTGAAGCTATAGCAACTATTAAAGCAATTTTAACTGGAATGGTTCATCCTACGATAAATCTTACTAATCCTGAAGAAGGCCTTGCAGGGATAGACCTAGTTCCTAATGTAGCTAAGGCTCATAAGATAAAAGTGGCATTATCGAATTCTTTTGGATTCGGGGGGCATAATTCAGCTCTTCTTTTTGCTCCGTTTGTTCGATGAAAAAAGACTATTCGTACGGCATAGTACCCCTTAAGCAAGAAGTGGACGGATTGTACATTCTTGTGATCTTTCATAAAGGGGGAAAGCATTGGGCTTTTCCTAAGGGCCATAAAGATAAAGGTGAATCTGATTTTGAAACAGCTCAAAGGGAGCTTTTTGAAGAGACTGGCCTTACTATCGCTTCTTGCTTAAGTCAGGTTCCTTACATGGAAACTTATCAATTTTATAAATTTCATGAGAAAATCCATAAAACAGTGTGTTATTTCCCAGCTTTTGTCACAGGGACGCTGCAGCTACAACCCGAAGAGATAGTAGATGCTAAGTGGCTTCCTTTAGATACGGCACATCTTCACTTAACTTTTAAAGAATCCAAAGAAATTTGCTTCAAAGTAAAAAAATTATTACAGGAAATGTAATTTTAAGCAGGGTTTGCTTGGATAGGAAGTAAAAGAGCCATGTTGTTTATTTAGGTCCGATTTCTGATGCTCTTTTGAGTAGTCATTATTTTTATAGGATTATCGACATCGCTGATTTGTAGAGTCTAATCACTTATGATGAAAATGCAAGAGGAAAACCCACTTATTATTAGCGGGTTTTCCTCTTATGTTAAGGAAGTAAAAAAAACTAAGTACACTTAACTTTCTTCCGGCTTCATTAGAGGAAAGAAGAGAACGTCTCGGATAGAGTAAGCACTTAAAAATAGCATTACCATTCTGTCGACTCCGATACCAAGACCGCCTGCGGGAGGCATGCCTTGACAAATAGCTTCGATGAATTCTTCATCAAGGGGGCAGGCCTCTTCATCTCCATCTAGTTTTTTTTGTGCTTGCTCTTCTAAAAGCGTTCGTTGCAGTTCTGGGTCGTTTAACTCTGTATAAGAGTTACAAAACTCACTCGCTGCAATGAAAGTTTCAAAGCGCTCTACAAATCCTTCAGCTCGTAGTTTAGGGTCTCTATGTAGTTTGCAAAGAGGCGTTGTTTCTATTGGATGATCAATGATATGGTGAGGTTGGATGAGATGTTTTTCGGCAAATTCTTCAAATAACTTTGCGATAAGCTCTCCCTTAGAGCTGTTTTTTATCTCATCAGAAGGAAGATGGGCTTCTGTGATGAGAAGCTCTTTCATGCCTTGAAGAGATAGGGTATCTACGTCAATATTTGCATAGGTTTTTAGGCTGTCTTTCATGCTCATGCGGATCCAAGGTGTCTTTAAATCGATTTCATGAGCCATGTCATTTTTTTGTACTTGGATTTTTGTGGTTCCATGAAGAGAAAGACAAATCTTTTCAAAAAGATTCTCTGTAAAAGACATCATATCATTGTAATCCCAGTTCGCAGCGTAAGCTTCAAGTTCTGTAAACTCAGGGTTATGAGTGCGATCAAGGCCTTCATTTCTAAATACTTTTCCTATCTCGTAGACCTTGGAAAAACCTCCGACGAGGAGTTTTTTTAAGGGGATTTCTAAAGAGATCCGAAGAAACATGGACTGATTTAGCGCGTTAAGATGTGTGGTAAAAGGCTTAGCCTGCGCTCCTCCATAGACATTTTGTAGTACGGGAGTTTCTACCTCTAAAAAACCTGCTGCTTCAAAATTTTGTCTAATAAGGCGAAGGATTTGTGATCTTAGCTGAAAGCTTTTTAACACATCTTGGTGGGTGATAAGATCAAGCCATCTTTTGCGGTAGCGGACGCCCTTATCTGCAAGGCCGCTATGCTTATCTGCAAGGGGTAGCAATGTTTTGCAAAGAAGCGTTGCTTTTTTGACAAATACAGTCAGCTCGCCTTTTTGCGTTTTAAAAAGGTGCCCTTCTATACCTAGGATGTCGCCAAGATCTATTTTTTTTTCTATAAATTTAATCGGGCTCCACTCTTCGGAAGTAAGTCCTTCTATTTGAGTGAGCTCCCTATTAAACATGACCTGTATTCTTCCCGTTTCATCTTGAATATGACCAAAGGCATTTTTCCCCATGGCTCTAAAAAGAACCAGTCTTCCTGATATTTTGACTAAGGGAGTTTTTCCTTCGGCTGCCTCTTCACTATGACTTTCAAGGGATGCCTCGTAAGTCTTGGTGAGGTCGCCGGCTAGGTTAGCAGGTTTAAAAGTCGGGGGGTAAGGATCTACTCCTAATAGGCGTATTTCTGCTAGTTTTTGGCTGCGGTTTTTAAATTCTTCATGTTCATGATATTCGGGGAGCATAAAATTATCTACTTTGTAAGATTATATAGAAAGTACAGTTTAAAAAGAAATAGTCTAAAAGGCAAGGTTTTTTAGCGTGATTTCTTGTCCTGGGAGGATTTCTTCTAAAGCAAAAACGACTGGATATACTGTGTCAGTGTCTTCATCGTAAAATAAAGTAATTTCTGTATTTGCTTTTTTATTTTGACGTATGCGGTTTAAGAAGTTTTCTTCGCCATTTTCTATAAAGGGATTCTCTTTGAGGGTAATGGTTCCGGCAAGGACTCCAATAAATTCTTTTTTTCTTATTTTTTTTGCGTCTTTTTGTAAGAAAACACGAAAGCCTGTTTTAGTAAGACTTAAAGTAAAGCGCCTTGGAATGCCTCTTTCTAGAATAATTTCTTCGAAATCTTCAATTTCTTTCTTTGTCTTGGCCTGTAAAAGAGGGAGGGACTGTTTCCATTTTTTTACTTTCCTAGCATTTGTCTTGTCTTCAAAAATAACAGGAAGAGGATTGCGTAAACTGGTTAAAATTTTTTTCGTTTTAGCAGGTAATACTGGAGTCTTCTTACAGGGACAAGCTTTTCCGAGTTTATCGAGCTTGTAAGTGGTTGGTTCCATATCGTCCGGAATTATCCCAAGGGCTTTCCAGTACATTCCACCATAACAGCTTAAAAGCTGCTCTTTGGGATGAATTTTTTTTAACGCAAATAATAGTATTTCGATTCTTCCTTCGGGAAGTTTGCAGACTATAGCTTCTATATTCGGTTTTAAAGAGCTGTGATTGATGAATCTTGTGAAGTTACCCATAGTAATGGCATTTGTTTGAATGCTGTAGTCTTCTTTAGTTGTTAAAACTTCCTTTTCTCCGCTTGGGATGATTACATGAGATAGCTGCTCTTTTTTAAGACGCACTTCTTGAGCTACATCGTAAGCGTACGAGGTGTTATAGCAAAGATCTCCTTTGACTAGCTCATAAAGACCTGTATAGATGCCTATAAAAGTGCCTGGTTTGATGGGTTTAGCATTAGGTTTTAAAAATACCCCTGTTTTCACATTGCGGTGGACGTAGGCTAGTTGCAAGTTAGACGGAAGGTCATGTGATGCGATTTCCTCATTTACTTTTAGAATGTTTTTATACAGTTTTTTAGAGACTAAAAGAAACTCAGAGGAAGGGAGTTTAGCGGCTCTTTTTTGCAAAAAGTTTTCAACCCACGGGGTTCCTATAGAAAAGGGAAGTTTGAATTTCTTTGGTAGTTTCATCGATAGTCCTAAGTGGTATTTTTTATATAATATCCTCACAGTAAAAATTATCTCCTTAAATGTAAAATAAAAATTACCATTTCCTGGGTGGTTTTATTCTCTAGGCTTGTTTGATAGCTCAACTTAATCGTTAAATGTTTGATTTTAAATTAATTGCAATTTAAATTTATTAATAAAACAATTAATTTGAATAATTAGTAAATTAGTGATATTTTAAAATTAAGTATTTTTATTATTGCAGCGGGTTTTATTTTCATGTTTTCTTTTGAATTTTTGTCTACATCAGAGGGGCTGTCCCCGCAGCAATTAGTTTCTGCTGCGAGCCTTTTACAAAGGCAGATTGAAAATGAGGGGGCTTTACGATTCAGCTCGGATGCTAAAACCTTAGAGCTTGCCTTGAGACTTTTAAATAACCCTGCAAATGGTCTTAGTAAAGAGGACCAAAATAAGCTCTTAAACCTTTCTAATTGTGTTGTAGGAAGAGTGGCTGAAGAGATGAAGTGGTCCAGGCTAAGGAAAATTGCTTCGGCAGTATATCGGGTCTTTCAGGGAGGAACTAGTCGGCCTATAACCCTTTTTAAGTTGCTTCCTCCCGAGGAGATGGGAAAAGTCGTAGAGAAGCTAAAGAAGGAATATGAAGCAGTATTTACTTCTAAAGAGGGAGATGATCTTTGGGATACGTGGAAATGGGTTCGTAGATGGAAGTGTGAGACTCTTAAAAACAGTATAGAAGATATGAGCGAATGTGTGTTTGATTCAAAAAATGAACTTATAGAGAGTAACATAAAAGGTGCGCCAAAAGAAGAACAAGAGCGGATGAGAGAGGAAATCACAGAAAATTACAAGGCTGTTATTTCTGCCATCAGCCAACTAGGAGTGCGAATAAAAGGTAGTGTCAAAAGCGGAGAATATGCAAGAACAGCGCAAGAGGACACGGCTGCATTCCGTCAAAAATATGGTCGATAGACAGTCTCTTTTTAGGGCAAGTGACTAAGGTAGAAAGAGCAATACGTATAGGGGTGTTAAACGTATAAAATTTAGAGAAAACGTGACGTTTATTAAAATAGAAGGAGGGGGGGGATGAGCGGTCCAATTATAGGTCCTAAGGGTATTGAAAGAATAATAGCTATACAAAGCGAAATAAATACGGGAACGTGGGATGCAGATAAGAAGGATTTAGCCCTTATTAGGGATGCCTTTGAAGCATTAGCAAACGGTTCATTAGGTCTGCAGGCAAATCTTGTACAGGAACTGTCTAAGAATATTGCGGCTAAAGTGGTGACTGACCTTGAGTGGCCTTGGATTAGAAAAGTAGCGTCGGCTGTCTATCGCATTTTTAGCGGGGGTATTAGCTTGCCCCATGCTCTTTTACATACTATGACAGAAACTGAGATAGAGCTGGTTGTTGAGGGGTTGCATGAAAAAATGGAAGAGATACAGGCGGGTAGGACTTTGAGTGAACGAAGGCAGAACGAATTAGAGCCTCCTAACGGTCCTGATGAAAAAATAAAGTTTTCAATAAGTAATTTAGACAAGATAGCATCAGACCTGGAAAAGTTACGAGATCAACTGGGAGATGTGGCTACGGATGTCATTAATAAGTTTGGCGATGAAGCGGCCTGTTTAGAGGAGATTGGCTCTCTAGATTCAGACTTGCAGTTAGCTCTTGATCAGACTATTTACGAGAAACTAAAAAAGGAATTCGACGATATTTGGGAGGCATACCCCTCTAAACAAGAAACAGTGACAAGAGTCTCTTTTAACGGGGCTCGTCCAACAAGAAGATATGTTAAAAACCCTACAAGAGATAAAAAACTACGAGACTTATATGCAAAAGTAATCACACAAACTACAGGTTGGACCGAAGATAAATACCCTAAACTAAATACAGACAAATCTCCTTTAGTTTTATGTAAGTTGCTAAAAAATTCTATCAATGAGTCTATAGAAAAATGTGAGCGTATTTTTTTGATTGGTGCAAAATAAGTCCTGAAATTAACAGCTTCGCGTGTGGATAAGCGAAGATAAGGCTTTCAAATGAAATTGACAGGGCCGAGATATAGTATAGGCTTTGAAAGCTTGGATTTAAAAATAAACGTGAGTTTTTAAAGGGTATAAGAGGCTTTATGGAGAATATAGATTTTAAAAGAATACAGTCCATACAAACAGAAGTGAATTCAGGGACATGGAAGGGCAGTAAGGAAGATTTGGCTCTTCTTAAAGTAGCTTTTGCGGCTCTTGAAAAAAATACACTCGGCGAAAATGCGAGCTCTGTACGAGAGCTATCTACGGTGATTGTAACTAAGGCGGTGGATGGCTTATCGTGGCCCTGGGTTAGAAAAGTAGCATCGGCTGTCTATCGTATTTTTAGAGGGCATGTTAGTTTGCCTTATGCGCTTTTAAAGACAATGACGGTAGATCAGCTCGGATTCGTTATTAAAACATTAGATGAAAAATATACAGAGTGTTTGAAGGGTGATAATTTGATAGAAAGAAGCAGGAAGCTAAAAGAGCTACAAGGCAAAATGCAAGAAGTTATTGAATATATACCGAAACTGTTCCCAGACGAGCCTGATGCACGTTTTCAAGCATATTGCGGCCAAGTGCAAATTAAGATAAAAATAACTCTTTTGGAAGTAACTTATCTGAGGTTACAGAATAATTATAAGACTATTGTGGGTCTAAATTACAATGTAAAAAAGAATCTTGTTATTTTAGCTGACTCTATCAGTAAGCAAATCCAAAATTTAGATGTGGACTTTGAGCGAATTTTACGTATGTCAAATAAAGACCTTGAGAAGGACTTTAGCTGGAAAGGAGGAAGTCCTTTGCTTCAGTTAGAAGAATTAAAGAGAAACGCCTTGGGCAAGATACGAGAGTTAGGCTAGAGTCTAGGACAAATATAAATAGAGAGAGTCTTCTTGCGTCCTATTTTAGCGGAGAGTCGAAATCTTCAAGCTATATTTCAGTGAGTCGGATGTAATTACATAAATAACGTTGACATAGCCTAAGCTATATAAGTGCATTAGAATGAGGACAGCGCTTATTAGCCTATGGAAAAAGGGAATGTCAAGCTAGAAGAAAGTTGAAGAGGGATCGATGTCTACGAAGAGGCTGATGGGTTTATTTAGGAAAAGTTGTTGTAATTTGAGGAGGTGTTCTGAAGCAGGGAGGATTTTAGGGGTTTTGATAATAAATTGAAATCTGTATCTATTTTCTATTTTAGCATGGCCTGAAGGGACTATGGGAAGAAATTCAAAGAAGGGCGGAAGGTTTGTTATAAGATAGTTCCTGGCTTCTTTTGCTTTTTTCTCTACCTCTTTTTCTTCAAGTCCAGAGAGCGCTATTTTAATAAGATGAGTAAAAGGGGGGTAGGTAAAAAGCTCTCTTATCTGAGACTCTTCTATAAAAAATGAGGAGTAATCTTGGTTTGCAGCATGTAGAAGTGTCGGCTGCTCTGGCAAAAGCGTTTGGATATACACTTCTCCCGGAAGATCGCTGCGGCCTGATCTTCCAGCCACCTGGGTGATAAGCTGAAAAAGGGATTCGGAAGCTCTAAAGTCTGGGATATTTAAGGTGAGATCGGCATCAAGTACCCCAACAAGCGTTACTGAGGGGAAGTGGAGCCCTTTAGCTATCATCTGTGTGCCTACTAAGATGTCTGCTTTCCCAGAGCGAAACTTTTTAAATAACATCTCATGGCTGTCTTTTTTTTTGGTTGTATCAGCGTCCATACGCAGGACCCTGCAGTCAGGAAAAAGGGCATAGAGAACTTTTTCTACCATCTCTGTGCCAACGCCTTTAAACTTCATAGAGGCAGAGCTTTTGCAAGAAGGACATGTGCTAAAAGGAAGGGTCTCATAGCTGCAAAGGTGACAAGAAAGTTTTTTTTCATTTAAGTGAAATGTTAAAACAGCTTCGCAGTTAGGACATTTAGAAACATGAGAGCATTGCATACATACTTGTGATGTATGGTAGCCTCTTCTATTTAAAAGAAGAAGAGACTGCTCTCCTTTGCTTAGACGCTCTTTAATAGCTTTGAGAAGGGGATCAGAAAAAAGGGCTTTTCTTTTTTGCTTTATGTTCTCTTCTTTCATATCTACGATATGCACCTTGGGCATCGAGGCTTTATCCGGTCTTTGGCTAAGCTCACTTAAAATGTATTTGCCACTTTTTGCATTGCGGTAGCTTTCTAAACTTGGCGTTGCGCTGCCAAGGACCGCTATCGCATTAGAGAACTTCGCTCGCATGATTGCTACATCCCTTGCTTGATAAAAAGGGCTGTCTCCCATGTTTTTATAGGAGCTTTCGTGCTCTTCATCGACGATGATAAGACCAAGGTTTGGCACAGGACAAAAAATAGCAGATCTAGCTCCTACTATGATACGAGCTTTTCTAGAATGGATTTGGTGCCAGCTTTCTTTTTTTTCTCCGGGAGAAAGACGGTGATGTAGTATCGCTATTTTTTCTTCGAAGCGGCTTTTTAGCCTTTCAATGGTCTGGGTGGCAAGGGCTATTTCCGGAACTAAAAAAATGATGCCTTTATCTTGTTTAAGAGCTTCTTCTATAGCTTGAAGGTACACCTCTGTCTTGCCGCTTCCTGTTACACCGTAAAGAAGATGAGTTGCAAAGGTATTGCTTTGTAGCCCCTTTTGGATTTTTTCTAGAGCACTTTGCTGCTCTTCTGTAAGCGTTTTAGACGAAGACAGAAAGTAGTCCGCTTCAAAAGGATCGACTGTTTCTTTGGGGGCTGCTTTTAACGCTAAGATGTTATTTTTCACTAAGGTGTTTACAGGGCTATTTGACACTCTTGCTTCTTTGATAAGAAAAGAAAGGGGGAAAGATCCTCCTTTCTTGATAAGGGTGTCTAGTACGGCACTTTGCATCGGGTGTTTTTCTTTCAGTGCTAAGCTGCGGGCTTTAGTTTCTTCTAGAGATAATAGACAGGTCACAAGCTGCTGCATCCGTTCTTTTTCGTGCTCTCGGATATGTTTAGGGAGTATAATCTTGAGGGTTTTAAAAAGGGGGCAGGCATAGTACCAAGACATCCACTCAGAGAGCTTGATAAGATCCGGGGTTAAGACCGAGGAGGATGTTGCTATCTCTATGATTTCTTTGGTGTAGGGAGAGGTGGTTTCTTTTTCTAGTTTCCAGACAGTTCCTTTAGCTGAGCTATTATTCACAGGTACTACTACGCGGGATCCAATAGAAATCTGATTTTCTAGATGAGGGGGGATGCTGTAGTCCAGCATCTTGTCGATTGCTTGGTCTAAGATTATGCCGGCGTATCTTGGACTTTGAGGATTGCGCATATAGTTTTCCAAAGGGTCTTTTTTTGCAGGGGATTTGTAAAATATGTTTCAAAGGGTTCTAAAAGTAAAAGGCGACTTTTACCTAGAAACCATTCAGAAGAAGCCGGGATCTCTTTGATGAAAGGAAGGAACTGCTTATGTTTTAAAATAGTGGGAGAGGCTAGCGTTAATTTATTCTTTGTTTGCTCGAAGAATAGACCCAGGTCCTCCGGAAAGCTACTTGATTTAGCCTCTAGTATATGAGCGCTTGTATGGTAAGTAGCTATAGCCTTCTGTATGTTTTGTAAGAAAATAGTGGAGCTTTGGTCTTCTTGAAAAGATAAAATGAGAGTTTTTGCTTCTAAAGCTTTGATATAGGAAACTTTATCGCTTAACGGAGTTTCTCTAATGACAAATTGAGGTAGTATCTTGTGAAGGCTTTTTTTCAGTTCTTCAAAAGGAAGGACGTGCTCTTCTATTTTGGATTTAGAAGGAGGGATTGTAGGTGTCTGTGGTACGAAGGGTTCCTCTGTTTTTTTTTGCTGGGGGATAATTTTAGCTTTAGGAAGCGGTGTGTATACAGGGAGAGGTTCTGAGGGCTTTGTGCTCTTTTTCTCTTTTGGACTAAGAGGGACAATATAAGTCGAAGGAACATTCCAAGAGTTTTTTGGTTCATAGTTTTCTTTTAGAAACTTGGTGGCATCGGAGAGTATGTTTTGGTATGTATCAGTCATGGATAGTAGCAACCGTTTGTATCAGAGATTTTACTTTGGGGATCAAGTAAGTAAACCCTCTTTCATGGAAATGGTCGCAGATATACTCTTGCATCGAGGAGATCCCTTCAGGATGTAGTTTGTGTAGGAGGTGAATAAAATATTTAGGTTGAGTAAGTAGAGTGATTTCCGTGTGGTGTTTAAGTAAAAAAAATAGAAAGCTTTCATCGCTTTTACATTCTTCTAGAAAAGGCTCAAGAAGGAAAAACATTTGTCTTAGATAGCTTGTAATTTTAGCTTCGAATTCTGTTTTTTGTTTTTTTGTGCAAAAGGGTTTTTCTTGGTAGTTGTAAAGTAGATGTACGGCATTGGAAAGAGAGTGAGTAAATATAGATATTTCTATTTTTTTATTAGTAAAAGCTAAGGGGAATAGGGAAGCATGCTCTTGAATCCGATTTAAGGGAGAGATATTTTGAAAGATAGACAGGAAAAAACTAGAATCACTTTTAGAAGCTAAAGAGGTTTCTGTAAGGAGCGTCTTATAGCAAGAGAAAGAGTCGAATATTTCTGTTAATATAAATTGTAACAAAAGGGATCTGTTATTGCCTTCTAAGATGGTTTGTTCAGAAAAAGGAGAGTGAACGTTAGTTTTTTTCAGCTCCATACATGGCCTAATTTACCTTTGATATTTGTATTATGTCAAAAAAAAAAAGAAAAAACAAGAGAGAATATTAGGTGTTTTCCTATTCTATTTTTTAATTTAGAAGCAATTGTTCTTTCACTAATTGCATGGTTTTTAAAAGGGATATATATTTTTTATCAGGTATCTGCTCGAGAGTTTCTAGCGTGCGTAAGAAGGAAAATAACTTCTGTAGACTGGTATCTAGCTCTCTAATAGTTGTGGCTTTTTTAGACTCTTCTCGAATCATATCTGCGTAAAGTAAAAGATGAAAAGCAATATCGATAGAAGGGTGGGGGAGGGGGGCTTCTATTAAAGTGTCTTTTTTTAGAAATTGTAGTTTTTTTTGCAGTAACGTTAGAAAAGCCGCAAGGGCAGGCTCATGCTGAGTTTTACATTCTCTGATAAGAAGGTCTAGATTTTCTTCTATATAAGGAGGATAGGGATCTGTTATTGTGAAAAAACTAACGCACTCTAAAGCTATTTTAGCTGCTTTTGCTGGAAGAACATGGCGGCACTGCACAATTGTTAGAACTCTGTCTATTTGTGTATGTCTGCAGGTAGAGGAAAGTCTTTCTATAGGTATAGTTATTTTTGCTAGAAAAAGTCTTTGTATTTCTTGTAAAAGATCTTTTGTAGATCTTGATAGTCTATTTAGGTTAGGTGTAGACGAGTGCATGTTTTTTTGCTTTGGCAAATAAGCAAGTACACTTTGTTTCATGAGCTCTATAAAAGAGCTAGTTAAGCTGTCCCCACTTTGAGCAAACCTTCCTAGTAGAATATTTAATTTTTTTTCTAATACGCGGATTTCGCGCGGCATCTCTGAGGGGATTAAATAGCAATTATGGCTATTTATTTTTTCTATAAAATCAGAGCATGCCATAAAGACATTAGCGGTGTTAAGTATGAGGGGGTCTTCTGATAGAACAGGAAAGTGATTTTTTTGTATCGGAGCTCTTTGAACAGGGGTAATCATGTATCAACTGCTAAGAGGGCTTCAATATAAGATTCTGCATCAAAGGGAATGAGATCTTCTGCCTTCTCTCCTATTCCCACCCAGCGGACTGGGATTCCCAGTTCCTTATAGATGGAAAGTATGATCCCTCCTTTAGCAGAGCCGTCAAGCTTTGTTAAAATAATTCCAGTAAGGGGGATAAATTGATGGAAGATCTTGGCTTGATCTAAGGCATTTTGTCCTGTAGTAGCATCAAGAACTAAAAACACTTCGTGTGGAGATCCTGGAATTAGTTTTGCGCAGGTTTTTTTTGTCTTTTCTAATTCTTGCATAAGATCCGTTTTATTTTGCAATCTCCCGGCTGTATCTAAAAGAACTATATCACATTTTCTAGTTTTAGCAGCAGTTAGCGCATCAAAGGCCACCGCAGAGGGGTCTGACCCGTGCTTTGCTTTGACTATATCGACACCTAGCTTTTCTGCCCAAAGGGCGAGTTGATCTACTGCGGCAGCTCTAAAAGTATCCCCAGCTCCAAGGAGAACTTTTTTACCAAGCGTTTGGAAGTGAAGTCCTAGTTTCGCAATCGATGTGGTCTTCCCACTACCATTAATGCCAATTACAAGAATAACCAGGGGGTCTCCTACTTCAGGAATGGTGCCTTTACTATCTTTAACGGTGTGTAAAATTTCTAAACATCTTGCTTTTAGTTTTTCTAAAATAAAAGTAATATTTGCTTTAGGCTCTAGTCTAAGCTCCGCCTTTAAATAGGCAACAAAATCTTCTACGCAAGGAGTTCCAAGATCGGCTTCATAGAGAATTTGCTCTAGAGCTTCAAAAGTGGAGTCATCCCAGGGCTTTCCAAAAAGAGCACTTATGCGAGCGCCTAGCATAGACCTTGTTTTACCAAGGGCCTGCTTGATCTTCTTATATCCCGTCTTAAAAAAGGTAAACATAGTGAAAAAGGGGGTTGTTTGCAAACTAGAGAGTTTTACATAGGTAAGAATTAAATAGAAGATTGTATTTTTTATTTTTAACAAATGAAATTTTGAATTGCTCAAAAAAGGTCATTGTCTCATAAGGATATTAAAAGAGAAATAGAGGATTTGGGATGAATATACATGAATATCAGGCAAAAGAGATTTTACTTTCTTATGCAGTAGCGGTTCCACCATTTGGAGTAGCTTCTTCTTTAGATGAAGTTAAAGCGGTCATGGAAAAGCTAAACTTGCAAGAAGCTGTTTTGAAAATACAGGTGCATGCGGGTGGTAGGGGGAAGGCTGGTGGCGTAAAGTTTGCTAAAAACCCTCAAGAAATCCTTTTTTTAGCAGATCAGCTTATCGGTATGAAGATGGTAAATAACCAGACAGGACCTGAAGGGGTTATTGCTCATAAAATTTTACTTTCACAGCCTCTTCCTATTGAAAAAGAGTATTATTTAGGCGCAGCTATAGATAGAGAAAATGGGGTTCCTATTCTAATAGCTTCTCCCGAGGGAGGGATGGATATTGAAGAGATTGCCCATAAATATCCGGAAAAAATTTTACGAGTTCCTATAGAGCTTTCCGGAGAAGTAAGGACTTTTCACTTAGTGCGCCTTGCGGGCTTTATGGGCTGGAAAGGAGAATTAGCTAAGTCTGGGATGAAAATGGCTAAAGCAGTAGCTAAGGCTTTTATAGAAACAGACGCTTCTCTTTTAGAGATTAACCCCTTAGTAGAATCTAAAGGAGAGCTATGGGCTCTAGATGCTAAATTAAGCGTTGATGACAACGCCCTTTTTAGACAACCTAAAATAGCTTCTTTTTATGACCCGTCTCAGATGTCTCAAGGAGAAGTAGAAGCAAAAGAATTTGATCTTGCTTATGTAGCTATGGATGGGAATATTGGATGCATGGTCAATGGAGCTGGACTTGCTATGGCTACCATGGATCTCATCCATTATAATAAAGGCAAACCTGCTAATTTTTTAGATGTAGGAGGCAGCGCTACGAAAGAAAAAGTGGCTGCTGGATTTAAAATTATTTTAGAGGACCCTAAGGTAAAAGCTATTTTAGTGAATATCTTTGGGGGCATTATGGACTGCGCTGTACTTGCTGAAGGAATTATTGCCGCAGCTCAAGAGCTGGATATGCTAATTCCTCTTGTTGTGCGCATGGAAGGTACAAATGTGGTAGAGGGAAGACGTCTTTTAAAAGAATCTAAATTGGCTATTATAACAGCAGACGGCCTTGCAGAGGCTGCACAAAAAGCAACTAGTGTGCTTTTTAACAAGGGGGAAATATAGTATGGCCATTTTAATTAATAAAAACACAAAAGTAATTACTCAAGGTATTTCGGGTAAGGCGGGTAAGTACCATACTGAGCAGGGTATAGCTTATGGTTCGCAGTTTGTGGGAGGAGTAACTCCGGGTAAGGGAGGGCAGGAAATTCTAGGCCTCCCTGTATTTGATACTGTACATGAAGCAAAAAAAGTTACAGGATGCGATGCCACTGTTATTTTTGTTCCTGCACCCTTTGCAGCAGATGCTATTTTAGAAGCTGAAGATGCGAAAATCCCTTTGATTATTTGTATTACAGAAGGGATTCCTGTAAGAGATATGCTTGAGGTGAGCAGGGTAATGCGTCTTAGCACAACAAGCAGACTTGTGGGTCCTAACTGTCCCGGGGTTATCACTCCAGGAGAATGTAAAATTGGTATTATGCCGGGATACATCCATATGCCTGGCAAAATAGGGATTGTCTCTAGATCGGGAACGCTAACTTATGAAGCTGTATGGCAGACAACAAATATAGGGCTTGGTCAGTCTACTTGTGTAGGTATTGGAGGAGATCCTTTAAATGGCACCCATTTTATAGATGTATTAGAACTCTTTGAAAAAGATCCTCAGACAGAGGGGATTTTATTTATTGGAGAGATAGGCGGTAGCGCAGAAGAGCAGGCAGCTGAGTGGATAGGTAAGCACTGCAGTAAACCTGTTGCTGCCTTTATTGCAGGCAAAACAGCACCTCCGGGAAGAAGGATGGGTCATGCCGGAGCTATTATATCGGGAGGGAAAGGGGCTGCGATAGATAAAATTGAGGCCCTTAGAAAAGTTGGCGTTTTTATAGCAGAATCTCCTGCTGATATGGGCTTAGTTATGCAAAAAGCAATGGGACGTTAGCTTATCTTTAAGACAGTAGAGCCCTTAACTGTGCCATTTTTTATAGCAAGGAGCGCTTCATTAGCTTGATGAAGTGGATAGATGTTTGTTATAGGATGGATAGGGTGTTTTTTAATAAAAGAGAAAAAATCTTTACCATCTTGTATGGTTAGATGAGATACGGAAGAGAGGCTTTTTTCAAAAAAGAGGTCCTCATACGCAAAAGACGGGATATCGGTCATATGGATCCCTGCGCAAATGCATTTCCCCCCTCTTTCTAAAGAATGGAGAGCTGTAGGGATGAGCTCTCCTGCAGGGGCAAAGATTATGGAACCATCTAAAAAAGTAGGAGGTTTTTCTTCTGAGCTTCCAGCCCAGATAGCTCCCATTTTTTTAGCTAAAAGTTGTCCTTCAAGGTCTCCTTTTTTAGTGAAGACGTAGATTTCTTTATTTTCGTGTTTTGCGATCTGCAGTAATAAGTGCGCAGAAGAACCAAAACCATAAAAACCTAATATTTTTTTTTCTCTTAGTTTTTTATAAGCTCTAAATCCAATAAGTCCTGCACAAAGAAGAGGAGCCAGGTTTGTGGCTTCTTCTTGAGAATGTAAAGTAAAGGTGTAGTCTTCTTTACAGGTGGTATACTCTGCAAAACCTCCAGGGACATGGTATCCTGTAAACTGGGCTTTTTTGCAGAGGTTCTCTTTACCCTCCTTGCAAAAAGAGCAGCTTTTACAGCTGCTATTAAGCCAAGATACTCCTACACGGTCTCCTACTTTTCTATTTTTACATCCTCTTGTTTTTTCTACTATCCCGACAATTTGATGTCCTAAAATAAGAGGAGAGTGCGTTTGAGGGAGGTCCCCTTCTGCAATATGTAAATCTGTCCTGCAAACACCGCAAGCTTCTATGCGGATAAGGACTTCGCCGATTGCCGGAGAAGGAATAGCTATTTCTTGCAAGATTAGAGGGGTGTTTTTTTGAGTTAATACCATTGCTTGCATAGGAAATTTCTCCGGTTATAAATTGAATTTTTGATGGCAAGGTATTATAATACAAGGGAAATTAAAAAGGCTCCTTATCGAAAGGAGCCTTTTATCTAAACGCGTATAAGAGACTGTCTTAAAATAGCTTTTTCAAGGGTTTCTTCTTGTAGAAAGCTTTGGTCTTTATACCCTTCTAGTAGGTGATGTTTAGTAAAGCGGTTATTTCCAGAGATGTGAAGAAAGTCATGAGGAATACATTGACTTGGAGGACTGAAAGGAAGAAGCACAATTTGTTTTTTTTTATGAAGCTCTTGAATAAATGGACTAAAGCATAGGTTGCTTTCTTGTGGAAAAATATGCTCCTTAGGACACCCTGAAATTACAATACAGGGAAGTGACTTTTTGATGTGAAGCAGTTCTTCTACAAAGTGGTTTATCTGTTCTCCAAGATTTGGCATCCAGTTTTGTACGCCTTCTAAAAAGAAAAATAAAGAAGCAACATGAAAGGTTTTTCCTAAAATTCTACGGCTCAGTTGTTGAATCGAGGAAGGGCCTCTATCAAAGAGAAAGTTTTTAGGAAGGTCCGAGGGATCGCGTAGTAGGTATTTTAAAGAGGAGGCTAGGACAATGCATCCCAATGAGTGACCAATGACTTGATTTATCACTCCGTAGCGAGATGTCATTTCTTTAATGATCTCTGCGGTGATAAATCCAGCTCTAGGCATTGTATCTGGCTTATAAAGTGTCCCTGGGGCTTCTTTTTTTACGGTGTTATATTGACTTAAGAGAATAAACCTTGCCGGAGGGGTTGTTTCAGGATTTTTTTCTAGATCTTCTAAGTAAGAAGTTAAGTAAGGGTGGATACCCATTGTATCGTTGTCTATAGTTGATAAGTTGCCAAGAAGGTAAAAGAGATTGTAGTAAGGCAAACTTTCGTTGTCTTGAAAGGTTTCTTTTTTAGATTCTATAACAAGGCAGGTGGCGGAGATCTTTTCTCCTTCTATATCGACTGAGATGGTATCATATTTTCGAGTAAAATGATTTCTAATTGCATCATGATAAGGGATTTCATAGTGAGTCGGAGCATCCAGCTTCCAGAAATTAGCAACGAAGGCTTCTTCTTCCTCTAAAATAGCAAGTTGCTTGCTTGAGAGTTTGCGAAAAAGAGGAGTAAAGAATGTATCTCTAATTAAAGCTCCTAGGCTGCGGGTAAATAGTCCATAGAGGGATTCTTTTCTTTCTGGAGCTTTGATAGGTAGCCAGATTCTTTCTAATTTCTCTAGGTGGTTATAGGCGCTTATATTCATAAAAACCTCCTTGTTGGTTGTCGATATATAGGTGTTTTTTTTCACCTATTTATTAACTCTATCTGTAATATTTTTTTTAAATATTATCAATAAGTCTTTATGAATTCTTTGTAATTCTGCAGGCATTTCTAAGATTTTTTCTTTCAATTCTTTAGGTAAAGTAGACAATACAACTTTTTCGTTTTGCTTTCTTTAAAAGAGGAAATTAGAAAGGCTGAGTCTGCAGTTTGTGTAAAAGTCCCTGTATTAAAAAATTAAATGAACAAGGCAGGTCTGCTTAAAGAGCTAAAAAATGAATTGCTCGATATTTTAGATAACTCTTTTTTGTAGTATTAATGAGTAAATAAAAGTCTTGTATTGTGTGAAACGCGATTAGAGAACAAAAATCATAAATTCTAGTTTAAAAAAGAGAGCTTTTGTTATACTTCCGAGAAAACAAGGTTATCTATGAAAAGACTTCCGCTCGGCTTAAGTGATTTTAAAGAAATTATAGAACAAGGCTATTCTTATGTAGATAAAACCTTGTTCATTGAAGAAATTATTAGATCAGGAGCTAAGGTCGCTCTAATCCCGAGACCAAGGCGTTTTGGAAAAACTACAAATCTTTCTATGCTTTACTATTTTTTTTCTAATAAAGAAAAAGATTCTGAAGCTCTTTTTCGGAATTTAAAGATAGCAAAGTCTTCTTGGAGAGAGGATAAAGGTGGAAAAGGTGTTCAAGAGTATAGGGGGCAATTTCCTACTATTTTTTTTACCTTGAAAGAAGTTCATCACAGCTCTTGGGAAGATGCTTATGATAAAATGAAAATTTGCATTGCAACCGAGTTCGAAAAACAGCAATTTTTATTAGAAGCAACTAGTATTGATACGGAAACAGGAGAAGAAAAGCCTGTTTTAAGCGATTCGGAAAGGACAAATTTTCTAGATATTTTACGCAAAACCGCCTCTAAAGGGATTTTTGAAAAAAGCCTTTTTTATCTTATTCTTTGGTTGCAGCGTTACTACAAGCAAAAAGTAATTGTTTTAATAGATGAGTATGATGCTCCCATTCATGCAGGCTACTTATATGGATACTATGATAAAATAGTAGAATTCATGCGTGGTTTTTTCGGTGATGGACTAAAAGATAATTCCTTACTGCAACAAGCTGTATTGACAGGCATCCTTCGCGTCAGCAAGGAAAGTATTTTTTCCGGATTTAATAATGGAACTTGCTACACAATTATAAGAAATGATTTCGCTGATAAATTTGGTCTTTTAGAAGAAGAGGTTGAGAGCCTTTTTAGAGAGCAGCAGGTCCCCTATAAAATAGAAGAGATTAGAAAGTGGTATAACGGGTATCTAATAGGGAGCATGGCTATTTATAATCCTTGGTCGATTATTCAATGTATTGCAAACCAAGGAATTTTACAGCCTTACTGGATAAATACAAGTTCTAACGAGCTTATTAAAAAGCTCATTTGGAAAGGAAATACCTCTTTTAAAAAAGATGTAGAGAGCCTTTTACAAGGTGATTCGATTACAAAGTCCATTGAAGAAGGGATTATATTTTCCGATTTAGAAAAAAGGGAGAATGCCGTCTGGAGTCTTTTTTTCTTTAGTGGTTATTTAACTCTCACTAAAGATTTTGATTTGGCCTCCCCGATGCGCAGCGTGACGATTCCTAATCAAGAAGTTCTTTCTTTGTATAGAGACTTTGCCCAGAATTGGCTTGAAGGAACTCTTCCAAGAGATGATCTATCTGAAATGCTCAGAGGGTTAACTGCGGGAAATATAGAGGTTTTTTCTGAACTCTTCCAAAAGTTAATTGTTAACGCTATGAGCTACCATGATTTTGATAAGGATGGCTCAGAAAAGGTCTATCACGCTTTTGTCCTTGGTCTTTTAGTGACTTTAGAAAAGACCCATGAAGTAAAGTCTAATAGAGAAAGCGGGTACGGCCGCTATGACGTATGTCTTATCCCTAGAAACTCTAAAGAATTAGGAGTTGTCATAGAATTTAAAAAAGCAAAAAAGGGAATTTCTTTGAAAGATACAGCTAAAGAAGCGTTGCAACAGATTGAAGAGAAAAATTATGTCGCAGAGCTACATAGTAGAGGTATTGCAAAGGTTTTGACTCTTGGCATTGCATTTCAAGGTAAAAAAGTCTTCGTGCAAGAAGGTAGTCGTATATCGATAATTATTTAGCGCGGAGTCTTTTAATTATACGTTTGTTTTTTTAAATTTGACTGCTGTGTTCAACACCACCATTAAGCTGGTAAATAAGAATTATTTTTTGCGCTATAGCAAAATGTAAAAAGCCCAGAGTTAGTATATTAGCAATATTGGAGGCGCAGAGAGTTCCATAGAGTTTAGCTTTTTCTTTATGAGATAGAGCTCTAATGGCTATTGCCGTCAATGAATCTCCAGAAAATCCTGTGCCGTTTTTGTCCCAATTTCTGCTGCTTACCGGAAAGAGGAGCGTTGTTTTCCTGCCTAAATATCCCCGATTTGCCGTATGCGCTATGTGTAAGGCTTTGAGTGCAGAACTGGTGTGATCTTGGCTTATTTTTGTTTTATTTGGATATTGTATAGAAATTCTTGTGCCATCTTCTAGTTCGATATTTTGGGTTACACCTTTTTCTAAAGGAGGGATTGCATCTAGACAACATTGCGACTTACATGTTGCCAGAAATAAGTAGGTGATTGCGTAGCATCCGGTTTGCAGTGCATAACCTATAGAGAAAACAGCTCCTAAAATAGGCATGTTGTCAAAGTTAGGGCCTTTAGTGTTTTTTTTACTAAATTCTGTGTACAGGGTGTCTTTCCCTGCTTGGAATATTGGGTATGTTACAGCGTCGCTAAGAAAATAACCTGATCCGGCAGCCAAGCCCGCTCCTAGTGTAATCATCATAAAAAAAACCTGCTTTGCATATTTCAATAGGGGTATTGTATTTATTTATTGATTTTTCGGACAGCATTAAAATAATAAAGGTGCCGCTTTTCGTCTTATGGTATTTAAATGTGATTATTTTTTTTAACGGTGTGATGTAGCGTGAAAAAATGATGGTATTTTTTTGTTCGATAACATTTGAATTTTTAACGTGCAAACAAGTAAGATTTGAAGTACCCGGATTTTAACATGGCCTTAATTTTATGCTTCTTTTACTGTTTTCTTATTTGGAAAGAGCTTTTTCTTGGCAGATTCCTGCAGCTTTTTATTACTCATCCACTAGAATGATTCTAGCGGCCTTGACATCTCTTTTCTTTATCCTTTTTTTAGGTCCTTTATTTATTAAAAAGCTTTATGAATTTAAAACGGGGCAGTCTATTCGTGTAGAGGATTGTCCTATGTTAGCGCAGCTTCATGAAAAAAAAAAGGATACCCCCACGATGGGAGGGGTGTTTATTTTAAGTTCTATGCTGCTTTCTCTTTTTTTATGGATGGATCTACACTCCATATTTACGTGGATTTTATTTTTGACGACAGTTTGGATCGGATGTATTGGTGCCTATGATGATTATTTGAAAATTAAACATAAAAATTCTAAGGGCCTAAGAGGAAAGAGAAAGTTTTATCTTCAGATACTGTTTGCTTCTTTACTTGCTTTATATCTTTTTTGTCCGGCTGTTAATGAAGCGATCTCTTCTTTAAGTTGGTTAAAAGTGCCATCTGCCAGAGAGATGATTTCTTCTTCTATGGAAGGTAAAGGCAGGGTGTTTTCACTTTCTGAATATTCTTCTATCTATTTTTTCCCTTTTATTAAAGATCCGATTTTTGTGTTACAAGGTGTAGGACTTGTTTTAGCTGCTGTATTTGTTGTTTTTGTTGTTACGGGGTCTTCTAATGCTGTCAATTTAACTGATGGATTAGATGGCCTTGCAGCAGGTTGTCTTGTCATGGTGGCTCTTGTTCTAGCAATTTTTGCTTTTTTTTCGAATAATGCAGAGCTTTCTAGGTATTTAAATATTTTACATATTGAAGACAGTGGAGAGATTGCAGTTTATCTTTGCGCTTTAGTGGGCGCTTGTTTAGGCTTTTTGTGGTTTAATGGAAGCCCTGCGCAGGTTTTTATGGGGGATACAGGTTCTTTAGCGTTAGGAGCCATTTTGGGTGTTAGCGCAGTTCTTCTTAGAAGAGAGTTTCTCTTTGCTTTAGTTGGAGGGGTCTTTGTTATGGAAACTCTTTCTGTTATTATGCAGGTGACCAGTTATCGACTACGTAAGGGGCGTCGTATTTTTTTATGCTCTCCTTTACACCATCATTTTGAATATAAGGGGTGGCCTGAAACCAAGGTAGTTTTGCGTTTTTGGATTATTACGTTACTTCTTTGTATGATTGGTATTATTTCTTTAAAATTGCAATAGAGATAAGGTATGCAAAAAAAAGAAAAAGCCCTTGTAATTGGTCTTGGGGTGAGTGGGAAGTCTGCTGCACGCTTTCTTAGGCATTTGGGTTATGATGTATATGGATTTGATTCTAAGGATGTGGAAATAGAATTTTTAGAAACGACTATTTTTTCACAGGTAGAGCCTTTATTAGACGTGCCTTTTTCTTTGGTGGTAGTGTCTCCGGGGATTTCTGTAAATCATCCCCTTATACGTCATTTTTTACATAAGAACGTTGAGGTTATTGGAGAAGCTGAACTGGCTTTTCGCCATTTTAGAGGTAAAGCAGTAGCCATCACAGGAACTAACGGGAAGACCACCGTTACACTTCTTATTGAACATATTTTAAAATCATCAGGAAAAAAAGCTAGGGCTTTAGGTAATGTAGGGACTCCTTTAACGCAGCATCTTTTAGACGGTGACTCTGCGGAAATTGTTGTAGCAGAGGTGAGCTCCTACCAGCTAGAAACGATGAAATCTAAAGTATTTAGTGCTGGGGTTGTTTTGAATATCACCCCCGATCATTTAGACCGATATGAGAGTTTCTACTCTTATGCGGAAGCTAAAGCTAAGCTACAGGACTGTCTTATTCAGGGCGGAGATCTATATGTTTTTGAAAAGGTAATAGAGGAATTTCCCCAACTTTTTTCTACTTCTTTTCATGAAATAGGGATGCAGGATTCTTCTTTTTTACAGATCCGAGGGCTTTTTATTTTTAAAAATGGGAATTTCCTTTGTTCCCTTCCCTTAGCATATGAAGAGCTTGGAGATCATGACCGCCTAAATGCTTTAGCTGCCTTAGCTCTTTGTAGCCATCTTGGCGTTTCTTTAGAAGAATTTTTAGTAGCTTTGGAGTCTTTTGAAAAGCCGGCTCATAGAATACAGTTTATTTCTAAAATACATGGAGTTAGTTATTACGATGATAGCAAGGGAACTAATGTAGATGCTGTAATACAATCGGTGTTATCTATGAGGGGGCCTGTTGTTTTAATTGCGGGAGGGGTGGATAAGGGCTCATCGTATTTGCCTTGGAAGGATGTTTTTAAGGATAAAGTTAAAGCAATGATTGTTCTTGGGGAAGCCGCTAAAAAAATAGAGGGAGAATTATCCCTTTTTTTTAATGTTACAATAGTGGATTCTCTAGAGGAAGCAGTTAAGAAAGCAAGAGATTTAGCTCAAGATGGAGACTCGGTATTATTATCTCCCGGGTGTTCTAGTTTTGATATGTTTCGTGATTATGCGCATAGAGGGAATGAATTCCAAAAGTTTGTTAGGGAGGGAAAAGGATGACCCGTAGAGATACTATTATTGTAGCCGCATTAATTAATGCGGGATTACTTGTTGTTTTATTTGTAAGTGCATTAAAAAATGAAGAAGGAAGAGAAGAGTTTGCTGTAAAAAAAGAAGCTTCTTACTCTGTAAGTAGTGAAGTTCCTTTTAAAAGCGAAGCAAAAAAAGTCATGGGTGACGAGGTAGATCAGGTGCTAAGACAGTACACGCAGCAAGATCCTCTTCAGGTAGAACAGTCTTCCGTTGTCGCTTCTGGCACCTCTTCTTTTGTAGAAGATCTAAAAGCTATTACAGAAGTTCCGGCTTCGGAACCTGTAGTTGCAGCTCCTGTAAAGCCAGAGCATTCTTACGGCGAAGTGAAAGTGAAAAAGGGAGATGTTTTGGAAAAGATTGCAAAACAAAATCATACGACGGTCTCCGAAATTATGAAGTTAAATAATCTTTCCTCGACACAGTTAAAGATTGGGCAGGTATTAAAAGTCCCAGAGAAAAAAGAAGAAATAGTGGCTAAAGTCGAGCAGAAAGCGCCCTTAGATCCTACTTCAGCAAAATATTACACAGTAAAACCGGGAGATAATCCTTGGACAATAGCTGTAAAAAACCACATAAAGGTGGAAGAACTTCTCAAATTAAATAATATGAATGAAGAGAAGGCTCGCAAGTTAAAACCTGGTGATCAGATTCGCATCCGATGATAGATAGAAAGAATTATATTTTTATTTTTTGTGTTTCTCTTTTATTTATCATGGGTCTTGTCATGGTATTCAATACGACATCTGCAGAAATTTTAGATGGATCTATCGATAGAGATATACACTATGCCTTGATTAGACAGGCTTTATATGCAATAGTCGGCTTTTTATGCGCTCTTGGGGTTTGGTTTGTCGGATACCGAACCCTTTTACGGTTAAGCGGCTTCTTGCTCCTTTTTTTTACAGTGCTTTTGGTTTTAGCGCTCATTCCAGGAGTGGGATCTCAGATTAACGGAGCCAGGCGTTGGATTAATATATTTGGAAATTCTTTTCAACCTTCAGAGTTTGTGAAATATATTATTCCCATGTATTGCATTCACAGGATTGCTTTATTAAAGTGCGATATTGATTTTCGCTTTTTTTTAAAATTGATGTCTATAATTTGCATACCGATGGGTCTTATTTTAATTGAACCGGATAATGGGACCGTATTCATCATCGGTGTGACTATGGTGTTTTTTTGTGTTGTAAGTAGAATCAAATGGCAATTTTGGCTTTTGCCTATTTTAGCTCTTGCTGTTATAGGAGGGAGCGCTGCTTTAAAAATGCAGCACGTGCCTGATCGAATTCGAGTGTTTATGAACCCCGAGAGTGACCTTTTAGGTAAAGGGCATCAGCCTCATCAAGCTAAGATTGCAGCTGGATCTGGAGGGCTTTTAGGTAAAGGATTTGGAGAAAGCTTGCAGAAAATGAGTTATCTTCCCGAGGCTAGAAGCGATTATATTGCGGCGATTTTTGCAGAGGAATTTGGCTTTATAGGTGTAAGTCTTATGATTATAATTTATATGGTTATAGGCTTTATAGGGTATTTAATTGCTATTTCTTGTAAAGACCTTTCGGCTTTTTACTTGGCGTCAGTTTTTGTTTTTTTACTGAGCTTTCAGGCGTTTTTTAATTTAGGAGTAGTTTCTGGTCTTTTACCTAGTAAAGGAACATCTCTTCCTTTTTTTAGTCAGGGAGGGTCCTCACTCCTAGCGAATTTTTTATCTGTTAGTGTTATTTTAAATATTGCCAAAGAGTCAGAGAAAAAACATGCAAGAGGCGTCTAGAGGTAAAACAATCATTATCGCAGCGGGCGGTACAGGGGGACATCTTTTCCCTGCACAAGCTTTAGCTAGGGATTTAGAAAGCCAAGACCCGACTTATTCTTTAGTATTTATGGGAAAGGGTCTTACTACAAATCCCTTTTTTCATAGGGAACTTTTTGCCTATAAAGAGGTGTCCGCAGCTTCACCATCTAGTAAAAAGAGGCTAAAATCCTATTTTGCCCTTATTAGAGGAATTTGGCAGGCTTATTTTTTATTAAAAAAGCTTTGTCCTGTTCTTGTTGTGGGGTTTGGGAGTTTTCATGCGTTTCCCGTCTTAGTAGCAGCCTTTCTTAGAAGAGTTCCTCTCGTTCTTTTTGAGTCTAACTCTGTGCCTGGTAAGGTGAATAGGTTATTTTCTTCTAAAGCCGTATGTTCCGGGGTGCAGTTTCCTTCGGCTGCTAAGTACATGAAAGGTAAATGTGTAGAGGTACAGATGCCTTTTTGGCGTAGCTTTTCTAGTGATATAACGCGCATTGAAGCGGCAGCTTATTTTTCTCTAGAGCCTGATGTATTTACTTTTCTAATCTTTGGTGGCTCTCAAGGAGCTGCCAAGCTAAATAGCTCTCTTATAGAAGCTTTAGCTTCTTTAAAAAGCCTAGGATACTCCTTTCAGGTGATCCATCTTGTAGGTGGTAGCGCCTCCTTAGAAAAGATCCAAGAGCTTTATGCTGCTTCTAACATCCCTTCTTGCATTAAATCCTTTGAAGATAGGATGGATTTAGCTTGGACTCTTGCCGGAGGAGCTGTTTGTCGATCTGGGGCAGCAACATTAGCAGAATTAATGCTTTTTAGTGTTCCTTCTCTTCTAATACCATATCCCCATGCTTCAGAAAATCATCAGCTAAAAAATGCTCTTTTTTTACAAAACGAAGTAGGTGGAGCTTTGCTTTTAGAAGAAAAAGATCTTAGTTTTAATGAATTGAAAAATAAATTAGAGAGTTTGCTTTCTCTAAAGACAAATATAGGGATGAGAGATCATATCAACCGTTTTAAGAAAAACACGCAGAATATAAGCCTGCTAGATCTAATAAGAAAATCTCTTGACTGTCTGTAGATTGTTTAGTATAAGTGTATTGTGTAAATTTTTTTTAGGCCATTTTTTTTTAATTCTGTTACCTAGCTTGGAAGCAGGCTGTATTTTTTGATTTTCTTTGAGGGAATTCTTTTTATTTCTATTTATTCTTGGTTTTAGGTATAAATGAGGATAAATGAGAATAAATAGAAGGAATCTATGGACCCAATTGTAAATCCATTTTCTCCAGGAGCGGGAGCGCCGCCTCCAGAACTTGTAGGAAGAGACTGGGTGCTTGAAGAAGCTCGTATTCTTTTGGGCCGGGTAAAGCGAAAATTGCCTGAAAAAAGTATGCTTCTTACAGGTCTTCGAGGTGTGGGTAAAACTGTTTTGCTTAATGAGATTGAGCGTATGGCTGAGAAAGATGGCTATCGAACCATTTTTATTGAGTCTCATGAAAACAAATCTTTAGGGTCATTAATTGCCCCTCATCTTTGGAAGCTTTTATTTGATTTAGATCGAGTATCTGGGATGGGCAATAAAGTGAAGCGTGCTTTGTCTGTTCTTAGGAGTTTCATTGGAGCTATAAAGGTTACAGTAAATGATGTGACAATAGGATTAGACATTGACCCGGAAAGAGGGACTGCTGATAGTGGTGATTTAGAAATTGATTTGCCTAATTTGTTTATTGCAATTGGAGAAGCTGCGGAGGACCGTAAAACGGTAGTTGCTATTTTTATTGACGAGATTCAGTATTTGAGTCAAAAAGAGCTTGGGGCTCTCATTATGGCAATGCATAAAATGCAACAAAAGAGACTGCCCTTACTTCTTTTAGGAGCAGGGCTACCAATACTTCCGGCTCTTGCTGGAAACTCTAAGTCTTATGCTGAGAGACTTTTTAGCTTTCCTGATGTGAGTGCTCTATCCGAATCAGATGCCGCTAGAGCTTTAGAAGAGCCTGCTCTTATAAAAGGAGTGGTTTTTGAGCCTCTTGCTTTAAAAGAGATTTTTCATCTTACAAAGGGCTATCCCTATTTTTTACAAGAATGGGGATATCAGGCGTGGAACCATGCTAAAGGTAGTCCAATCACTTTAGAAACAGTGCAACGTGCAACAGATTTAGTGGTGAAAAGGTTAGATAAGAATTTTTTTCGTGTGCGTTTTGATCGATTAACGCCTAGCGAAAAGCATTTTTTAAGAGGAATGGCTCAGCTTGGCCCAGGGCCTCATAAAGTTGGAGATATTTCTGATCTTTTAGGTACTAAGACTACTAGTCTTGCAACAGTCAGATCAAAATTAGTTAAAAAAGGCATGGTATATAGTCCAGCTCATGGAGAACTTGCATTTACCGTCCCACTTTTTGATACATTTATGATCCGCGCAATTCCAAGTAGTATTTAGTTAGTCCTAATTGTCTCTGAACATTTTGAAAATTTACAATATAGCTTCCTGTAGGAGTCTATATTTATAAGAGCTTTTTCAGATAGAGGATAGCTTTGCAACTCTTTTGTAAGGATTGCGACTTTTTCGAAGTATTCGGGCGTTTGAAAGGAAATCTCTTTAGGAAGAGCTGCTATGTAAAGTTGCAAACAAAGCTCTTTTAGACGAAGTGCTATTTCGGGCTGAATTGAGGCTTCTTCAATGAGGGCAAGTTCAAGAAGCAAATCCGCGCTAAGAATGCATCTTTCTGTTTCTAGGCGGTGTGAAAAATCTATAAAGTGGTCTAGTATTTGGTCTGGATTATATAGAAGTAGTAAATCGATATCGATTCTTAAAAGGTGTTTTGCGGTTTTGTGGATGAGTTCCTTGGCTTCATTAAACTTTTTAGCTTTCTTTCGACTTATGATAGCTCCGATTGCTTCAGTAAACTGCTCTATGATTTTAAGGATGTAGTCTTTTTGCATAATAGCTAAACGCGAAACTCGTCTCCAAAGTAGGATTTTCTTGCTTCTTTATGGTGTAGTAGCTCATTGACAGTTCCTGAAGCCATTACTTTTCCTTCTCCGACAAGATAGCTTCTATCAACAATAGAGAAGATCTCTCGTGCGTTATGATCTGTAATAAGAACACTAATTCCCTTACTTTTTAAAAGTAAGATCATTTTCTTTACGTCTTGTACTGCGATAGGGTCAATATTGGCAAAAGGTTCATCGAGAAGAAGAAGTGAGGGATTGGTTACTAAAGACCTAGTGATCTCTAGCCTTCTACGTTCTCCTCCGGAAAGGGTACACGCTTTTTTTAACTTAAGGCGGGTAAGTCCTAGCTCCTTTAAAAGCTCTTCTAGACGGATTTTTTGCTCTTCTTTAGAAAGGGGGAGAGTTTGTAGTATGCAAAGAATATTGTCTTCCACCGATAAATCACGAAATACAGAGGGCTCTTGCGCTAGATATCCTATGCCCATATGGGAGCGCTTATGAATGGGTAGGTAGGTGACATCTTGTTTTTTAAAAAAAACCTTGCCATTATCCGGTCTGATTAGGCCAATTGTCATATAAAAGGCTGTTGTTTTACCAGCCCCATTAGGCCCTAAAAGCCCTACAACTTCTCCTTTGCCCACGTGAAAGGTTAACCCGTTAACCACAGCTTTTCCGCCATAGCTTTTTTGGAGGTTTTCAATTTGTAGAAGAGGTTCATTCATGAGCTGGGGCCTCCTGATTTAGAGAATTTTGTAGTAATGTAAGCTCCTCACTGGAAAGAAAGAGCTTTAGGTTTCCTATTCCTTTAATGTCCATTTTTCCTGTGTTGGGGTTTTGAGTGAGATGCACCTCTTGCGCGCTCATAGAAATTTCGTCTTCTAAATCTTGGAAAAGTACTTTTTTACCGGGATTAGCAAGTAAAATAAGAGTTTTTGTTTCAGGAGAGTACGTTAGGCGATCTGCTAGCCCATACTTTGGTTTTTTTTCTAGATCTGTAGTTTTAATTTTCACATTCCCCTTTACTGTTAAAGAAGAAATATCTTGTGAGGATTCTGTATATTCTAAAAGCGCTTGATTTGCTTCTAGCTGCATTTTGGAATCTATATAAAGGAGCTGCTTGTTTTTAGGGCTAATCGCTATGATTTGTCTTTTTTCTCCGTCTAAATGAAGCTGCCCTGAGGAAATTAATGTGGCATCTTTTTGAGATAGCACACTGGGCCCGTTAACATAGATAGCTTTTAGTTGATTTGTTTTTTGAGAGAGATTTTGTTCAATGAGTAGTTCTTTATCAGCTAGAAGAGAACCGAAGCTTTCTTCTTTGATAGTAATATCTTTATGTAAGGTTAGAACCCCTTTTTGGTAGTCCCAATCTAATTCTTTTGCAGAGAAAAAAATCTCTCCATTTTCTTTTTGTGAAAATAAAGAACCTTTTAGAGATCCTTTCGGATTTTGTAGGTTTAGAAGTTTTTTATCTAAGTTAATTTCTATTTTCGGAGTCTCTATAAAATTGTCTTCAAAAGATAGTAAACATAGGTTTTCAGGGGCTGTAGGATAGGCTTTTATTAAGCCGGTGAGTTTTTCATACGTGGCTTCGTCAGCCTTCAGGACGAAATCTTTAGCGTAGCTAATTACGACTTCTTGCTGAGCTATTAAACGGTCGATGTTATACTGGACTTCAAAGGTTTTCTCTGGACTTTTTGTAAATATAAGATCTATGGATTTACTAGATATTTGTAGTGGTGAAATGGTAGCATCTGCAGTTTTTATTAAGTCGTTATAGGTGACTTTTTTTTGTTCATCAGATTGAAGATGGCCTTGTAAAGCATTAAAATCGAGCTCTGCACTTTCGCAAGAGAGTGTTGCTTTATTTTGCAGTGTGATAAATACTTCTTTTTTTAAATGAATCAGAGAAAAAGGAAGTTCAGCTTTGTTTTCTTGTTTTTGTAAGAATGCTTCTTCTGAAGATAAAGTTCCAAGGCTATGCTTTAAGCTGATGCTTCCTTCTAAGTTAAGGATGTTACCATCATAGACAGCTTTGGTAGAAGATAGATTTAGTTCTTCTTCTAAGGGGGTGGTCAGGTCAGCTAATAGAAAACTGCTTGGTAAAAGTAAGAAAGTAAAAATTTTTATCATGAGTTGATTTTCCCAGAAGAAGCTTTAAAACGGGTTGCTTTAAAAAGAGACTTGCCATTTTCCAAGGAAAATTCCACGTTTTCTGCGCTACCTTTTAAAAAGGGGTGGTAATGAGTAAGATTCAAAGGGAGGTCTCTTCCCGGGATTTTATACATAGAAAGAAGGACATCAGAGGCTTCAAAGCTTTGATTTTGGTAATGATAAATACCTTCTTTAGCTATAAAAAAACGCATTTGCTGAGAGGTCTCGCCGTTTAGCAGCTGAATCTTTTCTTGAAGGAAACATCGTACGCCTGTCAGATATTCGATTATTTCTATAGAACTTCCTTTAGGCTTTAGCGTGAGTAGTGAGCTGCTACTTTCTATTTTATGATGGAGTCTATCTTTGTTTGCTTGTACAATCCAAAGGTCCTTTACCACGTTTTTTCTTGTTTGCTCACTATTTGTAAGTGCTGAGAATTCCACTTTATGTTTACTGTACCTTTCAGTGTCTATTTGTGTAGATAAAAATCCAATCCACAGGGTGCTTAATAGAATAACTGTAAGGAAGCTCAAGAAGGTATATGTTCTAAACATTCGTCCTCTTCTTGGATAATCTCATACAGTCTTTTTAAAGTTGTTAGTAGGTGGGGGAGCTGCTTAAAGGAAATTACTGAGTCTTTATCGCTAAGTGCTCGGCTTGGGTCTGGATGCGCTTCCATAAATAGGCAGTTGCATCCGGCGGCGATAGCGGCTTTAGCAAGGGTAGGGATGAATTCTCTCTGACCCCCTGAGGAGGTTCCATTTCCTCCAGGCAGTTGGACTGAATGTGTTGCATCAAAACAAACAGGAAATCCTAATTTTTGCATAATAGGTATCGCTCTCATATCGCTAACTAGGTTATTGTAGCCGAAGCTAGCGCCGCGATCTGTTAAAATAATTTGGTTATTTCCTGTGGAGAGAATTTTTTCTACGACATTTTTCATGTCCCAAGGAGCCATAAATTGCCCCTTTTTTACATTTATAATGGAGCCTGTTTTAGCTGCTGCAAGAATAAGATCGGTTTGACGACAAAGAAAAGCAGGAATTTGCAAGACATCACATACTTGCCCTGCCATTTCCGCGTCTTGCGGGGAGTGAACGTCAGTTACAACGGGAACGTCAAATTGTTTCTTTACCTTTTCTAGAATTTTTAGACCTTCCTCTATGCCAAGCCCTCTAAAAGAGCATCCGGAGGATCTGTTTGCTTTGTCATAGCTAGATTTATAGATCAGGTTAATCTCTAACTTTTCACAAAGCTCTTTAAGGAAGTGCGCTGTGGATAGAGCTAAATCTTCATTTTCTATAACGCAGGGACCACATAGGACAGCAAGGGGTTGCTTTCTTCCTATTTTAAATTTTTTAAAATCTATATTTTGCATAGCGATGTTCCATTTTTCTATTAGGATAAAGCATCTCCTTTCTAAGGTCAAGAAAAGGAATTATGGACTGTAAAAGGAGTTTTTGATTTTTGTTTTAGCCTTTTCGAATAAAGGGGATAAGTCCTTATCTAAACTTGCAAGAAAAGGGGTAAATTCTTTAGAAAATAGCTCCAGTGCGTTATCAGGATTTAGTGTTGCTTGGATAATTCTTCCGGGATCTATCCACATAGGGAGATTTTCACATACACCTATGTTTTTTTTAGGATTGATGTCTTTAATAAAGATGCCATTTTTTCTATTTTCTTCTACCATGTGGAGAAGGTTAGAGAAAAAAGTAGTTAGTTCCTCATTTTTATTCTGGTGTAATAAGTCTATAAGATACGGAGCCAGGGGCTTTGCTTTTTTTTGGACATAAAATAAGAGATCATCTTGTGAGAAAGAGTGTGTGATGCCGAAAGGGTCTTTTAGATGGATTGGTGCACTTTGCTTTATTGTCTTTTCTAAATGAAGGAAGACAATACCACTTTCTTTTTTTGCTTTTTCATAAGAAAGCCTATAATTTAAAAAATCAGAATTTTGTTTTTCTTGTTTTCTTAGTTGTTTTGCTCGTAAGTAGTGGTTACAAAAAAAAGAAACCAGGGGGTTTTCTAAGAATGCTGGAATCTGATAACGGTTCGCCTTACAAACCTTGAGTACGTAAGACTCCTCTTCACTGGAAAAAGCTATACATTGAGAGCCCATGCCAATAAAGTGTAGAGGTTTTTTTAGAAATGACTCCACTTCAGGGGGGTAACTAGTAAAGTTTTTAGCAGGACCTCTGAAAAAGATCATAGAAGATATGGCACTTTGATAAACACATAAGGAAATAAGTATAAGTAAAGTACAACTGATGCCGTAGAGTGTTTTTTTTGTCATGGAGAGGAAGATGTCTCTTTATGGATAGAGTGGAGTAGATATTCGGCTAGTTCTGGGCTGGTTTTTTCAAGCCAGCGGTGGAAGTCTTTGGTAAAAAAAAGTAAATCTTTTTCGTATTCTTCTTTAGAACATAGAGAGTCTTTATAAGAAAATTGCCCTATATCTATTTGAAAAGGATGCCCGTTTTCAAAAGCAAAATTACGCCAGATGCCATCGTCACCGTCAGTAATTTTCTTTTGACATCTTTTTATTAAAAAAGCAGTTAGTTCATCGATGGTAGCTTTAGCAGAGACCATATCCCCATCTACAAGCATTTTTTGTATTTCTGGGTAAAAAGGCAATCCTTTTTTTTGAATATAGAACTGGTATGTATCAGCTGGAAGGGTATGAGAAATTTTTAGTTTATCTTGGATTTGCAGAAAGAGGGGAGGCAGAGTTCCTTTTTGCAGGTGAAAAAAAACGATACCAGTTTCTTCTTGTAAATCTTTTAAGGCGATTTCGTAGCTTTTATATTCCCCTTCTAGTTTTTTTTGTTTTTTCATGATTTTATTTTGTCTATAGGATTCAAGGCCAAAAGGAAAGGGGAATAAACGAAACCAAATGCGGGGGTAGTTGTTATTGTATTTTAGTAATTTGACAACGTATAAATCATCTGCAGTGGCAAAAGCGTAGCACTGTCCACCTCTTCCAATATAGCGAAGAGGTTGAGCTAAAATTTTTTCGACTTTTGTCAGTTCTTCTTGGCTATAGAGGGTTGCTCCCGAAGAAGGTGATGCGACACGGAGGTTGTTAATGGTAAAGCCATCTGTTTGTTTATGACAAAATCTTTCTAAAAGAAAGACGGCTAAAATAATAGTAAGAAGTGTGAGAATTTTTTTTATCATTATTTTTTCTGTCTAGTTCTGATCATACAGTCACACGCAAACTTTGTCCTTAAGCGCGCAGTTAGTGTGCCTTTTTTCATTTTCTATCTTATTCCCATATCTTTGGCATGAGTGTCCCTCAAAAAGGCTCGAAAACCTCGAGCGCGTCGAAAGTACCTACTGAAATACTCATACAATAAGAGCATGAGGTCATAGCAATCTTCTTCCTTCAAGGAAAGGAGGATATCAATTGTTGGATATAGTATAAAGAATAAATGGCTCTTTGTCAAAAAACAAAGTTTTTGCTATCATTTTTTCATTTTTTAGAGGAATTATGTTTCACTTAGATCAGTATGATTTTGTTTTTTTTGATTTTGACGGACTCCTTGTCAATACGGAACATCTCCATTTTCAAGCGTATCAAAAAATGTGTTTAAATAGAGGGTGTGTTCTTCCTTGGGGCTTTTTAGAGTATTGCTCTATAGCGCATACAAGCTCTGAGGGATTGCGAAACGAAATATACAAAATTTTCCCAGGTCTTTATGCAAAAGAACCTAGCTGGTCTATTTTGTATGAGGAAAAAAAACAGGCTTATAAAGACCTTTTAGATGAAGGGATTGTGCAACTTATGCCAGGTGTAGAGCAAATGCTCCTTTTTTTGGAAACCATAAAGGTTTCTAGCTGTGTGGTTACAAATTCATTTAAAAGTCAGATAGATCAGATACGGTTACAGATTCCACTTTTGCAAAAAATCCCTTATTGGATTACGAGAGAAGAGTATAAAACCCCGAAGCCCTCACCAGAATCGTATCTTCTAGCTAAAGCTAGATATACAAAACAGGGAGATCGGTTAGTTGGTTTTGAAGATACAGTAAGAGGCTCCAAAGCGTTATCTTTAGCAGGAGTAAAGAGTGTTGTGATTTCCTCTTTTCTAGATGAGAAGATGCAAAAAGAGCTAGAAGGAGTTAGTCAGTTTAATTCTTTTACGGAATTGCTTTCTTCTTTATAGAAGACCTTCATCAGAAAAAGACCCTGTGGAGGCGCTGTGTTTCCTGTTTTTTGTCTGTCTTTAGTAAGAAGGAGGTTTTTTAGACTGGCTATATCGATATGCCCTGCGCAAACTGCCATTAATGTTCCTGTGATGTTGCGCACCATTTTATACAAGAACCCATCCCCTTCAAATTCTAAGCGGACTCCACCGTCTTCTTCGAGTATATCTAGTCTTTGGATCGTGCGAATGCTGTTTTTAGAGGCGGCGCCTTTATGTGATTCATTAGCAAAGGCTCTAAAATCATGTGTCCCTACAAATATTTGCGCAGCATCTTGTAATGTTTGTCGATTGACTCTATGTGGCACATGCCAAGAATAAAGACGTGTAAAAGGGTTAAGCACTTTATCTAGATGTAGGTGATAGTGGTATATTTTCCCTGTGGCGTCATATCTTGCATGAAAGTTTAAAGGGGACTGTTCCATATTTGTAATTCGGATGTCTTTTGGCAGTAAGCCGTTGAGTGAATGCCCTAGTTTATATAGGTCAGCTTCCAAAGGAAGTGTAAAATGGGCTATTTGGCCTAATGCATGAACTCCCGCATCAGTCCTGCCCGATCCGATGACGGTAATATCTTGTTTGTAAAGAGTAAATAGCGCCTTTTCAATAAGGCTTTGAATGGAAGTGGAGTTTGGTTGGTTTTGCCAGCCCCCATAGTTCGTTCCATCGTAAACCACTGTCATTTTGTACTTATACATGAGAATTTCGCTCTTCTAAAAGAAGATTCGCCAGTAGTAGGTCTTCTTTGGTAGTGATTTTAAGATTAGAATCGGATCCTGGCACTAACTTTACAGGGTATTTTAAAAGCTCTATTAAACTGACATCATCTGTTAAGACAATGTTTTCAGAGAGTGCTTTTAGATGCGCTTCTAGAAATAGCTTGTAACATAGTACCTGCGGTGTTTGTATGTTCCATAGGGAAGATCTGTCTAGCGTTTTCTTTACAAACAAATTAGAATCAGCTTCTTTAATTGTCATTTTTATAGGGGTAGCTAACGTTGCAGCTTTGTGCTCTTTACCGGCAGCAATGACGTTTTCAAGGTCTTTTTTTTCTAAAAGAGGCCTTGCTCCATCATGTATGCAAACCCATTTTGTTTCAGAAGAAAGGGCTTTTAACCCAGAGAAAACAGAGTCTTGCCTTTCTTTGCCGGGAAGGGCAAACCGTAGAGGCAGGTGCGTATATGAGGAGAAAAGATCCTCATATTTTTTTTCACAAACAATAACAATTTCATGCCAAGGAGAAAAAGTTAATAAAGACTCTAAAGAGCGGAGAATAACTAGTGTGCCTTGTAACTGTAAGTACTGCTTGGGCGTGGTGGCCCCCATTCTTTTACCGAAGCCCCCGGAGAGTAAAATTGCGGAAATCATGGAACGCCTACTGAAGGAATAAATAGGCAGAATATAAATAACATATCCTGCCTGCTTTTTTAAGAAAGGTGCTTGCTGACGAGTTTAGTCATTTCAAACATATTGATAGCTTTCTTGCTGCCGAATACTTTTGCTAGTTTTTCATCAGGGATGATATTTCTTTTGTTTTTTTCGTCTTGAAGTTTATGCTTCTTAATGTAAACCCAAATTTGCTTAGTTACTTCAGTCCTAGGCATAGGTCCTTTTCCTATGACGGCAGCTAGCTCTTCGCTAACCTTTAAAGGTTGCATAAATTTGGACTGTGCTGGTTCTTTTGCCATTGAATTACTCCTTATAAAATTCTACCAAAGCCTACCTCTAAATCGCAGTTGATTTAGACTTAAGATAGACAATCGAGGGAACTTTCTTCCTCGAACAACAAGTTGTATCGTGCTGAATATATTATAGTCAAAAAAAATCGCTCTAGAGACTGGGGTTTTGTGATTTTTTTTAAAAGGGGCTCGATTTATTGGTAATTTTTAGCCATATGAAAAGATGTCAGTTGATTTTCTTGCATTTTACTTTTTTTTCATGACAATCTACATATCTGGCTTATTAAATCTCAAAAGGGGAGTTTGTCTGTTGAGTCCATTTTTAGTTTCTGATCAGAACTTTTGTGCTATTTCATTACTTGATGAATTAGATCGTCTTACTGAATTACTTGCCTTTGTGCAGAAGGCCTCTTCGATGGCAGAAAAAATAGATATCTTAAGTAAAGAGGAAAAGGTAATGAACTTCTTTTCCAGGGTGTCTTTGCAGGGGTTTTCTTTAGAAGAAGAATTTATTATTCATTCTGTAGTAGCAATTGGTCAAGAAAAGGTTTTTTCTCCTTCTGAAACATTAGTAAAAGAAGAAATGCATGAATTGTTAAAAACCTTAGTTTGTCTTGAAGGTTTTTATAAAGAGATTGGTGGGGTTATTGGTTATCAGCTAACTCTTTTACAGTTTCTCTGTAAGCCTAAAAGGCGCTTTTCTGCAGATAAAGCGATTGTACACGCTCCTTGGGGACTTGATTTTTCCAAGCCTTCAAGACAACTTACTGAAGCTATTTATTTCGCTATCGATAGGATGGAAGAGCTTTCCGAGATGTATCCTATAGGAGGAGCTGCAGATCGATTAAGGCTTCAAGATGCGGTAACAGGAAGCTCTATGCCGGCAGCTTTTCTTTCGTTCAATGGGGATACCCTTCTAGGAAGGCTTATTGGCGATTTGCAGGTAAGAGAGTATCTATATTATAAAGTAAAGAGAAGGCAAATAACTCTTCCCGTTGCCATGATGACTTCTGAAAAAGATAATCACGCAAGTATTATGAAGCTATTTGAGCAGGAAAATTGGTTTTCACGTCCTAAGGAAAAATTTGCATTTTTTTGTCAGCCGCTTGTTCCTGTTGTGGATAAAGAGGGTGGCTGGGTTTTAGTTGGTCCCAATGATCCTTTGCTTAAGCCCGGCGGACATGGTGTCATTTGGAAGCTTGCTAGAGATCAGGGGATTTTTTCTTGGCTTAAAGAGCAGGGAGCCACTAAATCGATTATTCGACAGATTAATAACCCGATTTCTTCAGAAGATTATGGCCTTTTAGCTTTTAGTGGACATGGTCTTAAGGAAAATAAGCGATTTGGATTTGCCTCTTGTGAGAGGCTTGTAAAAGCATCGGAAGGGATTAATGTTGTGGTAGAAGAGAAAGTGGAAGAGGGCTTTTCTTACACTTTAACAAATATAGAGTACTCGGACTTTGCGACGTATAATATACAAGATGAACCTGTTATCCCCGGTATGAAATATTCCAAATTCCCCTCGAACACCAACCTTCTTTTTGTAGATCTTTCCTCGATTGTAGGGGCTTTGGATCACTGTCCTATTCCAGGGATGCTAGTTAACTTAAAAAAAGTAGTGTATTACACCTCTATAAAAGAAAGAAAAGAGCTCGAGGTTGCTAGACTAGAATCTACTATGCAAAATATTGCTGATTGTTTTCAAAGTAGATCATCACATCCTTTGGAACTAGATGAGAATATGAATCTGGATACTTACATCATCTTTAATAAAAGACGTAAAACGATTTCTGCAACGAAGAAAGAATATGTTTTAGGCTCTTCTTTTTTAGAAACCCCCGAAGGCTGTTTTTTAGATGTTATGAGTAATGCTAGAGAGCTTTTAGAAGAACATTGTATGTTTTCTTTGGCAGGCGTTGGAGATAAGCCGGAAAGCTTTACGCATCCTTCTTTTGTATTGCATTATCATCCTGCTTTAGGGCCACTTTATTCGCTTATTGGTAAGAAAGTCCGGGGAGGGAGTCTTTCTTTAGGTAGTGAGCTTATTTTACATATTGCAGAATGTGATATTGAAGGCCTAGCTATTGAAGGCAGCTTCCAGGTTGCTGCTCAAAGGGTTATGGGTGAAGTCAATGAGGATGGCATCCTGCATTATTCTGAAAAAGTTGGAAGATGCACCTTGAAAAATGTATGTGTGAAAAATCAGGGTATAGATTATGAAAAGGATAATATTTTTTGGAAGCAAGTGATTCACCGTAAAGAATCTTGTCGTATCCTTTTAGAAGGAGAGTCCGAGTTTTACGCTGAAAATATTACCTTGCTAGGTGATTTAGAAATTGTAGTAGAGCATGGATATAGAGTAACTGCTACTGAAAAGGAAGGAAAGCTTTCCTTTTATAAAGAAAAGCTCTCTTCACGCTCTTGGGAATGGAAATATAGTTTTGCTCCAGATAAAACTTTACTCATAGAAAAAGTGTTCTTTGTTTCATTTTATTGAACTTTTTCCCGCTAAAGCTTCTATCATTTTTCGAAAGATAAAGAAATGAAAAGGGGTAAGAACGTACCAATAAAGATGCCCTAAGATGCCTTTAGGCCGAAATGTTGCTGTTTGAATAAGAAATATCTGATCATTTTTTTCTTCAAATTTAAACTGAAGCCAAGCTTCGCCAGGGACTTTCATTCCGGCAAAAAGGATAAGATGACCTTTATTTTTATCAGCTAGGATCACTCTCCAAAAATCGATAGAATCGCCTGCCTCGATTTCAGAAGGGTGTCTTCTTCCTCTATTTAATCCAACGCCTCCAATTAATTGATCAAATAAACCACGCAAATACCAAGCCCAATCTAAAGCATAATAGCCGGTGTCGCCTCCGATGCGCCAAATCCGTTCAATAGCAGCAGCTTTTGAATCTTTTACCAAAGCTTTTCTTTCATCTTTTAAGCATTGTTCATCCGGGATTTGGACATAATTTTCGATGTTTGGGTCTTCTTCAGCTATTTCCCATGCATCCATCCAGCTCGAAATCACCTCGTTGTGTGAGATCTTTTGAAAGGTTAATTCTAGGGATTCTACATATGTTAAACAGGAATGGGGGAGGATTCTTTGGATTTTATCCAACTGGACGACAGTATTGGTTTTCATGCTTTCTACTAAGTAAGAACAAAGGGAGTAACGAACCGATGTAATAAATACTAGCCAATAACTGGATAAACGAGGGGTGAGAACTGGAATGTTGATTATCCATCTTTTAAGGTTTCGAAATTTTGCGTACTTAAGGAGCAACTCTTTAAATGTAAATACTTCAGGACCCCCAATGTCGAAAGTTTCATTTATGCATTTTTGATTGAGAAGTGTATTAGAAAGATAAAAAATAACATCACGAATAGAGATGGGTTGGCATAATGAAGTTATCCATTTAGGAGCTATCATTATCGGTAACTTTTCACATAAATCTCTAATGATTTCAAAAGATGCACTCCCAGCTCCAATAATTATGCTTGCGCGTAAAATAGTGCAAGGAATGCCGCTTTGTTTTAAGGTTTGTTCAACTAATAATCGTGATTTAAGATGTGGAGATAACTTTTTTTCGTCATTAATAATCCCTCCTAAGTAGATGATCTGCTTGATCTCTGAGTTTTTTATTCCATGAAGAAAATGGTTAGCCACCTCAATTTCCGCAGTAACTAAGTTACTCACAATTTCGGACATAGAGTGAACAAGATAATAAGCAACTTCAATGTCCTTGGGAAAATCTTGTAAAGTTTCAGGATTTCTTAAGTCTCCCCAAATATAGTGAAGATTCGGTATTTCTTTAGGAAAAACTTTTGTCCCTTTAATGCGGCATAGAGCATAAATTTCATGACCTTGATTTAAGAGATGGATGATTAGTCTTTTCCCTACAAATCCACTGGCACCTGTGATCAAAATTTTTGTCATGGAAAATAAGCTCTCAGTTGGGTTGGTTTTTATAAAACAGCCAGTGGTCTTCTGGGTTGTATAATTCTAGTTATATAATTATTTGTTATTTTTATTCTATGATTTTTCTTCTTGAATATTCTTTAAAGATATCCAATACTCGGCTTCCCCTTTTAAAAGAGAAGTCTTTATGAGGTGGCCCTCAGATTAGACGGACTTCACAAAAATATTCGCATCTAACAAATTCGTGCTTTCCTTTTAATAAGGGGTTTCACTGAATATTTACGACACTCTTTCATTTGTTATCTATAAGGTGCTTATATTAAATGATATTACAACAAACTATTTCCTTTAGGTGCAGTATTCTGCTGCAATTTTACAACATAAATGTAAGAATGAGGCTCAAAATAACAATTGAGTTGTAAGAATGCGACAGCTAAAGTGCTTGTTAAAAGCACCCCCCAAAAAAAAAAGCTTTTTCCTTTTAGGGCCTCGAGGCACTGGAAAAACTACGTGGATAGAAGACCTCTATACAAATGCCTGATCTTGCCATCTTTTTTATAGGCTAAGGACTTAACAAAAAGTTGGACATAAAAACGGAGGACTAAGGAAGGGATAAAGGCCTCTGAGCGAAGGGATATTAGAAGCTGCTACTCAAGGAGCTTTGATTTTTTTCTTAATATATGAGCGATAAGTGTATTTGGAATAAAAAAAGAAATAAATCTTAGAATTTTATATCTAATATCAAAAAGAGAGTCTTGTTTTTGTGTTTCGATTTGTTTTAAAACGTGCAGGGCGGTTTTTTTTAAAGACATCGTATCCCAAGAAGGTGCGCTTGGAATGCCAGAGGATTTTTGTTTAAAAGCGCTATGGAAACGACCGGGTAGGCAGGTGAGCACTCGAATGCCGTATTTAGAGACCTCATGGTCAAAAGAAAGGGAGAAGTCTCTTACAAAGCGCTTAGAAGAAGCATAAATGGCAAAAGAGGGGTAGGTGTAATGAGCTGCAGCAGAAGAGATATTCATAATTGTTCCCTTCTTTCCTTGTTCTTTTAGTAATCTAGCAGCTGTTATGGAAATTTGGGACAGCGCTTCAATATTTACTTGGATCATGAGCATTTGTTTTTCTAAGGAGGTTGAGAGAATGTCTTCGTAAAAGCCAAGGCCTGCTGCATTGATGATAAGGTCAGGAGTGTGGGTTTTAAAATTCTCTAAAAGCTGTTTTATATCAGAGGGGGAAGATAGGTCTGCGACAGCTATGAAGACAGAAGTTTCCTTTTGAAGCTCTTTTTGTAACTCAAGAAGAAGAGGTAAGTCTCTTCCTGTTAAAAAAAGAGGGATCTTTTTTTTAGCAAGAAGAGTGCTCAGCTCTTTTCCAAGACCAGAGGTGGAACCTGATATAAAGGCTAGCTTGTAATTCAAGGTTGTATCTTCTTTTTTGTAGCAGTAAGTAGACTCTGTAGCCTGCTATCAGCTGCAATTATGCCTTCTTCTATGTTTGTATAGACTGTATGGCGCACTTCTGCGTAAATCTTTAGCTTGGGCTCTGTTCCTGAGGGTCTAATCACTAACTTGCCTCCATTTTCTAGTCTAAAAAGTAAGACATCAGACTTAGGAAGTTTTGTAATGTTATCTTGCAAGTAGTCTTCTATTTGAGAGATTTTTATTCCTCCAATTTCTTTAGGAGGATTTTTTCTTAAAGTTTCCATGAGCTGTGAAATAGCATCTGAGCCTTCTTGCCCTGGGGCAAAGGTAATAGACAATTGTCCTGCACGAAAAATGCCATGTGTTTTGTAAATGTCGTGAAGAAAATCGACTAGGGTTTTTCCTTGTTTTTTTAGATGCAAGGCAATTTCAGCTATAAGACAGCAGCTGATAATAGCGTCTTTATCCCTAGAATGTGTTCCGTATAGATATCCATACGATTCTTCTGCTCCAAAAAGAAAAGAAGGAGATCCAGGAGTCATTTCCCATTCATGGATTTTTTCTCCTATGTATTTAAATCCTGTTAAAACTTCAATATAGTCTATATGATGCGATGCAGAGATTGCTCGGAGTAGGTCTGTAGAAACAATTGTAGAGATAGCTGCCGCCCTTTCAGGTAATTTGTGATTTAGAAAGAGGTATTCTAGACAGATGCAGGCAATTTCATTGCCTGTTAGAATCTGAGGCTTTCCTTCATGCAAGATAACAACTCCTAGCCTATCGGCATCAGGGTCTGTTGCTAAAAGGATGTCTGTAGAAAAATCTGCCATGAGCTCTAAGCCGAGCTTAAGCGCTTCTTTATATTCGGGATTTGGTAAGGCGACTGTGGGGAAATTACCATCGGGAATAATTTGTTTTTGTACGAAATAAAGAGAAGAGAATCCCCAATCTTGAAGGGCTTTAGGCGCTAGAGTAATGCCTGTTCCATGAAGGCTTGTATAGGCGATCTTAAGGTTTTTTCCTTCTTTTTTATTTTGTAGGGGGAAGTTTTGTAGAGGCCTAATAGCGTCAAGGTAAGCCTCATCTAATGATTCATCTACAAGGTGAAAAGCGCCTTCAGATTCGGTTTTTACTGAGGAAAAATCGGAGATCTTAGAGACCTCTTCTAAAATCCCTACGTCGTGGGGGTGGACTACCTGAGCTCCATCTTGCCAATACACCTTGTAGCCGTTATACTCTTTAGGGTTATGTGAGGCTGTAATCATAATAGCAGCATTAGCTTTGAAGTGCCTACAGGCAAAAGAAATAAAGGGGGTGGGGCGTAGGTTTTTAATAAGAAAAACAGTAATGCCACTTTGGATTAAAATAGAGGAAGCTTCTTTTGCAAATTCTTCAGAGTGTAATCTATTATCAAACCCTATCACAACAGAAAGAGGCTGTTGCAGAAATTGCTTTTTAAGGTAATTGGCAAGTCCTTTTGTTGTGCGCCTTATAGTGTAAATGTTTAGCCTGTTTGTTCCAACTCCCATAAGAGCTCTTAAACCTCCCGTCCCAAAGGTTAGGTCGGTATAAAAGCACTCCTCTAGGGTTTTGGGGTCTTCATTTAACATTTTACGTATAGTGATTTGTGTTTCAGGATCGAAAGGCTCTTGAAGCCAAGACTCTATTTTTTTGCGCATTTCTGTATCCATGATAGTTGCCTTTTTTGTAGCTTATATTTTTTAGATAACAGCAAAAAAATAGAAAAACAAGGGGAAATTTAGTCGAGCTGTCTTTGGATTTCTTTTAAAGAAATAACAGGGGCGTCAGGGTGGTTAATTCCTTCGCAGTCTCTTCCAGCTTCTTCCCAAGATTCCTTGGATTCCACATTCTCTTTCCACCAGGGAAAAGTTTGACATTGCTTAGGTCTAACGGGGTATATCGAGCATTGCTTGCCTTGTAAGAAAGTGCAATCAAATTCTTCGCTACTTTTTTTGCGTTCAAGAAGTGCAAGGCGATCTCCTAGCTTTCTTACATGATTTTTTGTTATTGTTTCCACCGATTGACCTAGAAATTTAGCTACAGCGTGGATCTCTTCTTCTGTGATCCAAACAACGCCGGGAGATCCTGTGCAGCATCTTCCACAGCCGGTGCATTTAAAAGAGAGCCCTTCTTTATACCAAGGGAGTGCAGGGGATTTTGTCATAGAGTTCTCCAGGTGAAAGGGACCGGTTTTTCTGCGGTCCACGCTTGTTTTTGCCATGTATAAGGACGAATAAGACAGCTGTCTTCTTCGCAATCTAAAAGATTAAAGCTGCCTCTAAATTTATGAGAGGCTGATCCTGAATCTATTATTACGGGTAGTCCTGTATTTCTTAAATCTGTAATGCGTCTTTTGTGCGTATGTCCGTGTAAATACAGTTTAATATTGGGGTATTTTTTTAAGATAGCCACAAGAGCTTCTTCTCTTTGTAAGGATTCTTCTTTTGGTAAGAGAATAGGAAAGTGATTAGCGACAATTATTTTGGCATTTTTAGGTAGAGTTTCAAGGGCTTCTTGTAATGTGTTTTCTAGTTCCTTGGAAAACTCTCCTTTGCAGGAAAAAAGATGCGTTGCTAAAGTGGTATCAAGAGCAACAATCGACCAAAAAGCGTTTAAGGGGATTACTTCCAGTCGATCTTTTTCTAGAGTGTATGAGCTACCGGGTTTTTGAAAGAATTTATGAAAAGTCTTATTTTTTGTTTCTTTTTTTGTGTAGTGGTCGTGGTTGCCTGGTAAAATAATTGTTTCAATTCCTTCTTTTTTTAGGGTTTCTACAAAAAGAGAAGCCTTTAAAAATTCTACTTCTAAAGAAGTGCAGCTGACATCTCCTGAAATAAGGACTTTTTGTACTTTTTCTTGGAGAAATAGAGGGAGAAGCTCTTCTAATAAAGAGTAGTCAAATTCTTTTCTTCTTCTAAGAAGAAAATTAAAATTACCGATCCATCTTTTAGAAAAAAACTGAGAGACTCCCCAACTGATTTTGGAAAAATGTAAATCTGAAAGGTGAGCTAGTCTAAATGGAGACAAAATAGTAAATTCTCTTTTTAATAATTGTAGTGGGTCTTCATTCTATCTGATTTTTTTGTTAAAAGCAACCTAGAAGAAGATATATTATTAAAATATTCAGTATGTTTTGTTGTGTTTTACAGGAGGTTAGAAATTTTAAGCTTGTAAATAGGAAGATCATCTTATGTCGGATCTCATAACTGCTCAAAATATAATTCAAGCTAAGGAAGGTCTAAATAGTTGCGATTTTTTTACTGGTGTCCTAGACCTTACTTAACTTGACATCCATACCTATCTCATAGGTTTACTCTATGCCAGTTCTATTTAAAATAGCTTAATAGAGCAGGGCTTGCTCCTTACCCCAGATGTTTATCTGCTTGCTTTGTCATTCTAAGGTTGTTTTCTGTTGTTTGCCTTTGGAGCATTTCTGCCCACCTACTACCCTCTTTATGAGGGTGACTTGGAGTTGTATTAACGATTTTTTCTTTGGGGGAAGTTCTTTTACTTGTAGAGACCCTTTTTAAGGAAGGAGCTTTTGTAGTTATGGTCTGACTTTCTGCTTTTAGACTTACTGTATCACGATCTATGCTGCTTTTTATCTCTTTTATGTTTTGTTTGTTTGCTTGAGCTGATAAGCTTTCATGTCGTCTATTCATAAATCCTTCCTTGGTTGCATTCTCTATATAGTTATAAATCTATATAAATAAAGTTAGGATTTCAATTTAATTAGTTTGGTTAATTATGTAAGTTATTAATTGTATGGTAGTTTTATATGATAAAAACACCCCTTTTTAAGGAAGGGGTGTTTTTGGTTAGGACTTATTCTTGCTCTTCAGGAGCGTTTCCTATGAGAACTTCAGAAAGTAAAATAATACCTGCTGTAGAAGATGCAAAAAGAAGGGCGTGTTTTACTACTTTGGCAGGATCTATGACTCCGGCTTTAAGAAGATCTTCTACTTCTTCGGTGACTGCGTTAAATCCAAAATTTCCTTTTTTGGTTAAAATTTCTTCTAAAAGAAGAGAGCTGTCAAGCCCTGCATTAGAAATAATTTGTCTAAAAGGAGTCTCGCAGGCTTTTAAAACAAGATTAGCCCCAATTACTTCTTCAGGTAAAAGAGATAGGCTTGGAATGATTCTGCTAGCATGCAATAGAGCAATGCCTCCACCAAGAACGATACCTTCTTCGATAGCCGCTCTTGTTGAATTTAAGCTGTCTTCAAAAGCTTGCTTTTTTTGTTTCATTTCAGGTTCTGTAGGGGCTCCGATACGAATTACGGCAACGCCTCCACTTAATTTAGCTTTGCGCTCTTCGAGCTTTTCTTTATCATAAGAGCTTGTAACTTCTTTTATCTCTGCTTCGATTTGTTTTACGCGACTTGCTATCTTTTCGCCGTTTCCGCTTCCTGCAACAATAGTTGTCTTGTCTTTTGTGACGGAAACTTTTTCTGCTGAGCCAAGAACTTCTCCAGCAACATCTTTTAATTGGATTCCGGCTTCTTCGGTGACAAGGATTGCTCCTGTAAGAATAGCAATATCTTCTAAAAGAGCTTTTTTTCTATCGCCAAAGCCTGGAGCTTTTACTGCGCAAACTTTAAGAGCTCCTCTTAGGCGGTTAACTACTAGTGTAGAAAGAGCGTCTCCTTCAATATCATCAGCAATAATTAGTAAAGGTTGTCCCGTAGCTGCAACGCTTTGTAATATCGGCAGGATTTCTTGGATAGAGGAGATTTTTTTATCGGTAACGAGGATTTTAGGGCTTTGGAGTTCTGCTTTCATTGTTTCTGAGTTAGTGCAGAAATAGGAGCTTGTGTAGCCTCTATCAAATTGCATACCCTCAACGAGCTCTACAGTTGTCTCTGTGCTTTTACCTTCTTCTATGGTAATAACGCCGGATTTTCCTACTTTTTTAAGGGCTTCTGCGATTGTTTTCCCAATGAAGAGGTCTCCAGAGGCAGATGCTATCGCTATTTGGAGAGTTTCTTTTTCGCTGCTAATAGAAATAGCAGATTTTTCAAGTTCTTTTATGACAGCTTCTACGGCTTTATCAATCCCTCGCTTGATGGCAATAGGACTGGATCCTGAAGCGATGTTTTTTATGCCATTTTGTACTAGGGTTCTGAGTAGCAAGATGCTAGACGTTGTTCCGTCGCCGCATTTTTCTTTCATTTTGCTGGCTACTTCTTTTCCCATAGAAACGCCCATATTGGCATATTGGTCTTTTAATTCTATGTCTTTTACAATACTGTTGCCGTCATTGGTGATTGTCGGAGCTCCCCAACTTGCTTGAAGGCCTATATTTCGTCCTTTGGGTCCCAAAGTAGTGGCTACAGTGTCTGCGAGTGTGTCTATCCCTTCTTTTAGTTTAAGACGGGCTTCTTCTTCAAAGATGATTTCTTTAGCTTCTGACATATGTTCTCCTGAGTTACAGTAATTGGATTGTCATGTTAAGGAACGGGAGAGAAAATTGCAAGCGCTTTTCTCTTGTTTTTAGCAAATGAAGACCTTGAGTGCTAGGCGTTTTTTTTAAGAAGTTAGTGCCCACCTTTTTTAATTAATTTTCCTAGTCCCTTTTTTTTGCTATGAGGAATAGAGTGACCTCCTCCATAGACGACTTCATGTAAATTTTCAATCGCCATAAATGCGGAAGGGTCTTCTTTTAGCACAAGTTCTTTTAAATCGGATAGGTCTAGGCGCTCTACAATTACAAAAATAATGTCTTTAGCGGCACCGGAAAATCCTCCTTTGCCGTGCATGATTGTTAGTCCCAATCCCATCTCTGTCATTATGACTTCAGAAAGTTGTTTTGGGTCAGAAGAGATGATTAAAACAGATTTAAGCTCATCCAAGCCTACAATTACAATATCGATCATTTTAATCGCAGCGATATACATCATAAGAGATTGAAGAGCGATGTGCCAGTCTTTAAAAATCCATCCGTAAGCACCAAAGATGAAAATATTAATAACAAGAACGATTTGGCCTACGGTAAAACCAGTTTTTCGGTTCATTAAGATAGCTAAAATTTCTGTTCCATCTAAACAGCCTCCATAGCGAATGATAAGGCCGACACCTATTCCTAAAAGAGCGCCTCCGAAAACAATAATCTCTAAGCTGTCTCCATAGAAAGGAGGAAGTCCTTTGAGTAGGTATACCCAGACGGCAAAAAGGAGGAGGGCGATGAGCATATGAATGAGGAAAGTACGTCTGATATATTTATAAGCTAGATACGCAAAGGGCAGGTTTAGAAAAATGATAAGGTAAGATAAGTAGCTGCTATCGTAAAGTCTGGCTAGAATTAAAGCGATACCGACAATGCCTCCGTCGATTAACTGGTTAGGAATGAGGAATACCTGAATGGAGAGGGCGGCGAGGAATGCTCCTAATGCAGTCCAAAAAAATGTTGTGCAATGATGTAAGACGGCTTTTTTCTTTGAAATTTGTGCTGGCATAGATGTACTTTTGTAAAAGATTTACAATCTCGTTTGTTTGAGACTACTATAAACAGTTCTATAAATTTGTACAGGGGAATTTGCTTTTGTTAAAAGAATCGCGGGAGACGGGACTCGAACCCGCAACTTCTAGCGTGACAGGCTAGTGCTCTAACCATTGAACTACTCCCGCAAAATTTAAATGTTTGGGCGCAACAGGACTCGAACCTATGACCACCTGTGTGTAAGACAGGCGCTCTACCAACTGAGCTATGCGCCCCAAACGCATTAAAAACGAAGTGTAGACTTTACCGCTTCTGTGTATTTTATACAAGCGGTTTCTTTTTTTTTATAAAAAAAAATCATTTTTTAAAAAAGGAAGGAAGGAATTGAGGAACTTTTCCGCGTTATCCGGCTGTATTCTTAACATTTCTTGTCTTTTTTCTAGGAGCGTTTCGTTTGCTCTAAAAAGGAAACTAGTGATTTGTTTTAATTTATTAATTTTCCCTTTTTCTTGTAGATGTGGAGGCATTTCGAGTAAAAAAGTTTTTAAGAATTTTTCTAGCATGTCAAAGGAAGCTGTGTAGGCTTCTTTGTTAAAATGGGCCTTAATTTCATGGAAAAGAAAGGGATTTGTGACGGCCCCTCTTCCAATCATAAGAGCGTCACATTTTGTGTAGTTCAGTACATAGAGCGCTTTCTCCAGGGAAGTAATGTCTCCGTTGCCAATTACAGGAATGGTGAGTAAATTTTTAGCTTCAGCAATTAGGTCCCATCTGGCAGGAGGGGTGTATCCATCTATTTTTGTTCTGGGGTGCAAGGTGATGTAGTGTACCCCACTTTCTTGCGCTGCTAGTAGATTTTCTTTGAATAGAGAAATGTCTTCATATCCGGAACGCATTTTTAAGGTTACAGGGGTGGTTACGGAAGTTACGACTGTTTTTGCCATCTCATAGAGGTGTAAGGGGTTTTTTAGCAGACTAGATCCTGCGCCTCTTCCTGTTACAGTGTTAGAGGGACATCCGCAGTTAATATCAATTCGTAAAGCCCCACGTTTTTCTAATTCTTTAGCCATGAGTGCCATAAGAGATGGTTCAGAGCCCATTATCTGCGCTGCTAGAGGGGTTTTCCCTAGCTCGTCTTTCTGATAGACTTTTGCAAGAGACTCTACATGTGCTTTTGCTGGGACGCTTATGAACTCGGTAACAGCTTCATCAAACCCTCCAATAGTAGCTAGGGCTTTGCGAAAAGATCTGTCCCCCACCCCTTCCATAGGGGCTAATAAAAGATAGGGGCATCCATTAGGATTTTTAGGTAATAGAGTTTTCATGACGCAATTCTATCAAATTGCTTGATAAGCATCTAAGGAAATTATACATTTAGATGAGTATGTCGAGGTTTTTTTATGCGATCACTTATTTTAATTTTTTCTTTACTTATTTCTTCTTGTCAGCCCTATTCTATGGAGGATTTTCAAGCAGAAGGAGCAGCTCAGGTGAGGGCTTTACTTAAAGAACTTCGTAGTATAGAAAGTCGAGAGGACTTAAATAAAATAAGCCCCACTTTAAAGAAACGTTTTGAAAAGATGGTGGATTTAATGATTTTAGCAAAGTCTTTTCAACAAAAAAAACAAATTGCAGGGGATGATATTTATTTTTTAATTGACAATCAGGTTTTAAATGAGTCCTTGCTTGAAGAGTTGAAGAGAGTTTATAAATTAGAGGGGGGTAGAGAATGTGTGGAAAAAGCAGAAAGAGAGGCAATGCTTAGACTAGATGCAAAACAGAAGCTTTTAGATAAGCAAAAAGCATTTCACCTTAACTGAAAACGTGTATCGAATAGTTTTTTTCTAGTTTCTAGTGAGGAAATATCCGTAAGTTCTTTAACTTGAACAGGAACAACCGTGATATAGCCGGATTTTAATAGGTGTACATCGCTTTCTTCATGTTCTTCATGCTCTTCGTTGATTCCGCCCATCCAATAATATTCCCTCCCTTCGGGGTGTACGCCTTTTAAAGGCTGCTCTTTAAAGTAACTCATTCCCTGACGAGCTAAGCGACATCCTTTATGGCCGACTTTATCGCATCCTTTAGAAAGAGAGGGGAAGGTGACATTAAGAAAACTTCCTTTGGGTAAGGGGTGTGATAATAGATATTCTACTAGAGGGAAGATCTCAGGTTCGAATGTCGAGTATTCAGGATTAGTATAGCTTTCGGAAGAAAAAGCGATTCCGGGAATCCCGCGCATAGCCCCCTCTATTATTCCTCCTACAGTGCCGCTATAGAGTAGATTTCTACCAGAATTCGTTCCCTTATTTATTCCAGAAACAATCAAATCGGGGGTTTTTTTTAAGATTACGTTGAGAGCCATTCTTACACAGTCGGTAGGGGTTCCTGATACTTGCCAGGCAGGTGTGTTTTCTAGCCATGGCACGGATTCGACGTGTAGTGGGTTTCTTAGTGTTACACTAAGACCCACTCCGGATTGATCTGATGAGGGGGCTACGATATAAGGCTCGCAAAAATCTTTCAAACTATTCCAAAGATGTTTTAGTCCAGGAGCTTGAATTCCATCGTCGTTTACAATAAGTATAGAAGGTTTTTGCATGAGAAAATATTCCTTTTTCGATTCATTATATGTTACTGACTATCGGATGTAAATAGGCAATTTTCTATTAGGGATTTTTTGTAATCTTGATACCCACCGGTTGTCTCAATAAAGAGCTTTCCCCAGTTAGAAGCCCAGTGTAATATGAGTGCATCAGGGTTCATCCCTAGTGCGGCCATCCAGTGAAAATGAGAAGGGAGTTCTTCAAATAGATGCTTATTGGAGTTGATAAGAGGCGATAGTATATAATCATCACCAATAAAATAGGCGTTATCGCTTAGGCACTGGAGGGCCCATTTTTCAATGAGCTTTGTGGTTTTTTTAAACAAGACAACTCCACTATTATAAATATTTTCTCTTCCCGGATCTTTGATTAAGCTTATTTCTTTGATGCCGGAAAGATGATGGAAAATAGGTTCAATGTTTCCACATATTTCACAGTCAAGATCTATCCATAAAGTTGTGTCATAAGGGGAAAGGAGCATGGCAAAAGGTTTGCAAAACCAGCCCTTGCGTGCTGTCCAGACACTTTCTCCGTATAAGTTTTCCCACTCTCTGGCTAGAGAGGGGGCAATTGATTCTTTCGGGGAAATGAAGTTTTTTTGTTCTAACGTAAGAACAGCTCCTCTTTCTTTACACCAGGAAAGCACTTCTTCAGATAAACCGAAGTTAACAAAAGTGACAGGTAAAGAGTTGTGTTTTGAGTAATGTCTCCACCACCAAGGGAGGAGCCATGCTGTAGTTTGATCGGTTCCTACAATAACACCTTTTAAGTCTGTTATACTTGTTCTCCTGGAAGGCTTTCTGGAAAGATAACTGTTTTCTTTTTTGTTAGCCAGGAAATAAGTAGTATCATAGAAAAACTAAAGAGAAATGCCGGAAGCACTGCCGGGATTTTTAAGGAGAAAAATGTATTAATGTAAGGCCAGATACCAGCAGAAATTCCCCCGATTAAAATTCCGGCCCAAGCTCCGTGTCGATTGATTTTTTGAGAGTAAAGAGAAAGGATAAGTAGTGGACCAAAAGCGGCTCCAAGCCCAGACCAGGCATAAAGTACAAGAGAGTATATGCTATTTATTTTGCCGTAAGAGATGAGGAAAGCAACAGCTGATATCAGAACAACGCCGAGTCTTGAAACAAGAAGGAGTTCTTGTGAAGGCGCGTTTTTATGAATGAGTCTTTTGTAAAAGTCTTCTGTTAAGCTTGAGGAAACAACAAGTACCTGAGAGCTCATGGCGTTAACAGTGGCAGCTAGGATAGCACAGAGAATAAATCCGATGAGAAAGGGATGGAAATTGTCTTTGACAAGTTCAATAAAAATTTCTTCTGGATTTTGTAGGCCATTAGTAAAATAAGCAATGCCTACAAGAGCGACTAAAGTAGCAGCTGTTAAAGAGGCTGTCATCCAAGACATTCCAATCCACTTGGATTTAGGAATTTCATGAGTGTTTTTGATTCCCATAAACTTAGTTACAATGTGTGGTTGACCAAAATAACCAAGCCCCCACCCAGTTGTAGTTAAAAGAATGTCTCGCAGTGTTGTTAGCTGCAGATCGGGAAGCAAAGATGAAGAGAGGTGTTTTGTTGTAAGAGAGCCGAGGATTCCATTCCAGCCTCCTATTTTTGTTAAAAGATATAAAGGAACAAAAATAATGACGCAAAGAAGGAAGCAGCCTTGAAATAGGTCTATCCACGCAAGTGTCCGATATCCTCCAATAAATACGTAAGGAATAACAATAAGGATGCCAAGGAAAACGCCAAGAGAGTAGTTGAGGTTAAATAAAGTCTCCAAAAGGATTCCCAAAGCCACTAAGGCAGCTGAAATATAGATTGTATAGAAAAATAAAGACATTAAGGCTGTGAAAATGCGGATTTTGCCAGAGGAATCAGCAAATCGACTTTCAAAAAAAGAAGAAAAGGTAAGAGTGTTATACTGCTCTGTAGCAATACGGATTTTAGGGGCGACAATTTGCCAGTTTAAAAACATAAAGAGGATGAGCCCTATAGCTGCCCAGCTGTTAAAAATTCCCCCTGTAAAAATTAAAGCGGGATACCCCATGAATAGCCAGCTGCTCATGTCGCTTGCATGTGCTGCAAGGGCAGTAAGCCAGTAGTTGAGAGATCTTCCTCCTATAATAAAATCAGCAGCAGACAGATGTTTCCTGTAAGATAAAACTCCTATTGCGAGTACTAGTGTAAAGTATATAATAACAGCAGAAAGTTCATACAAAAACATAAGTCAAAATCCTAATCTAGAGATTAATTCTTATGTAGCTGACTTTTGCCTTTTTATGCAAATGCTAAATGAAAATTTTAGCTTCTTTTTCTTAAGGCTTTATCTGACGCGTAAGTAAAACTTGCTTGGGAGAGATTTTCTCGGACGTTAGGAAAAGCTTCTTCTAATTCTTTTAAAATATTTTCGGTTTGTTTTCTTAGCGAGTTTTGCCCAACGGGGCACTGGCATGTAATTCGATTGAATCCATAAAGTTTAGCAAACTCCTTGATTTCTTGTTCGGAGGTGTAAATTAATGGACGGATGATAGTAATTCCATAGTCATACATGGGGACTTTAGGCAGGTTAGCAGCGAATTCCGCCTTATGAAATAAGTTCATAAGAAGTGTTTGTATGCTGTCGTCTTTATGATGCCCAAATGCTATAGTAGTGATATTATTTGCCTTAGCTGCATTAAAAATAAGAGATCTTCTTTCTCTAGAGCAGCTATAACACTCTAGGGTTTCTCTTTTTTGAGTAGACTGACAGATTGTTAGGGGAATGGAAAGAGCATGACAAATGGACTCTAAGAATTTAATATCGACAGACGATCCACAAGAAAATTCTCCTTGTACATGGAATGCATGTAAAGAAAAATTAGGAAATCCTCTTCCTGAAATGGCTTTTAAAAGGTAGAGTAGGGTTAGGCTGTCTTTGCCCCCACTTAAAGCCACTCCGATTTTATCCACACCTTCGATAAGAGAAAATGTATAAAGGGCTTTTCTGCAAAGACTTTCTAGTCTCCTTCCAAGAGATGTCCAAGGTGGAGCTGCGACGGGGATAGATAATTTTAGTTCAGTCATGGCAAATTGTTTTGAATTATTTTATAAAGTCATTATACTGGCTTTTAGAGGAAAAATGCGAGCTGAAATTTTTTCTATACATAAAAGAAGGTAATAATGGAAAAATGTAATCGAAATGACCCATGCCCCTGTGGCTCTGGAAAGAAATTCAAAAAATGTTGCGAATCTAATTCAATGCGTAGCAAGGTTCATTTGTCTTTAGAAGGGGGGAATGTAAGGAATGTGTCCCACTCTTTTTTTAAAGGATTGCTATCCTCTAAAGAACCAAAAATAGAAGATTCCTCTAAGGAAATAGAGAAATTTTAGTTTTTTTATGTAAAAGTTCTTGTGCAGAAACTGTCTGTTTTGTTATACATTTTAACTTCGTATGCTGGTGTAGCTCAATTGGTAGAGCACCCGACTTGTAATCGGGCGGTTGAGGGTTCAATTCCTTTCGCCAGCACATCTTTCTTGTGGGGGTGTCGCATAGCGGCAATTGCAAGGGACTGTAAATCCCTCACCTTCGGGTTTCGTGTGTTCGAGTCACACCGCCCCCATTTTTCATAGACAAAATCAATCCAAAAACTAGTAAAATCGGCGTGAAAAATACGCAATTTTTACGCACTTGACTAATCACGGCGGGCTACTAGATCTGAATTACAGTTCCGGTGCCGGTTGGGGTAAAATTTTCTCCATATTCTCTTTGAAACAGTTTGATCGCAGTTTCTCCCGCGCAATGACAGGGAGCTACTTTTTCTACTTTTAGTTCTCGAAGTGCTTTAATCATTTTGGTACAGGTGTGTTTGAAGCTATGGCAAAGATGAAATCCTCCAAGAATCAGATAGATTTTTTCACCTAAGTGCTCCTGCGCATTTCTAGCAATCTTATCGATCCCCGGGTGGGCGCATCCTGTGAGCACAATGAGTCCTTTAGAGGTTCGTAAAATGAGCGCTTGTTCTTGAACTATTTTAAAACAACAATACCTTCCGCGGAGGACTAAAGAGAAGACATCTTGGTCGATTTCCGCAAACTCTGCGATTTTATGAACCATTATGTGGGGAGGAATTTCTGCCTCTAACTTCTGATCAAAGTCAGATGGCAGGTATAAGGGAGTTTTCTCCCCCAACTTGCTTAAAATCTTCCCAAAGGCAGTTGTGTGATCCCAGTGTTTGTGAGAAAAAACTGCATGAGAAATTGTTTGGAGGTCAATTCCCAGCTTTTCCATATTCGTGAAAAAAGCTTCTTCATTTCCTCCGGTATCAAACAAGATTTTTTTGTGATCGTATTCAATGACGCAAGAAAAGCCAAATCCCCCTTTAAGAGAGGAATCCATTGTTCTGTTGTCGTAAATAATCGTAATCTTCATCTAAGTTGCTTCGTTAAATGTTCAAAATCAATCTTAAGAGCTTTAGCTAGTTTTTTAGCCACTTTTTCTCCTATAGGTCTTTTTCCATTTTCCATTTTAGAAATATTATCCTGGCTAATTCCGGTGCGCTTAGCAAGTTCTTTTTGAGAAAGTCCTTCGCGGTAACGCGCTCCCCTAAGGGCAATGCCGGCTTTTCCATATTTAGCGATTCTATCTTTAGCAAGTTCTTCCCAGGGAATAGAGTCAGATTCGCCATGTTTATCCAAAAAAGTTTCCAGTTTAGGCAAATGCTCTGCAGAGATAATGGTAGACTTTTTTACATTGCCGGGCATTTCAATAATGACTTTACAAGTCAATTGCTTAGTAGGGCGCCCCTTCGTGTGTGCCGACATAATACACCTCAATTTTTTTAGCTTGTTTATCTAGCATTCTCCAGCAGGCGACATACGTAGGTCGTCCTCTGCGAAGATGGCAATGATAATGTTCTGCTCCTAATGGTCCAAAATGAGGCCAGTTAGGTTGCTGGGGCCCATTTTTCTGTAAATCAAGAACCAGAGTATCTATTGCGTCATTAATAGGAGGTCTGGAGCCGCTATGCAAGAGCTTATTGTATTGCTTTCCCGTTTCTCTAGAAAAAGTCACCGTCCAGTTAGGCATCTATATTCCTTTATTAAACTCTATTTTATTGAATGTTTTGACATATGTCAACAAAAAGAACAAAATTACGCAATTTTACGCACTCGGCCACCTAAGACTGGAGTAAAAGGCCTCAGACCGGTATAATTAACGTATCTTTAACTCATCAATTCTATTGAGGCTATCTAATGTGGTTTACTCTGCTTAAGAATTGTGAAGCGACTGTAAATCCCTCACCTTCGGGTTTCGTGTGTTCGAGTCACACCATCCCCATTTTTCATCCTCTTGACAGCATCGATTTTGAGAAATTAGGTAATCGGAATAAATATCGAGTAGCTTCTTGTCTATGCCATTCCTCCAAAAATTGAACAAGAATTTTATATATCTAAAACAAATTTTATCAAGGTGTTTTTAGGCTTTTGCGTAAGGTGAGTCAGTTAATTAAAAAAATATAGTTGGTTAAAGAATTTAGGATTTTGGTTGCGCAATGGGCTAGTGAAGGCAACTCTTGCTTTTAAGGATTTTTGACTCTCCGAGTATCCTGCCCCTGACGTCCACAGCCTTAATCTGAAAATAGGGGCCTTTGTTGGTAACCGGTATCGAGGTTTCAAACCCTGATTTTGAGGCGGTCTCTATAAGAGAAAGCTTTGTGGGTTTGGAGCCTGCAAAAACTTGCCATTCCATAGTTTCGGTGGAACCATTCCAGGATGCATATACCGTTATTTGCTGGCACTTTCCTTTCACTGCTATACTTGGAGGATAGTAGGGTGTTCCTGTCCATTCATGCTTGTAGGCTCTATAACTGTAATTATTTGTCGGGAACTCGGCTTCGTAGAGGAGATTTAATGAAGGGGTATCTTCAGTGTTTCCTTCCTCCGCAAATTCTGAGTAATATTGCGACTGTCCCCATCCAATAAACTTATTTCCGTTTTTAAGGCTTTGTGTATTGCCTTGGGAAGCTACTGTGATATTAGGGTCGTGATAATAGGAACGATGCACACTAGCCGTCATGGCATTGAAATCAAGCTTTAGTATAAGCCCGTGTGAGGGGGGAGTAGATAGCGTAGAACTATTAGAGTTGTCGTCAAACATACTGACTAAGTTATCAGCTAAAAAGCGAGCATCATGTTGCCAGGAGAATTCGGCGCCGCTTTCAATAGTAAAGTTTGATTGTTTGCCGCCAAGGCTCCAAAGAATATTCCCTGTAGGTTTATTGATTCGATAGATGGTCCACATGCTGCGACTTGACACGACAATATCATTGACATCATTTGTTAAGCCTATCGAATTCAAATGATACGCATCCCATATATTATCGGTAAGAGTAGTTGCAGATACGTAAGAATCGGAAAGAGGTATATGTTCCAGGGCATCCCAAAAGAAAATAAGATCGTTTGTATCCAAATCGATTTCTTGGATCGCAAAATCTTGCACATAACCATCTTTAGGTCCTCCATAAGGTGTCAGATCCATAGGCACGGCTTTAGTGGATAGCAGTAAAGCTGTATTATGTGGGGTGAGTAAAAATTCATGGATATCTGAGATAAAGCCTTTTTTTGCCGATACTGTTTTTATTAATCTATAGGTCTGATCAAAGATATGATAGCAAGAGCCAGGTTCTGATGAGCCTCCCGGTGTATTTGTATAAGCAGGAGGAGTAGCTAGGGTTCCTTGCCAAAAAGTGAGCACTGGACTTCCTTTATAAGTTTGCACGCGAAAATCCGTGTTCATTAGATTGGGACTGTTTAAAGGGCGAAACCAAAAAGGAGTGCCTTCGTTATCTACGATAAGAGCTCCAGGTTGACCATAGCTTTGATCTGAAGAAAAAGCGTAAGGTGCCAAAAATATGAACCCGGAAAAGGTTTCGCTTTCAAATTTATTTACCGTGATTTTCATGGGATGCAAATGGGGCTCGCTAACAAAACTCCACACCTGAGGAGAATGAATGATAGGCGAAGGAGTGGTGTAGCCCGTATTTGAAGGATAGGGAAATCCGCATCTTGGCTTATGATCTTTACATGGAGAGGAGGCAAGGCCGGCCTTAAAGAGCACATCTTTTTCTTCGCAAAGAAACTCGTCATAAAACGCCTCTTTATCATTAGAAGCAGGGAGGGTATTTGTGCTAAAAAACATAGACAAACATAGATAAAAAAAACAACCTTTAAACAAGGCGAGTATGTGATTAATTTTCATAGATTTTTTAGGTAGTGTTGTTATAGGCTAAGTGTTTTATAACTGGAGAGCAAATATGAGTCTAGCGAAAATATTTGGAGTCCTGGGATTTCTGATGCCTATTGCAATACATGCGGAACCTTATGTAGAAGGTTTGGCTCATTCATCTTATCTGCAAATTGGAGGAGACTACACAAAGGCTAATATCAAGCTAACAGGACAATCAAAATATCGCGGTGATTTGGGTGGGATACAGGTTTCTTACGCTTACGAAGCACAAGGATGTTTTTACGCTTCTGCAAAAGCCTCTTGGAAACAAGGAAGAACGGAAAATTCGAATTCGAGTCGCTTTCTTGTTTACGTTGATGTCCAAGAAAGGTTAGGTTACACATTTTCTTCTTACTTCAAAAAATGCTCGGCAACTGTATTTTCAGGGATTGGCTATCGATATCTGGGCCATAAGCTCAATCCTGTCCAGGGATCTTCTGTTAAGTTTTGTTATAATGAGTTCTATCTCCCTCTAGGCTTTCTCTCTCGCTGTGATCTTTCTAGATTTTGGTCTTTGGGTTTTAATTTTACATGGATGCCTCAAGTGTTTCCGACGGTAAAAATCTCTCCTTTGAAAGGGGCCAATTGGTCTCTTGTAAACACTTGGGGCAATATACAAGGAGAGCTTCCTTTGACGTACTTTATAGCAGAAAATAGAAATTACGCTATAATTCTTAAACCTTTCTATGAATATTGGCAAAATGGAAAGTCTACAGCTAAAACCTCTAATGGGCGGAAGTTAAATTTGCCTGAAAACACCTACAACCTATGGGGAGCAGAAGTAAATCTTGCTTTCGCTTTTTAAAATTACGCAAAAACTCTCTGGACACTGAGGTGTGAATTAAGTATCCTGAGATCTCTAAGAGAGGGTGTTACTTTTTTAAAGTAGATCTTTCAAATTTATAGTCAGAGAAAAGGAGTTTTTATGACATTAATTGAACAAATTAATCAGGATATTAAGGATGCAATGCGAAGCAGGGATCAGATTAGACTGGAGACTTTGCGAATGCTTAAATCTAAAATACTAGCTGTTGACGCTCGCGCAGCTTTGCCGGATGCAGATGTGCTCAAGCTTTTTAAAACTTATTTAAGTAATCTTCAAGAGGGATTAGAGCAAGCATTAGCTGCCAACCGTCCTGAGATTGCCGATAAATTAAAAAGTGAAATTGTTATTGTTCAGGAATTTTTACCAAAGCCACCCTCTGTTGAAGAGACAAAAGAAATCGTAAAGCAGGCTATTATAGACTCAGGAGCTAAGACGAAAAAAGACTTTGGTTTTGTTATGAAGGCCATTATGAAAATCAATAGTACGGTGGATGGAAAACTTGCTAAAGATTTAGCAGATCGATTACTTTCTGATTAGTTGAAGTTTTCGTTAACTGCACGCTCTTTTTCTAAAAAGCGTACAATATTTGTGTCTGGTAATTTTATTTTATTTGCGGCCGATGAATTCAATAGAAGTACGGCTTAAAGAGAAGTAATCTATGTTATATGAATTGTTTTTTAGTAGCGAATAAGCAATAGAGGGGGAGCTCATCCAAGCTCCTAGTTGCACTCTATAGACGATTTCTTTGCCGGAGGCTGGGGTGTCGTCGTCTAGTATCTGCGCATATTCGAGATCTGAGCTTGAATCTTTGTAAGAGCAGCTATTAAAGAAATTAGCAGCGAAGTAGCCGTCGTTTGTTAGAGAGGAATGAATTTTTTCCCAAAGAGAAACCACTTTAGCTGCATCGCAATAGGGTAAAGAATCTTGGGCGGAGATAAAGTCTACATTATTTGGGAATGTAAACTCTTCCATTTTTTGAGGGATTAGAGAGAGATTGGTTTTAGCTATTGATTCTAGTCCCTGGAACTGAGCTCTCATACGTAAAAGATACAATCCCTTTTCTGAAGGATCAACAACGATTACTTTCCATTTTTTTTGCAACAAGGTAAGCGCAAGGGTGCTATTTCCTCCTCCTAAATCAATGGCAACTCCGGGAGATGTTTTTCTTGCTTCGATCCATGTAAGAGCTTTCTGTGAAAATTCATCGATTATGGATGGTTTTAGGGAGTATTTTTCCATTTTCTCTGTTCTGTTTTCTCGTGCAATAGCAGAGACATTAAAAGGCTTTTTAAATTCGTCTTTAGCGGGAATGGTTCCGCCTTTTTGAATATACTGACCTATCCATGTAAGTTTTGAATTTGCTTGGCAGGCCTTAGAAGCTTCTTTGAGGAAGTAATTAGCAACTTCTTTATTATTAAAATGTTTAAATTGGTAGATTTGATTCATGATTAATTCCTTGATAAAAAAAAGATAATAATACTTGATGTTTTTAATATGAGTCAATAAAAAAACGTGTAGAATTTATGCATTTCGCCAAAGTTCTTAATTCAGTCAGTATAACAGACGCATTTTTTAGCTGTTTAAGGGCATTTTTTATTCTCTTTACTTTTAAATAATTTTAAAGCATTCTGTCTATTTAATTTTATTAAATAATGGTGTGAGTATGTTTTGTTTAGGGAAAGTCAATTCTTTGTATTTTTTCAAAAAAACAATATTTGGAATCTTTTTAAGAGGTAACGATAGTGATGAGGAGGTACTGCTCCCTAATAAGTATGTCCCCAAAGATATAAATCTTGGAGATTCTATTGACGTATTTCTTTACACGGATTCTGAAGATCGTATTGTGGCTACGACACGCACTCCGAAGATTTTTTTAGGCGAAGTTGGTGTGCTTGAAGTAAAGGATACAACTAGGTTTGGTTCTTTTTTAGATTGGGGTCTTGAAAAAGATCTATTTCTTCCTTTTGCAGAGCAAGATGGTAGGCTTCAAATAGGGGATAAAGTTACTGTTTGCCTTTGTCTTGATGAGAGAACAGGCCGTCTTTTTGCTTCAGCAAAAATAAAGGGATTTAGCAACTTAGAGATTACTGTTAAAGAAGGGGATGAAGTAGATCTCTTAATAGGTGAGGAATCGGATCTTGGGTACCAGGTGGTTATTAATAACATCTATATTGGACTTGTCTTTTTTAATAAAATTTTTAGACCTCTTTGTAAAGGGGATAAAGTTAAAGGATTCGTTGAGAAGGTTCGTGATGATGGTAAAATTGATGTTTCTTTACAAAAGAAAGGATACTCCCAGGTTATTGATGCGCAGGAATCATTGCTCAAAAAATTGCAAGAAAATAACGGCGTTTTACATCTTACTGATAAAAGTGATCCAGAGATGATTGTTCAACAGTTGTTAATGAGTAAAAAAGTATTTAAAAAATCTTTAGGAGCTCTTTATAAGCAGAGGAAGATCAAAATAGAGACAGATCGCATAGTTTTATGTTCGTAGCTGTTTTTGGAGTGAATTTTTTAAAAAACACCCAAAATGAACGTATGTAAATTTTGTATTGAAGATTATTTGCTAGGGTCTTTACACTGCTTTTATAAAATAGTTTAAATTACGGGTATGGAGATGATTCGATATATAGTTAATTTAATGTATAGTGTTTTTCTAGCTCTTGTCTCTTTTAAAAAAATAGCAGAGCATCTTTTCCCTGGACGTCGAAGTTGTCAGCAAAGATCCATTTTTATGTCATTAGTATTTTGTAACCAAGAGGGTTCTATTGTGAAAAAAGCAAGAAAAATTGGACTGTTTTTACTACTTGGAGGCTCTTTATTAAGGCCTTTTTCCTTATGCGCTAGTGAAAGTGATACCTCCATAAAACAGCCTGTTATACTTTCTACACTCCAAGGTGTGGATTGGGTAAGAAAATGTGTGGAAGTACATCCTGAGATTTTATGGCTTGCTGATGCAAACGTTCGTAAAACAGAAGAAGGACACGCTACTTTGCAGGGCACTTATTCTGAACAATTGTTTGGAGAAAAATACGTGGAATTTGACAGGACCATTATGACTCTTACCTGTTTAAGGCTCATTTTAGATGGAAGTGAAAGATCTTATCAGGACTTTACCTCTGCGCAAAAAGAGGGGAAATTGTCTTATGAAAGTTTTCAGTCATTACATAATCAAGGCAACAAGCTTCTTAAGTCTAATTATAAGGGACTTTCTGAAAGAGAAATGGCTCAGGCTATGGAAACAGCTCTAGTCTTAGGTGACATGGGAAAAAGTGAGAAGGCAAGAGAGCTTTTTAGCTCTTACGGTCCTTCCGCTCCGGATCATGATGATTTTCATGGTGAAGCTATGGCTGTCATACAAAAACATCCAGAGCTCTGTCCTTCCTTTGAGAAGCTTCCTATAGCAACAAAAGAGCTGCTTGTAAAGGTGGCTAATTTAGCTCATTATGGGCATGTAACTCATTTAGAAGGTGGTGCAGGAATGTTTTATAAGCTTAGGGAAAGTAAAGTGGCTTTTCAAGACCCGACCTCTCTTGCTTTTGATTTATTTGTGCACACCTGTGATGTTGCCGGCGCTTTAGGACATATCAACAACCAGTCTTCTATTGTGTATACGGAGTCTACGCATAGGTCTATGCAGGCTATGTGGGCGGCTGTAAAAGTTCTCTCTAATCCTAATAAGACGGAATTAGATGCGTATAATGAGTACTTGGCTGTAAGGGCTTCTTGGCTAGGTCTTGGAGCTGAAGATCGATCGGATCGTGTCTTAGCTCGTATTGGTGCCATGCTTAGATTATTTACTCCAGATGAGGGAGCTATTTTAAAAAAAGCTATGGTTAGCCTTGGAAGGGTAAGTTGTGCTCAGATCGCGGATGCTTTGGAGGTTTCGCAAAAAGACTTGTTAAGTAGAACGCCGACTTATATGCCTGCTGTGCTTGTCAATCTTGCTAACAACACCCAACTGGGTTCTTCTAGAGAAGAAAGGTTAACTAAAGCAATTCAACTTGGATTACCTTTTATCGCGAGAGTTTTAGAAAAGCATAAAAAAATGTTGGAGGCTGGGCAAATCGATTCTAAAATTCCTCTAAACTTTAATAAAGCTGCTGCTCTTGCAAAAGAGTTCCCCTATCTACTTTATTCTCGCAATAAATTTGAGATAGACAAGGAAGGAAATGTCTATTCGCCATACGATCTTTAAAGACAGCTCTTAAGAAAAGGTGTTCTTAAGAGCTTTTTTTTACTTTGTATGTTCAGCATTTTTTAAGGGAGTTTGCCCAAGTACAATATCGGCGGCAGCTTGCTCTGCATCTGGATCATCTTCATAGGCCATCACTAAGGTGGAGTACTCATTAAAAAAAGGCAGGCCAAAGACGTTGCCAAAAAAAGTAACTATGGATTTTTCTTGAAAGCGTTTTAGGGTATTAATGAGGGGTACTAGGGATTCGGGGATGCCATGGACGCGAAAATGTTTTAATTCTTCTTTTTGATTTTCTTTATTTAATAGCCTAATTTGCACAATCCGGCGAGGATCAGCAGGATAGACTGCTATAATAATTTTAGAATATTTTTCTAGTTGCTCAACGAGTTTTTCTTCTTCTTGCGCGCTATTTTGTATTAAAGGAAAAATGAAAGTATCCAGCTTTAATGATTGTCCTAATCTCTCCATGTACCCTGAGGAAGTCGCATCACCTAGTTGGATGTATGCAATCGGAAGGGAGGTGGAAATAGGAATAAGATTCTTTTTATTGCGTATTACTGTAGTTGCACTTTGATACAGATGTTTTTTTAGTTTTTCAGCAGAGGGAGAGTGTAATTCTTCTGTCGTTGGTATGGGGGTAATGCGCTGCAAGTCGAGTTTGACTCGTTCTTTTATTTCTAGGATTTTTAATACGCGATTATTTACGTCTTCTTCAGTAATTTTCCCCTCTGCAAGTGCTGTTTTTATTGCTTGGTTTGCTTTTAAAAAATCTTGAGGCATAAGCAGCATATCATGACCTGCAAGAAATGCCTGTACAGTGATCTCTTCCTGAGAAAAATGATTCGTGAGAGCTGTCATGCGCAGCGCTCCACTAAGTACCAAGCCTTTAAATCCAAGTTCATTTTTGAGGAGGTTTTGTACTACGTTCGAGGATAGACTTGAAGGAAGATTTGGATCAGATTCTAAGGAGGGAACTAATACATGTTCAGTTTGAATAGATAGAATTCCAGCTTTAATTGCTTCAGCAAAGGGGTATAGTTCGACATTTTGCAGTCTGGTTTTACCATGTTGATTGTAAGGTAGGCCAAGGTGTGGATCGACTTTAATATCTCCAAGGCCTGGGAAATGCTTAGCTGAAGCTATAATTCCTGCATCTTGTAATCCTTGAATCATGGCAATCCCTTTTTCGGCTACTTGCTTAGGGCAGCTGCCAAAAGATCTAGTGTTAATTACAATGTTTTCAGGTTCAATATTCACATCAAGAACAGGGCTTAAGTTCATGTGCACTCCAATGCTTTTTGCTTGAGTTCCTATTTCTTTACCCATCTCATATATGAGGTCATTATCTTCTATACCACCTAAAGTGCCATTTTTAGGAAATCTCATCCCATCTTTAAGGCGCATAGAAAGGCCCCACTCTAAATCTTGCGCAATAAGAATGGGGTATTTGCTAATCTCTTGATAGTGGTTTGTGAGAGTTACTTGTTTTATACTTTCGCTAGGTCCTACAAACGCAATCGCTCCTACGTAATAATCAGTTATGTAGTGATCAATTTCACGGATGATCTCTTTGTTGCCGATTTCGCTATTTGCAAATTCAGGATCTATGTAGCCGGCAATCATAAAGAGTTGCCCGATTTTTTCATCTAAGGACATTGTTTCTAGTGTTCTATATGCCCAGGAATCCTTTTCGGAAGCAGCTAGATTGGGATTTAGTAAAGTGCTTAGTAATAGAAAGTACAAAATTGTAAGCCATTTCATCGTGAAGTCCTTTTATGAAAGGTGTGATATGTTTTTAATTATTCGATTGAATTCATAGGTGATAGTAGATGGGTGGGGGGATTTTGTTCTAGGTAAAAGTTGCAATTCGAGGTTATGTCATGAGTAATAAATAGATGTTTTATTTTTGTTTTTTCGTGACTTATTGCAAAGTGCATTTTATAGTGTTTATTTTGAATTTGCATAGGGGTTTTTTTAGTAAATTGAGGTTTAGTTGTGGTTTTTAGGGGGGTGTATGCTAGGTTACTTATTACCTTGTTTGCGGGGAGATTATGGTGGCGCTTTTTGCTCTAGAGTAGACGAGCCTCCAAAAGTAAAGGAATTTGGAAAAACTTTAGGAGAAGGGTCTTTTGCAGTAGTTTCTTTGGTAAGGGATGTTGCTGATAGAGAATTTGCCCTAAAAAGATCTAAAGATATTCTTGCTGATCAAAATATCCTTACTGAACATGCGATTTTGCTTTTTTTAAATCAACAGTCAGGAAGAGGACAGGGATATATTGTTCAACAAGAAGGGTTTTTATTTTACGAAGAAAGGGCTTCCCTTTTATTGGAGCTTGGAAAAGAGACCCTTTATCAAAAGATTAGGGAGGGGTATCCATTTTCTTTTGTAGCAGTTAGAAATATTGTTAGAGACATTTTATTAGGGTTGTCTTTTTTAAAGCAGCACGGGGTTATTCACGGTGATTTAAAAACAGATAATATTTTATTTTTTTCTCACACTATAAAGATAGTGGATTTTGGCTGTGCTTTTTACTCTCAAGAGCCTGGAGAGTGCATGCTTAACCAAGTTGCTACCCCTCCTGAAAAACTTGTAGGGATTCATCCTTATACACACGCTGTGGATATGTGGGGAGTAGGTCTTTTGATTGTTGCAATGATGGCTAGGCAGAATTGTTTTATGTGGACAACACCCGGAGACCTTGCTTTGCAACATGAGGTTGTTGTAGGAGAGTCCTATCAAACGGAATTATATTATAAATCCTCTGAAAATGGGAAGAAAATGATAAAAAATAATCGAAACGAGACGGCTTATTATTTCCCGCCTTCTTTAAAGAAAGTATTTGAATCTAGTGAGGAGGAAGATGGGGATGTTAAAGTAAATTCTTCACTAGTTGACCTTGTAAAAAAAATGTTGGCTTTAGATCCTGAAAAAAGAATAGATCCTCTTGTTAGTTTAAATCATCCTTTCTTTAGGAGTCAAAGTCAAGATTGTTGTTTATTTGCATGGTTGGATCCTTAATGTAAAAATTTCTTTACTCGCATTGTTTGTAAAAAATAAAAAATAGTTACTATTGAAATGGTAACTGAGATATGGTACCCTATTTGATGAAATAGATAAGGAAAAAAATTATGAGTAAAATTGATCTCACTGCACTTTCTCCCAAAGCGCAGAGCCCACTTATGTTGCGTTTCCACAGGCTTCTTGATGCTTTTGCTAAATCAGATGATGAAAGAGACTTCTATTTAGATAGAATTGAAGGATTTATTGTATATGTTGATTTGGAAAAGAGTGAGCAAGAAATTAAAGATCTTGAAAAAGAGCTTCTTATAGATCATCCGGAAAGATATTGTATTATCCCTAAAATGACTTTTTACGAGGCTAAAAAGTTTATGGAAGGGTTTGTGAATGAAAAAGTTTACGATATAGACACGAAAGAAAAGCTACTAGACATCATTCAAGCTAAGGAAGCTAGAGAGAATTTTCTTGAGTTTATTTACGATCATTTAACGGAACTAGAAAAGTGGCAGTTATTCTATCAAGAACGTTCTAGGATTCGGATTATTGAATGGCTTAGAAGTCAAAAAATTCAATTTGTCTTCGAAGAAGATTTAGATTTCCCAAAAAATCTTTTAGAAAAAGTGAAAAAACATCTGTTTGACGTGAAAGTCCCTAAGGATGTAGCGGGAGCAAGGGAAATCATGCAGACTAAAGCTAAAGTGTATTATTCTAGTGAAGCACTTAATCCAAGACCTAAAAGAGGAAGGCCCCCTAAACAAGTTGTAAAAGTAGAAGCGGAGCCTCAGGTTGTCGTAGATATGTATGCTACTGTTCCTCCTGCAGTGCGTTACTTCCTATATTTAATTCCTAGTGCGACTAATGTAACGTTTTCTAGACGTTTTGATACTGAAGCTCAACTTGTGGCTAATTTAAGAGGAGCCTCTCGCATTAAGGTAGATAGTAAGTTGCAAGCCTTATCAGAGCGTTTAGAGTCTTTAAAAAATCTATCCTCTAAAATAGCTGATATCAAAGAAGCTGTTGGAGTTCCCTTAGAAACTAAGGGAGTGGAGAAAAAATTAGAAAAATCAACCCCGGTAAAAAAAGGAAAAAAATAGCCTATGAAAGATTCCTTAGCACCCCCAGAGGCAGTACTTATTTTAGAAAACATAAGAGAAAAAGCGAGCTTTTCTAAAGAAAAGGCGTTAAAAACTCTTGAAGTGATGTACCTAACCCGTTTAGCTGATGAAAAGATGTCTAAATTAGTAAGGCAAAATAAGGGCGGGACTTTTCATTTATCGGTTATAGGTCACGAAATGGTTGGTGCTGTTTGTGCAGTAGAGATGATCCCAGGAAGAGACTGGGCTCTACCTTACTATAGAGACAGAGCTTTTGCTATTGGGATCGGGTGCGGGCTTTCTGATTTATTAGGTTCTTTTTTGGCTAGAGATGTCCCTCATCATTCAGGGGGAAGAATGATGCCAGAGCACTTTTCTGATAAGACTTTAAATATTCCTGTGCAATCTAGCTGTGTGGGGTCACAATTTCTACAAGCTGTTGGGGTGGCAAAGGGGTTAAAGATAGCTGGCAAGAAAGATGTAGTCTATGTCTCTGCTGGAGATGGAGCTACTTCTCAGGGGGATTTTCATGAGGCTCTCAATTTCGCTTGCGTACATGAATTAAATGTTTTGTTTGTAATACAGGATAATGGATGGGCTATTTCCGTTCCCGTAAAAGAGCAAACAGCAGGAGGGAGCAGCGCTTTGATGGCGCGTGGATACACAGGATTAACTGTTCACGAAGTGGATGGATGTGATTATGAGTCCATGCTTTTTGCGGTGCAAAAAAGTGTAGAGAAAGGACGTTTAGATTTAGGTCCTAGTCTGATTGTTGCGAAAGTGCCTCGTATTGGGGCTCATAGTAGCAGTGATGATCCTACTAAATATAAGCCGGAAGATGTTGTTTTACAAGATAAGGAAAAGGATCCTATTCCTAGGATGGAAAGGCTAGTTTTAGCTAAGGGTATTGTAACAGAAGAAGAGATCGAATCTTTAAAAAGAAGTTGTTTTGCTGCCATAGAAAGAGCTGCTGAAGTGGCAGATGCAACACCTTTTCCAAGCGTAGCTTCTGCAGATACAAAAGTATTTCAAAAAGCTCCTAGTTTTCAAGAAGAAGAAGGACCTTCTCTTGGTGGAGAAGACGCGGTAGTGATTGTAGATGCTTTAAATCATGGGTTAGAAGAAGCTATGGCTGAAGATCCATCTCTTGTGGTATTCGGACAAGATGTGGCAGGAGGGAAGGGAGGAGTCTTTGGCGTGACTCGCCATTTAACAGATTTATTTGGCAAGGACCGTTGCTTTAATAGCCCTCTTGCAGAATCCACGATCATAGGCCTTGCTATAGGCCTTGCTTTTACCGGAATTAAATGCGTTGCAGAAGTGCAGTTTGCAGATTATTTTTGGACTGGTGTAAACCAGCTTTTCAATGAATTAGCAAGCATATATTATCGATCTAATGGAGAGTGGAGCTGTCCTGTTGTAATACGTATGCCCTATGGAGGTTACATTCAAGGTGGTCCTTACCACTCTCAAAGTATTGAAGCCTTTTTAGCTCACTGTCCCGGATTAAAAGTGGTTATTCCAAGTCATGCAGCAGACGCCAAGAAGTTGCTTAAAGCAGCTATTAAAGATCCTAATCCTGTTATTTTTTTAGAACATAAAGCCCTTTATAGACAACGGGTTTTTTGCGCTAGGAAAGAGCCTGGTAAGGATGCTATTGTTGCTTTGGGGAAGGCCGAGGTTGTCAGAGAAGGGAATCATGTGACGGTAGTGGCTTGGGGTATGTTGGTATTTATGGCTGCACAAGTTGCAGATAAGCTATCTCAAGAAGGGATTTCTGTAGAAGTTATTGATCTTAGAACTATAGTTCCTTTAGATATGGAAACGGTAAATCTTTCTGTTAAGAAAACCGGGAAGTGTTTAATTGCTCATGAGGCGCCTTCAAACGCAGGATTTGGCGCTGAAATTGCAGCCCGTCTTGTAGAAGAGGTTTTTCCTTATTTAGATGCCCCCATTGTGAGGGTAACAGGAAAAAACTGTGTTGTTCCCTATTGCAAGAGCTTAGAGGATGCTGTTTTACCGCAGATTGCCGATTTAGAACTGGCAATACGCAAATTGGCCCATTTTTGATTTTTTGCGATTTCTTCCAATACGCGGTTTGCAGTTTGCGAAAGCTTTTTCAGATAAGTGGCTAGCAAGAGAGGGGTCTATTGCAACGAGCTCCTCTAACTTTTTTTTCCAAGATGCTTCTCTATTTTTATTTTTACTTTCGACGAGCTGTTTTGTGTGCATAAATTTTTCTGATAGGCTTTCTTGTGTTTTATAGAGCATGTCAATTTCATCTTCCTCTAAAAGCAGCAGATCCTTTTGTTTGAGGATATTTGCATTTTCTAATAACTGGTCTATCGTTATTCCTAGTTCTATTAGAATTTCTTCTTGTGAATATAACATGGTATCCTCCGTTATATCGTTGTTTATATATCTTAAAAACAGCATTTATATTTTTATGTCAATAGATTTAAAAAAAAATTCACTATTTTTTTCTTTCTAGCTTTTTTCTAGGGGAAAGTTTGATTAAAAAGCAGAGATTCTTTAGTATTGTTTACAGTTTAATTCTTTATTTTCCATTGAGAGATTTATGTCTAGAACACCCAGAGCCCTTAGTGTTTTTACCCTTGCTATGATTAACGTGGCTGCTGTAAGTAGCGTTCGTAATTGGCCGACCATCGCAGAGTATGGCTTTGCTTCCTTATTTTTCTTTGCTTTATCGGCTCTTTTCTTTTTTATTCCCGTTTCTATGGTTTCTGCGGAACTAGCTACTGGATGGCCAAAGGAAGGGGGAGTTTTTGCTTGGGTGAAGGCAGCTTTTGGTCATCGTGTGGGCTTTTTAGCTATTTGGCTTCTCTGGCTTGAAAATGTGGTTTACTATCCGACGTTACTTTCTTTTATTGCAGGAACCATTGCGTATGTAATAGATCCTAGTTTGGCGCAAAATACTTTATATGCTCTTTGTGTTGTTATAGGTGTTTTTTGGCTTACAACTCTAGCAAATTTAGTAGGCATGCGAGCCTCTGGTTGGATTAGTACTTTAGGTGTCATCTTGGGGACAATCCTCCCCGGTGGATTTATTATTGTCCTTGCTGCCATTTGGTGGCTTTCTGGGAGCCCTCTACAGATTGAGTGTAATTTTACTAGCTTAATTCCTGATATGAGCTCTCCCCATCAACTTGTGCTTTTTTCCGGAGTTCTTATGGCTCTTGGCGGATTGGAGATGTCTGGAGTGCATGCTAAAAATGTGCAAAATCCACAAAAAAATTATCCTAGAGCTATTTTACTTTCTGCCATCCTTATTTTAGGGCTTTATATTTTGGGTGTTTTATCTATTGCCATAGTGATCCCTCAAGAGCAGATTAATCTAGTAGCAGGTTCTTTACAGGCCTTTTCTGTATTTGTTAATGCTTATAACCTAAGCTGGCTTACTCCTGTTATCGCGGTTTTTCTTGGTTTTGGAGCTTTTGGTACACTTAGCACCTGGATTGCCGGTCCTAGTACAGGACTACTAGCTGCTGCTCAAAGTGGGGATTTGCCTCCCATTTTTCGAAAGCTAAATAAACGGGGCATGCCTGTTACTCTTTTAGTTATTCAAGCCATTATCGTTACAGTTATGTCATTTCTTTTTTTAGTAATGCCTACAGTAAGTAGCGCTTATTGGATTTTAAATGTAATGGCTGTGCAGCTGTATCTTCTTATGTATATTCTCATGTTTGCAGCAGCGATTAAGCTGCGTTATAAACGTCCAGATGTGAAAAGAGCTTATAGTATCCCGGGAGGAATTATCGGCATGTGGGTTGTTGCAGGACTTGGGCTTCTTGGCTCGATTACTACATTTTTTATCGGATTTTTCCCTCCTGCACAAATTCAAACGGGCAATCAATTTTTGTATATTGGTTTTCTGGTTATATGTGCCTTGCTTTTTTGCTTTGCTCCAAGGATTATTTTATGCTTTAAAAAGCCTTCTTGGTCTAAACCCCAAGAGGAAGAGATCTCTTGACCTTTTTTCTTTCTTGTTTCTTTTTTCAAGGTTTTTTGGTGTCTTTAGGGTTGCTTGCCGCCATAGGGCCTCAAAACGCTTTTATTTTAAGGCAGTGCGCGAAGGGAAGATGTGTGTTTATGATAGCCTTTGTAAGCTCTTTAGCTGATGCTTTTTTAATTACTTTAGGTGTTTTAGGATTAGGGGATTTATTTACAGTAACTTCTTTTATACATTCTTTGGTGAAATGGGCGGGGATTTGTTTTCTTTTTGCTTATGGATTTTATCTGCTGTTTTTTTCAAATAAGTTAAACACTTCTTTAGCAGATACAAAAACCCTTAAGAAGACCTCTTTAATAAAAATTTTCTCATCCCTGCTTGCTTTTATTTTTTTGAATCCTAAGGCATACTTAGACACCGTAGTGATTCTGGGTTCTATCGGGGCAGGACTTGAAGCGCCTCATAGAACTTTGTATCTTTATGGAGCTATTTTAGCTTCTTCTTTATGGTTTTTTGGGCTTAGTTATGGAAGCAGGCTACTGCTGCCAGTATTAAGCCTTCCTAATGCTGCTAGGAAGTTAGATATAGGTGTTGGGTGTGTTATGTGGATAGTGATGGCTTTCGCTTTTTTTTGTGATTAATTTTTTATGATGGATGGGCTTTATATGAAACGGATTGGTTGGGTAATTAGTTTATCTTCTTTTTTAGTAGTAAGTGCTGTAGTTGTTTTACGGTATACTATATTTTCTTCTTCTCCGATACATGTACCTGTTTCAGGAAGAGGGCTTCCTCTCTATTATTGGGAACCTAGGGTCCATCATGATTTTACTAATTTTGGAGATGCTCTTTCTGAAAAGATTGTAGAAAAAGTAGTGGGGCATCCCCTTATTACCACATTTAGTAACTGCCTTTTAAGGGACTGTGGCAAAAAGAAGCTTTTAGCTATAGGCTCTATCATCCATATGGCTGAAGAAGGAGATGTTATTTGGGGCTCTGGCATTAACGGAAAACATTTAGATGATACTGACAAGGAAATATATCGTTTTACAAACCTTGATGTAAGAGCTGTAAGAGGGCCCCTTACAAGACGCTTTTTACTTGATATGGATATAGATTGCCCTCCCATTTATGGCGATCCTGCGCTCCTTCTTCCTAGGCTTTTTCCTGAATTTAAAAAGAAGAAAAATCCTTCTTTAGAGTATATTGTTATTCCTCACTGTGATCATGAAGGGTTCTTTATAGGAAATCCTCATGTTATTTCAGCCAAAGAAGATTGGGACGAGATCATTCGTCAGATATTAGATGCAAAGCTTGTTATAGCGACTTCTATGCATGCTCTTATTGTAGCGGAGGCTTTTGGGGTTCCCGCCCGTTATTTAAAGGTTAATGACTCTGAACCTCTTTTTAAATATGCAGATTATTATGCAGGTACGGGTAGACCAGACTTTAAATATGCTCTTACTATAGAAGAAGCTCTTGAGATGGGAGGCGAGCCCATGCCAAAGTGTGATCTTGATAAGTTAATGAAGGCATTTCCTTACGACTTATTTCCTAGTGGAAGGCCTTTTTAGGAAAAAGGCCAAAAAGATTCTCCGCTACTTGGAGGAGTTTTGGTTTGCCTGTCATACTCTTTTCTAACTAGTTCATCCATGCCCGGAATTGCCTTAGCGTAATCAAGGAGGGCATTTCTCTCAATTTGGTTAAGTTTGGGATCTGTTGTAGTGCCGGGGAATTGAATAATCTTGGTGACAGCTTCACGGATCTGGTTGTTTTGCACTAGATCATAAATCTCTACAGCAGCATCACCCATGATTTCCTCGAGGAGATCTTCGCAAAGCTCTTGAAAATCGGCTCTTGTAAAGCCTGCTTCTAGTGATTTTCTAATGAAATCGTTAACATCTATTTGGTCAAAGATTTTAGTTTGTTTTCCTTGGTTTACGAGATATATAAAAAGCGCTTTTTCTTTAGCTTTATCTAGATCATTAGTGGCTTCCATAGCTGCATTTGTGAGGGCTATCCATTCGTCACGGCTTAGCCCCTGTAGTTCTTCTTTGGAAAAAGCTGTTTTATCTCCTGCTCTAGCAAAAGCTATAAGTCCTTGCATACGAATTTCTTTTTCGGATGGGGATGGAGCTAGAGGCTTTATAGCATCAGGTAATACTTCTATTTCTATAGAAGAAGCTTTGCCTGCTTTTTCTTTTTGGATAGATACTTTTTGGTCTGCTTTTGTTTGTTCATCATATTCTACTTGAATTTCTTGGGGATTTCCAAATGCTTTAGCATAGACAAGAAGTCTTTCTTTTTCTTCTTGTAGAGCCTTTTGATAAGCGGCAATTTCATCTGGCGTTTCCTGTGCCATGGCTTTTGTTGTTTCTGAACCTTCAAAATGCACAATCACTCCAATAGCACCGGGAATGTTGGGGCCTTTACTGTTTATGAGCATTCCTGTGAGTTCGCCTTGCACGCTTTTAATAGCAGAGCTGAAGTTCATTCCAAGAACAGTTTTACAAATTTTTTGGAAATCTACTTGTTGTAGCAGTGGAGTATCTTGTTGGGTGTGTTTATATAAGTTGATGAGCATATGGTCGGCTTGACTTATATCAATGGATTCATCAGCGAGTCCTTTGAAAATGAGGAATTGAATGAAGTTGATTTTTTCATCCATTGTAATCGTTTTTTCTTCGAAGATAGTGCAGCTAAGGCAAGCCTTGATAAGGCTTGTTAATTCGTGTTCTAGAAATTGGAGCCCCTCTGCTTGACCTGTTCTAATTTCTGTTTTAAAGCCTGTAAAATCGCCTGATTTAACTACCTGAGTGAGGTCTTTTAGTATCTTTTTGTTGTTTGGTGCTTTATTGATAGCCTTAAGTAAATCATCATCTTGTGGATACTTTTTTGGGTCAATTAGTTTTAGGCTGTATTTGGAGTGGGTAACACGATTTCCGCTATCTTTACTTTGGAGTGTAGTGATTTTTATAGAGAGGTCTAGATTGTTAGTGCGCATGGCTTTTACTAAACACGCATTTAGAAGGTGGCTGTGGTTTTTTGGAGTGGCAGTTAGTACTGTATCAATAGTCTCCATACCCCCTTCCACTAATTCCGTAATAGAAGCGTCTGAAAATAACGCTTCCTCTAGCATAGCTTCTATTTTTACATGGGGTGATTCTCTCAGTCCCATATTTTCTAATCTGGTAGGGGTAGGGAGGGTGAAATCCTTCACGGCTGTTGCAATAACTAGTACGGAAGGAGGGGGATTATTGTCTAAAACAAGATGTACTATTTCTGGGTTGCCAGAATCTACGGCAGTTTGAAAGGCTGCATTTATATCAGCACCACTTTCTAGTAAAAGCTTGATAAGAGCTGTTCTTCCTGACTCTATGGCAAATTGGAGGGGAGTTTTTCCTTTTACTGCGGGGCTATTAATAGAAGCAAAGCCCTCGGGTGTTTCAAGAAGTCTTTTTACTTCGTAGTAAGATCCTATTTTTGCAGCAGCTTGCAAAGGGGTTGCTTTTTCTCCAATTTCTTGTAGCGCGACATCTAATCGTTTAGAAAGCCAAATGGAAGGTTTTTCCTGTGTTGTAGTGCCTGAAATCTGATCTTTTATGGCGCCTGAAGCTGTATCAGCAGCATAACCCACCAGGGCTCCTCCAAGGCCTCCAAGGCCTATTGTTAGGCCAACGCCTCCGATGGTAAAGCCTAGAGGTGGACAAAATGCACTAATAGCAATGGTTGCAATACTCATAATAATAGGATATTTATACGTGTCTAAGACTGTTAATAAAAAGCAGCCCCATTCTTGTATAGTATCTGTAATCTTTTCTAATTTTGAAATTTGTAAAAAGACTTGGCCTACTTTTTTTTCGGTTGGCGATAGGGATTGTGTGTCAGTTACTACTGTATGAAAAGGGCTCTTAACGGAGGTAGGCTCTGCATGCATGGCTTTCTTTACCTTACTTAGAGGGGAATTAAAATATTTGTTTTTAATTTAGAGAATGCATATTTTTTTAAAATTGTCTATGCTTTTGTAAAAGTACTATCGGAAATGTCATTTCGAGGTTAGTATTGCCATGTATAAATAAGATCTTATTAGACTCGTTTTTTGAAAGCAAAAATAGCTTGCTTTCAGAGAGGAGAGATGATAAAAATAGTCCCTTTTTATGGGGAATGTATGATCGGATTTTGTCCACTTGCTTCTGGATCGAAAGGTAATGCTATTTATATAGGCACGCCTCAGGCGAAGATACTCATTGATGCAGGGATCTCCTTAAAAGATTTAACCGATAGGTTATTACAGATAGGGGTACATGTAGGGGAACTAGACGCCGTTCTTATTACCCATGAGCATATTGACCATATTAGAGGGATTGTTGCTCTTTGTAGGAAGTGGGGAATTCCTGTTTTTGCCAATAAAGAAACTGCTAAAGCTATTGTCCAGTTTATCCTTAAGGCGCAGCCTAAAACTGAATCCGCCGGAGCTGTCTTTATGCCGAAGTTTAAAATTTTCTCTACAGGAGAAAGTTTTCAATTTAAAGATGTAAAAATCCACCCTTTTAGTGTGCAGCATGATGCTATAGAACCTGTAGCATTTACCTTTTCACTAGAGGGTATTAAGGTGGGCGTTTGCGCCGATCTTGGCTTTGTCTCAACTCTTGTTACTCATCAGTTAAAAGAGTGTGACTACCTCTATCTTGAAGCTAATCATGAGCCTTCTATGGTCCACGCTTCGTCACGTCCTATGGTGTATAAACAAAGAGTTTTGAGCCGTCAAGGACACTTATCTAATGAAGAGTCCGCTTCTATTCTCTCCATGGTGCACCACGATCAGTTGAAACATGTCTATTTAGCCCATCTATCTTCAGAATGTAATAGTCCAGCGCAAGCTCTTAAAATTGTAAGGCAGCTTTTGGAGAGTCAAAATAAAACCGTGAGTATTTCTATCGCTTCTCAAAGTGAAATTAGCCAGCCTGTTTATTTTTAAATAAGGATTTGTTATGAGTGGTAAAATAGTTTTTTTTATGCTTGTAGTCATAATTTTCTGCTTAAATTTGCACGGGAAATGCATGGAGTCTAACTTACAGACAATTTATGCTTACGAGAAAGCAGGGGACTATGTAAAAGCCTTAGGTTTAGCTCGGAGTTGTCAAGAGCCAAGTGAAGAGCTTGTAAGGCTTATAGAGTCACTAGAGAGCGCAGTCCTCCATAAAGGGTATTCTTATACTTTTTTCGATGAAAATAAAAAACCAAGAACAAAATTAATTAAAGTTTTAGATCTTCTTGGTATGAAAGATATCACAAAGCCAGAAACGACCCTTTTAGAGGTAAATAACTGGGCTCAGTCCCATCTTTTAAGACAGGGAGAGAGGTGGACAAAACAGGTAGATAGATTTGAAGAGCTAAAGCCTAAAATCCGGCCGTTATTACAAGATTTAGGGCTTATAGAAGCGAGATTGCCTAGTTTTATTTCCTATGAGGGAGCTATCGTTTACGGCTCTCTTTTACCTGGGATGTGCTTGCGATTTGATTATCTTATTGAAGCCTGGAAAAAAGGAGTGCGCTTTACCCATCTATATTTTTTAACTGGACAGCGTCCTGTAAATCTGGAAAAAGAAACGGGGAATGTTTTTTTACAAGGACAGACGTTCAAGATAGAGGCAGAAACGGAAAGTGCTATGGTCCGGGTGCTCTTTGAAAGACCTGAGGTTCCTAAAGATATGAAAGATAGTATTCAAGTACATTTTATTAGCGTCCCTATGAAAAAAGAAGGCGGTGTTGTGATTCGTCCTACAACGGATGATACGGTTATTGCTTGGTTAGAAAGTGCCCCCCCTTTTGGGAGGTATTTAGCTGTTACTAACGCTCCTTATATAGAAAGGCAAGATTTAGTTGTAAGGACTCTTACGGCAAAAAAGGGTGACTTTACTTTTGATACAGTGGGTCCTGTTGCTAAGGAAGATGAGCAGATAGCGATCTTTTTAGATGAGCTAGCTCGTGTGATTTTTCAAAATACACGCAGGGTAGAAGCTATACAATAGGGAGTATCATCCCGTCATAGGCTAATTGTACAACGCATTTATGTTTAATTTTTTCTAAAGCAGCCATATGTAGTTGCTGCTTTTCAAGAAGAATATCATCTGTATGTCGAGGATCATGGTGAGTGATGATCCAGTGGGTTATCTTAGCTTTTTTTATAAGGAAAGAAGCGTTATCAATAGAAGAATGTCCCCACCCTTCACGAGAGAGATACTCTTTAGGGAAATACTGCGCTTCGTGGATGAGGATATCACATCCTGTAAGAAATTGGATGAGGGAGTTATAGGGAGTAAATAGAGCTTCGTGTTTTTTTTGGCTTAGCTCTTCCAAGGTAAGATGGCATCCTAGTAGAAATTCATTATCTGTTACATAACCAATTATTTTATTTTTTATGTGTATTTTAAAGCAGAGCGTTGGCCCTGGGTGGAATGCATAGTGCATTGATACTTTAATTTTTCCAAAAGAAAGATCTTCATGATCACGAAGATCTTTAAAGCTCATTTTAGATTCAATATCATCAAAAGATACGGGGAAGTAGGCGTAGGCCAGCATGTCTTCAAAGAGTTGTTTTGTGGTTTTTTCAAAGCCTATAGGCGCAAAGATATGGATTTCCTTATTCGATTTATGGATAGGAGTAAAGAAAGGAAATCCTAGCAGATGATCCCAGTGAGTATGGCTGAGTAATATATCGAAGGATGGTCCTTCATGATTTGCTAACGTTTGGCCAAGGTCTCTAATCCCGGATCCGGCATCTATGATAAGTAGATCCTTGTCATGGCGTATTTCTAAGCAGGGGGTATTACCCCCAAAACGAACATAGTTAGGTCCGGCAACAGGGTTAGAGCCCCGGGTTCCCCAGAATTTTAGGTAACAAGATGCTAAGTTTTTTTCTGAAGTAGCTTCTATATGACCTAATTTTTTTTGTTTTCTAGGAAAGGGCTCAGGTCGTAGATCTCCTGCAAAAAAACAGGAAATAAGAGCGAAGAGCCTTTCTGGGGTAATGGGCTTTTCTGCAATATAATTAGCTCCACGGCGAATAGCTGAGTTGTAGTTCTGATACATCGTATGGTAGCAAGTTAAAATAACTCCTGTTTTTCCAAGTAAAGAGGAGTGTTTGGCGCTATTTAGTATTTCTATTCCATGAGCGCCGGGTAGCATAAATTCTGTAATGATTAGGTCTGGCTGAAATATTGGAATTTTCTTAAGGCAGTCAGTGCCCTCTGTTGTTGTCTTTATCTGAAAAGCTTTTGCTTTCGCATGTTTTTTTATAGCAGAAAGGAACTCTTTAGAACTATCTGCAATAAGGATTTTTTTTTTACTGGAAGGTGCCATATATAGTAAGTTCCAATTTTTTACTTCTTAGGAGCAGGCTGTCAAATTTATATATATAACTCAAGGAGATTTTATTTTTTTTCTCGAGCTTTTGCAAAGCATAGGAAAGCAACAGCTCCAAAAAGGGCAAACAGAATAAAAAAATTAAAGGTGTCTTTGGGATGGGGGTGTTCTACGGGGAGTTCTAAGATAACGAATTCATAAATAAGACATGACAAGCTAATTATAGTAAGTAAATAAGCTATGATTTTTAAATATAGGCGAAATCTTTTTTCTAACGCGCGTTTTTTAAAAAATTTCATAATCTTCATCCGCCGGGGGTTTTTTAGCTCCACTATCTGAAATAAGTACTCTTCTAGCTCTGCTGCCGTCCTGTTCTCCGATCACTCCTTTACTTTCTAGCTCGTCCATCAAAGAAGCAGCTCTTGCGTATCCTATTTTTAACTTACGCTGTAAAAAGGTAGTGGAGGCTGTTTTTGTCTCTATAACGATAGCTAGGGCTTGCTCGTAAAGGCTGTCTTTAGGCGATTCGCTGCTGCTTTCTCCTGTAATATCTTCTTTTTTCATCGCATCGAATGAAGCAATGAGATAGTTAGGCGGTGCTTGGTTGCAAATAAAGGAAATGACCCTATTGATTTCCTCGTCGCTAATAAATACACCCTGAGCTCTAATGAGTTGAGAGCTTCCTGGTGGTAAAAATAACATGTCTCCATTTCCAAGAAGGGAGTCTGCCCCACTTTCATCAAGAATAATTTGTGAGTTAACACGGCTAGCTACTTTAAAGGCAATCCTTGTAGGGAAGTTAGCTTTGATAAGGCCTGTGATAACCTCTCTTGAAGGCCTTTGTGTTGCTAAGACAAGGTGGATGCCAACGGCTCTAGCCATCTGAGCTATACGGGCTATTGGAGTCTCTAGATCAGAGCTAGAAACCATCATAAGGTCGGCAAATTCGTCAATGATAGCTACTATCGAGAACATTCTATCTGGAATCGGTGTGGTTAAAGAAGCCTCGAGCTCTTTATTGGGGTTGCGGTTATTAAAGGCGTGGATATTACGGAGGCCTAGTTGTCTTAGAATGTCATAGCGTGTTGTCATTTCTTTAACAAGCCAGCTAAGAGCTGCATAGGCTCCATGAGGCTCTGTAATAACAGGAGCTAATAAGTGAGGTAGATTCGTGTACCCTGTTAACTCTACTTTTTTAGGATCTACTAAGAGGAGTTTGATTTCGTCAGGTTTAGCATTCATGACAATAGACATAACAAGGGTATTAATACAAACGGACTTTCCGGATCCTGTAGCCCCTGCAATAATGCAGTGTGGCATTTTTGCTAGGTCAGATAGAAGGTGCTCTCCACTTACAGTCTTGCCAAGTAGTACGGGGATATGTAACTTTTTGCCTTGATGCTGATAGCTTGTTAGCATTTCTTTAAAACTCACTTCTTGGGGGAAGAGAGAGGGGATCTCTACGCCAACGGCTGCTTTTCCAGGTATGGGGGCAATAATGCGAAGAGATCTAGCTTGTAGGTTCAGTGCAATGTCATTTTCTAGTGCTGTGATTTTTTGTACTTTAACTCCAATAGCCGGGTGGACCTCAAAAGAAGTAATGGTAGGGCCGCAGTGAATTTCTCCCACCTTAGCTTCAATACCGAAGCTCATTAATGTTTCTTCTAAGATTTCAGCTTGCCGTTTAAGTTCTTTTTTTAAAGAAGGTTGATCTACTTTTTTAGGAGTGACAAGGAGGGAGGCAGGGGGAAGTGCGTAGTCTTTATAATCCCCATTGTAGATTTTTTGTGCTATAAGTGCTGAGTCTCTTTTAGAGAGAAGTTTGGCAAGAGGGGGAGTTTCCTCTTCTTGCTTTTTGTTTGTAGGCTGCACGATTGCCATTTTTACAGGAGACTCTTGCTCTTTGGGTGAGGCTAACTTCAGTGTTGGTTTATAGAAGGGTTTTGGCAGTAATCTTTCCAGAGAATCTTCCAGGGAGCTATTTTTTTCATTATTAGAGGGCATAAAGTCTTCGACTCCCTCCAAAGCTAAAGAAGCTTTGACCTCGCGAGATTCTTTCCAACCAGCATATTTAGCAAGAGCTCTTTGCACTAGAGGAAAGAGCTGGATTTGTGTGAAGAGCAGAAAAGAAGTAATAAGAGTAATGGAAAAAGTAATTGCTATTCCGACGTTGCTAAGCATTTTTTCTAGGTTGAAAGAAGGGATATCTTTGTAGAGAAAATATAGGGGAACGCCTCCTGCATTGTACCTTGTATATCGATGAGGATAAGGCTCTTCAAAAAAGAATGATTGGCTATAGATTTTCTTGGCAAGGGGAATAGGGCAGCCAACTTCGCTTAGAAGGTTAAGTAAAACGCAGCTGGAGATAAGAAATAGAGAAAAATAGATGGTTTTCATGCGAAAATTATCAATTTTTCCTTTGGTAAGGAGGTTCCAGCCTGCCCAAAATAAAAATCCAACGGCAAGAAAAGAAGTTAATCCAAATAGGTAAAAGAGGCTAAAGGCGATGCCATATCCGATAAGCCCAAGCCAGTTACTAGCATGGCTAGCTTGGTTAAAGCTAAAAAGGCAGAGGATTAAAAAAAAAGCTCCAGCTATTAAAATTAGCCCTTTAGCTTCTGGGTGAGTTATTTTTTGTGCCGCATCTTTGGAAAGTTCTTTGTTTTTAGCCATAGGTTTATAAGTTGAAGTATAGGGTTGTTGTGATTCCCAGCGCAAGGCAGTACCAGGCACAGGGCTTTAAATTGCCTTTTTCGAGCCATCCGATGGCTTTTTTAACAAGTAGCGTTCCTAAAAAAAAAGAAGTGGTAAAGGCTACGAGTAAAGGCAGTATAGGAAGGTTTGCTTTTATATCTGCGCTTGTCACTGCTTTTAGCAATTCGAGCAAGTTTCCTCCAAGAACTGTCGGGATGGATAGGAGGAAGGAAAACCGCACAGCATCTTTTATATTCCACCCTAGGACTCTAGCGCAAGAAATTGTAGAAGCACTTCTAGAGATCCCTGGAATTAAAGCAACAGACTGCATGGCTCCTATCATAAGAGCTTCTCTTGCCTTTTTAGGAGGAGTTTTTTCTTTTTTTGCATTGATTAAAGAGAAAAACTGCCCTGCAAAAAGAATGAAAGAGGTTCCTATTAAGCATAGTCCTAAAAGGTGCGTATTAGAAGCCCACTCTCTTAAAGGTTTTAATAGTAGATAGAGCGGAGGAAGGGGAATGAGGGCAATAAATAGGAGGTATAGGCTTTTAGGTTTTTGTAAAAGAGCATAGATGTCTTTACGGAGGAATAGAAGAAGAGCTATGAGAGTTCCAAGGTGGCAGCTAAGATCTAAAAGTACACCTTCTTGTTCCATTCCTAAAAAGTGCTTAGCAATTTTTAAATGAGCAGAGGAGCTTACAGGAAGAAACTCCGTAAGAGCCTGAGTAATACCTAAGATAATAGATTGAATATAAGACATTTTACTTTCTTACCGGTTTTATTTCACTCTACCATAAGAAGGAATTAAGGTGGGGAACTTTTTAACGGAATATCCTTAAAAATGGGCGATCGACGGGGCTCGAACCCGCGACATTTGGAACCACAATCCAACGCTCTACCAACTGAGCTACGACCGCCATATAAGCAGATGCGGACATTATAAGAATCTGATGATTTTATAAAAAGAGAAATATTTTTTTTAATATTTTTCCTAGAGGGACAGGATGTTTTTCTGCGGATAGTTGCTTCTCAGTGTGCTAAAAGTCGCGCGATTGCAGCTAATATTTTATTTATTTTATCTTGGAAAAGGCGAGTTGGTCAGACACTTACTTAGCGGTGACTAGAGGAAATCGGATCAATAACAGCTTTTTTATGCAGGATTATTTCCTGTATTTTACAAATAAAGAGCTCCCATGGCATTTTCAAAGTTTTTATGAGAAATTTTCTCTATTTGCTTTTCATGTAAAGATAGGGTCTTTTGTATGAGGGCAAGCGTCTTTCCATAACAAGAGGCGTCTGCTAGTTCAGGAAAAAAGCATGAAGTAATCTGGTATTTATTTTTGAGGTAAGCAAAGTCTAGCTCGGGAAAGAAATCAGCTCCAAAGCAAAGGTTGTTTTCTCCTCCAAGATCTAAGAAGTGTGCTACATGAGAGACGATCTCTTTAGCTTCTTTTCCTACAAAGGGAGAAAATAAGTTAAGACCTATAAGTCCTTTGCGTTTGAAAATCTCTTTGATAATGGAGTCAGGAAGGTTACGCTCTTTATTTGTTACAGCTCTTGCATTAGAGTGACTTGCCATCACGGGGATTTGTAGGCTTTTTTTGTTCATATAGTTGAAAATATCATCAGCTAAAAAGTCAGACGTATGGCTCAGGTCTATGGCTATTTTTTTTTCACTCATCCATTCTAGGATTCTCATTCCATCTTCTTTAAGTCCTTTTTTACTGCCATTGCCTCCCCCGAAGCGGTTTTCTCCATCCCAGGTAAGACTGATGTATAGGATGCGTTTTAGGATTCTTAGTAAGTTATCTAAATGTGCTAATCCCTTTTCTATAGGTTCACCGTCTTCTGCAAAGCCGTAAGCATTTTCAAAGGCTGGAACTATGGAGATAGGGGAGGTTATTGTAACGGGATTTTTTGGCTCCCATAGTTGATAGCGAGTGGGTTGGTTTTTTAGAAGATCTAAAAAGACTTGTATCTGTTTATTTCCTTCAGCTAAAGAGCCCTTTGTGCTTTTAGTGAAAATAGCTAGGGCTTGTAGGGATACCCCCCCCTGTTTCATTTGTGGGTAGGAAGCCTTAGATAAGGGGTCATCTATAGTTCTTAACGGAGATTCTGCTAGAAAACTAAGCAAATCGCAGTGCAAGTCTATAACGGGAAACATGAAAGGCTCCTTAGGTAGAGTTTAGTGCTAAGCATAGGTGAAATGAGGGGATTTTTAAAAGGAAGAAGAAAAAACTTGACCTTCAAAAGATCCTTTTATACTCTGCCGCTAAGATGACACCCTATAACGGGATCTTTTTACGAAGGAAATTTATGAAGAAGTATCGGATTTTATTTTTAGCTTTTTGCTTTTTACTTGTTAGCTTGCTCTTAGTTGTATTTTTGCAAAGTCATGAGATTATTGTACTTAATCCTAAGGGGATAATAGGATTGAAAGAAAAAAATTTGATGATTCTTATGACACTACTTATGCTTATTGTCGTTGTTCCCGTATTTATCCTTGCAGGGATTGTGATTTGGAAATATCGAGCTAGCAACCCTAAAGGCAAATATAGACCGGACTGGGATAGTAATTTGCTTGCGGAAGGTATTTGGTGGGGACTTCCTTGTATAATAGTACTTATTATGGGAGTTATTACATGGAAAGGATGTGTTGAGTTAGATCCTTTTAGACCTTTAGATAGCACTAAAAAGCCTTTAACAGTTCAAGTTGTGGCTTTGCAGTGGAAATGGCTTTTTATCTATCCAGAGCAGGGGGTTGCTACAGTTAACGTTTTACAGATTCCCGAGAAAACACCCATTAATTTTTCTATCACTTCAGATGCTCCTATGAATTCTTTTTGGATTCCTCAGTTAGGGGGGCAGATTTATGCTATGGCGGGGATGAGCACTAAGCTTCATCTTATAGCTGATGAAGTAGGCGTTTTTTATGGAACCTCAGCTAATATAAGTGGAGTCGGCTTTGCCGGAATGAATTTTCTGACAAAAGCGACTTCAGAAGAAGATTTTGCAGCTTGGGTTGAGTCTGCAAAAGTGTCTCCCAATAAGCTTACACTAGAAGAATATAATAAACTCGTTGCTCCTAGTGAGAACAATCCGGAAGAAGTTTACGTATTACAAGAAGAAACTCTTTATGATCAAATTATCATGAAATACATGGCGCCAAGTAGGGAAAAGGAGATGGGATGTTTGGACAATTAACACTAGATGCTTTTAAACATGATGCAGTGCAGATGGGTGGCGTTTTCATGATGCTGCTTTCTGGTCTCGCTATAGCAGGTCTTTTATTTTATTTTAAACGTTGGAAATGGCTGTGGACAGAATACTTAACTTCACTGGACCCTAAGAAAATTGGTATCATGTATTGCGTTGTTTCAGCTGTAATGCTATTTAAAGGTTTTTCTGATGCAGCTTTAATGAGAGCGCAGCAAGCCCTTGCTGTTGGCTCCTCTCACGGAATACTTACAGCAGATCATTTTCAGCAGATATTTACAGCTCATGGAACCACCATGATCTTTTTTGTCGCAATGGGATTTATGTTTGGGCTAATGAATTTAATTATTCCTTTGCAAATTGGGGCAAGGGATGTAGCTTTTCCTTTTTTAAATTCGATTGGTTTTTACCTATTTTTTGTCGGATCTGCTCTCCTTATGGTTTCTATGATTATAGGAGATTTTTCTATAGCCGGTTGGGTTGGTTATCCCCCTCTTTCAGGGTTAAAGTATAGTCCGGGGGAGGGAACGGACTATTGGATATGGAGCGTGCAGATTGCTGGTGTAGGGAGTTTAATGTCTGGGGTTAATTTTTTAATTACTATTTTAAAAATGCGCTGCCCTGGCATGACTTTGATGAAGATGCCTTTATTTGTTTGGGGCTGTTTTACCAGCCTTATTCTTATTATATTTGCTTTTCCCATACTTACCGCAACACTTGGCCTGCTTACTTTAGATAGATATTTGGATATGCATTTTTTTACTTCTGATTTTGGAGGTAACCCTATGATGTATATTAATTTAATTTGGGCATGGGGGCATCCTGAAGTGTATATTTTGATTCTTCCTGTTTTTGGGATTTTTTCTGAGGTGGTGGCTACTTTCTCCAAAAAACGGTTGTTTGGTTATGTATCTATGGTTTGGGCTATGGCTGTTATTACCTTACTGTCTTTTATCGTTTGGCTTCATCATTTTTTCACCATGGGAGCCGGAGCCGATGTGAATGCTTTCTTTGGGTTTATGACTATGCTTATAGCTATTCCAACGGGAGTAAAGATATTTAATTGGCTCTTTACTATGTGCCGGGGACGTGTTGAATTTACTACTCCTGTTTTATGGTTTTTAGGGTTTGTAGTGATTTTTACAACAGGTGGTATGACGGGGATGCTTATGTCCGTTGCTCCTGTAGATTTTCAGACGCATAACAGCTTATTTTTAATAGCGCACTTTCACTCTATGGTAATTGGCGGCGTTGTATTTGGCTTTTTTTCTGGTATCACCTACTGGTTCCCGAAATTTACTGGATTTAAACTAGATGAAAGATGGGGTAAGTGGGCTTTCGGGTCTTGGTTTATAGGGTTTCTTTTGGCTTTTATGCCTTTATATTTATTAGGGCTTATGGGAGCGACAAGACGTTTAGATCATTACGACGCATCTTTAGGATGGCATCCTCTGTTTTTAGTTGCTGCTGTAGGAGTCGTTTGTATAGGGTGTGGAGTAGGTTTTCAATTGCTTCAAATTCTTGTTAGCATTAAAAATCGCAAGGAGAATAAAGATGTTAATGGAGATCCTTGGGATGGAAGAACTTTAGAATGGATGACGACATCGCCGCCACCTTTTTATAATTTTGCAGTAACACCTGTTGTCCAGGATCGAGATCCTTTTTGGACGCTAAAGCAAAATAAAGCACCTCGAGAAAAACCTATTTTTGAAGATGTTCATATGCCTAAAAATAGCCATATAGGACTGCTTATTGGAGGATTTAGCTTTCTTGTAGGTTTTGGTCTTACTTGGCATATCATGTGGCTTGCTATTTTAGGTTTTATTGGTGTGATTGTTTCTTTACTTATGCGTTTTGCTGATACAAATATAGAAGATCATATTTCTGCTTTGGAGATGGAAAAATTGGATGCGATAAATAATGCAAAAGGGAAGGTTTCTTTATGATAGAGCAAAAGGGAAATAGTGCGGGTAGTCACGGGCACTTAGAGCAAGAAGTACATGAAAAGACCGTTCTTGGTTTTTGGGTGTATCTAATGAGCGATTGTATTTTGTTTTCCTGTCTTTTTGCGGTATTTGGTGTTTTGCATAAAAATACTTATGGAGGACTTCCAGCAGGTAAAATATTTAGCTCTTCCTATGCATTAATAGAAACTTTGATTCTACTTGTAAGTAGTTTTACTTGTGGACTGGCAGTTTTAGCTGCAGATCAGAAGGAAAAAGGGAAGAGTTTAGTTTGGCTGTTTGTGACATTTTTACTTGGGATCGCCTTTTTAGGTATGGAGCTTAAGGAGTTTGCAGAGCTTATCCATAGCGGAAATGGATTTGATAAAAGCGCTTTTCTGTCTTCTTTTTTTACTCTTGTTGCCACGCATGGTTGTCATATTACTGTAGGTCTATTTTGGCTTGTAGTTTTAGCGGTTTTTATCGCGTTGAAAGGATTTACCGCGGAAGTTGTTAGACGACTTGCCTGCTTTAGTTTGTTTTGGCATTTTTTAGATGTAGTATGGATTTTTATATTTACAATTGTGTACCTAATGGGAGCTATATAACATGGAAAACTCTACTAAATCTCCTTTGAAATCTTATGTATTGGGATTTGTGCTCTCTATAGTACTTACACTTGGAGCGTATTTTTTTGTTGTCTTAAAAACATTTTCTCCCGGTGTATTATTCAGTGTAATTATGGGGCTTGCTGTTATTCAAGCCCTAGTTCAGCTGGTGCTTTTTTTGCATCTTGGCAAAGAGAAAAAGCCTCACTGGAATACGATGACATTTCTTTTTATGTTATCTATACTTCTAATTGTTGTATTAGGTTCCTTATGGATTATGGCGCACTTAGAATATAATATGGAAATGTGATTTTACTAATTAATAAAAAAACAGGAGTTTTTTGTGATTAAAACATATTATATGTTGACTAAACCTGGCATTATTATGGGTAATATAATTACTACTGCAGCAGGGTTTATCTTAGCCTCTAAGGGGGCCATTAACGGTGCTTTATTTCTTTGGGTATTGCTTGGCATTGCATGTATTATGGCTTCTGCCTGCGTGTTTAATAACTACACTGATCGCCATCACGATGAAAAGATGGAAAGGACCAAAAATCGAGCTCTTGTAACCGGGATGATTTCTTTACCCAAAGCTCTATTTTTTGCTTCTATTTTATTTTTAGCTGGGACTGCAGTTTTATTAGAATATACGAATTTACTCACAGTGGGAATATCTCTTGCCGGCTTTTTTATGTATGTAGTTATGTATAGCATTTGGAAATATCGTTCTACTTACGGGACTCTTGTTGGCAGTGTAGCCGGGGCTGTTCCTCCTTTAATGGGATATTGCGCAGTAAGTAATCAGATTGATTTAGGAGCTGTTCTACTTTTTGTCATCCTAGTGCTTTGGCAAATGCCGCATTTTTATGCAATCGCCATGTATCGACAAGATGACTATCTAGCAGCAGCAATCCCTGTTTTCCCTATTAAAAAGGGCTCTTTTACTACTAAAGTACACATGATTTCTTATGTTATTCTTTTTATAGCCACTTTATTTGCTTTTACAGCTTTTGGTTATACGGGATATTGGTATTTGTTATTTGCTGTTATAACTTCTTTAGCTTGGCTTGGTCTTTCTATAAAAGGTTTTAAAGCTAGTGATGATAAGCTTTGGGCTCGTCAGATGTTTCGAGTATCCCTTGTTGTGATTATGGTGCTATCCATTATGATTTCTGTGGATACAATTTCTGCTTAAGAAATAGGTGGCATTTGACCTCTTGTATCTTAGTAAATAGCAAAGGTCTAGGTGAATAAAATCATAAGAGTAGGAAAAATAGCGCTCGATAAACGGAAGGCCAAGCTGCCTTCCGTTGAAAATTACTATAATTTGAATTTTTTTAGGTATTCTTAAATGTTTTTGCTTTGAAGTAGAATCTTATGGAAGCAAGGGATTTTTGTGGAAATATCTTCTGTAAATTATTGAATCTATTGTTTTATTTGATTTAATATTTTTTTGTTATTTTTTATTGCAAAATGCATAGATTTAAAGTTGATTTAAATTGTTATCTATTGTAAAATATAATTTATATTATATTATTTGCGGAGGGATATTGAGTCTTTGCGGACCTGTGACTTGTGCGAGTAAAATTCTTTTTGAGGGAAAGTTTGGGCTTGTTTTAGAGGCTTTTAGTGACTCAGGTGCTGCTCTTGTTGTAAAAAAAATTATCCACGGTGGATCTCAAATGTATAAGGAAGAACACATAGCGACTTTCTTATCTCTTGGACAAGGAGAAAGGTCTCACGTTGTCACTTGTTTTGGTTTTTGGACTCCGAATCAAAGACCTGAGGGACTAATATTTGCTAGAGAAAAATTGGATTTAGGGTGTTATATAAAAAAAGAGGGAGCTCTTTCTTTAAACAAAGTAAGGCAATTTGCTCGGCAGCTTTTAGAGGGTCTGGATTTTTTTACAGAAAAAGGAATTGTTCACGCTGATATTAAACCGGAAAATATTCTTCTATCTGAAAACGAAGAGGTTGTTAAGTTTACTGATTTTGGACTTTCTTTTTTTGCAGAAGAAAGAGATCGGTTTTTCCCTGTACAGACAATATATTATAGAAGCCCAGAAGTGATTTTAAGAAAGTCTTATTCTTATCCTATTGATGTTTGGGGCGTGGCTGTTATTATTGCTGAACTAGCTATAGGCAGGGGAATTTTTTGGCAGACGTCTGAATGCGATATGTTTGCTGTCCAGCTGCATTATGCAAAAAGAGAATTTTCTCCTGAGGATGTAGAGAGCTTTCTTCCTCCTGTCAGAGTCCTATTCCAAAAGGCATATACTAAATGGGCTCCAGTGAAACCCTTAGAGGTGACGGTGCGTGAAAAAAGTCGAGCAGGAGACGAGGAGGAAGCCGGAATCTTTCTGGACTTGATACAAAGAGGCTTAAGGATAAACCAAGAAGAAAGAGGCATTCCGGTAAATCTTCTCACTCATCCTTTTTTTTCTATTATAGAGGGACCTGCCTGCAAAAAGCAGAAAATAGAGAAAGAAGACCCTGTATTGTAATTTTAGAGAACAGTAGGCTCGATGATCCCAAGATCCCAAAGGAGTAGGGTCACTCCCTCGTCAGTTAAGAAGCGTTTCTTTTTTCTTTCAGGCGTGTTATCTATTTTTTCAAAAGCCTCTACCTCGGTTACCCATTTTGGGTTGTATTTACTTTTCCATTTTATTTCAGGGTTCGTAGAGTCGTAAAGGATATCTGATAAAAGGGCCTCTTCGGATTCTGTTGAAGATCCTAAGGAGCTTAACCAGTTTTCTATAAGATTCCAGGGGATTAGTCCATGAGCAATTTGATCGCGAATGAATGTGTGTATATTTTCTTTTGTATAGTGAGCCTTTGTTTTTTCTGGCAGATTTCTTAGGGTTAAGTATCCAATTTTAGCTACCATATTTTTTACATTGCAGTGAAATAAAAAGAGTTCTTTAAGAGGTTTTCCTACGTACTCTTCTTTGATAGACTGGGCGTAAGCAGTAACAAGGCCTCTTCCCCAAATAGAAATGTGCGTTTCTCCGCGGAAAGATCTCCAGTCGTGCCACAGCCACGAGCTTAATTCGTCGTGAAGGTGTACGTTATTGATTTCTCCCATGCCTTTGAAAAATCCGGGGTTACTACGTTCTATAGAGCGAAGCTCATCTTCCATTAAACCATCTCTATACTCTGCAAGACGTCTATGGACATAGCTTTTTATATTGCTAGAATCTGGAGATACGAGGATTTCGACTTCCCTTGTCCATCCTTCAATACAGTTGTTACAAATTTGTATTAAAGACTCTAGGTTTTGTTTTTGTTTTACTTCGTCAGGTTCCTCATTTATAGACAAACACATGGCTTTGACTAGCTTAAGGAAAAAAGGGAAATTAGGAGGCGTTTTATCAGATACAGTCTGAGATAGTAGCGCGTCTTTTAATTGATTCCATCCATGATTGTCTTCTTCAGGAATTTCATGTGATTCTCGAATGGCATTTAAGGTGTTATAAGCTTCTTCCGCAGAAATGCGGGTTGCTTTTGCCTCCATTTCCGGGGATAGAAGCGTTTTTAGGCTAAAGGCGTGAATTGAGGTTTTATTAAGAGTGAAGTGATCCTCGAGTCCTGATGCTGTTAGAGCTCTTAATTTTGTTTCTCTAAAATCTTTTATTTTTTCCTTGATAAAGAGAGTTAGCTGTTCTTCTAGGAAGCTGTTTATATGATTTTTTTCATGGCTTGCCGGATGGCTTTTTATGAAGCTTTCTATATCGGCAGGAGAGAAGCTCTCTATTTGCTCTTCTAGAAAGATTCTCCTCTGCTCTTCCGGCCAATCTTTTATACCCGCTTGCAGAAGGGGAATTATTTCTTCTTCTGCAAAGTTGCCTATTTGATTTTTTATGAAGCCGCTCATTTGCCTTTTTTCGAAGGAATCTATTGCTTGCGGAGAGAGGCTTTTCATTTGCTGTGTTGATAAAGATCTTATCGGGCTTATTTTTTTTTCTGTTTCTGCCCAACTTTGTGTGTGTTTGCTGATAAAAGGGCTCATTGTTTTAGTTGAAAATTGTGATAGATAGTTCTCTAGCCACATTTTTTTTTGTTCTTTTGACGAGTCACTTATGTGCTTTTCTATAAAAGAGCTTATTTGTTCTTTTGAAGAGCCTTTGATGAGTTTTTTGATGAAGCTCTTTTGGTGATTTTGTAGGAAGAAGGTTATTTGTTCTTCTGAGAGGCTTTTTATTAATTTCGTTATAAAATCAGAGATTGAGTCTTCTGAAAACCCCTTCAAGTGGAGTTGTTTGAATTCATGTGACGTCTTTTCAGAGAAGATTTCGAAGTGCTCTTCTATAAACAATTTCATTTGCTCTTCTAGGAATCGAGCCATTTCCTTGGTTTGGAAACTTTCCAATTTTAGTTTTTTTTCTTCGGCAATTATATGAGATCCTGGAGAAAGATTCCCTGTGATAGGGGATAGAGCTTCAAGGACAGCGTTATTTTGCGTTGCAGCGTTGATTTCATCGATAAGCGCGTACCCTTTCAAGAAAATATTGATAGGTGTTAATAGGACCATCGATAAGTTGCAAAGACTTCCGATGCTAAGTAATAAGCGATCTAAATGAGAAAAAAGCAGTCCTCTTTTTTTTAATTCGATGAGAGCTATCGAAGTAAGCCCTATAGCTCCAGCTAGAGGGTGTCCTAAAATGATTAAAACTACGTAGGTTATTAAACAGGCGGCATTGCAAAAAGTATCTGCTTGGTTTAGCCCTGCATCTAGAACGCTTTCTATTTTATTTACGGGGACAAGTATGGTTTTTACTAAGCGTCCTTTTAGGGAGGGAGTATCATTTTGAGAAGGGACTTCTAGAAAATCTTTCAGTTTTAAAATAAATAGTTTGCAAACGCCTGCAGATATGCCTATAAATCCCACAACAGGAATAGTGTAATTCATGCTGTATAGTAGGCTGATTAAAACAATTTCTCGAGAAAATAGGATTCTAGCTACTTGGACCGTTTGTTTTTCATCTAACTGTTGAGCTACCATAGCTCCGTTTAAAGAAAATTGACTAATGCCACCTATTACCGAAGAAAAAATCATAGTAATTCCCGACTAAAAAATTATGTTGTTTAAAGGCTATTTTAACAAAATGTAAATAAAACTTAAAGAATTAAAAATATTAATAACGCAAGAGATATAGAAAAAATTTATTTTCACAGATTTTATTGAATGATAATTGGATTGACTTTAAATAAAAATAACACATAATAATTTGCATTATTATTTTTTATTTAATAAGTAATTGTAAATTAGCGTGTTGAATTGTCTTTTTAAGAGAGGATGTCTGGTTTTATGAGTGGAGTTTCTTCCTATAAGGAGGTTTTAAGCCAAGAATTAGCTCCTGTTTTTCATAATCAGGTTAACCTAAGATCTTCTCGCTCTATACGAGTAGATAATATAGTCATTCTTTTTCTTCGCAAGCTGCAAGAAGCTCGTCTTCCTTTAAGCGGAGCTTATCTTTTGGGAAGTCGCTTAACAGATTTATTTGCTACCCGTCTGGAGTTTATAAATGATATAGACTTTAAAATCATTTTAGAAGGTGGGCAAGGTGAATCTGCCGGGTTGCGTTTTTGTACGTGGAAGGTTTTGTGTGTAACTTTAAATGAACTGCTTTCAGTAGATTCTTCTGAGGAAGAAAGAAGTCTTCAGGATTTGGGGGTAGTATGCTTTAAGCCGGTTACTAAGGGAACTTACAGTTTTCAAGGGTGCACTTTAATGGGAGTGGAGGGGCATTTGCCTTTTGAAATTTCTGTTATTGTTACTAGAAACGTAGCAGATATTCCTTCTGTCATGAACATAGATTCTTTATTTATCCCTATAAACCGTTTTGATTCGACTTTAGGAACGATTGCGCCTCATCAATTCCATTTATATTCAAGTCAGGGCCCTATTTTAGCAGTTATTGATAAAATACGAAACCGCATTTTAGATGTGCAAAATCTTAAGTTTATTATCAAATATGGTTGGGCGCGGTATGTATTAGCTATAACAGATGGGTTTAGTTGTTTAGATCCGCGCATAAGTGATTATTGTTCTCAAAGTGAAGAGAGGGCGCCAAGAGGTTTTGTTTATGAAACAAACCAATTTGTGCAGAAAAAAAGACGTGAAGTACAATCGATATATTGGAATTTTTTTTCTTGTAATGCGCTATTTAGTTATACTATTAAAAATGAAAACTATAACGAGCTTGTTAGTAACTTTTTTGACTTAGTGCAAAGAAAAAGGCAAAGTAGCATATGGATGAGCTTTTTGCAGCAAATAGTCCCCTCCTCTTTTAATCCCCACCACCTTCCGGCTCTTTTGCAGCTACTTATTCCTCTTTTTGCTTCAGAAGTTATTGTAAAAATGCATCTACAAGAGCCATGGCTTCAATGTAAAATGAATAACGAAGAAAGAGGTTTATATATTCTTCTACCCCTTCCTAGGAAACTTAGCGAAGAAGAGCTTTGTTCTATTTTGGCCTTATTTAAGCAAACAAGCTTTTCTCTTACTATGAGCTATAGGAAGGAGGCTATTGTAGGTGTAGATCTTCCTTTTGCTCTTTTTTGGGGTATCTATTCTATAAAAACACCCTTTTCTCAAAGTGTGATTGAAGGATGGGTTTTTTTATATCCTTCTCTTTTTCCTCTTCTTCTAGAAAAAGGAGTTAGATTTACCGGGGAAAGATTTTCCTTGCTTAAGGCGCAGCTTTTGTTAAAAGAGATTATGAAAGAAGACTTCTCTTTATTGACTTTGCAAGAGGCTCTTAGTGGATGTGACCTCTCTCTTTTATCTTGGGAGGAAAAGGCTCTTTTCACCTTACATTTCATGCAAAAAAAAGAGCTTGTTATGCGCTCTTTACTAAATTTACCTGTAGAATGTTTTTCTTTAGAAGGGGATCCTTCTTCTTTGGTTTTAAAGGCCCTACCTCTATGTGATAACGCGAATAAACCTAAGGTTGCCTGTTCTGCTATTAAAGCCATTTTAAATACTTATCAGCTAAAGATGTTTTCTTTGCCTTTAATAACATGGAAAAAACTTGCCCTTATTGTAGAAACAGTTAAGGGTTATGTGATAAATCCTACTCCGTGGAATCAGCTTCTACGGCATTTTACTTCCCATGTGTTTACCTTGCATCGCAAAGAAAAGTCTTCCTCTTTTCCTCCTCTTGCTTTATCGCAATTTGTAGCAGAGGTTTCTTTGCTGACAGATTTTTCTTTTCAAGAAAACTTATCTTGGGAAGAGCAGTTACTCCTATTTACTTTACTAGAAAAAGGGAATATTTCAGCAGCTATAGAGCATTTAGTATTTGTTTTACAAAATACATCGGATGAAAGTAGCCGGGAAGTGGTAAAGAAGCACTTTAGAGAGTTCCCTCCTTCAGTTTATGAGGTCTTTGATAAGCTTGTTGCGCGTAAGGCTATAGAACAGTCTCTTCTTTTTTTTAAGCTGCAACAGGGTTTAATTTCCGATGAGGAGCGCATTACCGCATTTTGTTTAGCTTTGAAGAGGGGAGAGTATACATGTACTAAAGCTATAGAAGCTGCTCTTTTAGAGGAGTGTGGTAGTGTAGAAATTGTATGGACAATCTATTTACATTTTTATGATGTAGAGTCTATAGCAACGCATTTAGAAAATCGGTACTTTTTTGGGGAAGAGTTTAAACAGCTAACAAAAAATAGGGTAAGGCAGAAGGATCCTTCGGTTTGTAGGTATGCGGAAATTCTTTTTCAGCGTATGGAGAAAAACTATCGTCTTGCTAGCTGTTTGGAGGATTTAGAGGTAGATGCAGAGCAAATTCGAGGGGGGCTTGTTGCTTTGTTTAATAAGCGAATAATACAGCCTGAAGCGGCGTATCAGCTAGTTTGCTTTATAGGAGAGAACTTTGTGGATTTTTTAGAGGAAAGATTTTTAGAGTCATTTTCTTCTAGAGAATCGATCCATTACGCACATCTTTTGATGACAAAATTTGTAACAAGATTTCCTTTAGAATTAAAGAAAAAATATGGCTCTATTTTTATAGAGGAGTTTGAAAATCTTTTAAAGCGCAATCCTATAGAGACGGTAAATCAGGCAAAAGTATATTTATCCGATATGACAGAAGAAGAGCTCTTTATTTTAGCGCAAAAATGCTATTTATTTTCTGCAGGAGATTTGTTTCCCACGATTACTAGCTTGCTAAAAGAGGACTTTTTTAAAAAGCGATGGAATATAAATGTATGGACCCCTGCTTTGTTACAAGCCTGGGTAAATAGCTTAGCAAAACATGGGCTTTTAACAGAAGAGTATGAAAGGCTATTTATTTTATATGCTGTGGGTAAGTGGAAACAAATTTTACAAGAAAACGATGAAAGAGCTGGCTCAGAATATTTTTCTTTACTCGGACATGGTCATTTTCTTTCTTTATTTTTTCAAGCTTCGCAGTCGTATGGTGTTTTAGTGAAGTCAGCAAGCTTTGCTTTGCATAGAGCTCCGTCTTTAGAAGTTTTAACTAAAGCCATAGGAGTATTAGCTGTCCCTTTTAAAGCTGAGCCGGACTCTTCGCAAGAGGGATCCAAGGTAATTTTAGCATTCAGCTGTCTTCAGGCAATTTCTCGAGGTGCCATAGAAGTTGATAAATTGCCTTTTAATCACATTCTTTTACTTATAGAATCACTATATAATCACCCGGATATAGATCTGTTTGGAGTGGATAATTGGGAGGGTATTGATAACTGTTTAGCAAGACTCTCAACCATCTCAGAAAAAAATAAAGAATTTTCTCGTGCAGAGTCTGTTTTACAGAAATTGGCACAAAACATGATGAAGTTAACTGTGGAGGTTATTACATCACAGCCGGTGATTGCAAAAATTAGCAGTAAAATAATTGCTTTTTTAGTTCGTAGCGGAGAGCTGCAATATGTACAAACAGCGCAGAATTTACTAGAGGCTATCCATCGCAGAAGGCTTGGATTACAAGGCTTAGACTGCTCTATAGAAGCAAGGACATATTGCCTTTTTTTAGAAAAGACAGCAAAAGATTCTAGGATTGCTAGCAGGGAATTAGGTGTTTTATCTGTTTTAGCTGATACTATTAAAACACATAAAAAAGTAAAAGAACTTACAGATTGCATATTAAATACAATCTTTGTTCTTTGTGAAGAGGAAGGAGTGGATCCTGAGCGTGCTTTTGTTACGGGATCTCTTGGTTTAGAGTTGTTAGGTATAAATAGATATAAGTTGCCTATTCCTGACAGGTTTAAAAGTCGTGAACGTGTTTCAAAGCTTGTAGAATTTGTGTTTGCAAATTCTCCAGAAGGGATTCCTTATTTTAGCTTTTTTAAATCCTGTTGGGGAGTTTTTAATAAACATAAATTAGAGGAAAAAATAATAGTCCGTATTTTAGAGAAGGGGCTTCGCATTGCTAAATCTATGGATAAAACAGAGGGTTTTCGAGGCCCTGATGCTGTCTCTAGCTTGCTCCTTGTCTCGTATGCAGTGTGTCCGGATTATGTGCCATTTGTTACTCCTTGTAAAAAAATTCGGAAGGAATTTGTGGCGGAGGTTTTAGCTTGTTTTCTTGCTTTTGAAAATATAAATGCAGTGGACATGGCTCTTTCCGGATTTTTGAATAATCTAATGAATACTTCTCTTCTTAAAGAGGAGTTTTTTTATGATTTAGTCGTAAAAATAGCAGAGATCAGGGGTTTGAGCATCGCAGACTCTTATTCTAACATGTTTATGAATCGTCTGTTTAAAGGACCTATTCTTTGGAATAGTGTACTTGTTATCCTTAAGAAAATAGATGTGTCTATATGGGAAGAGGAGGAGGTAGATAGGTTTAGTGTTGTTTTTGCTTTAGCTATGGATACACAGTATGTTTTTCATAGTGTAGATAAAGAAGGTAGTACCTGTTTACTTCCTATTTTGGAGTGTTATCTTAGGCTAATGAAGAGGGCTTCTAAAGTGTATTTGCCTCATAATCTTCTTGCTGATATAGTAATAAACCCTGATTTTTATTTTTCCGAACAGCAAAAAACACAGGTCCTCGAGGTGTTAAAGCAGGTAGCTACTCGTGTTTTTGAGGTTTCTTATGCTGAAGCTGATCTCGGCTCTCATAAGGTAGACAAATTTGTGGCTCTTTGTCACTCTTTTTATGGGGAGTTAACACCGGATCAAAAAGCAGATTTCGCTCCCTTTTTATTGCGAATAGGTATTGAAGTTTTGTAGGTGCTTTTTCTAGGCAAAAGCTGCGTTAGGAGAAGCCTGTAAAATGAATTACTCTGTATTTTCTAATCGGTGTATTTCGCCGTATTCGGCAATAGTGGGGTAGATGGGAAAGGGAGAGCCTACTATAACTTCGCCGGCTCTAGAGATGCGTCCTATCCCTTCTCCAAATAAGCGTTCATCCTTATTTATAGGAATATATATGTCGTGCTTCCCGGGCTCTAGTGTAGCAAAGAGATTTCCTTTTTTATTATATAGGGCCGTTGTTTTATCTACTGTCACGACATAGTGGTCTTGCATATGAGATTCAAGATTCTTGAGGGAAGTCCAGGCAGTAGCTGCTAGCGCTGTATAGCAGAGGGCATCAAAGCCTTTACTAAGAAGGCTTTCATTAGAATGCTGTTTGTTGGCTATTTGCTCGATACCTAGACAGCCAATTGCGGCAGCCTGCACACAAAAAGCAACGGTGTAGAGCACACGCGTTATGCTTTCTTGGGAGGTTCCATTGATAGGAAGAGAAGATAATCCAAGTGTTAAAAGCATCGTAACACTTGCAGCAAAACACAGTGTAGATTTAACGAGTGATTTTTCTCCGTATATAGACAGAGCTTGAGCTTGAAATCCCATGTCAAGTATAAGGGATCCAGCAAGTAGAAAAAATCCGGATGATCCTCCGACACATATTCCGATAATCCCAAGAGCGATAGAGGCGATCTTGATAAGCTCTAGAGCTCCAGCTCCAGAAGCTAGAAGTCTTCCTGAGACGTAAAGAGAGGTTACTCGCATGGCTAAGGCTGCAGGGATCCTGTATGCCGGGGTGAGCGATAGCACGGCAAGGGCTACTGTGACAGTCAAGGGGGCCTTTTTGGTCAGAAAATTGATCCCTGAGCCCAAGGTTTCTCCAAAAGTTCTAATAACCATAGCATTCATAAAATCTCCAAATTAATTTATCTTATTATATCAATTTGAGTTATGAAATACAATTGTTTTTTATAAAAAATTAACTATTGATTTTAAGTGAGATCGTTGGGTATAATCTTTGTTGATTATTGTAAATAAGTGGCTATAACGATGACTCCTTTAGAGGCAGAAAAGATCATTCGCTCTGCGCAAGAGCCTTTTTCCTCTTATGAGGTCTCCTTTGGGGGGCGTAGCCTCGTGTCCGCCGATTCTTTCGAGGGAAGGGTCGTTTCCTTTATAAAGGGAGGAGATGGCAAGGTTCGCGCGGAAAGAGTCAAAAAGATTATTCGCGATGCTTTGCTAGCTATCCCTAAAACAGAAGAAAACATTCGTCCTTTGATAAAACTATACGCCCGTGTGAATGTAAACGATCTTTCCTGGATGAAAAGGAGGGCTTACCCTGAATCAGCCCTTTTTAAAAAAGAAGCTATCAAGGTGGAAGCATCTATTCTAGAAGAAGAACGGGAAGGGTACCCCTTTTCTTTTTTACGTACTCCTCTTGCTGAGGGTCTATGTGCTATTGGAGAAAAAGAGGCTGCTGCCATTTTCGGATCTTCCGAGGAAAGTAGGGCCTATTTAGAGGCTTTTCTTGTCAGAAACCCTGGGTATCTTTCTGCTGTCAGCGAGCAGGAGTTAGCTCGCTTTACAGCCAGCGTAGCGTTAGGAAAAGAGTTTATAACTAAAGTTAAAACTGAGCTGATAAAAAAGCCGAAAGAAGAGGTTTTTGCAGAGTTTGCAAGGGAGCTTAGAAGTAATATACGGCGACTTTCTCTCGGACAAAAATATCTTTACACGGGTCGTTACGGAATAGAAAATCCACTATCTAGGCTGGAAGGTCTTCTTGCCTCTTATGGGGATGTGGAAATCCCTCAAATTTCTTTAGAAGCTATTTGGCAAAATGTAGAAGAAGTTATTAAAGTCATTTCTTCGGATGAAGAAGCCTGTTTTCTTTTTAGAGACTCTTCGCGTCAGATGGAAGAGAGAAGGTATCTTCCTTCTTGTATCAAAAATTGGATAGAAAACAAGCTTAAAAAGGGGGCTATAGAAAATCTGTCTGATTGGGTTATAGATCGGGAAGTAAAGGACTGGATGGCATATATAGGAAAGCTTGGCTCTAAAGAAATGCAAGAGCAAGCTTTTAAAGATTTGAAGAAAGATCTAGCTCCTTGTCTAAAATATGCAGAAATGGACCCTGTTTTTGAGCTAATAGAGGAGGTTTCCCCCTTTTTATTGGCTCTTATAGATGAGAAATCTTCTTTAGCTTCTGGTAAGCTATGGCTTGAATGGACTTTAGAGCCTGATAAAACCTATACTCTTTTTGTATATAGTTCCGGAGCTGCTTTAGTACATCATAAGGATTTGGGTGAGGGTAAGATCGGCTGGCCTTTAAAAATCAGAGGGATCAGCCAAGAGAGGTTAACCGAAGAGTTTTTTACAAAGCTTCTTTCTATTAGCTTTATGACAGCTGCAGATAGTAAAGGTAACCTAGATCCCAAAAACATATATAAGGGGCTCTTTGCTTATTTACAAGGGGACTCAAATGTTTCTTGTGATGGAAGGGCTTTAGATCTTGGTAAGGGAGAGATCGATGTAGAAATGGTTAAGCGGATTCATCCCGATTATAGACCTTCTTTTATTAAGTTCCGGATGAAGTTAGAGGCGCTTCAGAGCTTTTATGCAGGCCTTATTAAAGACGACTTTGGTCTGGCTTTCATTGAAAAAGAAAAAACAGCCACACTTTTAGAAGCAATGCAGTCTTCCTTAAAAGGTGAGTTAGAAACACATAAAGGCGCTTTATCTCGACAAGATATAAAAGGTATAGAAGGGGGGTTAAAAGAGATAGAACATTCTATTAAAGGTTTTTACCTACGTAACCCTAAAGAAGTTTTTTCTTTGGAAGACCGTTTGTTACAAGGTGTTAAAAGTGCTTTGCAAAGCGAAGATGGATCTTTTGAGGCAATCGAAAGGATGAAGTCGCATCTTTCTTGGGCTTTTGGAGAGGACGTAAGTAAGTATGCGGATGTCTGCCTTGAAACGCTAGACGAGATAGAATCTGCAAAGGTGTTATCCTCTACAAAGAAGGCGGAGCCAAGACCCATCTTTTGGCAAGGATATCCTTATGTAAATAAGGTCTATTTTTTCATCCGTAAGGTTGTGTCCCTTCTACAAAGTATTCTTCTTTATCCTTTTTCAGCTATAGGGTCTTTGATCATTACATATCTTCTTCCTGCTTGGGTCGGAGTTAAGGTTCAAGTAGCTAAAGAAGAGATGCAAAAGCTACTTATTACCTATGTAGCGCACGGCGCCCTTTACTGTCTTCCAGAGCAGTCAGCAGAAAATATAAGGACGAGGACAAGTGCTTTAAGGGAGTTTGTTAGACAAAAAGTGGCGGGTTTATTTGGCATGCAAGAGGTGAGCTATGAACTTAGCGCACCTCTTGAACAAGAAGCAGAGGGCTTAGCTGATGTATCCCAAACAGGTCCAGAATTTTCAGAAGTTTTTGTTAACTCACCGGAGATACAAGATCTTTTTTCTAAGGTGAATCCAGTAGAAAAAGTAGTAAGTATTTTAGAGTGTTCTAAATTTTTTCATAGTGAACACGAACGCTTACACTACTTAGTTGCAGAGATTAATTCACTAGAAATTCCTAAAAGAGATGTTCCAGGCGTTTGGGATGAAGGGGCCTATAATGAAGATCTACTTGAGAATTTATTTACGCTTCAATGGGAGCTTAATTCTTTGCATCATTCGGTCCATAGCGGAACAAGATTTAAGAACACTACTTCTAACTTTCTTGGAATAAAAGACACCGAGAAGAGCAATATATACGAGTTTCCTATGGGCGGGTTTTGGCTTGCTAATTATACGTTACTTGCTATTAACGAGAGGATAGCAAGAAAATGTCCTGCAGCTGATTTAGAAGGCTACTGCATAGCTCCTGCCGATTTTTTGCTTAGGCTGAAAAGGGATTTGACTTTTGTTTCCTCAGAGATAGAAAGGCTCGAAGAACTCCTGGACTATTTTTTTCCTGGCGTTAACCTAAAAAAGTTGCCTTCTTACCGTGAAATCAAAAAAATGACAGAGCACGGTCTATTTTTTGAAGATATGAGAGGGGCAAACCTTTCTTACCTAACAAAAAGGCTGCAAGGAGCAGCTGTACAAGAGACGATGCTTACAGTAAATTGGCATACTAAAGAAGAGTGGATAGAGTTTCTTTGGAAAGATGCTAGATCGCTTTTAAATAAAGAAAATTCTTTTTTGCCAAGAGCCTACGTCTTACTCTATAACGCATCTCTTTTTGACTTTGTAGAGAAAAAGATCATATCTATGAGTAAAGAAACGCTTTACCTAGGAGATTTTTTCACGCCACCGGGGGCTTTTGAGAGGATTTTTCGAATAGTCACAACTCCACTCGAGGTTGTAGCGGATGCAGCACTTCATTCCATTGAAGTAGTGCACGATTCTATAAGTGCCCCTAATCCTGTTACTGCGATTGCAGCCTACTCTATGCATGGATATCATCGTATGTGGGCGTCTAAAAGATGGGATATCTCTTATGAGGTGTGTGGAAAGGGACAATCAGAGCTTATGGCAGAGGAGTCCCAATCAGGCTTTGTAGAGTGTGAGCGTTCTTTAGAAATTACGCAAAGGCTAGCTTATATCCGCTCTGAAGTGCGTGAAAAAACAAAAAGGCCAGGTATAGGGTATACGATAGGGTCAAGAAAAGATAAATCTGAAGAAGAGTCCTATGGGCATTTTAGAAGAACAGACATTGACGATTTGGAAATGCTTTTAAAATACAAAGATCTATCTATGGAACTTAAGAGCAATCCCTCTTTGGCGTTGGCTATAGGAGAGACGTTAGCTGAGCTAGTAGATGCTGTTAGTAGATATGAGTATGCATGCACACGGGAGGAAAAGTATAGGCTTTACTATTACGGCGATATATTAAAAAGATATGTAAAAAAGTATACGCCACAGCATCTAGGTTGTTTTCCGAATTTTACAAGATGTGTTTCAAGCCTTAAAGATTTCTCTTTTCATAAGGTGTTTTTTTTAGAGTTTGAAGAGTTAGCTGAGAAAATGGAAACCCAGGACGAGTTTTTATTTGACTTTGGCGTCGCTATAAGTAAAGAAAAACAAGAGTGGCTTTTAAGTGCAGATAGGTGGAATACCTATCGCAAATGGCTTCCTAAGTTTTTAAACGCCCTTAAAGAAGAGTCTTTTTGTCTTGCCTTTGTAAGGCAGATTGGGCAGCAAAGAGGAGTTTCTCAAAGTGAGTTAAAAAGCTGCCGGGTACAGGAAGTAGACGATGAGTGGGTGCTCGGCAGCAACTTTACTATCCATTTTAATACAGGAATGATTATTTTTCAGAATGAGGGGGCTAAAGAACAATCGGCTTCTAGGGTAGATGAGGGTAGTTCTGAAAAAAGTGAACAGGTTATTCCCTTAGATAAAAAAATGGTAAGGGAGATCTTAGCCCCCTTACAAAGATTTTGTGATGTAGAAAATATCAAAGCCTATGGGGTAGTTAGAACTAGTCATATTTCTGCATTTTTTATTGAGGAATATGGAATTAAGTTTAGTGTGGAGCGCTCTTTTAAAGGTCTTTTTGTGGCTAAGACAAGGTTATTTCCTGGATACTACATAGCGCCTACGCAAAGTTTTGAAAAACCTCCCCGTCTTTTAGGGGGGGCGATGTCTTATCTTCTTTTAGAAAATGAAAGAGGGGGGCGTAAGGTACTTGTTCCAAGAGGGCAGTGGGTAGGAGGTTTTTCTCAGCAAATAACAAAGAGATTCGGGGCATTATCTCATGTATTTGCTATGCGCCTTCCTACGTTATCTCAAGGGAAATATTATACCTATGATATAGATAGTAGGACAGGAGATTTATACAGTGAAGATCCCTTTGCTTTAGCGTATCTTCTTTCTTTATGTGTAGTTCAAGGTAATGAAAAAGGAGCTAGAGAAGCTTGTAGTGACTTTGAAAGAGTGGCAAGACAAAAGCCTATTAGCGAAGAAGTATTGCATGAGCTATACCCGTTATTTATGCCAAGAGAACAGGTTCTTACTTCCTTGGGAGTAGAGTCTTTAGGGATAAAAATATGTGCTATTTCTTATTTGCGCAAAAGGATTCTTGCTGCTATGGAAGAAAACGCTCTTGTTCAGGTAGAGAAAAAACCAAAAAAACAGGTTTCTTTTTTAGATTTTTTGTATATTTTTAACGTCTATGAAGACTTATCTAATAACAGCTTAGAAAAAGATCCAAGAAAACAAATTACAAAATATCAAGAGTGGAGTCTTTATCAAGGTTTTCTTAGTAGGGTTCGTGAAGTGATGCCTGAGGGGATAAAAGAACTTGGCTTAGAAGAACTTGTCCTTCAAGGTAGTCTTGCTAGTCGGTATGCGGCTTTAAAAAAGCAATTAAATACCAATGCAACTTGTAATTGGCAGGGGGGGGTATCTGGGTTACTTCATCTGCTGTTTGGAGAGAGTTCTATGCCACCTTGGCTAGATAAGCTACTTGCCGAGCCCTCTTTTTCTTTTGGTAACGGAAGGGGATTTCAAGATTTATTAGGGGTTATAGTCAAGGCTGCTATTGATTTCCAAAAGAAGTTTCCTCAGGAGGGATTTAAGTTTACTTCAGAAGTGTCCGTAGCACTTCCTCTTATTACCCTTACAAAAGAAAGTCTTAAGAAGGAGTTTTTGACGTATTATGCTATTGCAGGAGGGGCGTTAGGAAAAGCGAAAAAACAAAGGCTGGTAGAGCTTCTTCTTCTTAGTAAAGGGGGCTGGGATGAAGAAACACTTTGGCTTACCTTATATTTGGAATCAGTTGCAGATAGCCCCATGAGGTATGAAGAGGTTAATGAGCTTAAAAAACACTCTAACCTAGAGAAGTTGCATCGAGCAGTTGTGCGCAACAATTTACTTTCTGCTTTAACAAATATTGCGGCACAGCATTTTGCATCTACAGTAGGTAATGTTGCCCTTACCATTGGCTCTGGTGTATACAAGAGCTATACTAGGAAAATGCAATATGGAGTGGGTGTGTTGTCTAGGGTTGGTAAGTCGTGTTATAGCCAGGTGCAGGAGTTATTTGATTCTCAAAAAAAAATAGCCTCTAGCAAGGTGTCTTCTGATGAATATGTGGATCCCTCTTTTCAGAATACTTTTGCAGCAGACCTTGTCGAAGAGGAAAAGGAATCTTTAGAAGTTTTAGAGAGATTATTTTCTATAGCTTTTTCTGAAAAAATAACAGAAGGGAAGCGTTCTTTTTACCTGAAGGGGTATAAGGAGCTGTGGACTCTTTATGAAGAAGTTTCTTTATATAAAGAAGTGCTAGAGATTCAACTGTCGCAAGATAAAGAAGAGCTGCTTAGCTCTATTAATCAGGGGCTAAAAAGAGAAGGCCACTTTAGTCCTATAGAGATGGAAGACCTTCTTACCGCCTTCTTGCAAGGGAAGCTTGAAGATATCGGCCTGCTTTCTGGGTTTTCTTCTAATGGGATGGCTGTAGTGGAGAAGGCTATTATGAGATTTTTGGTAAGAGCCATACATCTGCAGCAAATGACTAGGGTCCTTGCACACTTTCAAGGTTTTTCTTGGATTGGTGCCGAGGATGATCCTACTTCTTATGAAAGGAAATTAGAGCAGCTTGCGGATGAGCTTAAGATGCGCCATGGATATAGCTTTTATGAAATTCCAGATAACCTTTTGCGCCACTTCCTTCTTTTTGAATACAAGATGAGCGTTATGCTTTGGGAAAAGCAAGCAGGGGCCGTAAAGAACGTCATGGAACAAAAAAAGAGGGTAAAGGGGTCTATTTCAGAGCTTATGATGAGCCTTGGCAAAACTTGGTTTTGCATTCCGACCTTAGACGCTATACTAGCTGATGGGGCTTCGATAGTTGTGAACGCGTGGGTCTCCCCTATGGTTGAAACAAATACCCGGTTAAGCAGCATACAAAATGAAAAAGTATTTCATCAAAGAACGCACCGTCTACGCTTTGATCGCAATATCCCTTTTACGGAAAAAAACCTCAGAGCGATTCTTTTACTATGTAGAAGGGCTAAGGAGTGTGGAGAGGTAATTAATCTTTCTAAAGAAGATGCCCAGGCGCTAGATCTTTTATTTTTTGATCAGCTATGTAAAAAAGGCGCGCCACAAATGGCTGAAATACTAGCGGAGATTTTAGAGACGCTTGAAGAGATCGGTATTGTAATTGCAGATGAGGCTCATGAAATATGTGAAGATAGCCAAGAGCTTAGCTATCCTTTAGGTAGAAAGAAAACGATTTCTCCGACTATATACAAAGCGGCAGAGTGGGTTATGCTCTCTTATATGAAGCTTTCTTCTACAAAGGAAGAAGAGAGTTTATCTAAAGTTTTAGCAACATATCATACGGATTTGAAGTTCACTATTGCAAGGGATCTAAGCTTGCATAGAAAGCTAGCTATTCAAGGAGAAGACCAAAGGCAAGAGTTTATTTTATATGTTACGGGGAACTGTAAAAAAATACCTTCTTGGATTTCTTCTAAAGATCCAGCTATTTATCAAGAAATTGCTATGGCTAAGGGGGTCTTATCTATTCTTCTTCCCGATGCAATAGCTAAGAGGGTTGGAATTGATTACGGGATTTCTTTGTTAGGAGATGGGGAGTTTGCAAGACCTTATGAGGCAAATCAAAGCCCTTTAGAAGGAGCAACTAGTAAAAATCCGCATGAAGCGCTTATTAGGACTTTTATTCAGTATAGAAAAACTGGCCTTAGCATCGTACAGGCAAAAAGACTCTTGAATGATTGGAGAATTACGGCAGATGCTTTAGCTAAAAGTCTTTTTAGCAAGATTTCAGAAGGTAGGTCCTTATCAGAATATTTCTTGCTTTCAGAGGAAAAACAACAAGAGATCCTACAAAAAGCAATGCAAAGTCCTGATGCAATAGCTGCTTATATAGAAAAATACATTAGAGAAACAATTCCTTACTGGTCAGAAAATATTACAAGTAATGCACAAAATTTTGCTTCGGAATTTGCTATTGGGCATTACGATACAGGGACTCCTTACAACTTAGGAAGTTATCCTGATGAACTAGCTCCTTTTTTAGATCCCACTGCAGAGGAAGATGCTTTGCGTATTTTAGAGAGCCGATGTCCTAAAGATGGCATCCATATTTTAAAGGGAAAAACCCCTAAAGATATTTTATGGGGCATCCTGGAAAGGTTTTTTGCTGTCGGATCTGATTTTACGGCTCTTATCGACGGCGGTGGGCTAATGTGCGGGTTTAATAATGAAGAGGTAGCTATAAGGATTTTGGTTCATGCACAGAAATATCGTCCAGATATTAAAGGTGTACACTACTATCAAAGGCAAAAAACTGGGGGCGAGCTGTTAGTAACCATGGAAACTGGGGGAGGAGGCGTGTCTATTCCTCATGATACATGCTCCTTAAAGCCTGAGCAGTGCCTTTCATATTTTGATCAAAAGCATGGCTTTGCTTCCAATATCCCTCAAAAATTTAATGGGACAGGCCTTTTACTTTTAGGCCCAGGACATAAGCTCTATAAACTTTTACAAGAAGCCTTTCGTATGAGGGGTGTAAAAGATGAAAAAAGGCTGTCTTTACAAGAAACCTCCGATAGACAGACGCAATCTATACAGATTGCTATGACACAGGCCGTCGTAGAAGAAATTGCCCCAGAGGGAGAGATTCCTACGCTTAAGGAGATTAGAGAGTTTGCTATAAACAACCAAATTAAGCAGCTTAAACTCAGTAATTACAATAGTTATAGACAGAAGATCGCTAATATTTTGCGAAAGCAGGCTCGCAAAAAGATTTTATCTGCAAGAATTTCTGGTAAAGATGCTATGGTATCAGCGTTACAAAAAAGTCGGGACTTATTTATTTCTCAGTGTGAAGAAGATCCAAAAGTATTATACGGAGGAATTTTTCATAAGGCTGGTTCTACCAAGGTGCTCTCTTATGCAAGAGCAGCTGCTCTAAAAAAGGCAGAGGGTATTTCTCTTTTTACAGCAGATGACATACGAGATATTAAACAAGCGATTACAGGGTTAAGAGTTTATCCTGTAATGGATGAAATTGAAGTGTATACTATTGATGGTAAGAATTTTTATCTTGATAAACTAGACGATCTAAATCAAGGTGTTCATCATAGCGTTAACCAAAACGAAGATCAAGACCAAGATCAAGAGCAACACCTGGAACACAGGCTCCACGTAATGCAGCAGACGGCAAAAGTAGACTCTTTTACCGAGTGGGGTTGGGATAAAGGTGACTGGAACCCGTATATAATCCCAAGAGTTATTCGAGATACATCTACCCCCTCTAAGCTGTCTTCTTGGGGCTTACTTGAGGGTGCTCCGGCTGTGTTTTCTGTGGACTCCCTTTTAGCTCGAACAGAAAACCGTCTTTTAAAAAGTTTATCAAGGAAGATAGACAACAGGATTTGGTACTCGAATAACTTTTTACCGCAGGTGTTTCGTGGTTTTTTTGGATTTTCTCCTGTGGAGATTTGCTCTAAAGGGCAAAGAGATTTATCTCAAGTGGTTATTCACTTTACAGAGGAAAAAGAGGGTATTTCTATTCACTCTGTAGGAGCTTTATCTATTAGGGATGCAGCACTTTGGAAAGAGAGGCTGTCAAGAAAAAAGAAGAGCAGTATTTATATGAAAACAGTTCTTTATGATATCCGGCATAGAGTGCCTTTATGTGGCAGTGCAATTTGTGAGAATGCTTTACGTAAGCACCCAGACTTTTTACTCATAGAGTCTCACCTTAAGTTTTTAAACGGAGATCTTGATTACCATGAAGATCAGATTTCTGTTTTCATAGCATGGGCGAAAAGTCAGGTGGATGATCTTTATGCGCTTGTTGATGCAATACGGGCAGAAAGAGGGAAGTCTAGCTTAGCGGGAACTAGTATGGAGCTTATCTTGGCCTCTTGGAATGGCTCTTTTTGTTAAAGAGTAAATATACTTAGGTTTTTTATATGAAAAAGCACATAAACCTTTTGAGTTTATATGCTTTTCCTAAAGAATCAGGAGTCTTTAGAAAGTATTTAAGACTCTTCTAGGTCATCAAAGAACGCCTGTAAGCTAGGGAACTGACTTAAAACTATAGTAGAAACGTCTTCAAGTTCACCTAAAGTGTATGGCTCATATTCTTCAAGCATACACCAATTTAAATAACGAAGCACTTCTTTCTCTTCAGTAATTTCATCTAATTCTCTCCTTAGACGCAGTAATAATGCCATATTAACTTCATCTAAATATAGATCTTCGTTCTTTGAAATGGGGATGTCTTTTTTTGAACTACTTTCCCAATCAGCTTGAGTTTCCTTAGAAAAGTAAGACTGGAGTTGGGGGAATTTATTAAGAACTATCCTAGCGGCCCGAAAACTTTCGGTTAAAGGACGTATTTCAATATAAGGAAAAGCTGGCTCTTGTAAGATTTTAATAACTTCAGACTCTTCTGTAATTGTTGGCAATCGGCTTTTTAGATCTTTTATTTTAGCGGAATCCTCTTTTTCAATCGTAGAGAGGATCTTATTTTGCTTTTCTTCGAGAGTGATATTATAACAGTTTATTTTTGTAATTAACTGTAAACACGCTTTAATTTTCTCCATTTCTAGAGATTTCTCATCGACTTTTACAGGAGTTAATGCTTTAACTTCCTCAGTTATATCAATATCTATTGTTTTTTTTGGAGTCAAGCAAGTAGAGTTTTCTATTGGACTCTGAGAGTCTTCTTTTTTCGCTAAACAGCTGCATGTAGCTTTAGTAAGCCAAATAGCTAATTTGACTATCCCAAAACAGGCGCCAAGGGTTCCTAAAGTAGCCACATTTACTATGTTATAAAAGGCTAATTCTCCTTGTTGTCTATTAGTTAGTGTTTTTTCTGTAGTTAGATCAGATCTTTCTCTATACATGGTTTTCAAAGCAATTCCTGTAATAGCAAGAGAAGAAATAACTCCGATTAGCGGGATGTATGTAGAGTTCTCTATTGTTGATTGTATTCCTAATTTACTTGTCAAAGATGCGGTGCAGTTCAATGTAAACTCCTTTTTTCTTGTTTAAATGACTCACAAAATATGAGTGTTCGAAGTTTTTATATGCTTTTAAATTATAAATCAAGACTTTTTCTAATTTTCATTAAAAAGTTAGAAGCCGTGGGCAAGAGCGCTTTCCTGGGAAAGTAATTTATATATTCGGTGTTTTACATCACGTTTTAACATAGGAATTTTAATTTACAGAACATCTATGGAATATCCTCACTATTAGTTGTTGAGGGCTTATAAAAGTGAGCGAGTGACAGTTTTATAGCTCTTGTAGCGTCTTTTTGGCTTCTTCCATAAGGAAAAAAGATCCGGCAACGATAATGACTTCTTTTTTATCTAAGGAGGCATTTAGGGCATTTGTTATAGCTGTTTTTATGTTTTTTTCTTTGATGGTGGCACCTTGTGAAAAAGGAAAGGCTATTGCTATTTCCTCTATAGAGGATAGACGGGGATGTGATCCTGATACTAAGTGGACCGCTACTGCTTTGCTTTGAATAAGTGTTCCTATTGTTTTTATGTCTTTTCCTTTTGAAAAGCCCACTATAAAGCGGTAGCCATAGCCTGGATGGGTGGATTCTAGACTTGTGATCAGTTTAGTAAATCCATGAGAGTTATGCGCGACATCTAAGATGATTGTTTTTTTGTGATTATAGGACTCAAAACGGCAAGGGGGTTTTGCTTTTACCCCAAGCAAGATAGAACGGTCTGATATCGGGATCTTGGAGCGTAAAACCTCAAGAGACAGCCTTGCTGTTTCTTGATTTTCCTTGTCAAAGTCGGCAAAATGTTCTTTATTTTGATAAAGAGGGCTATTTGCTTTTTTAGTGAGCACTTTCATGCAGGGATAATAGGCATCAGGACCAAGAATTAGGGGGGTGTCTTTTTTAATGATGCCAGCTTTTTCATAGGCTATCTCTTCTAAAGAAGAGCCTAGAACCTCCATATGATCATAGCCAATAGAGGTGATCACAGAAATTAAGGGAGTGATGACATTTGTTGCATCAAAGCGTCCTCCCAGCCCAGCTTCTATGACAGCAACGTCTACGTTGTTTTTTTGAAAGTATAAAAACCCTAAAAGAGTAGCTGCTTCAAAAAAGGTGGCCTGAGAGGTTTTATCTTTAGTAAGCGATAAAAGTTCTTGGAGCTCTTCTTCATGGATAGGCTGCTCGTTTATTTGTATCCTTTCATGAAAGGAAGTAATATGTGGGGATGTGTAAAGTCCTACTTTATAACCTTCTATCTGGAGCGCTTTTGCTATTTTAGTGCATACAGAACCTTTGCCGTTAGTTCCAGCTACATGTACTGTCTTGCAAGCATTTTGTGGGTTGCCGTATTCTTTACAAAGCTTTTGCATGGTTTCTAAAGAAGGCTTCATGTGTGGAAGTGTTTGTAGATGCTTTGCTTAGGGATTTTTAAAAGGTGAGCTGCTGTTTTAATAGCCCCGGAAAGGGGGATTTTATAGACTTCCATTAGCTCCTCTACGAGAGCTTGGGGGTTTTTATCGATAAAGGGATTTTGCATCCCTTTTATAAGGAGAACAATTTCTCCTTTTGGGGCAGTTTTAGTAAAGTGAGCCAGCGCTTCTAAAGCGGGCAGACGAATCACTTCTTCAAAGGTTTTTGTAAGCTCTCTTGCTACAGCAACCTCTAAAGTGGGCATTTCTTTGCTAAGGATTGTTAACGTTTCTACAAGTCTTAGTGGGCTTTCGTAAAAAATAGAAGTACCAGGAAAAGAAACTATATAAGGCAGTAGATTAAGGATTTCAGATTCTTTGCGAGGTATGAACCCAAGAAATTGAAAAGGGCATAAGGGAAGCCCTGATAAAATGAGCGCCTGGATAAGAGCTGCCGGTCCTGGAATTACAGTAAAAGAGATGTTTTCTTTTAGACAAGCGGCTACAAGGATTTCTCCGGGATCACAAATAGCAGGGGATCCTCCGTCTGTTAAAAGTCCTAAGGTTTGTCCTTGTTTTAAGTCGTCAATGACCCTTTCCAGTTTTTGTGTTTCGTTAAACTGGTGGTAGCTTACTAGCTTTTTCTTAATTTCGTAGTGGTCTAGAAGTATGAGGCTGCGCCTTGTATCTTCACACAAGAGGTAGTCACAAGATTTTATTGTTTCTAGGGCTCTGAAAGAAATATCTGATAAGTTGCCAATCGGCGTAGAAATGAGATAAAGCACTGTTGCATCATAGGGTAAAATTAAGGTGGCACCCAGGATCGAACTGGGGGATGGAAGCTTTGCAGGCTACTGCCTTACCACTTGGCTATGCCACCTTGTGGAAAAAGACGGAATTATGAAGAAAAAAAAATAAGAGAGCAAGGCTTTTTTGTGCTTTTTAGAAGAAAAGCAGGCTTAAGGCTTCTCTAAATTACAGATTTTAGTTTTTGTAAGCGGTCTTGTAAAAAATATTAGACAAGGAGCCTCTTCTAAATCGAATAGAGAATAGTGTAAATTGTAAATTAATTATTAAAAATCTGTTAAAAAAATATGAAATTCATTATAGTCTTTTTAGTAATAGTAATTTTTTTAAATAAAATAAAAAGAGAGGGATTTATGACACCAGTTTCGTTCGTTACTCCAGTTCATTATGGGCCAGCAGCCGAATCTTGGGGACACACATTGGTAGAAAAAGTAGATGATTATTTTTTCTTAGGAGGAAGAAAAGCTGTGGTGCTTACTTGCTTTCCCGAGGTGAACAATAGTAGGCCAACGCTTTTTGACATCCTCCCCTCCCTAAAGAAAGGGGATTCCTACGGCGTTTAGCTAAAAGCTAGCTAATTCACTTCGGCGGGTTCCTGCTTCTTCGAGCGGCTTAACTTAACCCTCTCTCCACA
>CAYTOK010000003.1:73507-147602 GCA_964439595.1 uncultured bacterium | reverse complement strand
AGCTGCATTTCGTATTCTTGTTAGCAAATCTGCAATTGGATCACTTAATGACATTACCTACCTCTCCTTATTGGCCCAAAGATTTAAATGGAAATCCCATGAGAGTTAACAATTCTACACATTCAGCATCTTTTGTTGCTGTTGTGACAAATGTAATATGCATCCCTTGAGTTCTTTTAATATCATCTAGATTCAGTTCTTGAAAAACATTCTGTTCTTGCAATCCTAAAGTATAGCTACCACGACCATCGCACTTTTCAGGAAACCCTCTAAAGTCACGAATACGAGGAGCTGCTACGTTACAAAAACGATCGAAAAAATCCCACATACGTTGTCTTCTTAAAGTAACTTTAGCCCCAATAGGTTGACCTTCTCTAAGTTTAAAGTTCGATATGGCCTTCTTAGCTTTCGTTAGAATTGGTTTTTGACCAGAAATAAGCGTCAATTCTTTTAAACAATCTTGTATTGCATTCTTGTCTTTTGTAGCTTCTCCAAGTCCCATACTAATTACAATCTTTTTCAAAGAAGGAATTAACATAGAGTTCTCATATCCAAACTTCTCTTGAAGTTTTTTTCTTACTTCCGATTTATATTTCTCTAATATCCTAGACATCTTAACCACAGCTTATGAGTTTATCTTAAATTGTACGATGGATTATTTCGTTTTGTCCATCTTTATAGTACAGCTCTTTTTTGTCCTCGACTATCCGGGCTTTTAGACGAACAGGCTTTCCTGCAACACCACAAAGGTTCACATTAGAAATATGAATAGGACATTCCGTAGTATACATCTTACCCGGTGCTTCTTTAGTTTTTTTCTGGTATTTCGTGCAAAGATTTACCCCTTTTACCAGAACTTTTTCCTCTATTCGAGCTAATACCTCACCCGTCTTTCCCTTAGCATTGCCCGCAATAACAATTACGTTATCGCCTTTTTTAATCCACTTACTCATCCTACTTCTCCTAAATTACTTCCGGTGCCAAAGAACTGATCTTAACAAAACCACCATCACGGACTTCCCTAGCTATAGGTCCAAATATACGAGTCCCTTTAGGATTGTCCTTTTCATCAATGATCACACAACTGTTGTCGTAAAAGCGAATCAAAGATCCATCAGCTCTTCGTACATAGCCTTTCGTTCTTACAATAACTGCTCGAACTACATCACCTTTTTTTACACTTCCCTTTGCATCTGCTTCTTTCACAGAGCAAATAATAACGTCGCCAACGCGGGCATAACGTCTTTTTGAGCCTTTAGGGACTTTAAAACATTTCACTTTCTTTGCGCCCGTATTATCAGCTACTTCTAACCTACTTTCTTGTTGAATCATATTTACTCTCTAAAAATTCAATTTTTACTTAGCCCAACACCTCTGTAACTCTCCATCTTTTCAATTTAGAGAGAGGTCTTGTTTCAACAATTCTAACTTTTTTCCCTTCAGGAATTTCAGCACTATTTTCAGCATGTGCATAACATTTTTTAGCGCGAGTTGTTACTTTATCAAAATGGGGATGTCGAACAGTTCGTTCTACTTTTACCGTGACAGTTTTAGCCATTTTATTAGAAACCACAATCCCTTCTCGAACTTTACGTGAACCTCTTTCTGTCTTACATTCCGACATAGTCCATTATCTCCTTACATATCTGCTTTTCACGAAGAACTGTTAAAACACGAGCTCTATCTTTCTTAGCCAATTTAATCTTATGAGGTTTGTCAAGCTTTTGTGAAGCTAGCGCACTTCTCAAGCTAAATATTTCTTTAGAAAGCTCCAAATTCTTTACTTGAAGCTCTTCCATAGACAGTTCCATGTACTCTTTAGAAGTTGCCATAATTACTCTCCTTATACCCTTTCCACTCTTCTTACAAATCGTGTCCGAATAGGTAGTTTAGCGGCCGCTCTCTTCAGAGCTTCTTGCGCAACCTCTTCAGAAACATTACCTACTTCAAATAAAATTCTTCCAGGACGAATAACAGCAGCCCAATGATCTGGAGCTCCCTTTCCTTTACCCATACGAGTTTCAGCAGGTTTCTTACTGATCGACTTATCCGGAAAAATTCGAATCCAAACATTTCCTCGTCGATTAAAATATCTATTAATAGCTACACGACATGCTTCGATTTGCTGCTGTGTAATTCTTCCTCTATCGAGAGCTTGCATTCCAAACTCACCGAAATCAATAAACTGTGCAGCTTTACTAAGGCCTGTCATATGGCCTTTTTGCATCTTTCTATACTTTGTACGAACTGGTATTGAAGCCATTGTGCTAGCCTCCCACTGCTTGTCTAGTTACTACTACCACATCTTCTCCACGATTGACCCAAACCTTCACCCCAATAGATCCATAGGTTGTTTCGGCTCGTCCCATCGCATAATCAATATCTGCTCGCAGGGTTTGTAAAGGAACTCTTCCCTCTTTATACCCTTCCGTTCTTGCAATCTCAGCTCCGCCTACTCGGCCGGAGATTTGGACTTTAATACCTGCAGCTCCAGCATCCATACTAGCCTGCATTACTTTTTTGAGAACTCGTCTAAAAGGAACCCTTCTCTCTAATTGCTTTGCAATGCCATCTGCTACAATTTTAGCATCTAAATCTGGACGCTTAACTTCTTCTACTTCAATCCATACTTCTTTTCCTGTTAGCTTATGCAGCTCAGCCTTAAGAAAATCAATCTCAGCACCTTTTTTCCCAATAACAAGACCTGGTCTTGCAGTGTGAATTGTCACTTCTACTTTACCACTCATACGTTTGATGGCAAAATGAGAAGCTCCAGCGCAACAAGGTTTTACGAGAAGATAGTCTCGTATCATCTTGTCTTCACCAATTTGATCTCCAAACTCTTGTTTGTTAGCGTACCAAATTGACTTCCATTTCTTATTTCGTATTAATCGAAATCCAATAGGGGATGTTTTTTGTCCCATTCGCTCTCCTTCCTCATCCGTTATTTTGCCGCAACCACGACAGTAAAATGACTAGTCCTTTTCATGACAGGCACCTGCCCACCCTTGCTTTTAGATTTCGATCTTTTAAACACAGGACCTGCATCTACTCTAACTTCCTGGACTGTCAGATCTTGTCTTCGTAACTTCAACTGAGTTTCTGCATTAGCTACTGCGCTTTTCAGTGTTTTCCCAAGCAGTCTACCTGCTTTAAGACTAGATACTGAAAGCTGCAGCGCTGCCGCTTCTACACTCAATCCTCTAATTAAATCAGCAGCCAGCCTTGCTTTACGCGGAGGCACCCTGACACTTTTCGTAATTGACTTAGCAGTTTGCATAAATTTTTCTTTCCTTACTTAGAGTCTGCTGTTTTCTTAGACCCATGTCCCTTAAAAGTACGTGTTGGAGAAAACTCTCCGAGTCTATGCCCTACCATATTTTCTGAAACAAATACGGCAATAAATTTTTTGCCATTATGAACATCAAATGTATGTCCTACCATTTCAGGTGTTATCATAGAACGTCTAGACCACGTTTTGATCGATTTTTTAGAGTCTGTTCGATTCAGCTTACTTACTTTTGCATGTAAATGATGGTCTACAAAAGGACCTTTTCTCAGCGATCTTCCCATAAATTCCTCTATTTCCTACGATCTTTAACAATCCATTTATTCGTCTTTCGTTTCGATCGGGTTTTAAACCCTTTCGTGTACTGAGCCCAAGGAGTTTGCGGATTATGTCCTTTATGCTTCCCTTCTCCACCACCGTGAGGGTGGTCCACAGGATTCATCGCCGTACCCCTAACTGTTGGGCGTACGCCTCTCCAACGCATTCTACCAGCTTTTCCTTCAGCTCGTAGATTCCACTCTGGATTAGATATAGCTCCAAAAGTAGCTCTACAATCATCATTAATCATGCGAATCTCGCCTGAAGGCATTCTAATAGTGGCATATCCACCACTTTTAGCCATAAGTTGAGCTGAAAGACCCGCAGATCTTACAAGCTTTGCACCCCTACCAGGAACAAGTTCCAGATTATGGATCACAGAACCAAGAGGCATTGCTTTCAACTTCATGGAGCAACCGACTTCAAAAGGAGCATCTTCTCCTGAAATAACTGTATCTCCATGCTTCAAACCCTGAGGAGCAATGATGTATCTTTTTTCACCATCTGCATAATGCAAAAGAGCAATATGCGCAGATCTGTTAGGATCATACTCTATAGAAGCAACAGAAGCGGGGACACTTTCTTTATCCCTTTTAAAATCAACTAATCGATACGCTCTTTTATGTCCCCCACCTTTATGTCGGCAGGTTATATGTCCGTGGTGATTACGTCCATTAGTTACCACTTTCTTCACTAGCAAAGACTTTTCCGGCTCAGGAGCAGCTCTTTTTGATGTTCCAAGCCCACGAGTTAACTCGCTTGTGCTATTCAAAACCAAATGTCTTTGACCCGGTGTTATGGGACGAAATTTTTTAGTCATAGTTAATTACCTTATCTTATACATTCTCTGGAATTGCATCTTCAGCTCTAAGCGTCACGATAGCCTTTTTGAATCCTGGTCTAAATCCAACCTTTCCTCTGATCACTCTACGCTTTCTTTTCGCATTAATGATATTCACAGAAACAACGTGAATTTTAGATTCTGCGTAAATAAACTCTAAAGCAGAAGCGATTTCCATCTTATTTGCCTGGCCGTCTACGATAAAAACATATTTAGGCTTTTTAAATTTAGCGATGGAAGGCTTATTGTCTTTTTCTTTCAAACTGAGCAGCATCTCTGTCTTTTCCGTCACATAGCGACGTTTAATGATATCGTAAGGAGTCTTATTATTCATATTAATTTCCTCCTAAAGCTGCAATTAGTTGATCAACTGGACCATCAAGAAGTACGATATCCTGATGCAAAATGACTTCATACCCATTTACATTTGGCAAAAGAGCAAAAGACACTTTAGGAATATTCCTAACGCTTCTAAAAATACAGTCTCTTTTTCCAAATAACAAAGAACACTCTTCATCTTGTTTGTCAATTAAACTTGTTATAGTTTTTTCGGCCTCATCAGGCTGCATATCTTCTGTAGAAGAAAGCACTTCATCTAACTCTTCATCCATAGGAATCACTTTAGAAAGACAAATATCTTCTGCTAAAAAAAGCACTCTTTTTTGCGCTAGATTTAGTTTCTTAAGAAACTCTACAACGCTTTTTGTTTTCGGAGCGTTTAGCCCTTCTATAGAAAGAACATGAACATGTTGCTCTTGAATTTTTTGCGCTAACAAAGTTTTAATAACAGCCCTTTTTTCTTTTTTGTTCAACTTCACATGTTGATCAAATTTAGGTCTAGGACCGAAAACTCGTCCTCCCCCTTTATATTGAGGAGATCCAAGATACCCTTGTCTAGCTCGACCCGTTCCTTTTTGAGGATGGGGTTTTTGCCCAGAATGGTTTACTTCAGCCCGCGTTTTTGTATTGGCGGACCATTGTCTTTGATTAGCGCGATAAGCAACCAAATAATCTTTAATCATCTGCGGATTTGCTCCACCCTGTAAAAGAGTATCGTCTAAAGAAAGCTCTCCTATCTGTTCTCCGCTGAGATTGTATTTTTTAATATTAGCCACAGTTCAAACCTCTATTTCTTTTTCATCTTGAGAGCAGTTTTCTTTATTGCTTTAGCTATGTAAACAATAGACTCATTGGCACCTGGAACGGCTCCTTCAACGAGAATTACCTGTTTCTCTTCATCTACCTTCACTAAACGTAAATTTTGCACAGTTACTTTTTCTGCACCCATATGCCCTGATTTTTTTTGCCCGGGTAAACATCTACCAGGAGAACTTCTCATACCGCAAGAACCACCATGTCTATGAAAACCAGATCCATGCGCGGCAGGGCCTCCTGCAAAATTATGCCTTTTTATAACACCTTGGTGCCCTTTTCCCTTGGAAATACCACACACATCAAGATAAGTAGCGTCAGAAAAATAACCTACACCAATCTCTTGTCCTTCAGCGTAGGCTGACACATCAGCCACCCTAGACTCTTTCAACTTTCTTCTTGGCTCTATATTTTTTAAGACAAATGCCTCTCTGACCGGCTTGGAAATGTTCTTTTTCTTAGACGCAGACAATTTAAACGCAGCTAATTGTACTGCATTATATCCTTCTTTCTCTTTTGTAATCACTCGAGAAATCACATTCGGTTCCGCATGAATCACGGTGCAAACAACAATATTGCCATCGCGATCAAATATTTGCATCATCCCTTTCTTTCTACCCATTAACTTTAGGCTCATAAAATACCCTATCCAACTGATAATTCGCTATTTAAACTTTCCACCTGCCATTTTCGTACACGACTAGGACAGCATTCCCTATGTAAAATACCGCGCCAAAAGGCCAAAGCAAAAAGGCTATCAAAAAAGTGCTTTTTTGCACAATCAAAAAATCCGATTCCAAAATCCCCGAGGGAGCTCTAACCTATAAAATCCGACAATAAATTCGGATTAAACGACTGGCAGAAGACATCTTAACTCAACGCGGTTTTTTTTTCTTCTCTTTTTTACTTATTTTTTCAGGAACCTGCAATTTACATGAGTTAAACACAGTTTTCTTCATATAAAGAGCTTTCTTATCGGCAGAAGACTTAAGCCCTGCAAGCTTAAGTATAGACCCGATGGATATCCCTGAATCAACATCATACACCCCAGGAAACTCTACAGCTCCTGAAACTGTAATCTGAATTTTCTTTCGATCACTCACCGTACAAAAACCTTTCTTCTCACCAAAGCCTCTGTATAAAACAAGAGAGTTTTGAGAAAAAACAAGAAGAAAGGCTATCAATGCAACTAAAAAAACAACAAACCATTCTCTAAAAAATAACTTATTGCTTTTCACTTTTTACTACTTATCCGTCTATTTCCTCGGTCCCTTTCTGCTGGGGAGCAATTGGGTCCGGCGTATTCTCAGGAAGCAGTCGCAAAAGAAGCTTAGCTCCTACTCCAAAAGAAGTCAACTCTAAAGCAGCAAGTCCAGACAAAACAGGAACTCCCACTGCTGCAACAGCTGGAACAAAAGCAGCCACTGCAGTAATCCCTAAAGCAGCAAAAGCAGCAATTTCTATAAGCTTCAAAAGAGCTCTAAAAGAGTTTGTCCAGGTGTTAAAAAGACGCAATTCACCTGATTCCATAGTTGCTCTTCCCGTTTCAGCAGCAGTTAAGCCTCCCTCAATACCTTCAACAGCTTTTACCATATTATCAGGCAAAAGGCTTGCAGCAGCTAAGTTAGCTCCTGCATGAAAGAAGTTACAAGTCACATCAAATACACCAACAAAACGGCTCTTCCAAGAGTCAGCAGTCCATAAACTTGTTACATTTTCTACTGTCCCTGGCACATCAAGAGCAACACTTGCAACCTTAGCTATACGTTTAGCAGCTTCAGCCGCTTGAGGATAAAAACCACACTCTACACTCCAATCTGCACCAAGAGCAACTACATCCGCGCCGAGAGCTGAGTCTTTACAATTAAATTTTCCCGCAAATGTTTTCAATGACTCCGGGATATAAGAACTAACAGAATCCACAAATCCAGATACACAACTCATAAAATCATTCCTTTTTAAGAGCGCAAAAATAAATCTATTTTTGCGCTATATTATTATTTAATAATTAGGATACTTACCTTTAAATACCCCTTTCATGACAAAACATCTACTTTAAACCTAAACCGGAAGAGCCTCAACCGGCGGAAGCTCTCGCACCGTTTTAATTACTTTCAAGGCTGAACCAAGCGCAAGAGCCGGAAGAGCGTAAGTAAACGGAGCACTAGCTAAGATCAATCCTGCAAATACAGTCATGCAAACAGCATCAACCGTTTTAATCCCTTCAGTTAAAGCTCTTTCTCCGGCAGCATTACGATCAGCTAATGCTAAAGCGCCGTTATTATACTCAGCAAGCTCCGCTTGCCTTTTATTATAGCTAGAATATCCTCGAACAATCGACCCGGCTCCAAGGAATCCCATACTAACTGGAAAATACGGCTTTGCAATATTTAGCCAACCGAATTCTAAAGTAACTTCTGCAAAACAAAGAGTATCATAGGACTTATTCACAAATCCTGCAAACTCTCCAAAGGCATCAGAAACCTTTTTACCTACTTGGTTGTCATTAAATGTCCAACCAGAATAAGGAGTCACAAACCATCTCCAATCATAAGATTCTTCTACAAAATGGCTGGCCGCTCCTTCACCTACCATTTGACCAACTCGACCATTAGCATTACATCTTTGCCCTTGTAAAGAACATACAATAGCTCCAGCTGCTATATTCACTTTAGCAGCTGTTTTTTGCAAAGCTTCCGGCATGCCTAAAGTCGCAGAAAATCCTTTTAAAGGATTTTTTATCACCTTACTAACGCTATCTAAAGAAGGTATATTATAATTTAGATACACAGAAAGAGGAGAAAGAACACAGTCAAGGGGCGCTTTTAAAACTGTATATAAATTAGCAAAAGCTTTAGACGCTCTACCAAAAAACTCTTCGCCTAATTTCTGTAAAGTCTCATAGGTAACTCTATATGCAGTAAAACTTTGCTCATTAGGTCGCAAAGAAAAAGCTTGATAATTACCAACCCCATTTAAAGGACCTCTCATTTGTAAAGGAAACATTTTTAACCTCCTTAATTATATCTTAATGAAATGACCAGCATAATCAAAAACAAGATTTATGTAAATCAAAAATAGGATAAAAATAAAGAATACAATTTCTTAATAAATTATTTATTTTGAAGTGAAAAATGTTTTGACATTCCCCGGAGAAATTCTTCTGTTTTCAAAGATTTTTTACCCTCTAATTGCACTTGAAGAAGGGACAGCACGCCTTTTTGACAACTAATTTTTATATTAAATTTGTCAACATAAAGGGATCCTGGCAACTGCATAGATTCTATTTTACCTTCTTCCACTTTAGAAGCTAAAATTTTAAGTCTCTTTATCTCATCCCCTAATCGTATTTGAATAAAAACTCCAGGGTATGGGGACAAGGCTCTAATTTGATTATGAATTTCCTCTGCAGAGCGGTTCCAATCAGGAATGCAATCAGCTGGAGTGATCTTAGAAACAAACGTAGCTAAAGAGTCATCCTGCGGTTTTTTTTGCAAATAATAGGCGTCAAAATTTTGCAAAAACTCTGGAAGAGCTTGTATTGCAGTTTGACAAAGAGCTTCTTCTAGCTCTTTTACAGTCATATCAGAAGGAATACAAACGCTTTCTTGCTTTAAGATATCTCCCGCATCCATTTTTAAAGCCATTTCCATGAATGTCACACCGGTGACATTATCTCCTTGTAAAAGGGCCGCTTGAATAGGAGAGGCTCCCCTATACTTAGGAAGAAGACTTGTATGAATATTTATACAAGCTTTTTTAGGGATCGATAAAATATTTTGTCTTAAAATTTCTCCATAAGCAACGACCAAAAAAAGATCTGGAGCTAAATTCCTTAACTTTTCAGCGAACTCTTCCGTGGAGGCTTTTTCCGGCTGAAAAACAGGCACATGCGGTAAGGACTCTAGGGCATACTCTTTAACAGCAGAAGGTTTTAAAAAAAGATTTCTTCCCTGAGGTCTATCCGGACGAGTTACAATACCCACAATATCATAGCTTAACTTGTGCAACGCACACAAAATAGCAGCAGAAAAAGCAGATGTGCCAAAAAAAACAATTCTCAAGGTTGCAACACCCCTTCTACTTCTTCTAAATCGCCCACCTCTTCTCCAGAAAGAAGATCGGCTCCGCTGATTCCAATAAGTCCTCTTTTGGAATTTCTGCAAAAAGAAATCCAATGGTTTACGTGTGCAGTTAAAGGTATGTTTTTTTCTATAAAATCAAGAGCATCGGAAAGATTCATTCCTGAACGATACGTAACTTTAAAAGCTTGATGCAAAGCCTTTCTTTCCTCTAAAGAAAATCCATGCCTCTTAAGACCTACGAGATTTATGCCTCCTAATTTATAAGGAACACCGGCCCCAATCGTGTAGGGAGGAACATCGTGAGTGATACGACTAAACCCGCCGACCATAGAATTTCTTCCTATTCTAGAAAACTGATGAATCGGGGTCATCCCTCCGATAATAGCATTATCTTCAACAATCACATGACCCGCTAAAGTAGCGTTATTTGCCATAATAACTCTATTGCCCACTTCACAATTATGCGCAACATGAGAGTAAGCCATAAGAAGGCAGTTATCGCCTATTTTTACGACGGTCCCTTCCTGACAAGAAGAATTTATGGTGACAAATTCCCTAATTTCGCAGTGCTTACCAATTATAACATAGGTCTTTTCCCCACGAAATTTTAAATCTTGAGGCTTTGTTCCAATACTAGCAGAAGGCCATATTACAGTACCTTCACCAATTGTCGTATGTCCGTCAATATAAGCAAACGACTTGATTACTACATTGTCTTCAAGTGTTACTGTTTTTTTTATAATTGCATAAGCTTCGATTGTTACGTTATTTCCAATCTTTGCACCTGGCTCTACTACTGCAGAAGGATGTATGTTAGACATGTATATCCATAACTTTAAAAAATTCTAATACTTCATTAATTATCTTCTACAACTGCTCTTTATCTACTAAAGCATAAGAAATTTCTGCTTCAACAGCAACTTGGTCATTCACAAGTGCCTTTACGGCAACCTTGCCCGCTCTGCTGCTAAAATGCAGTCCCGTGGCTTCAAGCATGAGTACATCACCAGGAATTACGGGTTTTCGAAATTTCACATGACTCATGTTTAATAGCAGGGCAATCTTATGAGCAAACCCTTTTTGATGAACAAGAATGCCTCCTACTTGAGCAAGGGCTTCTAAAATAAGAACACCTGGCATAATAGGAGCTCCAGGGAAATGTCCTTGAAAAAACTGCTCATTCATAGTGACATTTTTTTGTCCTATAATGCGATTTTCCTCTAAATTAAGGTAAACAACCCTATCTACAAGTAAAAAAGGATACCTATGAGGTAAAATCTTACCAATTTCTTTTGCATTAAAAACAGTAGGACGCCCAGCAAAATGACTTTGTGTCTCTTCCGCCATTATACACTCCCCTTTTTAAAATAGTTTAATAACTCATTAGCTAGCATGTTATTCGCATGATGACCTGATCGAATAGCTAAAATATGCGCAGAAAAAGAGACCCCCATTAAATATAAATCTCCAATCATATCCAAGATTTTATGCCTGACCATCTCACCCGGCAACCGAAGTCCTCCGGGGTTCATCACTTGATTATCTTTAATAACCACTGCATTATCCAAATTTCCCCCTTTTAAAAAACCTTTTTCTATTAAGGGAGCTACTTCTTCGTATACAGAAAACGTTCTACAGGGGGCGATTTCCTTAATAAAAGTATCTTTACCCACAACTACTGAGTAAAACTGGGTCCCAATACAATCTGAAGATGGATAATGAAGTGTATAACTAATCCTAAATTCTTCTGAAGGAAGAGCTACAAGGTGAGTATCTCCTTTGGACACAAAAAGAGGTTTTTGCAAAAAAAATACTTCTTTTTCCCCTAAAGAAATCACCCCCCCCTCTTCTATCATCTCTACAAAAGAAAGAGCACTCCCATCAAAAATTGGGACCTCGGGACCTGAAAGTTGAATAAGAAGGTTATTCATATCAAACGCATTCAATGCAGCCATCAAATGTTCTACAGTTTGCACAGAAAATAAAGAGTCACCCACGATAGTACAACGAGGGGTCCCTTGCACTAAAGATAATCCCAACGGAAATTTAGGAGAGCCTGGCAGATCTAATCTTTGAAAGAAAACGCCAGAGCCTTCTGGTAATGGGGCCAAGGTTATCTCAGATTCCTTCCCGGTAAACAGCCCAATCCCCTTTCTTGTCACTTTTCTTTGGATTGTATACGTTGGTTTTAATTTCACTACACAGGCATCGGGGTGGGACACTTTAACCTCTATTGTTATACTTCCAGATGCACTTGTCAAAAAATGCAAAATAAAAACACAGTAATTAAAAAAGTTACCCTTTTTGACGTATTTTTATCAAGCTATATTTCGCAGCATTTCAGGACATCCACGTCTCGTATGACGCCAGCAAAAACTATTTTTTACTCTGCTGTTGCTGCAATAGGAGTATTTTTTAACTTCTAACTCTAAAAAACACTCCCAACGCTCCCCCTTTCAAAAATCTAACTTGTAAAAACCAAAATATAACACACAAAAAGCAAAAGACAATCAAAGGAGCATCTCCTACTAAGGAAAAAAGTGTTTTGTAGTGGTATTGAGGAACCTTTATATGCATAGAACCTAAAGCTTCCCCATCCAATACTTTTATAGTTCTCCCTAAACTATCCACTGCTCCAGTGACACCGGTATTTGAAGAACGGACTAAAGGGGTTCCATTTTCTACAGATCTAATCAACCCTTGAGTAAAATGCTGTTTAGCAAGAGTTGAATGAGGGTACCAGGCATCATTAGTAAAATTAACAAAAAGCTTTGCCCCTAAATTTCTACTTTCTCTAAGCAAAGAAGGAAAGAGCTCTTCATAACAAATAGAAGGAGTCCAGGCTAATTTTCCAAAAACTTCAGAATGCGACCCCGGAGTAAAAAATTCAGTAATACCATACACGCGACTTACATTTTTTAAAAAAGTAAATGGCATATATTCAGCTAAGGGTAACAGGATCCTTTTATCGTACCTTTTATAAGGGGCAAAACCTGGAGGAATAGAAAACACCGAATTATAATTTAGGCCTTCCTTCTGGTAGTCGAGCCCTGCTGCAACTTCTGTATTTAAAAAAGAAGCAAGGGTTTGTAAAAAATACAAATTCGACACTTTGGAAAAAGAATCTATAGGAAAATCTTTTTCTACAGAAGAGCCAAAATAAAAAAGAAATAGTTCTTTTACAGCGCTTTTATCATATACTCTTTTCTCTAACCCAAAAGGAACAACTGCTTCAGGAAGCACTACTAAATCTATTGTTTTTCCGGTATATTGCACTAATTCTTGCAAAATAGATTTCCACTGCTGCAACGGCATAATGAAATCCATTTCTCTTTTATATAAAGGATATTTCTCTGAAGGGGTAAGTCCTGTCTGCAACAAAACAATGTCATATTGGCGTTGATTTGCTCTTGCTGCCAAACCATCATGTACAGATATGGACACCCCTCCGTATATATAGGGAAGTAAAGCAATAATACCCCATAAAGCAAAGCAACGAAAGCGTCGATCAAAACGCAGCACCTTCAACGCAAATAGGTTAGTAAATACCACCCAAAAAGACAGCCCCAAAACCCCTCCTAAAGAGGCCATTTGCAAAGATAGAGAATTAGAGCTTAAAAAAACTCCTAAAAAATTAAAAGAAAAACCACAAAAAAAATAAAGACGACTCCACTCTAATAAAACCCAGCAAGACGACAGCATAAGAATCGCCTTATAAGACAAACTAGACATTCTATGAATTTGTCTTGTAAAAAAAGCAAACTGCAACGCCATTCCAGCGGCAAGACCAAAATAGACTAATAAAAAGCAAAAGCCTTGATATTCAATAGCTGTCATCCAAGATAGCTGAAAAAGTTGGACAATAAAAAACCAAAAAAAAGAAACTCTTTCTGCAGTTTTGGAAGAAAAACCATCTAAAGATCGCCAGTGAACTGCAAAACCAATAGAAGAGATTAATATACCAAGAAAGGAATAGTGGGCAGGCTGACCTAACCCAACTACAGCTGCACTAAGTAGTTGGGTTAAAAAAAATAAAATATCAATCTTTTTTAGAAGAAGGCAAAGCTTTTTGAGATCCCTTTCCAAAAGCCAAAACAACAAGCAGTCCCCCTAAAATAGCACTATTACTAATAAATATAGATAACTCTAATCCTTGCTGCACTCCATCCAAGTGCCAAAAATCATGCATAAATACATTGGATGCAAGAAGAACCACAAAAAGCAAGAAAGCACCAAAGCGCACTTTCCATCCTAAAATGCACATAAAAGAACCTAGCAACTTCATCACAAGAGAGGTAAGTAAAATCCAAGAAAACGACTCCTGGATTTGCTCTACAAAAACTCCTATTACTTCCTGATTTGGATAAAGAATCAGCCATCTACTTATATTCGTTAAAAAATTTGCTTCTATAGCAGCATAATCCATCATTTGCCCTACTGCGGACCAGACAAAAAACGCACTTAGCAAAACTCTTCCTATAAAAGCTACAATACCTTGCAATGCACTCATAAAAACCTCTTTATTTTTTACACTACATTGCACATTGCCAGAAATACGATATTAAAACAAATCTCTACTTAAAAATACAAAAAAGCAATCTTGACAATGCACAAAAACCTGTTATGCTATACGCAACCCAGGGAGAATATGTCATCTAAATTTAGAAACTACCATTTAACCTCTATTTTAGAAGGTTTTGTCAAGCAATCTCTCCCCTTAGATCTTTTTCTAAAAAATTATTTCAAAACTAATAAAGCAGTTGGCTCACACGATAGAAAATTTTTAGCCGAAAGCATTTATAAAATGATCAGATGGAGATCTTTAATTCGACACCTCTGCCAAGAAGACCTATCAACAGAACATCAAATTGCGGTTCTAGAAACTTTAGATCCTGAAAAATACCTGACAGATGACTCTATTCCCCAGCATATAAGAGTCAGCTTCCCTCAAACATACTTTGATTTTCTAGTAGAAGAGCTAGGCAGCGCAAAAGCTCTAGATTTTTGCATACAATCTAATTTTCCCGCCCCCACAACAATCCGCACTAATACGATTAAAACCACAAGAGAAAACCTAGCCGAACGCCTAGAAAAACACCAAGAAATTAGATTAGGCACAGAATCCCCCCACGCAATTCACTTTGCCAAAAGAGTCAATTTTCTTATCCTTCCTGAATTCAAAGAGGGTCTCTTTGAAGTACAAGATGAGGCTAGTCAATTAGTATCTTTAGAGGTAAAAGTAAAACCCGGGGACCATTTCCTCGATTACTGCGCAGGCTCCGGGGGTAAATCTTTGGCCATTGCCCCGCAAATGAGAGGAAAAGGGCAGCTCTACTTACATGACACAAGAGCCTATCCTTTAGGAGAGGCAAAAAAACGGCTAAAAAGAGCCGGGGTACAAAATGCTAAAGTTCTTGATCCCCTAGAGCTAAAAAAAAACAACCTTCACGGGAAAATGGATTGGGTGCTAGCAGATGTCCCTTGTAGTGGATCCGGGACTTTACGAAGAAACCCTGATATGAAATGGAAATTCGACATAAAAGCTTTGCAAGAAACACTTTTACTGCAAAGAGAGATCTTCACTAAAGCTCTCACCTTTGTTAAGCCAAATGGGTATATTGTGTACTCAACATGTAGCATTTTCCCTAGAGAAAATGAAAAGCAAACGAACTATTTCCTGGAAAATCTTCCGGTAAAAAGAACATCCCCTGCTTTTTTTTCTTATCCTTCTCTAGGAGGAATGGATGGTTTTTACTCTGTTGTATTGCAGAAATGCTAAGATTTGCTATACTCCCATTTTTCTAAACTGACACCAAAAATTAGGTTTATACCATTATGCTCAAAAGAAAAACCCTTTATCTCGCTGTTTCTTTCTTATTGCTTACAAAAATGTCTTCTGCTTTAGCGAATCAAAATTTTTCCATGCAGGAACCTTCTCATCTTGTTATCCAAAATCGAATTCTTGCAAAAGTTAACGGTAAAACGCTTTCCGTATTAGATGTCACAAAAAAAATGGAAGTCTACTTCAATAAATACTACCCGCAATATGCTGATGCTCCTCAAGCAAAATACCAATATTTTTCCTCTCAGTGGAAGGAAACACTACTCCAAATGATCGACCACGAGCTTATTTTAGCTGACGCGGAAAAAATGGAGCTAAAAGTGACAGATGCCGAGGTAAGAGAATCCCTACTAGAAAAATTCGGCCCAAACGTCATGGCTTCCCTTGACAAGTTAGGTCTTAGTTATGAAGAAGCTAAAACTATGGTTCACTCAGAAATCGTAGTGCAAAGGATGACTTGGTTTAAAATACACGCTAAAGCACTTACGGCAGTAAATATTCCCGATGTCCGCTCTGCATACAAGAGCTACTGTGAAAAAAATCCAGCAAAAGAAGAATGGGAATATCAAGTAGTGTCTATAAAAGCTAAAACAGAAGAAGTCGCAAAGGCCATTGCTGAAAAAACCTTTACGCTCTGCCACGAAGCTCCCTCTCGCCTGTCTGAAGTTATAGAAGAGGTAAAAACAGTAAATCCTGAACTAGAAAATGGAGAGTCCTCTCCATTTACCATCACTCTTTCTGACCCTATAAAAGCAGATGTTAAAAACATTTCAGCTGCTTATAAAGATATTTTACTATCCCTTACAAATAATGCTCTTAGTAAACCAGTTAAGCAAGTGAGCAAAGGTGGACAAGGAGAGGTTTATCGTATTTTTCGCCTTATCAACCATACAAAAACTCCAACCCCTAGCTTTAGACTCATGCAAGATAAGCTGCACGACGCTCTTGTACAAGCAGCTGTAGAAAAACAATCTCACGAATATATAAGCAAATTAAGATCTCGCTATGGCTTTGATGCTAAAAATTTAGAAGAAAATATCCCGTCAGGGTTCCAACCTTTTTCACTTCAATGAGCATTAGCCACCCAAAAAATCTCATTGCGTTTCTTACAGAACATGAACTGCACGCTAAAAAAAGTGCTTCTCAAAATTTTCTTGTCGACGAAAACATCGTCCACAAAATTCTGAAAGAAGCCAAAGTTTCCTCTGAAGACTTTATACTAGAAATAGGGCCTGGACCTGGAGCTTTAACAGAAGCGTTTTTAAAAATGGGATGTCGCGTTTGCGCAGTAGAAAAAGATCCCAATTTAGGCAGATTGCTAAGAAGACTATGCCCCGACGAAAATACACTACAAATTTTCATAGAAGACTTTTTAGATTTTCCCTTAGAAAGTTTTTTACAAAAAAACCTTTCTTCGGGGAAAAAAGCAAAGGTCATTGCGAATCTTCCCTACCATATAACAACACCCATTCTCACAAAATTAGTACCTCTTCACCATCTACTTTCTGATGTCGTTGTTATGGTCCAAAAAGAAGTTGCAGAAAGATGCATAGCTAAGGCGGGCGAAGAAGAATATAACTCTCTAAGCCTTTTCTTACAATTTTTCACAAAAATGACTTATGGATTTACGGTAGAGCCTACTTGTTTTCTTCCAAAACCCTCTGTAAAATCGGCTGTAATTCATTTTCATCTACAAACGCCGCCACCTGTCAGTAACCAAGATTTTTTATTCGAGCTGATAAGAACATCGTTTGGAAAACGTCGTAAAATGCTTAAAACATCCTTAAAAGAGATCCTTCCCTCAGCTCTTATAGAGCAAGTTTTACTAAAAGAAAAAATCAATCCTCTTTGTAGACCCGAAGAATTATCCCTAGCTCAGTTTATCACCCTATCAGAAGATCTTTTACCTTTACTCCAGCAAAATGACAATATATAAAACGCTCTTACTTATCTGCCTTATTTTTTCTATTAATGCTCAGGCAGGCTTCCTACAAGAGTTAGAAAAAGACTATACAAAGGCAGTGTACAACTTACAAGAAAAGGCACAAAAAAAAGAAATTTCGCTACAAGAAATCGAAAATGCCTTTCTTAAAGTGCAAAAAGAATTAAACAGCTACTGTTACCAAGGGCATACCAATACAAAAAATGCTATTTGCCATCTTTTGCGTGGTATAGACCCTGAAATTGCCACAGATGTCTCTATCCTCATAGATAAATTAAGCTACTTGCTAGGCGACCTAGAAATCTATTACCATGACATTCAACACTCCCTAGAAGTTACGCTCGCAACCACGCAAATAATGACGCAGGCTTTTAAAAATAAAGAAGTCAAAGATCCTAAATCCATCCTTCTTACAGTTACCGCTGCTCTTTTCCATGACGTTGGCTACTCAAATAACAAAGAAATTCTTTCTTTTATTACATCCTTAGAAAAACGCAAATATGAATCTTTATTTACAGAGGCTAAGAGTAAAAAATTTTCAGAAGATTTTTCAACCTTAGTCAATATCATTGAACAAGGTACGCTTGTTACAGGGGCCGAATTTCATTTATACCATGTTTTCTTAGGGCAAATAACGCTTGCTTATATACTAGACTCTCTAAAAAACGATCTCATTCATGGAAAATTCTTACTAGAAAAACCCTCCCTAGACTCCATAAATGCGATGATCTGCTTAACCGATATTAGAGGAGACACTTCTACCTATCGCGAAAAAGCAAAACTTCATCTAGAAAAAACTGGTCTCTTTTTCCATGGAGAGGCTCTACGAACAAGTGACTTACTTACACAAATGGCAACTAGAGATCGCCTAGCTAAAACTCTCCCTCTTTACCACGAGTTTGTTTTAGGCAATGACGCCTATTTCTGGAGTAGCGGCCTAGCCCTCCTAGCTACTACGACAGAATTTTATGAAAACTTTGCTAAAAAACAATTTAGCGATAAAGCTCTCTCTTTACTCAATGAACATTTCTCCTCCACTAACCCCTATCAAAAAACACTCCCCCTTGTTTTTTTCCTTCATAAAGCTTTTGAACTTCCGTATAAAAAACTTCTAGAAGGAGATCCGATTACAGAAATAGATATAGCCTTTCTAGAAGGACTAGAGAAAAATGGGCTGCCTATAGAAGTTGTTCAGCTCTTTCAAGCAACTAAAAGCGTTAGGGAAGGCAAGCCCATACCCTCTCAAATTCTCACTCCTTTACAAAATGTTTTAGCGGTAAAAGACTCTGTCTTAGAAATTTCTCTGGGAGATCACATACGTGTTACCCTATTACAAGATGCCCTTATTCATCAAAAAGTTGACTTAACACGCGAACTTTTACAAAAGAACACCTTTAGAAAAATAGAAGTTTTATCGAGCAGGACTAAAGACTGGGAGTTTATACAAAAACACTCGTCTCAAAAGCAAAAATCAGTATCGGATTAAGAAACAAATACTACTTACCTGCCAACTTTACCAAAACGTCTTCTATATATTCTCCAAAAAGAAGCTAAAAATAGCAGCATGGATAGAGCATACCCCAAATACAGCTTTTTTTGTTTAAGATAAGAAGCTACGCACTCCTTTTTCTTCTGTATCTGATACATAAGAGTAGGATTGACAGACTTTGCTGCAAGTAAAGGAACAGTTTGCTGTAGAACGTCATCTTTATCAAGTAGCTGAATTATTCCCACTTCTTGTCCCTCAGAAATTGGAAGTGGTGAATTAAACCAGAGAACCTTAGGATAAAATTCTCTTTCTTCCGAAGGATAAAATGCAATCGTTACATCGTAAGGCAAAATAGCTGTAAGGCTTTCCTTGGCCCCATGAATGTCTTTATGAAAAACATCATGCTCCTTAGACAGCAGCTTTCGTATCTGCTTCGGCTCATTAAATGCAGCTTCAAATAACTGAATTACACTTCGATACCTTTTGGCCAGCTCATCACATCCGGCTACAACGGCAATAAGTTTCCTATCTCCTTTTTCAGCTGAAGCTACTATAGTAAAACCTGACTTCACGGTATATCCCGTTTTAATTCCAGTTGCATAAGGATAAAAATATTTGCCAGGCTTCACTAGGTGATTATTTTGTGGAAGCCAATACGCTGGTTGTTTATTCGTCTCTGGCCTTTCATATTTAGTAGAGCAAACCACCTCTCGAAAGAAAGGATACTTTAACGCTTCCCTTGCCATAAGCGCTAAATCATACGCCGTTGTCAAATGTTCTAGGTCAGGTAATCCATGTGGATTTTTAAAATCTGTAGCCTTACAGCCTATATCTTTCAAAAAACCATTTAACTCACGTACAAAAACGGAAACATTGCCACTAATAGTCTCTGCTAGTACATTTGCAGCATCATTGCCAGAAGACAGCATTAACCCATAAAAAAGTGTTTTAAAATCAAGCTCCTCTCCAAGCTTAATCCCCATATGCGTTCCACCTAACTCCAAGCGATAAGAAGGATGTTTGCCACTAGACCTTCTTAAAGAAGAACTTACAACACTTAAAGCATCCGGAGAAGCCATAATAGTATTTTCGTACTTGCCCCCTTGCGTCTTATGCAGAACATAAAGAGCTGTTGCAAGCTTAGTCGTACTTGCAGGATAACAAGGCGACTGCGCATTTTTAGCAAAAAGAACTTTTCCGTTTTCTTCATTTATTAAAACAGCGATAGGGGCAGCTATGTCACAATTTAGTATCTGAGCCTCAAGTCCTTTTTCAAAGCTCAATAAAAAAAACAGAGGGAGGATTATGAAAATATTTTTCTTATTCATTTATTATCAACATGTTAAGTGTCTTCAAAAGGAAGGGTTATGTAAAAAAGCAAAAAGCGCTGATAAAAAATTTTACGCATTTTATAGTTATTCTCTTTAAAAAAAAAAGGCAACATGGTCAATATGAAATTTTCAGGGGATCCATATATATTAGACCTCCTATCGCCGACTAAACGTAAAAAAAGAGAGAAAGAAAAATGAATCCAATTCAACTGGAAGAAGCTTACAAAACATTTACAGAAAACTTCAGTAAATGGGCCCCTGATGAATGTATCCAAGTCAATCTCCAACTTTTACAAGATCTTGGGCTTCTAAATAACTGGGATCTTGACCTTGGAACCCCAGAATCTTTAACTCAACAATTTCATGTTATAGAAACTAATGATAAAGTAACATTATTTAACAGTCAATTTGCTGTATGGATTGTACCCCAAACACAAACAGAGCTGCCTAGTACTCTTATTATGGTTGCTATAATTCAAAATACAAAACCTCATCTAGAAATAGTATATACGACCTCAGGAGTATACAATACTCCTAAATACATACTCAAGGTTCTTCAACACTTTATGACAGAAATATTAGATACCGAAGCAGCTTTGCTATCTATTGATAAGAAAAAAAACGCTTAAGACGAATATTCTTTTTGAATATCGGGCAGTTTATGTAAAAGCCCCTCAACAATCTTATGAGAAATTTTACGAAAAATAGGTTTTGCAGCAGCATCGTAGGCTCCCTCTGCCGAGTCAAGCTGACCTAAGGAAAATGGCATAATAGGTTCTTTTTTACTAAAAAGCAAATCACGTGGAGATCCCGGGTCCGTATAATCATAATCCACATAAGATTTCACCTTTTCAGGCCCAAACAAAATTCGACCGGACACTCCATCGAGTAAAGAAATAGCTACAACAAGGGTGCGCCTAGCCTCTACTCCTAATAAATTTTTCTCTAAATGAGCGCCAGGATTATCTCGATCATACCGAAAGCCAATACGATCATGAGTGTCCGAAACAATTTCTACCTTAAGAAGCAGAGCCCCTCCTGATTGGACAACATGAAATTGTCCAGAGGTACTCAAACTATAAGCAAGCTCATTATTAAAAAGAGCTTCCGAATCCCCTGAGATATACGGTACCATAAGCGAAATAGCACCACTTCCTTCTAAAGGATCGCCTTCTTTGTAGCGATACCCACAAGAACAAAGTAAAAGCAAAAAAATAATGCAGTATCTCATCGCAACATATCGGAGCTAGGTTCTATACTTTTTACTTCTTCGTCTACAATAACTCGACTGTCACTTTTAGGAATTTGAATTTTTACTTCTTTTTTCTTTTGCCTAGACTGCAAAACATCAAATCGTTTTTGCGATCTTTGCGCCGTTTGCGTAAGAGGATACTTAGCAAGTATCTTATTATAATAAATCATGGCAGCTGCGGGTTTGCGAGTTCTTTCATAAAACTCCGCCGTTTTATAAAGAGCTTTCGCATAAATTTCGGCCATATCCACTAAAATACGTTCCGCCTCTGCTACTTTTGACTCCCCAGGAAACTCTATTCTAAACTTTCTAAGAGTAATCTCTGCTAAATCTAAATAATCTGGATCAGGATACTCTTTTTCTGCCTGCTCTCGATAAATATCTATAATAGCAATGTAACTGTCACAGGCTAAGGGATGCTTTGGAAACCTTCTAAGCAACGTTTGTAAAGTCTCAATACTAGATTTAAATTCTTCTTCTTGTAAAAGAACCCTTGCTTTTCCAAAAAGGGCTTCTACTGCCAAATCATGCTGAGGAAGAGCCATTATAACTTCATCATAAATAGCTATCGCTTCTTGACGAGCAGGCATCCACTTAGGCAAATCTTCTTTACCAAATAGGCGTCTTTTCTCTCCCTTTTCAAACTGCTTAGCAATAGCAAACTTATATTGAACAGCTTCTTCAAAAAACTTAGGAGAGGTTTGCTTTTTCAAATACAACCCAAAGTTTTCATTAGCAAAGTCTAGTTCCTGCATGTTAAAATAAGCAACGCCTAAATAAAAATAAGAATCCAAAGCAAAAACAGCTGTGGGAAAATTTTTAATTAATATACGCCCCTGCTTAATCACTTCAAGCCAGCTTTTCTCATCAACAGCTTCTTTTAATAACGAGTAGTGTTCTTGGACAGATAATGTAGCAAGTTCATGAACATTGATTAGCCTCCCATCTTTGACGGTGTAAGCAGCATGCGAAGCAATCGGCAGACTTAAAACTCCTACCGTAAAAAGAATTATCGACTTCATAAAAAATACTCCACAAGTTCGTTTAAAATAGTAAAACAGGTCAGCTAAAAAACGTCAATCGACTTATTTCTATTTTAGAATAAAGCAACACTCAACAAAATAAAATAAACAATTATAAAAATAACTATCTTAGTTAATTCAAGATTGTTTTTTATAAGACTTCTTATCTAATTCTAAACTATTATGCACTTCTACTAACTTAACAGACATCACCTTAGAAATAACTTCTTCTAGCTCTTTACTCCAAGACACCCCCCATTCGGAGGCAATGGCTAAAGAAGCGATTCTAGTAGAATTCTTGGTAAACTCTACGGTTAAAGACGTGTCTCCAGCATTACTGCGAAAAATTTGTTTTAGCTGTAAAATATGAGAAAGCCGAACAAGATTTATATCTACAACGATTTTAAGAGATGATATCATATTTTTCTCTGTTTTTTCTTCTTTAGAAGCCTTTACCTTGGAGCCACTTCCCTGCTGTCTACTTTCTCGTAATTCGAGCATCTTCAATTGAGACTTAGCTTTATCGTACATTTCATCACAAAGCGCAAGAGCATCTTCATCAACTTTAGTAAGATCCATCATCCAACGACACTGTAGCTTTACGTCGTCTTGTTGCTGCTCTACCTGAAGCACTGCATAAATAAGCTGTGTCTCTACAAGTAAATGATGAACCTGTTCATATACTTCTGACCAAACTGCGAGCTCAAAACTCTCAATTCCGTCGCTAATTATCAATATAGCGAATTTTTTTTGCGTCTTGGCAGAAACTTTAATAGCAACAGATTCTATAATAAACATAGATCGACAAATCGCTGTTTTTTCTAACTTATGAAAATCAGCCAGGGGGCAACAGGAAAAAGATGCCAATAAATGTTTGAAGTCATCAAGAGGATGCTCCCTAAGGTAAAACCCTAATAGTTCGTATTCTCTTTTTAAAATCTGCTGCCGGCTCACTTCTACTGAAACTGTGGGCTCTATGCTAAATTTATCTTCAGCGCTTTCTTCTAATAAAGAAAAGAAATCAAGTACTCCCCTTTCTCTTTCTTTTTGCTCTTTTGAAACTGTCATAAACATGGGGTCTACACTTGCTACAAGCGCCGCCCGACTCCATGAAGTAAAATCAAAACACCCAGCTTCAATCAAACTTTCTATAACCTTTTTTCCCACCTTTTTTTGATCAATTCTTCGAATAAAGTCATATAAAGAAACAAAAATGCCTTTAGATTTCCTCTCTTTTATAATAGCTTCAACAACTCCTTCCCCCACACCTTTAATCCCAAGCATAGCAAATCGAATCCCCGAAGGCGTTGCCCTAAATTCTTTATCGGACTCATTTACGCTAGGAGGAAGAATTTCTATACCGGCACTACGACTTTCCCTAATGAGCTTTGCTACCTTTGTCGTATCGTCTCTATCCGACGTCATTAAAGCAGCCATCCACTCCATAGGATAATTAGCTTTTAAATAAGCTGTAACGTAAGTCAGATATCCGTAAGCGGCAGCGTGAGATTTGTTAAATCCATAGGAAGCAAACTTTTCAATTTTATCAAAAATCTTCATCGATAAAGACTCGTCAATTTGATTTTCTAAAGCCCCTCGTTTGAACTTCTCTCTTTGGCTAGCCATCTCTTCTTTATCTTTTTTCCCCATCGCTCGGCGTAAAACATCCCCCTCCCCAAGAGAATAGTTAGCAAGTTTACTTGCTATCTGCATTACCTGCTCTTGATACACCATAATTCCATACGTCTCAGCTAAGATACTTTCCATCCATGGATGGTCATTATCAATAGCTTCTTTACCATGCTTTCTTTGAATAAAAGATGGGATCATCTCCATAGGACCTGGTCTATAAAGAGCTCCGACAGCTATGATCTCTTCAAACTTATCAATATGTAGCTGCTTGGCTAGCTCCTGCATTCCGCCAGATTCTAACTGGAATACCCCTTGCGTTTTTCCTTGATTTAACAAGTCAAATGTCGCTTTATCCTCTAAAGGAAGATTCGCCCAAGCAAGCGTAATGCCCCTACTTTCTGCAATCGCATCAACAGCTTTTTGGATCGAACTAAGTGTTTTCAGTCCTAAAAAGTCAATCTTCAAAAGACCGACAGACTCAACAGGTTTCATAGAAAATTGTGTAACAGCCATTTCTGAATCTTTAGGAGAACATAGAGGAATATTCTCCATGAGGGGCTGTCCTCCAATAATTAATCCCGCCGCATGAATTCCCGTATTGCGGACCGAGCCTTCTAACTTTAACGCTATGTCAATTAAATTATGAATTTCTAGGTCATTATCATACTGAGCCCTAAAATCAGGATCCATCTCTAAGGCTTTTTCTAAAGTCATGTTAAGATCCTCAGGAACTAGCTTAGCGAGTGCATTCACTTTAGCAAGAGGGACACTTAAAACCCTCCCTACATCCTTTAAAACCATTTTCGCTTTCATAGTTCCAAAAGTAATGATCTGCGCCACTCTATCTTTTCCATATTTCTGGACGGTATAATCTATAACTTCCTGCCTTCTTTCCATACAAATATCCACGTCGATATCGGGATAGGAAACTCTCTCAGGATTAATAAACCTTTCAAAGAAAAGATAAAATCGAAGAGGTTCTATATCGGTAATGCCTATCAAGTATAGGATAATAGAACCTGCCCCTGATCCCCTTCCAGGTCCCATAGGAATACCTTGTCTTTTAGCCCAAGCAATGAAGTCATATACAATAAGTAAGTAGTCTCCCATCCCTTTAGATGTGATAATATCGAGCTCATACGCCAATCTAGTACGGACTACTTCCATAGGATCTTTATCCGGGTATTTTTCCTGTACCTTTTTCAATACTTCAGGAGTATACCTTTTACTTATTCCCTCGGCACAAAGATTCCTTAAAAACTTTTCAGATTCCAGTTCTCTTTCTGCTGCAGTATAGGTAGATCCTTCTAGATGAGGGGGAACAAAAACAGGATAATATTTCGTTTTAAAATCAAAATCAAACAAGCACTTATCTGCAACTATCTGTGTATTTGCTATTGCCTGCGGCATATCAGCAAATAAAGACCTCATTTGCTCTTCTGTTTTGAAATAAAACTCGTGAGAGGGCATCACATCTCTTTTAGGATTTAACACGCGCCCCTTGACATTACCAGCAGAATCTTTTTCTAAGATTTCACAAGGCTCTCCTGATTGGATATTCATAAGAATTTCATGAGCTCTCCAATCCTCTTTTTTAAGGTATTGGATATCTTGTGTTACAACACAAGGAATTCCTTTTTCCTCTGAAAGTTTTTTTAAAGCTTCTATTACTTTTTCTTGGTTTGCTACAAATTCCACGTGTTTTTGATATAACCAAGGCTCTTGATTCATACCGTCTTGCGCAATCTGCTCTAAGGACATTGCATGTCTTTGAACTTCAAAATATAAATCTTCTTTAAAAACGCCCTGCAACCAAGCAATCTCTTCTAAAAGCTCAGCTTCTTTATCTTGGATTATCCAAGAAGCCACTTTGCTGTTTAAAGGACCAGATAGGCAAATAAGACCTTCTGAAAATTTTTCTAAAAGCTCTCTATCTATACGAGGCGTATAATAAAAACCCTCTAAATGCGCATAAGACGTTAATTTACATAAATTTCTATATCCCTCCATGTTTTTAACTAGAAGGATAAGAGGATACCCGGCAGAAAAACCCGGAATTCTTTTTTTATCTAAGCGAGAAAAAGGAGCAAGATGAAGTTCACATCCTAAAATAGGTTTAATTTTAGCAGCTCGACACTCTTTGTAAAATTCTACAGCACCAAACATATTCCCTTGGTCTGTTAAAGCCAGTGAAGAGCAGCCCATCTTAGCTGCATGAGAAACGAGATTTTCTACCGAAATAGTAGAATTTAAAATCGAATACTGTGAATGCACATGTAAAGGAACAAAGCCCATAATCAAAAACCCCCGCCAAGAAAGACTTTATCCTACCAGGAATGAGAATTTAAAGCAGTTTCTAAATCCAAGAAACCATAGCATTTAATGCAATAGAAAGAGCTGCTTCTTGAACATGCGGGTCCATAATCACCCTAACTTTACGAACCAGTTCTTTTGAGCTTTCCTGTCCCACCCCCTTATTAACAAGCCAAATCCCGGCAGAGCGAGCTTTGCTATCAATATCCCCAGAAAAAATCATTTGATCCCAAGTAGAAACTAGAAGCTCTGATCCTTTTCGGTTAGACTCAAATAAATAGTTGTTTATTTTTTGTAAGATATCAAGTTCCCAATCAACTCCACACTCTCCCACTTCCAAAAATAAACTATATTCGCGCAAACACTGACAAATGGGAAAAAATTCCTCAAATACACCTTCTTTTCCCCTTTGCAGGCCTTGAGTTTTTTCCAAAAGGACTGTAAGAGTCTTTAATGACCCCTCTAAAATAAGGGCCCTCTTACCTATATTTCCCACTTCTACAGACTGAACATCTTTTGCAAACTCCTCAAAGCATCCTATAAATTCTTTTCGAAGAACCTTAAACTGTTCTTGCACGGTTCCAAAATCCTCAGCAGAAATAACTCCCGTAACGCTTCCTAAAATACGTCTAGAAAAAAGGTCAATAATCTTCAAAACTTCTTGATGCAGATTTTTTTGTAATTTTTCATTTTTCTTCTTTTCAAAATAGGCAACCTGATGGGGCAGTTGTCTTACTGCAGGGGGCCGTCTTTCCTCAATTACCGGGTTGCAGGCTGAAGAGACTTCTTTTTCTAATATCGCATCCAATGTATGAGCCAAAAAATTCTCCAATTTCTCTTGACCTATCTCTTTTTTAGACAAATGAAGCAGCTTTAAAGAAACCGTGGTGACGATAAATTCTTTAACCTCATCGTTATTTAATACAGGCATTGTCTTAAGAATATCTAACCACTCATACATTTTCTCAATGCATAAAGTCACCTCAGCCTTAATCTCTACTAATTTTTGCAACTCCTCTTCACCAAGAGAAGTATTAGCAGATCTCTCAGACACTAAAAAAGGACTTTTCATAGAGTTTTCCAAAGATTTGATCTGCTCTAATACCTTTGGATACATATTTTCAGGCGCTAATAAGGAACTAATAGCTAAAGATAAAACTCCTTCGGTAGGCACTCTTCCTCTAATGAATTCCGCTCCTCCTAAAATGCAGGTGACAGTCCCTTTAAATAGAGCAGTCATAATCCAGTCCATTACTTGTAAAAAAAGCCCAACGATAGGTACTTCGTAATAATTACTAAAGCACTGCAACTGCGGCATAAATTCCACTAGTCTTTCTACAAAATATCTAGAAGCTTTTTTTAACCTTATATGCGCATCGGTAGGGGTGAAATCTTCAGAAGAGACCATATTTACTTCCATCAGTACTTTTTCAAGAAGTTCTCTAATAGAGTCTTTATTCTCACATTTAATCCGCATTTCCTGAACTATATTCAAAGCAAAATCTTGCACCCAAAGTTCCATAAAATCTTGAGCATAAAACCATACTTGAGCAATTACTCTTTGCGCTTTAGTTAATTCCCCTCCAAAGTGTCTAAAATACAATTCGGATAGAGGGGCTTCATTGCGAGTTGGTTCGTCTAATTCCTGCAAAAATCGAGTCAATTTTTCCTCTGAAACTACACAACCTAAAATCTTGGATTGCATAAGAGAGATGGCAAGAAAAACGCGCACAACATTCTTAACTTTATTGTCCGTTTTTGTGCGTAAAGCCTCTATATCCACGGGAATCTCTATTGGCCTACAAGGCGCCATTTGAGCTTGTAAAAAAGGTTTTCTTAGCTGCTTTTCACACTCTTCCAATAGCTGAAAAAACACTTCCCCACTCACCTTTTTTTCTCGACTTTTGCCTAAAGTATCCCGACTAGCCAAATAAAGTCCTCCAGCTGCAATCAAAGGAGTTGGTAAAGCGCTAAGCGCTCCTAAAGCCAAATTCTGCACTACTTCCCCACCCACCACCCTAAGAGGATTTGGTGCTGCTTCAACAGCTACATTCGTTATTTGATATACAGAATTACCAACACTATACAAAAAACTGCCAGCTTTATAAGTGAGTTCTAAGAACATCATCTTTCTCCACAAAATTGCCTGTAACACGCTGCAAAACTAATAAAAGCTACCACCTTACAAAAAGAGCTTCATTTTTTGATATAAAAAATGCAGAAGCTTCTAAAACGAAAAACACAACCTAGCATTACCGTTACAACAAATAAGCTTCTCAAAAGCTACAGCTTTTAAAAATCATCTCAAAAAACGTTAGTAAAAAATGCAAAATCTGGTTAAGATTTTGACATCTAAATAGGTGTTAGTTTTATGTTTTCAGTGATTCTTAAAGCATCCCGTAACTCGTCTCCCTCTACATATTTTCTTCCTAGTTTTTTAAAGCAAAAATCTATTCCTTATCAGATAGCTAGCTCATCCCTCTCCTTAATATATTCCTCTAAACAACCTGTCCGATATTTTTCTTATAAAAAAATCACCTGTACTGAATTTTCCTTTCCCTCTTATGAAAAAATTTTCGAGTACTTAAAAAACCACCCACAAACTAAAGCTCCACACTTCCATGACACTGGAATTATCCACTTAGTCGCGATCAACTTCGAAAATACCGTAAAAACAAAAAGAGAAATTGAACTAGGTGTCATTGCAACTCTTCATGAATTAGAAAAACCTTCTGCAACTCAAAAACTTCATTTTCAAGAGAACTCCCCTAAAACTTTAGAGAATGAAATCCATAAACCTTCATTACTAAAGCGAATATTATTAACATTTCTTTCCATATTTCATCCCGAGCAAGAAGCAGAAATACAAGCTATGGAGCAAAAAGACACACTTTTAAAAAACATAAAATCACAAGCAAAAATCACAAGCTCGAGAAGCAATATCCCTCTTCAAGCTTTTCAAGCAGAAAATCTTGTTGATACAATGATTGCAACAAGAAGAACTCCTCAGCGAACAGCTGTTGATCCCAAGGGACTGCTATCAACTTCCTATGATTTGAATGCAAAAATTTTCCTGTCCCCTTTAGAAATCATCGTCTTAATGGAAGTCATTCAAGCACTTCAAGATTGCGCGAAAGACAAAGGTTCACTTAAGAAAGGTTAGATTTGTCAGAAGATTAGCCGTTTTACTGTTTTTATTATTAAAGACCTAAAAATTCACCTGAAAAAAATGGCATACTAAAAAATAGATGAATCCTAAAGAGCGGAATTAGGCTCTATTTCCTTAACTGCAAAACTTTTCTTGAAACAGGCGCTTCTAAAAAACTTTTTTTTCAATTATAAAGCAAAGGAGGTACCGCTTTGTAACCCCCACTTTAAACTCTGAAACAAAAAACTTTGTATATAAAATTTATTTCACGCCAGTTAACATCTCTTTTTTGATTGGATAGAAATGGCTCGATTGTTATGATTCCTTTGACAGGAGTTTTTTATGAAACATTTTTTAGGTATTTACACATTTGTTGCCCTATCTCTAACAAGTCTCGGCTTTTCTGATGAACCCACGTTAGCAGAACAAAATCCCTCTGCTTTAGTATCGGAAAACCAAAAACAAGAAATAACTAAAATCTCAGAAGCCTTTGGCTTCCTTATGGGGAAAAATCTAGAGTCCATAGGCGTAAAATTTGATATCCAATCCGTGATTAAAGGGCTACAAAATGCAGCCGAAGGAAAAACTTCTCCTATGACGGAAATGGAATGTATCCAAGCAATTACAGCAGCACAAGAAAATGCCTTTAAAGATGAAGCAGCTAAAAACCTATCTTTAGCAGAAGAATTCCTAAAAGAAAATAAGACCCACGAGGGAATTGTTTGCCTTGAACAAGACAAAATACAATATAAAATAGAAAAAGAAGGAAATGGAGAAGCTCTTCAACCAAACAGCACTCCCCTTATTCGCTACACAGGAAAGTTCCTTGATGGAACTACTTTTGGAACATCCTTAGAAGATGAGCCCCTTTCTTTAGAAGAAGTAATATCAGGGCTAAAAGCAGGTCTTATAGGAATGAAAGAGGGAGAAAAAAGAACAATCTATATCCACCCCGACTGCGCGTATGGAACTAAAGGATCTCTTCCTCCTAACTCCCTTCTTACCTTTGAAATTGAAATCGTCAAAGCCGAAGCTCCTCATACAGAAGAAATATCTCCGGAAATAATTCCAACAGATAAAGAGACTCTTTCAGAAATAGCCCTTCCGGAACATAACATTGAGCACATTCGATAAAGAAGAGCTTTCTTTAAAAGTAGTTTTATTTGAGCCGCAAATTCCACAAAATGCGGGCAATGTTGTTCGAACCTGTAAAGTTACAGGAAGCGAGCTAATTCTAGTAAAACCTTTAGGCTTTAGCACCTCAGATAAAGCTTTAAAAAGGGCGGGCTTGGATTATTGGGACGGCGTTTCCGTAACACTTATTGAAGATCTGGAAAAGTTTCTTCTTCAAGCACCTACACCTTTTTATTTCTTTTCCAGCCACGCCACCAAGTTATACACAGAAGTAGCTTACACTCCGCAAGACCATCTTATTTTCGGTTCAGAAACAGCAGGCCTCCCGCCTATTTTCTTACAAAAATGGCCAGAATTATTCGTAACTATCCCCATGGTTAAAGATTCTCGTTGCCTAAATTTATCCAATACTGTTTCGATAGTATTATACGAAGCTTTAAGACAAAATCACTTCGCCTGGAAAAAATGAAACTACTTAAAATCTCTCTTGCCCTACAAATGGCACTTGCCACTTGCCTGGGCCTTATATTCGGCCTATTCTTCGGGGACCTCTGCGAAGTCTTTTCTCCCTATGCAGCAGCTTACATCCTCGTACTAAAAGTAACTGCCGTACCCTATCTCATCGGAGCTATCATCTTAGGAGTAGGCCAGCTCAGTGTATCTCAAGCTAAACTAATCTTAAAAAAAGGTATTTTTTTTATTATTCTCGCTTGGACCATCAATATTATGATGATCTATGCAACCTACCTCATATTCCCCCAAGCTAAAGGAGGCCAGATAGCAGGCTACATAGCAGGGAACATCCCTTCAATTAATTTTGCAGAGCTCTTGATACCGGATAATATTTTTTACGATTTAAGCAATAACGTCATCCCGGCCATTGTAATATTCTCTCTTCTTATTGGAATAGCGTTGATGCAGTTAAAAGAAAAACAATTTTTAATACAAGGATTTCAACTTGCTGTAGACGCTTTAACTAAAATCACTGGATGGATTGCTAGAATCACCCCTATTGGAACATTCCTTATTATTGCAAGCCAAGCAGGAACCATTCAATTTGATACAATTAAGCAAGTCAGTAGCTACATTATCCTATATATCTTATGCGCCTGTCTCATTGTATTTTGGATCTTCCCTAGAATCACCAGCATGCTCACCTCTATCCCGGCCTATAGATGGATACAACAAATGTTTCCGATCTTGCTCCTAGCTTATACAACAAACATAGTCATTATTTGCTTACCTTACATCATTGAGCTTCTACGGAAAGAAACTTTAAGCATTGATCCTTTTGATGAAAAAGCGCAGACGCAGATTCAAGGAACCGTATCAGTAATATTCAACTTGCCCATGGGCTCTCTTTTCATTACCATTTTCGTTTTTTTCATCTCCCTATTTTATCAAGCAGCCCTTACAGTTTCTAATCAAATTAGTCTCTTTCTCACCTCTTTTCTTACAAGTCTTGGTGCTGTTGGAATTGGATCCTGGATCAATAGTTTAACTTTTATTTTAGATTCTTTAGGACTACCACAAGAAGCCGTTTCTTTATATTTAACAACTCTCCCGTTTACTTCAGGATTTCAAGCGATGATTTCTGCTACAGAAATCACAGCCCTTTCCCTTTTAATTATTTTAACTAGTAGAAAATTGATTCAACTAAAATTCTCTAAAATCTTAAAAAACAGCCTTATAACGATATGTCCTATAGTTTTACTATTTATTGTTATTAAAACATTTAATCCCCTTCCTGAAATCAAAAATGACAAAAAAAGTATATTCGAGTTAAATATCACCTCCAGCACTCCAGCAACGACTTACTCTCTAATAGACACCCCCCCAGCCCTAAATTCAAACGAAGATGTCTTTCAAAGGATCCTAACCACAAAAAAGCTCCGTATCGGTTACAACGCAAATACAGCTCCTTTTGCCTTCTATAATTGCGCACAAAACGTCGTAGGATATGACATAGCCTTCGCCTATGAACTTGCTTATGATCTTGGCTGCGCGCTAGAGCTTGTCCCTATGACATATGCAAATATGATTCAAGAGTTAGAAGAAGGACTATACGATATCGCTATGTCTGCTGTCTCTGTCAATGAAAATAGATTAAAAAACCTCTCTTTTACTCAAAGCTATCTGAATCCCCAATTTATTTTTGTAACAACAAACTCTCATAAAAAAGAATTTTCCTCCCTAGATTCCATAAAAAGCAACCCCCATCTATCCATTGCCGTTCTTAAAGGAACCTCGCATGAAACTGCAGCCAAAGAACTATTTCCTCGCCATAAAATAGTATCTATTGGGACTCCGGATGACTTTGCTTCTACGGAACCTGTAGCTGATGCTCTATTTTGGACTAATGCAGAAGCAATTGCCTGGTCACTCTGCCACCGTCAATTTCGTGTAGTATATCCTTCTCCCGAAATAGGATTCGATAGTCTAGCTTATGCAATCAAAGCAAACAGTCCTAGACTACTTAATTATCTTAACCAGTGGTTACACTTAAAAAAAATACAAGGCTACACTGATAAACAGTACAACCTTTGGGTGCTAGAAAAAACAGAGATAGTAAAAGAAACCACTCCTAGATGGTCCGTTGTACGTCATCTAGGATGGGTAGAGTAGCCTTAAGAAGCTGAGCGAATAAAGTTTAAAAGAAAATCAGCATCTCTTAGACCTACAATACGATTAACTTCTTTTCCGTTTTTAAAAAGAATCATAGTTGGTACAGATGTAATTTCTAACCCTTCTGTAGTTGTGGGAGCAGTATCTATATCCAATTTAGCTATAGAAGCTTTCCCTTTAACTTCTTCTGCTAGCTGCTCCAAAACAGGAGCAAGCATACGACAAGGACCGCACCAGTTTGCGTAAAAATCTACTAAAACAACTCCTGATTTAATTCCCTCTACAAAGGTCTCTTCTGTTAATTTTTTTATGTCTTCCTGAGCCACAAATCCTCCTATGGGTTGTATCAATATAACGAAGTATACTGAACGAACTTTTTTTTTCCTAGCAATCTCCTCAGAAACTCCCCTTTTCCCCTATAGTCAATCGCAATCCCTGCACCGCCAATCTCCTTATTCCCTATCAAACTCTTATTAAGGCTACAAAAACTAAAACACTTTCCTTGGCCTATTATTAAGAGCAAACTCTACTGTCTCTCAGTCTTCTTCTGTATTTTATTGCCCTGTCAACCTGATACCATCACTCCTTTATAATTAGTACCTAGCTCAAGTTCAACGATCCGCTCTATGAAAACGGAGATGAGGTTAAGGTTTTTCTCCCCTACATTTTAAGATTAAAGAATTGTTTTTTTGCCTTCAAGATTTGATTCTTTTCGTTTTTTTAAAATTTATATTTGACATTTTTAGCCGTGTGTCAGATGATAATAGTCTTTGGCCATATGGATCTTCATTAGTGTCCTTTCTCCTAAAAAGTCACTATAAAAATTATTTTATCACCAAGCTATTCTTTATTTTAATTACCTTATTGCGCTTCTGCTTTGAACTAGCGAAAATATTATTCACCTTAAATTCTTTACTTTTTCTTTACAACTTAGTATACTAAATTTACAATTATTAATTTATAAAATACTAACAACGGGGACTTTTCATGTTATATTTGACAGCTAGGCATATAATTCCAGAACCCATAAAAAATCTATGTGGAGTTTCTTGGGATTCGGAAACGACAAAAACAGTAGCAGCTATTCGTGTAACTTTAGCAGCTTTAGGAGCTCTTGCTATTTATAAACTTGGGATATCCTCCCTAATAGCAGTTGGCGCCGTGGCAATAACCTCACTTCCAGCTGCAGCTATCTTAGGGGGAAGTCTTCTTATGTACAAAGGCATTGTTACTCTTGCAGTAGCAGGATCCCTTAAAAGCCTTGCTCTTGGGTGGATTACACTAAGTTTAGGGGGCTCTTGTCTTGCTCTATACCAAAGAGCTTCTTCTCTTAAAGGCATTCTTGAGGCGCCCTCTGTCGTAACCACGCAATTCACTATTCCTGTGTCCGATGAGTATAATTATTCAATGGGTCTTTTAGAAGCTATATTTCGAAATGCTAACATAGCATAACCAACCAAAAAAATCCAAAAACAAAGGGGAGGAGATTATCCAATACCTCCCCTTTGTTAGAAACCAAAAAACAAAAAATTACTAATCTCTACACACTCTTTAAATAAACTCAGAAAAAACGAGTAGATTTAAAGAGAAAAATCTGCTAGACTGTGGTTACTTTTGCGGCCATGGCGGAATTGGTAGACGCGCTAGATTCAGGTTCTAGTCTGGGCAACTTGGTGGATGTTCGAGTCATCTTGGCCGCAATTTACCGTCCGTGACCGCCTCCACGTCCTCCTTCCCCGTGTTCTCCATCCCCATCCCTTTCATGGTGATCGTCATCATGATGATCGTATCTATCGTCATCATCATACTCATCATAATATAGAGGATCTACCGGTTCGTAGACATCTCCCTCTATTACATACGGCTCTCCTTGGGAGTCATTTTTAGAACAACCACAAAATATCACTGATAAAGCGCACAACAAAATCCAATACATATACCCTCCATACTATTTATTTTAATCAATAGCTGAAATAAAAAATAAAAGTCAGCAAATTATTTGAGATGGATTCAAAAATACCTTGCAGCAAAAAAAAACATTGCCTACGATGACTCTACTTCGACATAACCAAAAAAGGATTTTTCATCATGAAATCACTTACCATAAATACCCTACTTGCCTGTGCAGGTTCTATCTGCCTATTTGCAGAACAACCCCTTCCTGTACCAACTCCAATAGCTCCTACCCCGATTAAAGCCCCTAAGGAAGCTATCACTAAACAACCAAAAGGAACAATTACTCCTCCAGTTCTTCCCCTTGTACAAAATGGCCTAGAGCTAATCATTGACGCTGATTTCATTTGGTGGAAATCGCAGCTTTCTGGCACGACTTTTGCCACAGTCAACAATAGAGCAAGACATGCTCCTACTCAATTTGAACCAGGATTTAAATTTGGAGTTGGACTAGATTTAGGATTTGACGGATGGGATTCTTATGCTGAATATACCTGGGTTAATCAACCTTGGACAGAAAGCTCTTTTACAGCAAAAACACCAAAACCAGCCAATTACGTGATCTCAAACCTTGGGATTCCCTTCACCCCTGTGTTAAAAAAAGGAACCGTCTCTAGAAAAGAACAACTTAATATTCTAGATATAGAAATTGGACGCAATTTTTTTATTAGTAAAAGACTTACCTTAAGACCTCAATTTGGATTAAAATTGGCTCGTATGTTTGAAAAAGTAAAAATTGTAGAAGAAGGAACTATTTTTGCTATTTCCCCCATAAAAAATCATCTTTTTTTCCAACAAACTCTATCCGGCGTTGGTATTAGAGTTGGAGTAGACACGGGATGGCACCTAACACCCCACTTTGGACTCTACGGAGACTTTGCCGTTACCACACTTTGGAGCAACTTTCACAACAATAACTCCTCCAACATCCCTTCTCTTGATTTTAAACAATGTTCTAAAACCAGTAACTCCACAATTCTTCCAATAATCGAGGCCGGGTTAGGAGTTTCTTATACCACTTGGTTTAAAGAAGAAAGATACCAGCTTTATGCAAAAGCAGGATGGGAAGAGCAAGTTTGGATTGGCTACAATCAAATAGACATCAATAATATAGCCAACAACACAGGAAATTTAACGATGCAAGGACTTACTGCACAAGTAGGGCTTGCTTTTTAATTTTACTCATGAGGGGAGCCTTTGGCTCCTCTTTCATACCAATCTTTTAACGATAAAATAGAAGCTTCAATCTGAGATGCCACCTCTTCTTGCGTAGCACTCGAAGAAAAATGTATAGGCTTTCCAAATACACAAGCAGTTTTACCAAAAAGCTTAGGAAACTTCTTTTTACTTGGCCACACAGAAAAAGTACCATGCAAATAAGCAGGTATCACAGCAGCTCCCGTTCTAGAAATAAATACAGAAATCCCTGGCTTAATCGGCTGAAGAACTCCATTTTTAGAACGTCTGCCTTCAGGAAAAATAATTACTTTTTTCCCCTGTTTCATTAAACGCACGACTGTTTTAAAAACAGCAACATCCTGTGCCTTACCAGATACCGGATGGGCATTTAATCGACGAATAAGCGCAGAGAAAACAGGAACATCAAAAAGAGTTTTTCGTGCTAGAAAATGCACTTCATACGGAGTTGAAATAGAAAGAAGAGGAGGATCATAAAAAGAAACATGGTTGGCAGCTAAAATGGCTGCACCAGGATAAAAGGACTCAGCTCCATAAATTTTATGTCGATACATAATTTTAAAAAACCAATATACTAAGAATAATATGATCTTATAGAAGCTATTTTTAGAATTTTTTAACCACCCCTGCACCTGTCTCCTACCTTTGCTTTAAATTATTAATAAGAGAATCGACGACCTCCTCAGCAGATAATCCTGATGTATCAAGAAGAAAAGCACCTTCAGGACAAACAAGAGGGGCTATCTTTCTAGAGGAATCTTGATGATCTCTTACTTGCATGTCTTCAAAAACCTCTTCTTTAGTTAAAGGCTCTTTTACATTTTTTAACAAAAGCTCCTTGTAACGTCTTTCAGCACGAACTTCAGGACTTGCCGTTAAAAAAAACTTTTTGTCTGCGTCAGGAAAAACCACACTCCCTAAATCTCTTCCTTCAAATACCGAGTCATATTTTCTTCCAAAAGCTCTTTGTATGGGAAGAAAGTCCTCTCTAACTTCTTTAATTCGCGCTATACTAGAGGCTGCTTCTGTAATAGTCTTTGTACGAATATCCTCAGTTACATCTATCTCATTTACATAGTATCTTTTTACTTCCTGATTTCCCCCTATACGAAAAACAAAGGAAGCTAGGCCTTCTTTTGCTCTATCTAGCGAAATATTTTGAGAAAAAAGCCACCAAGCAAATGCTCTATAAAGAGCCCCTGTATCAAAAAAATGAAAACCGAGCTTCTTAGCCAAAAGTCTTGCCACGGTAGACTTTCCGGTGCCAGAAGGGCCATCAATAGTAATAATCATAGAGGGTCCTAAAGTTTTAAATAAAAATAGACAATGGGAGCCGTCAGTAAAAGAGAATCCACCATATCCAAAACGCCACCAAGTCCAGGAAGAGCATTACTGTCTTTTACTACAGCATCTCTTTTTAAAAGAGACTCTGCTAAATCACCAACTTGTCCTGCAATGCCAATACACGCGCCTAAAATAATTGCAGCAGGTAAAGGTAATACAAATAACGAAGAAGAAAAAACTCCTCCTAAGAGGCTCATAAGAATGCTAAAAAGAACAGCACAAATAAAACCAGCAACAGCGCCCTCCACTGTTTTTTTAGGGCTTAAAGCAGGAGCTAACTTAACGCGACCCCAAAGTCTTCCAACAAAATACGCTCCAACATCTGTTACCTTAGTAACTAAAATAAGGTATACAAGCCACCATCTACCATCCCAAGACATTCCTGTTAGAGAAATTGGATATATAATAGCTAACATAAAACTCAAAGGGACAGCAACATAACACACACCAAAAAACTCGACGGCCACATGCAAAATAGCGTCACTTCTATCTTTAAAATGGATAAGAAAAAAAATTACGGCGCTAAAAGCCAAAACAATTGTTGGCATTTGGGAAACCACAATCATTTTATGCGCAGAGAAAAAAGCAAAAACAAGGGCAACCGCGATAGCAACCATAGACTTTACTGCAGGCTGAAGATCTTTTGCCTTAGCAAATTGGACATATTCCCAAACGCCCACACCTGCTAATCCCGCAACTAATAATACAAGAAGTATTTGTACAAAAAAAAGATGAGAAAAAACTACCAAAGAGGCAATCACCAAACAAGCTATAGAAGAAACTGCTAATCTCTTTTTTAAATCAGTTAAATTTTTACGAATCATGCTCCACCAAGCCTTCTGCTTCTTTTTTGAAATTCTTTAATTGCATCTAATAAATCGCTAGGAGTAAAATCAGGCCATAGCACCTCAGTCATATATACTTCAGCATACGATATTTGCCAAAGAAGAAAATTGCTAAATCGTTTTTCCCCGCTGGTACGAATAAAAAGATCAGGATCTCCTCCCAAGCTCGCCGTATCTAAATAGGTAGAAATAAGATTTTCTGAAATATCTTTTTTTTGTAGCTTCCCTTCTTCAAGATCGTTTGCTATTTTAACGAAAGCACGCTTTATTTCATCCCGTCCACCGTAATTCAAAGCTAATACCAATGTTATCTGAGACCCTTTTGCTGTTTTTTTCTTAGCAACCGCAATAGTCTCTTGCACAGACTCTGGTAATAATGCCAAATCTCCAATGGTCTCTAACCTAACCGACTCTTCTTCCATAAACTGCATATTCTTGTGCAAATAAAAAGAAATGAGTTTCATTAACTCGTCTACTTCTTCTTGAGATCTCTTCCAATTTTCTGTAGAAAAAGCATACAAAGTCAATACTTTCACCCCTAACTGCGAAGCAAAACGTACAATCTTAGCAATAACATCAGACCCCTTCCAGTGCCCATATGTAGCCGGAAGCCCTCTTTTTTTAGCCCACCTTCTATTACCATCCATAACGATTGCAATATGTCTTGGAACATCCACAGGAGAAGATTCTAGTACTTTCTCCTTTAAGTCACAGCCTGTTTCTATCGATGTATTGGTAAATAAAAAGCTCATAGTTACACTAAAATACCGGTAATATTTGAAAGGTTTTTTCTCTTTCGGGTCCATACGAAATAAAAGAGATGGGAATATTACATAGCTTTTCCAACCTATTTAAATAAGCCTTGGCCTGAGGGAGCAACTCTTCATAAGCCGTTACCTTTTTCGTATCCTTCTTCCAACCCTCTACTTCTTCATATATAGGACGAGCAAAAAGCCATAGGGAAGTCGTTGCAGGGGGTGTACCTAGGATCGCACCTCCCAGCTCATATCTCCACTGAACACCTACTACAATTAACCCAGACATGCTTTCTCCTTAAAAAACACACATTACGTAACACACTATACCTGATCCTCCTAATTATAGAAATAATCGAATCACAATTCTAGACATCTAAATTTCAAGAAGAAAATTTTGAAAACGCGCAATATCCGCCTTCGCTTCCAGCTCCACCCCAATCTTCAATCCTATTTCAGCTTCTTGTAAAGCTTGACTCTTTAAATTTTTAGCACGAAGTAGCTGCGCTTTTAGATACCTGAAATGCATTCCTGTTCTCTTTTTTAAAAGCTGACTTTCCAATTGATCAATGATTATTTGAGTACGTCCCAGATCATTCTGTAAAAAATATGCCTTACCAAGACGAATCAGCAACCTTTGGCGATAATCTATATAAAATTCTTCTTCAGAGGTCTTAAAAAGAGTTAAGGCTTCTTCGTACATTGCAATTCCCTTTTTATAGTCACCTTCGACATCATCGCACTCAGCAGCTCCAGCATTAAAAAGAATTTTAGCCTTTAAAATAACATCTTCTATCTTAGATTCTCTATAAAGACTTAAAGCTCTAGCTGCTAAAGAGCGAGCTTCTTCAAATAACCTTCTTTGAACCTGACTATCTAACATACTCCCAGCATTTCCTCTTACCACTGCAGAAAGCTTGTATAAACTATTTATCACTAAAATAGGATCTCCAAGTCTTTCTCCTAAAGTAGACAACTCCTCCGCTTTTTCCATTGCCTGAGAAAAATTCCCTAATCGAAAATGCGTAGAAACAAGCTGGTCTATGATCTGAAAACGCTCTATACCCTCACTTTTTTCTAAAGCAAGAGATCCAAGCTCAATAATTTCTTGCCATTTCTCTTCTTCTTGTAAACTTTTTAAGTTAGCAAAATATATTGATAAGGCATCTTCTCTTTGCAAACGTTCTTCCTGAACTTGCTTTACAGAAAAAGCCTGCGGTAACTGAAATGCACTACAAACAAAAACTAATCCAAAATAAATCATATTAAAAATCCCAAAATAATGACATTTACAAAAGAATTGTAATTAAAAAAACCAATAACAAAAAAAACAGAACTCAAAGAAAAATTTCAGTGAATACGCCATTTTTCTTACCAAGAATAGCCACTCCTGTTTTATTTCACTAGACAGAATCCTACTCTATCGATATCCTTCTAAACAGTACAATTTTTTATAGCTGTCTGTGAAGGGTGCCGGAAACATATTCTCGCTTTTATGTAAGCTCCTCACAAGACTGATTCCATTCAATCATATCACTTAGAGGACCTTAAGGATTATGCAAAAGAAAAAAAAATGGCAACTAACACTGATTTTAATCGTTACCGCTTTGACAGTCTACAACATTTTACCTACAGTTTTTTTTTATACGAAACCTCTAAACTCTCCTGTTACAGAGCCTAAAGCCACTGAAATCTCCCTTCAAATCACTAAAAGAATTAACGATCTAGAACCTCAAGCTATTTCCTGGATAAATTCTTTTTGCAAGCTATTAAAAATTAGCCCTCAAACAATTTCACAAGATCCAGAAAGTCAAGAACTTCTTCTGGTCACTTTTTCTTCAGAAAAAGAAGCGCAAATTTTGAAAACGTATCTTCCCCGTGCCGGAGCTTTAATTCCTTTCACACCATCCCAGCTCTCTTTGTACGGAACAGAAACTAATAAAGATAATAAAACCGTTAAAATCAAAAGAAATATCCCTTTAAATCTTGCAAAAAATGAAGGGAAATCTTTGTTTGAATTTTCTGCAAAATTTGATGCAACAGGAAAGCCAACCCCCCTTTATCAAGCTCTCATTTCCGATAGAGTTTTACAAATTGCTCTAGCAACTGGGGGCATGACGCAAAACGCCCAATTTGCTGAAGCTCTACTAGCAACTAATGACTCAGCACTTCGAACAGAACTTTCTTTAATGCTCTCAGACAACCTTGTATCTTTCATACAATCTTTCGGAGACAATCCCGCAATCACAAAGCGATTTTTTTCTTCATTTGCGCAAAAAACGGGGAAAAACGTAGAAAAGATTGCTGGAAAAATCGAAGCAACTGCAGATTTTTTAAAAGAAGAAGTCCAAACTATCACGCAAGAAGCTTCAACACTAAAAGAACAGGGCCAATATCTAGACTCTACAAAAGTACAACTTAAAGAAGTTCTTACCTCTAGAATTACTCTTTGTAAAAATGCAGCGTCTCTTTTAAGAACATACGGAGTCAACGTCTCTTCAGAAGGCTCTCCATGGACCTATTCCAATATAAAGCCCGACCTTCAAAACCTAACAAGTGACTCCTCTTTACAAACTCTTCCTTTAGCAGGTCGAAACCCTTTTATTGAGTCTATCCAGGTAGATCTCCAAAACGAGACAATTACTCTCAATTTATATTCCGATATAATCCAATTTCAAGAAAGTCTCGCTCAGCAAAACAATAAAATCCTAGAAAAAACTGAACAATTTTTATTCAACGAGCTAGCCTATATAGCGCGTCAAACAGATGAAACTATTGTACCTATAAAAGGGAAATATCAAATCCCTCTTTCTTCTTTAACTGAAAGCAGTAGTTTTTTAGCGTTTAGATTAAGCGCTATTGCAGAAGCTGAAGTAAGAAACATAAAAAATCTTATACTATCTTCTTGGAATCCAACCCACCCTGATTTACAGGCGGATGTATTCCCTATTCTAGACTACGACTCTTACACAGCTCTTCCTGCAGAACAGAAAAACCTAAGCCTTGTAATCTATGCCCCATCTAATGAAGCTAGAGCCCCTGAAACAGGATTTCGCATGAATTCTATCTATGTGATAGCAAAAGGCATAGATAAAATTCTCAAAAAAATAAAAGAAGACTCTTCTTCTAAGGATTCTCAAAACTTTTTACAAGACTTCCAAAATTTGAAGCTGTTACTCAGCAAATCAGGATACATGGGATATGAAGGATCTCTTCTTTCCGTAAGTAAAGAGTTTGCCGGCGACTTTATCTTTGAATCGCCCGATTATTTTCAAAATGTGCTAGCCGCCTCTAGAGAAGCCTTTACCGTTAAAGGGACTAAACGTTATGCTGTATTAGATTTCTCTAATGTAGAACAAAGAATTTTAACAGAAAATAAAATAGACACAGCAATTCATGAAGACCTCCTTAAATGGCGAGATGACTATAGAGCAGCTCAACTTAGTATTAAGGGAGTTTCTCGATTTGATGTACCAAAACCAACAAAAAGTGCTCTTCTTAGCAATCTTGCTTTAAGTGCGACTAGATACTTCCGTGGGGATGATCGTAAAATTCTCCATTGGGGCCTTGACCTATCTGGGGGGAAAACAGTCCAAATCGAACTTAGGGACTCCAATAATAGACCTGTTACAAATGAAGCTGATATAAAACAAGGAATTAACGAACTTTATGCACGCGTTAATAAAATGGGCGTCTCAGAAGTAAGTATCAGACAAGAAGGAGATCTTATAACTTTAGATTTTCCAGGGTCTCAAAATCTTTCAGCTGCAGAACTAGTAAAAGCCTCGTCCATGTTTTTTCACGTAGTTAATGAGAAATTCACTCCGAATAACACTAATTTAGCTAGCTCAGTCAATAAATTCCTACAAGAAGTTTGGAATGAAGCTGTAGTTACAAACCATAAAAGCGCAGAAGAAATCCATAGAATTGCTTGCAAACATCTTTATGGAGAAGCGTTAGATCCGGAAATGATACAACCTCGCAGCGAAGCCGCAAGACTTCTCTATGACCAAGGGTTACGCCTTTCCCTTCCTACAGATACAAACACATCAAATCTATTCAATGACACATATTCAAAAGTCTCTTTACTTAGAGGTGATGATTATACACAGTGGCAAGGACAAACCCACCCTTTACTCATCGTGTTTAGAAATTTTGCATTAGAAGGATCAAATTTAAGAAATGTACGTTCGTCATATGACCCCTCTAGAGGAAACTTTCTCTCATTCGATATCAGCGGATCATATACTTCAAAAGAAGGAATTAAAATTAATCCAAGAGAAGATTTTTCCGCATGGACAACACCCTTTTCCAAAGAAAAAATCAGCGGGACAGTCAATGGGCAAATCTCCCATAATCATGGATGGAGAATGGCTGTTATTTTAAACGGCACTATTGTTAGCTCGCCTACCCTAGACTCTCCGTTAAAAGATAGCGCTATGATTACCGGTAGTTTCTCTCAAAGGGAAATCAACCAACTAGAAGCTGATTTAAAGGCAGGATCTCTAAGTTTTACTCCTAAAATTCTTTCTGAAAAAAATGTCAGTCCTGAACTGGGAAGTAAAGAACGCTCTATGGGAATTTGGGCTACTATCATAGCTCTGATACTTGTAATCGGTGTTATGTCCGGGTACTACAAATTAAGCGGAGTTGTTGCTTCTGTAGCTGTTATTTTCAACATTCTCATCATGTGGGCTACTTTACAAAATATCCAAGCAACACTAACTCTAGCAAGCCTAGCCGGACTAATTCTTACAGTTGGTATGGCTGTTGATGCTAATGTTCTTGTTTTTGAAAGAATTCGCGAAGAGTTTGCCTCAACAGGTCGTATTGGATCAGCAGTGCAAGCTGGATACAAGAAAGCATTTTCTGCCATTTTGGATTCTAATGTAACAACAATTATAGCAGCTTTGATATTGCTACAATTTGATTCCGGCCCTGTGAAAGGCTTTGCTGTTACTTTGATTATAGGGATTCTTTCCTCTATGTTTACAGCTCTTTTTGTTACAAAATATTTTTTCAGTGCATGGATTCAAAACCCAAAACATAAATCACTGGAGATGCTAAACTGGTTTACAGCTAGAAAATTTGATTTTCTACGCTACGGCAAACCTGCCATGATTACTTCTATTCTTATTATTGTATTTGGCTGCATGCTTTTTGCTGGACAAAGACATTCTATTTTTGGAATGGATTTTACAGGTGGTTATAGCTTAAACTTGGAGTTAACTCCTCTAAAAGATTTATCTTATAGACAAGTAGTAGAAAATGCTCTTGTCCAAGCTGGAGCAAAGCCACAGGAAGTACAGGTAAGAGAGTTATCTCCAGAAAATTCTGTGAAAATATTCCTAAGTGAGTCTTTAACTCAGCCAGGAAGACCTCTTGCAGAATTAAGCACCTCTACAGATAATGGGGTGAATCCTCAAATAACTTGGGTGATAACTTCTTTGCAGAAAGCTAATGTACAACTAACAGATGCCTCTATAGCTGGAGCAACACAAAATTGGTCTGAAGTTAGCGGACAGATGTCTCAATCAATGAGAAATAGTGCTATCATAGGCCTTCTCATCGCTCTTTTTTGCATATTTATCTATATTACTATCCGTTTTGAATTTAAATATGCAATTAGCGCAACGATCTGCTTAGCTCATGATCTTTTCTTTACACTCGCAGCAATAGCTCTTTTACATGCTTTAGGGGTGCCTGTTCAAATTGATCTAACAACAATAGCAGCGCTAATGACTATCGCAGGATATTCTTTAAATGATACTATTATTGTATTTGACCGAATCAGAGAAGAAGCTTTAGATATGCATCGAGGAGCAAAGAAAAACACTCTTCCTAGTCTTATTAACAAAGCTCTTAATGTCACCTTAAGTCGTACCGTATTAACTTCAGGAACAACCTTGCTAGTATTAATCCCTCTAATTGCCATGGGGGGAAGTACTATTTTTGGATTCACCCTTGTTATGGCTATTGGAATTATATTTGGAACGCTCTCTTCCCTGTTTATAGCAGCACCTCTTATGCTTATTTTCCATGAAAGAGAAGAGAAAAAACAACAAAGAATAGCACTTAATAGCTAATCTCGGTATGGTGTGATTTTTTTAAAGAAGCGTTTTGTTAGGCCCTCAGCAGACAAAACGCTTTACTTACGTATTAATAGAACTACTTGATTATAAGGAATTTTGAGCATGCTGTCTTCGCAGACCCCACAGGATCCTGTTTGGATCTATCCGCAAGCCGATCCTAAATGGGTGCAGACTATCGTCAAGGAATTTAACATCCATGCTGTAACGGCCCAGGTACTTGCCTCGCGAGGATTTAAAACCTTAGAAGACATTCACGCCTACCTGTATGCCAAACTACCCAACCTGCTAGACCCTCAGCTTTTTCCTGACATGGATAAAGCAGTGGACCGAATAGAAGAGGCCCTAAAAAATAAAGAGGCCATTCTTATATATGGCGATAATGATGTAGATGGGATCACAGGAACAGTCCTTCTTACTGAATTTTTAAGATATATTGGGGCAAAGGTTTTTTTCTACATCCCCAATAGAGCCTCTCTAAATAAAAGTTTAATTTATGACGCCCTAGATTACGCAGTTAAAAATGAATGTAAGCTCTTAATTACTGTGGACTGCGGTATTACTACAGCAGCAGAAATGACGCACGCAGCGCATGAGGGTGTAGATATCATTGTTACAGATCACCACGAACCGACTGACAAACTCCCTCACTGCATAGCAACTTTAAATCCAAAACTACTTAATAGCACCTATCCTAATAGGGAGTTAACAGGGGTTGGAGTAGCTTTTAAGCTAGCTCATGCCATTACAAACTCTCTAGCTTCTAATGAAATCTCTGAGCATAAAATAGATCTTAAAAGATATCTAGATCTTGTTGCACTGGGAACTATTGCTGATATGGGAGCTCTAGTTGGAGAAAATAGAATTTTGGTGCGCTACGGACTCAAACTACTACGTAAAACAAAAAGGATAGGTCTACTAAAATTATTTTCTATCTGCGACTTGAAATTAGGGGATATAACACCTATAGATATAGCTTCTAAAGTAGCCCCGAGGCTCAACAGTCTAGGAAGAATTGCAGACCCTATTAAAGGAGTGGAACTTCTTCTTCTTAGAGATGCAACAACGGCAGAGGCTTTAGCGAAAGAGTTGGATCTCAATAATTCTGAACGGCAAAAAATTGAAAGAAAAGATTCAGAAGATGTCGAACAGTACATACAAGAAAACCCTCAAATCTTAAAAGAAAAAGCCCTTGTTCTCGTCTCTGATAAATGGCATCCGGGAATTATCCCGATTATTACAGCAAGGATTACTAAGCAATATAATCGACCCACATTAATTATCGCTATTGATAACGGCCTGGGCAAAGGTTCTATTCGAACTATTCCTGAATTCCCCCTGCTCCCTCTTTTAAAAAAGAATGCAAACCTCCTAGAAAATTTTGGAGGTCATGATTATGCTGCAGGGCTGTCTATTAAAGAAGAAAACATCAACTTATTTAAAGAAAAATTCATTGCAGGCGTTAATGAAGCTCTACAAGAACAAGACATTCAAACTAAGCTCTCCATTGATGCTAAAATTGCTTTTAAAGATCTCACCTTTGATTTTATGGAATCGCTAAGCCTTCTTGAGCCTTTTGGCAATGAAAATCCCCCCCCTATTCTTTATGCTATTGCCAAACAAATTCGCCCGCCTAAAGTTGTCGGAAAAATGCACCTAAAACTATACTTAGAAGAAAGTGATCGCATCTTAGAAGGAATTGGATTTGGCATGGCAGAGAAGAAATCTCGCCTTTGCAAAAAAAATCTCACACTAGAAATTGCTTTCACCCCACAAATAAACAATTTCTTAAATAAATCTAGTATCCAGCTACAGATACGCGATTTTAGGGTCATTGAGCCTTCATGATTCGAGTAGACAATATAGCTTTTGAAGGAGCCGGCGTTGGAAGATCTGACGGCCTTGTTGTTTTCATTCCGTTCACTTTGCCTGGAGAGCTCGTCCTAGTTTCCTCTTTAAAAAAGAAAAAAAACTTTGCCACAGCAAGCTTACTAAAAGTGATCGAAAGTAGTCCTCATAGAGAATCCCCTCCATGTCCCTATTTTTTACGCTGTGGGGGCTGTCAATTACAACACTCATCCTACCTAAACCAGGTAACGATAAAAAGACAATTCGTAGAAGATTCTCTGCTTAGAATTGGAAAAATTTCTTTTCCTATTCCTTCGGTCATTCCCTCCCCAACTCCATTAGCCTACCGAAGACACCTCTCCTTGCAGATGCACTTTCTAGAAAATAGTTGGAAATTATGTTTCACTTCACTAACTTTAGACCCTTTGCCCATAAATTCCTGTCTACTACTTCATGAAAAAGAGGATCCTATAATAGAGTCCTTAGGAAAAGCCATTGGGGAACTACCAGCTACGTTTCCTTTAGAAGGAAGGCTAAAACTTTTTAAAGTGCCAAAAGGCTATATTGTAGCCTGCACTCTAAAAAAAAACCTAACCCTACAACAAGAACAAGAATTATTTTCTCTTCTTCTAGAAATCTCCTTAGGAGTGTACATACAGACTCCAGAAAAAACCCTACAAAAAGGGCTATCTGATCTTAGTTTTACCCACCAAAACCTACATTTTTCCTACTCTCCTTTTGGATTTGTACAAAATCATCCTGAACAAACTGAAAACATTTTAGATCTTATTCTTTCCCTTCTTAAAAATAGTAAAAAAGTCTTAGATCTATACTGTGGTATTGGCGTTTCCACCCTCCTACTAGCAAATCAAGGTAAAGATGTCATTGGTATAGAAATAAGCCCTGAATCAATTCGGCTAGCTAAAGAAAATGGGGTAAATAACAATCTTCCTCAGGTTCCTTTTTTCTGTGGGTCTGCAGAAATAGAAGCAAAAAAAGTCCTTTCCTCTTTTCTTCCCGACAGCATCTTAGTGAATCCTCCTAAAACAGGACTAGACCCCGAAGTAAGAAACCTCTTAAACTTCCTTTCCGTCAAACAAATTGTGTACGTCTCCTGTCATCCTCCCACCCTAGCAAGAGACCTTGCATTCTTACAGACACTAGGGTTTACTCTCTGCTTCCTACAAAGTTTTGATTGTTTTCCGCAAACAACCCATGTGGAAACGGTAGTGCAGTTAGTTAGAAATTAACTATATGCCTGTATTCACCCTTGGCTATGATCTTCATCTACTCCTGCTCAAGGCTTTTACATTTTTCTATAAGCGGCATTTCCATGCATTAAATGCCGAGCAATAAAAACTAAACCTAAGACATAGAGTAAAAAGATCTAGTCATTCCTACAAAAAAGAACTGAAAGGCCCTGTGTCAGAACTTCCACAGGGAGCCCTTGTAATACTTTCTTTTACTGAATATTCTCTGAGCCCAGGAATATAGTGAATATCAACGTCAATCGGAGCCCATATAATTGGATTGCAGTAATAGTGACGAAAAACCTTTGTAATTCCCTTAGCAGAAAAAAGGATAGAATGCGTCCCCCATCTACCGTGCATTCGCACCAAATCCTTAGTAACTTCTTCTTTTAGTACTTGGTAAGAGTGCCCATAGGGATTGCCTCCACAGGGGATCGATCCAGCTTCAGAATAGTCCGTGTACAAAATATCCCAATCGGGATCGATTTTAGTTAGTTGCTTCACTAAAAATGGGATATTTTTAGGGCTCTTTTCAAACTGTATATCATCTTCACAGATCCAGACTGCTTTTACCTCTTTTTTTGCCGCATCTTGGTACACAGAAAGGTGGCTTAAAAAACATCCAATCTCCCCTCCCCTTAAAGGTCTAATAGGATACCGCACAAGTTCCTGCCTTTTCTCCTCAGGTATTTTCCATCCATTAATAGCAGAGACTCTATTTAGTATGAGATCGTACTTACCAAACTCCTCACTAATTTTATCCCACTTTTCCGGCCTTTCTTCCAAGTTAATCACATAAATATAATCAATTCCTTCAAGACCGGAGGAGGCTTCTTGTAAGGTTTCAATCTGTGTTAACAACTGAAAAAGTAGAGCTCTAGAGTCCATAAAAAAACCGCATAATAAAACACAACTATCTGAATAAATTCAGGTTTACATTTTACTAATTATGAGTCAATTCTATTAGACTGGATTAAAAAAATTAACGGAATACCTTTCTAAATAAGTCGCCTTACGTCAGAAAAATTAAATTCCTTAAAAGCTGCAATGTTTTTCTTAAAATTACTGGAGCAAAATACAACCACACAGGCTACCGTAAGCAGCAAAACCTAAAGACATACCTATAATAGTGGAGGTTCCGAAAGAACATCCTGCGAGTATAATAGGTAAAGCAAAAAAACTTATTGTGGCAGATCCAACAAAACCGACTGTAGCTACCAACGGGTTACGCGTAGCTGCAGATCCCATTGACAATAGAACTTGGGAAACGGACCAACTCAAAGCAAGGGTGCTATACCCCAAGGAGCTCCATCCTGCTGGAAGTCCCCCTTTAACAACCGCTACTGTCGCTGCTGCTGCTATAGGTAAAGGCATAAGTACCTCCTAAAAATTAGTCATTTAACTATGATGATTTAAAAATTTCCGCCTGCCACCAAACTCAAGCAGGCGGTAATTTTGCCAGATTATACTGCTTCTGACGTTGTTTCTTTTTTGCTTAGGTAAATTTCTTTATACCCAGCGATATCATTTGAATGGATAACCCAAGCTGCTCCTTTACGAACTGCTTTAAGAAGACCTACTCTTGTAGCGTAATAAATTTTCTGAGCAGGAACCCCTAACATTTTAGCTACTTGATTTACAGAAAAATACCCTTTTCCGTTATCAAATAAAAGCTCTCCGTCGAACATAGACTTTGTTCTAGAGTATTTTTCTTTTCTATAAACTTCTAAGTCAGCTAAATCAATTGTCCAACGAGTTGTGTCTTTATGAGCTTTAAGCTTTCTTTGCTTTATCGCTACATAAATCGCTTGTCTTGTAACATTATTGATCTTAGCTGCTTCTGTGATAGAAACGGCTTTCTTTTCCACATTATTTTCATTTTCCATCTTACACTCTCCTCTTAAAATTTAGGTAATTCTATTTAAACTTAAACTATTTTTCGATTTCGTCTTTAATTGCATTTTATACTTCTAAAGACCAACCTTTTTTCCTTAGATTAATAATTATGACATAAAAACGAATTGAACTCAAGGTTTAAAATGTATTTGGTTTGCAATTTTGAAAAAAATTACTGAATTAGCAAAGCAAGTAGCTGTTTTTAATAGATTTAAAGAAAGGCTTGATTTATGCTCCCAGTTAAAAAAAAACAACGAGGAAAATCATGTTTCACACACTATTTCTAGGGCTCCTTCTTTGTCTTTATTCTGTGGTAGAGGCAAAACCCCCCTCTTTAACCCCTCATGACACTAAGGTGAAAATTCAGGAAATTTTAAAGGCACATGTGACCTATCAAGAAATTAATGAAGAAATAATGAAAAGAGCCTTTCTTAATTATCTAGACGAAATAGATCCGATAAAAACATATCTAATTGAAAGTGAAACGATTGAATTCACTTCCCCCTCCGATGAAACCGTAAAAAAAACAGTAAAAGCCATACAAAATGCAGATTTCAGTATTTTCTTTAATTTTCACAATAAATTCCTTGAATGTATAAAAAGAAGGAATGCCCTAGAAGAGGAGATCTCCTCCACCCCCCTACTTACAAATGTTAAAGCATCTGATTTTAAAGACCTTACATGGTCTTCGGAAGTGGAGGATTTAAAAATGAGGGTTCTCAAAATCAAGTCCCTGCAACTAGAAACTGGAGAAAAGCTCTCCGCCGCAGATAAAACACAGTTTACACAAAAACTAACAAAAAGACGCCTTAACAAAGAAGAAGAGCTCAAAGGGAAAACAGACGAGGAAAGAAAACAAATTGTTCTTAGTCATGTACTTAAAGCTGTAAGCTCTGCGCTTGATTCCCAAACAGCATATTTTACTCCTTCAGAAGCTGGGCAATTCATGATGCAAGTACAACAAAAGCTCTACGGCATAGGAGCGCAATTAAGGGATGATTTAAACGGGTTGAGTATAGTCCGCCTTCTAGAAGGAGGACCAGCCCTTTTAAGCAATAAGCTCAAATTAAACGATAAAATCATCGCAGTAAATAACGAGCCCATTATTGGACTAGATATCACAGATGCAGTAGATCTTATTAGGGGAAGAAAAGGAACAAGCGTTCTACTAACCGTTTTGCGAGTCAGCGAAACCCTCCCTGTAAAAGAAGAAACAGTAAATGTCGAAATTATCCGCGACGAAGTAGTCTTAACAGAAACTCGCTTAGAATCAAGTTGTTATCCTTTCGGAGATGGCGTTATTGGGATTTTCCATTTATTTTCTTTCTATGAAGATGATAAAAACTCATCGGCTCTTGACCTTTACCAAGCAATAGATGAACTAAAAAAAACAAAAAACCTTAAAGGTGTTATCCTCGATTTAAGAAATAACGCCGGAGGACTTCTTAAACAAGCCGTAGCCGTCACAGGACTGTTCATTTCCAAAGGGGTTGTTGTTTCTGTTAAAAGCAATACAGGACAAATCGAAAGACTGCGCAATCTAGACAATCAAAAAATATGGGATGGCCCTCTTCTTGTTTTAACGAATAGAGCAAGCGCCTCAGCTTCTGAAATTGTAGCCCAAACACTTCAAGAATATGGAAGAGCTATTGTCGCCGGTGATGAAGAAACCTTTGGCAAGGGCACATTCCAAACATTCACTTTAGAATCTGCTAATAATGGAAAAGTTAACCCTAAAGGCGAATTTAAGGTAACAAGAGGAAGGTACTACACCGTTTCAGGAAAAAGCCCTCAGCTGGTAGGAGTCAAAGCAGACATCGTAATTCCAGGAATCCTCTCCTCCTTAGAAATCGGAGAAAAATACGCCAAATTTCCCGTCAGCTCTGATGAGATCACTCCCGGATTCCAAGATGATCTTGCCGATGTGTCACCTCTTTTAAGAAACCAAATTCTTCGTCTATACAAATTTAATCATCAAACTATTTTATATGATTATCTGCCCTATATAGATACTTTAAAGAAAAATTCAGCAGAAAGAGTCGCTACCAATAAAAACTATCAAAATTTTTTAAAAGAACTGCAAAAGGCAGAGGAGAGCTTGCTAGAAGACGAAGAAAAACTACGCTTCTTTGGGCAAAATGACCTTCAGCTCACAGAAAGTTTAAATATTATGACTGATTTTATTTTCTTATCTCAAATATCTGATAACACAGAGGAAAAAATCGCCAGCTAATAAAAATTTTCACAAACCTTGCATTATAACTTTTAAAGGGGCTATAATTGGTGATTAATTCATCTTTTTATAGGAACAACATACTATGACCGTACGAGTCCGCATAGCCCCCTCTCCTACAGGAGATCCCCATGTAGGAACAGCTTACATGGCCCTTTTCAATTTGATTTTCGCAAGACATTTCAAAGGAAAGTTTATATTAAGAATTGAAGATACGGATAGAACTAGGTCAAAACCAGAATATGAAACCAGTATTTTTCAAGCATTAAACTGGGCAGGAATCCAATGGGATGAGGGACCTGATGTCGGAGGACCCTACGGACCATACAGGCAATCTGAAAGAACCGCTATTTACCAAGAATACTGCCAAAAGCTTCTAGATGACGGAAAGGCTTATAAATGCTTTGCCACCCCGGAAGAACTATCTGAAATGAGAGAAATGGCTAGTAAACTTGGGCAAAGATCCGGCTACGATAGACGCTATAGAAACTTAAGTAAAGAAGAAATCCAAAAAAAAGAAGCAGAAGGTCTGCCCTATGTTGTCAGGTTAAAAATTCCTTTAACCGGAGAATGTACCTTTGAAGACGGCATTAAAGGAAGAATTTCATGCCCTTGGGCTGATATTGATGACCAAATTTTACTAAAATCTGACGGCTTTCCTACATACCATTTAGCAAATGTAGTTGACGACCACCTCATGAAAATTACTCATGTTATTCGAGGAGATGAGTGGATGAGCTCAACTCCTAAACATATCATGCTTTATGAGAGCTTTGGATGGACTCCCCCCATATTTATGCATATGCCTCTTCTTTTAGGTAAGGACGGCAAAAAACTTTCTAAAAGACGCAACCCCACTTCTATTTTCTACTATCGAGATAGCGGATATCTCCCTGAGGCTTTTGTAAATTTTATGACGCTCATGGGCTACAGTATGAAAGCAGATAAAGAAATGTATTCTTTAGAAGAAATCATCGATGAATTTGACCCTAAAAGAATCGGTGTATCCGGAGCTTTTTTTGATGTCAATAAACTAGACTGGCTCAACCAACAGTACCTAATTAAAACAATTCCGGAAGATAAGCTTTGGAGTAGAATAAAGCAGTGGTCATTCAGTGATGAATTTATGCAAAAAATAATGCCCCTCTGCCATACAAGAATTAAAACATTTGCAGACTTCATGGAGCTTTGTTCTTTTTTCTTTGTCAATCATCTGCCTTATACAGAAGAAGTTCTCTGCCCCGAGCCCCTTTCTAAAGAAAAAGCCTGTTATATCTTACAAGCTGTTATCTGGAGTTTAGACGAGCAAGAAGACTGGGGAAAACTAGGCATGGAAAAAGCTTCTAAAGACGTTTCTGAAATATTTGGACTCCACTACAAAAAAACAATTATTCCCCTTTTATATGGAAGCCTGGTCGGTAAAAAGCAAGGACCTCCTCTTTTTGATTCTGTAGAAATTCTAGGAAAAGACAGAACAAGAGCTAGACTGCTTAACTCCATAGAATTTCTAGGAGGACTATCCGGAAAAAAAACGGATATCCTAGCAAAAGCGTGGGCAAAAAAAGAAGGAAAAGAGCTGATACTATAGCTCTTTTTCCTGCTTTACATGCTCAGTCTGCTTAGCATCGGAGATAATGTAAGAAGGGCTATAGCCACTATAGGCGCAGCCGCTAAGTACTATAAGAGAAAAAATGAATAGGAAGATCTTCATATAGGGGGTTTTCCTTAAATTAAGTGATTATTTTTTATTTACCCTTTTTTAGGACTTTTGTCTATGACCAATTTAGCGCCTACTAAGTCACTTTATAGTAAAGCCGCCCCCTGCCTGGCTAAAATGCATTCTAAAACCCTTTTAAACCCCTCTAATAAAACCAAACAAACTTACCATATTTCTTTAAACATTCAAGAAACAGGTCTTTTTTTTCAGCCGGGCGACTCTCTAGGAATACTCCCCCAAAATGACCCTAATTTAATACAAGAGCTCCTTACCTTTATAGATTCCTCTCCAGATAAAATACTTGTTGACCCAAGGTCGCAAAGCCCCTTATCGCTTATTGAATATTTCACCTCTAAAGTAAATCTTAGTAGAATTAACACATCACTTTTAGCATCTTTACCTGTTAACTTACAAAAAAAAGATATGCTTTGCAGTCTACTAGAACCTGAAAATAAATTAGCTCTCACAGCTTTTTTAGAAGGGAAAGACCTCCTAGATATCTTTGAAGAACTCGACGTCTCTAACATTCCCCCTGAAGTGCTTTTACCTCATTTAGCACCACTTTTACCTCGATTTTATTCCATCAGCTCTTCTTTAACAGCCCACCAAGATGAAGTGCACCTGCTCGTCGCCCTTTCTTCCTACCAGCATAAAAAAGGCACACGTTATGGGGTAGCTAGTCATTTTCTTTGTAACTTAGCCAAAGAAAATGAAACCCACATTCCTCTATATGTGCAACCATCCAAACACTTTAAAATACCGGAAGACCATTCAAAAGCTCTTATTATGGTTGGCCCCGGAACAGGCGTTGCTCCTTATAGAGCTTTTCTACAAGAAAGATCCATGCAAAAAGCTGAAGGAAAACATTGGTTATTTTTTGGAGAACGCAATAAACACGCTGATTTTTTCTACCAAGACTTCTGGGATTCTCATTCCAGCCAGGGGGCCTTAAAAGTATCCACAGCCTTTTCTAGAGATCAAGAAGAAAAGGTCTACGTACAACATAAACTTTTAGAAGAAGCGGAAGAAATATGGCGCTGGTTAGAAAACGGGGCCTATTTTTATGTCTGCGGTGATGCGAGTAAAATGGCTAAAGATGTAGAGGCTACCTTACTACAAATTATTCAAAAACAAGGCTTTTCAGAAGAAGAAGCTAAACTATACTTTAAAAATCTTAAAACGACTAAAAGATACCTTACCGATGTTTACTAACTTATCTAGAATTCACATCGTGAAATCCATATAAACCTCTTACATTTTCAATTTCTTCCCGCAAAACAGATTGATAGGTAGGAGACATAAATGCGTGATCTGCAAATACAACCCTTTCCCCCCAAGAAGAAATGCAAGGAACGATCTTAATATGATCACAATCATCCACTAAATAACCAAAGGTTCCGGTCCAGTAATCTGCCTCCGAATAAATATTATAAACGTGTAAACCATATTCTTTAGGAATCGGTATTCCAGAGCCAACAGTCAATGAGTACAACTTTTTCTGTAAAACATTTCTTTTTTCTTCGGAAAGAAGCTCTATAGCTCTTCTTCCAATCACGCCCCCTTCACTATGACGAATATCCATCCAAAGTAAATCTGGATTTACTTCATGAAGTTTATCCACCATAACATCCATAAATTGATGGGTCTGAAAGACAATAGGTGTCACATAACTTTGGCTTTCCCAAAGAAACCGAATTACATCCTGTACGAGTCCCCTAGTTGGCGTGTGCATTCCAATAAACAAAGTTCCTTCCGAGATTTTATCTACTACAGACTGGCTCATCTCTTTAAACTCTTCTAAACTAGTATTTATCCCATTATGAAGAGTCACAAGCCCAACACCTCGCCATTCCAAAGGGAGAATTTCCGAAAAATGATTTAAAAGATTAATACGCCCAGATTCCAACTCTTCTTCTGTATATTCCAAATGGCGCAAACACCCACCCGCTAAGTAACATTCCAAAAATGCATCTTCTATAATCCCCCTGCAAGGAATAAGAGCACCTTGCCGGTAATCAATAGCAGAAATTTCTACTTCCAAGGAAAACAGCTCACTTTTATTTCTTTCCCAACTCGACAAGCCAAATACATCAAGACGATTTAATGGACTATTTCGGACATAAGCATATAAATTAAGTCCGTCCACAAATCCAGATGGATCAGGGGTAAGCCACCTTCCCATCGAAGGATCGTAAAATCTAGCTCCAAAATACACTAATCCCTCTTCATGCCTTTTAGAGCAAAATCTCCAAGGGTTTTTATATGAGGTAGTGGATAGTTTTTCCTTACCAAAGGGATCCATTTCATACTGCTCTTGTATTGTGCCATCTAAAGAAACTAAAGCAATTATATTCCCATAAAAATCATGCAGCGGAGCAAATACTTCTTTATTCAGCTCTATAGCAACAGCAGCGCCAATATCTCCTCGAATCCCAAGACCTAGAACTTTAAGCTGAGAAATCTCCCCTAGGGCACTCATTACTCCTATTTCCTTAGCTCCTTCATATAAAAAATATACGGGGTCTTCTTTTTTCCAGTTAGTGCCCTTTAAGCGCCATATCTCTTTAGAAACTAGCCTAGAAAACGGATCATATCGATAATAAATTTTTTCTGAAGTTGAGACAATTTCAGTTACCCGACCTAGGGCATCATATGTATAGAAACTTTCACTCTGATTTCCCTTCTTTTTTATAAGATTACCAGTCCCGTCATAAGAAAAAAAGGCATCAGCTGAGGAGGATATTTGATTATACTTGTCTACGTTATAACAAGACAGATTCCCTAAAGAATCAAATACTTCTGCTTCTTTTTTTAGCTGACCTAATCCATCATACTTATAAGATCTATCCCCAAACAAAGAATTTGCATTCTTCACAATAAGACCTGTAGGCCCATAAACAACTTCTTCAAAAAACCAGGGAGAAGTTTGCTTATATGGCCTTTGCAAAAGATCATGCTTGGTTTGTATTTTTCCTAAACCCCCTAAAAGCTCTTCTTCTTCCAAAGCACCTGTAGAGTCAAATTTGAGATATTTATGCTGATATAAAAGGTTGCCGCTTGAATCTCTTCGATGCAAAGAGCGCAAATGTCCTTTATCATATAGATACTCAATACGGGACCCATCTGGCAGTTGCGTACAAGTCCGTCTACCTAAAGAGTCATAGGCAAACCTGATCTGCTTACCTAACGGTAATAACCCCTCTTCGAGGACCTCTCCAAAAATAGTATATTTACGACGAAATGTCGTCTTATTGACTGTATCAACAATCAAAGTAGGATCAGGCCCCTTTTCATAATAGTACTTATAATGGATACTGCCATCAGAACTTGCAAGCTCTACTATGCGACCAGCGCCGTCATAACTAAAAAAAAGAATAATTCCATTTGGCAAAACACGACTAGACAGTCTACCCCAAATGTCATAAACAAATGAATTAACTCTCTCTCCTGCTTCTATCTGCTTAACCATCCTATGCATCGAATCATAAGAAAACGATGTAATAACTTCCTTTTTCCATTCCCCTTCTAAATAAACCCCAACAACCCACTGTATTTTATTTCCCGCATCGTCATAAAAAAATTCTTCCTTAGAAAGGATTTTACCATCCTGATCCTGTTTTTCTTGCAACAGAACTTGATTACGGGAATTGGTTTCTTCTATTATTTTAACCCCTAGGGAGGTGACACGTGTTTTCCTTATCCCTCTTGGCGTTTTCTCATAGAAAAACTTGGTTACTACCCCTAAGGGATCTCTCTGTTCAGTGATCCTGCCTTCCTTGTCATAGAAAAAAAATCGAGCGGCTACTCCTTGTGATGTGATCCTCTCTTCCTTCTCTAATAAACCTTTTTTATCATAAAAGAATCGAATGTGATTTTCTCTGCTGCCCGCTTTCTCTTCCCACATTTCTAAAATAGAACCATCTAAGCCATGCCTTTGAATAAAAAAGTCCTCTCCTTTGATTTCCTTTTCTAAAAAACCAAAAGCGTCATACTCATAGCTAACCACTCTTCCCTCTGCAGCTTCTTCTATCTTTCTGCCGGCCCCATCATAAGCAAAAGCTGTAGTTAAGCCTCTAATGTCTGTGTAAGATAAAAGATGAAAGGAGCTATAAAGCCAGCTTTCATCAGCAATAAGTTTTCCTGACGATTCTTGTACCCCGCGATAGATAACCCTTTGCAAAGAATCATAAAGATACGTTTCTTTAGTTCCATCTGAATGAATAACTTCACTAAGCAATCCTCTTTGATCGTAGGTATAACAAGAAAAGCTGCCATCTTCATGTAAAACACGAAGAGGCTTCTTTAAAAGAGTGAATTCTAATACAGAGTCATTTTCTGCGAGCGCAAAAGAAATCGAATCTTGAAAAGCACTATTTTCCTCTACTTTACGCTGAAACTTTCTTACATCACAGAAGTGAGGTTTTTGCTTACCCGGCAATATTTCAGCAGGGATCCGTTTACCTTGAGCATCATACTTTGGATATGTGGTATATCTGTATACTTCGTTAGCGTCATAAACATTTTCACTTTCTATAAAAAAACGTTTATCATATGCATAATCTGTTCTACGTAGTAATTTCTCTTCTTGCGTTAATTTATCAAAATAAAATTCTCTACAAGAGCTCGGCAAGCCTATAGTGTCATTAACAGTATATCTTTTACTATAGCACAAAGTAACGTCAGACCTATCCTCTAAGTTATTAGAGCTACCGTCATCAATTATCTCTTCTACAAGGATATGATCTTCATTATAGATAAAAAACTCTCTAAAGAGAACTTTTTGCTCATCAGCAGTAAACTTTGCAGCAATTAAATCGGTCCCTTCCTTATATACGTACTTATAAGAAATTTCCCCATGTTTTTCATAAAGAAGAAGTCCTTTCTCTAAATCATAGACGTATGTCTTAACAATCGATTCAGCCCCCGCAAGACGACCATCTTGCTCTAGGGTAAATGGAGCAACTGGGCGACCTGTTACATTACCCCATAGGGTTTCTTTAATGACCCGCCCTTTTGCATCATAACAAAAAGTCTTAGAAGAAACTACCTCTTCTGCTTTATAAAAAACTTTAGCGCAAAGTAGATTCCCTTCCCATAAAAACTTCAGTCTAGAGTCAATTTCACCCTCACTAGTAAAATAAACAATTTCGACAACTTTATTATTTTTATGATAGTATCTGATTAAATTACCCTTAGCATCTTTTACGTCAGTATAATCTTCACTGTAAATAAATTCCGCAACGGACACTTCTTTTTCTCTACCTAAATAAGCTTTAAGAGATTGTACTTTATGAGATTTAGGAAAATAATTTGCCGTAAATTCCGTGTCATTGCCCCATGTCATCTGATGAACAAGGGGCCACGATTCTCCCTGCCCTTTAACATACCTCACATTTTCTACCTGGCGAGAATTGCTTAAAACTTGTTTTAAACCGCCGCCATCCTCCTCAAGTAAAGCACTGTAGCGTAAATGCTTTCTATCAGAGGTTTTCACTTCAAATAAATAAGGAGAGTCCCCCTTATTCTTTATATCAAAATGAACCCAAGAATACGTCTTAGAACCGGATGGGTTTTTTAAATCAATGTGAAGAAGCTTATACTCTTTATCGTAAAAAAAACAAATTTGATGCTTTGAAGGCAAAATCTCTTTTATTAAATACCAAGAAGAATTTTCTTGTCTTTTTTTCCCAAGCTTTTGATAAATGCGCAAACCGCCACGTGGTAAATAAAGTAAAATAGTCTCACTTCTCTCATCTAAATAAAGAATTTTCCCTCCCTCTTCTTGGTAAGAGATAACGTTTTGCTCTTGTTGTCCAAAATAGAAATAGGTTTTTACATCACCGTTTTGCTCTGCTAAATAGATCTTACTTTTTTTCCTATCCTCATCATTAACCATAAAAAGAGTTGTATGTGGAAGCATATGCCAGCCACCTTGCACAAGCCATCCTCCTCGCAAATCTTTTAGTTCAATATCTGGCGTAGAGTTCCCTAAATAGGTCCTTGTAAGAGGAAATGAAGCAGCCCCATTAACCACAGCATCCTGTAAACTTAATGTCAACTGTCCTGAAATAACGTGAACATGCTCAAAAAACGAGGGGTCCTCTTCTCCATAAAAAAGAGAGTCCACTGTAGCATGTAAAAACCAAGGAATCAAAAAACAAAAAACTATTTTAAGCACTAAACCTTCTTTGTTGATAGGAATCTATAAAAAAACTTCCCTCATTATGAAGTTATTGCTCATTAATAAAAACGCTAAAAATAAACTTACTTCAGCAGCCTAAAAATGTTTTACGTATTAAAACCCAACCTGTAACTGTCCTCCACAACTACTATTACTATATTTAGGAGCGAATTCCCCATCGTAATAACCTGAGTTAAAAATTCTAAGACACTACAATAAATAATTGCGGCAAACTACAGTTATGGCATACAAAAGACTTACTCTTGAAGAAAGACTAAACAGATATTTACTCTTATAAATCAGGGGAAATCTAAGCAATAGTGAAAAAACTCAAACTCGCAATTCCTCTTCTAAAGCCCATATACAAGCAAGAAGGATCTCTGTCCTAAAAGGGAAGGTTTTTGCAGGATTTCAGGGTCTCCTGCTATTTATCTAAAAGAAAAAAATAATAACCATTATTCAGAAATTAAGCTTTTCATCAAATGAAGAAGATTGGGTCTTGTATTTTTTAAAATCTCTATTTTGCCCTTACCGGATGAAAAATGATAAATGAGAGCTTCTTTATTTGGGCCAAGAACCATAGGCCAATTATACTCGCTCGGAAGCTCCACTGGAGCTGCTTTTTGTAAAAAAATAGCCCTATTTAAAGCAGGCTGATCTCCTACATACTTTTCATTGTATTCAATAGCTTCTTTTACCCAATGGTGTAAAATGGTGGCGTTTCTGCGAAAAGCGATAACCCCTGAATTATAACTAACCTCTCCGGGGAGTAAAAAACCCTTTTTTTCATCATGCTCTTGAATAAACGAAGGCTCTCTTACAAGACTTAGTTCTGCATTAAATAGTAAAGAATTAAAAATTGGATCCAATGATCCGTTAACCTGACAATCAAGGTCAAGCCAAATCCCGATAGGGAAGGGTGAATGTAAAAGAGCTAGTGGCTTTTTAAACCAGCCGGAGCGAAAAAACCAAATTCCGTTCCCATAGCGCTTTTCCCACTGTTGTTTTTGCAAAGAAGAAATATCATTTTCTTCTCGTATTTTAGATGAGGGCAAAGTTAAACATTGTCCTCTTTCTTTACACCAGGCAAGTGCATTAGGGGACATCCCAAAATCCGCAAAAGCAACAGGATAGTTATTATGACAAGAGTAATGATCCCACCACCAAGGAAGAAGCCACTCTTGTTTTTGATCACAACCTACAATAACCCCTTGCTCGAACATATTTTTCCTTTGGTAAGGCTTAAGACTAGGAATACCCAAAGAAGCCAATCATTGCAATTATATTTAATAATATAACTTGTGAAATCTACTTTTCATTAAATCTAGGTGGCCATCCACATTTTTCCAGAAAGAAAACTAGTAGAAAGCAACGTGTTCCTCTGGGCTTATGAATATTCTTCCGGAGAATTCTCTAATACAGCTAAGCTGCTCTACGACACATCTAATTTTATTTAGTTTCCTCGCTATTTTCTTTTCAATGGCAACGCTATAAAGCATTAAAGGCTTTCTTGTAATTATTTCTGCATGCTTCTTCGGATTTATACTCATCTCCAGCCTTGGGAAAAAAATAAAAAGCCACAAGGAATACCTTGCCTTTTTTCCACGGCTTAGTTAGAAAAAAGTCTTTCAGTACAAAACAAAAGAAAACACCGTGAAACGCCTATTACTACTTTTTATCCTAACCTTTCCAAGCTTCCTAAGAGGCGAAGAATCCTCTCCTAAAATACCCAAATTCCTCAACCTGGGAGTTGGCGTATACGATATTATCCACAACCCTAAAAATCTACTTATGCAAGTAGAGTACAGATCTTTTATAAAAAAATGCCACTACCTAAGACCTCTTATTGGAATAATGGGAACAGACAAAGGTTCTTTATATGCGTATGGTGGAATTGCGGGAGACATTTTCTTAGGAAAATATTTTGTTTTGACCCCAAGTTTTGCCCCCGGTATTTATTATAAAGGGCACGGAAAAAACTTACACTTCCCCTTAGAATTTAGATCTAGTATGGAGCTTTCCTACATCCTACCCAACCAAGGGCGTATCGGAGCCCAGTTCTATCACATATCGAATGCTTCTTTCGGAAGGAAAAATCCAGGAGCAGAAGCTCTTCTACTTTTTTATTCGATCCCCTTATACTAATTCATTAGGGTTTTTTTAAATGCTTTGGGAAGATATTCAGGTAAATCTGAAGCTGTCAAACAAAAAAGAGTCTTCTCTTCTACCACCAAATCTCCTGCAAGTCCATGTAAAAAACAGCCTAAAATAGCAGCATCCTGGATAGTCATCTCCTGTGCTAGTAAACCACCTAAAACTCCGGATAACACGTCCCCTGTTCCTGCTTTTGCCATACCAGGATTACCAAAAGGAAGAATACAAGGAATCTCCCCTGGTTGAAATAAAAAGTTAGGAGCTCCTTTTACAAGAAGAGCAACCTGTTTTTGTTCTACATATTTTTGAGAAGAAGAAAGTAAGTCCCCTTCTATAAAACAGCTATCTAGTAGACGTTTTAATTCCCCCGTATGAGGGGTAAGAATAGATTTTCCGGGGATTGAGAAGGAAGGATTTTTAGAAAGGAAAAAAAGAGCATCTGCGTCTATTACAGAAGAGATAGTGCACTTAGTTAAAACCTCACGAATTACCTGAAAAGGTTCCTCTCCTCTTCCCATGCCAGGGCCTATAACAAGCGCTCTTGCCCTTTTCATCTCTTCTAATAAAGAAGGTATCGAGCTATCTTTAATCACATCGGCCCCGGATAAAGCAGTTCCCTCTTCACATCCTTCAGGATAAAACCAACGTACAATCCCAGCTCCTGAACGAAGAGCTGCCTTAGAAACCAAAGCTCCGGCGCCCATCATATTCTTACTACCTGCTAAAGCAAGCAAGTAACCGGCCTTATATTTATTTTGTATGCGAGATGGTTTAGGCAGAAGGGATTTAAGTCCCTCTTTAACCACTAAAAATGCAGAAGGGGTTATCATTTCAATATATTTAGAAGGAAGGCCAAAAGTCCCTTGAACAAGGGATCCTGTATGCTCCCAACCTTTATCTAAAAAAAAACCAAGTTTAGGAAGTTCCAAATAAATTGTAGCGTCTGCACAAATAGCAACAGTTTCCACTTTGCCAGTACTTCCACAAACTCCAGAGGCGATATCAATCGATAAAATAGGTAACTTTGAGTTGTTGGCAAGCGAAATAATTTCTGCTAAGACCCCTTCCGCTTTGCCTTTAAAGCCCGTTCCTACAAGTCCATCCACAAGAACACCTTCTTGTAAATCTCTTATAGGATCCACTTGTCCCCCCGCTTTTATAAAGAGCTTCCTCTGTTTAATACAAAGAGGAGAACATGCTTCTAAAGGGTAAGGACTGATAGCTTCTACCGTAAATCCTTTTTCTAAAAGCTTTCTTCCACAAACATAAGCATCCCCTCCGTTATTTCCCTTACCAACTAAAAGAGTAACTAAACAAGATCCTTGTCTTTTTAGCAAAAAACTTTCTACAAATAGAGCAATAGACGATCCTGCTTTTTCCATGAACTCCAGCTCATCGCACCCGTCCGCTAAGGCAAGTCTTTCTATCTCCACCATTTTATCAGCAGACACTACCTTATACTTTTGCATTATAGGGTCTCTTCTTTGATAGCCCTTTGCAAAAGAGCTTTAACTGCTTCTCTTGGGTCAAGACCTTCATATAAAATTGCATAAACAGCTTCTGTGATCGGTACAGGAATACCCGCTTTTCTTCCAAGTTGAAGAGCTGAAACACATGTATAAGCTCCCTCTACAAACATACCAATTGTCTCTTTAGCACTCTGCGCATCTAATCCCTCTGCAATTAAATGACCAAAAGAGTAATTGCGACTAAATTTCGAAAGACAAGTTACACAAAGATCCCCTAGACCCGAAAGTCCCGTCAATGTCTCCGGCATACACCCTTTAACGACAGCAAGCTTGCGAATTTCGTGCAAACCTCTTGTCATAAGAGCCGCTTTAGTATTATCCCCAAATCCAAGACCGTCAGAAAGGCCGCAAGCAATAGCTATAATGTTTTTCATAGCTCCACCAAATGCTACGCCATTTAAATCTGCATTGGGATACACACGAAAAAAGGGAGTAGAAAAAACATCTGCAATAATATTTTTTAAATTAGGGTCATAAGAAGAGCTAACAATAGATGTTGGAAGCTTTTGAACCACCTCTTCTGCATGGCTTGGGCCACTAAGATACCCTACTCTATTCCTAACCTCCTCCCCAAAAACCTCTAATACCACCTCGTGAAGTAGAAGCCCACTATTTTGCTCAATCCCTTTAGAAGTCATCACGAAGGGACAAGAAACTCCTCCTTCTGCTAATACCTGCTCAAAAACGGGTCTAATTCCCATAGATGTAACAGATTCTACTAAAAGGTCTATCCCTTCAAGCGCCTCTTTTAAATTTGACGTTACCTTAAGAGAGTCAACACTCTTATAATGAGGAAGTTTAGGATGTTCCTTCTTTTGTTGTAGTAACTTGGCAAACTCGGCATTAGCAGTCCAAAGAGTCACTTCATGTCCCTTTGCTGCTAGTAAAGAAGCTAGCGCAAACCCCCAACTTCCTGCACCTAAATATCCAATACGCATCTGTCTCTTCTCCTTCAAAGTAATTATCTAACAACCAACATAGTCCACATATTCACCTTCTACCCAATCCCTTTTTTTCATTAAAGTCTGCCTTGCAGACTCTAAATAATGAAAAGCCAGTGAAAGCTCAAATATCTCAACAGGGGGACTTTGTCCTAAAAGCTCCTTATATATCTTTCTATCTAAAGCCAAAAGATCTTTTTTTACCGTAGAAAAACTATCTTCGCCTATTTCATTTTTTAATGGGCTAAAGCAAATTTCTCTAGGCTCTACAAATACGTCTATTTTTTTAGCATAAAGAAAAACATCAAAAAGAAATCTTTCAAACTTCCAACAAAAATGCCCATGGACTTTTCTACGAATATAGTGCCATGGAAGATCTACTTTCTTTTCTTGAAGATGTAAAATAAAAGTAAAGCTAAAACAATAAATGCCTATATTAGCAAATTTAAAAGATAAATCTGCCTGTTTTTCGCTATATTCCACTACGCGAGGTTGGCTATTTTCTGAGACTAGAAGCCCCACCTTTTCTTGCTCCGTATTTCTTATAATGCTTTTTACTGAAACCTCAACTTGCCTCTTTATATGAAACCCTAAAAATTCAACATCTACTGGGTTAGCCAAAGCATTATCTACAGGAATTACACTTAAATGTTCAACCCCTCTACCTTGAAAAATAGCATACAATCCAGATTCATAAAAAAGACGTAGAGCATCTCCATTACCACTAGGACCCTTAGCTATTTGACCAGATTCCTCTAAAAAGTGAATTTCTTCCCCGACAGGTTCACAAGAAAGAAAAGGAAGGTCTTCTTGCTTAAAAAAAAAGACTTGATCGGGACTTAATCCAAAATATTTTTTTTCTTTTAAGAAGGAAACTGTTGCCTCGTGATTTGCAAAGGAGGTCATAATGGCAACAGGAATCGCTTTCCCGTATAAAAGTTCCGAGTATAAAATTCTTTCAAAAAAAAGTTGGAACAAGCTTTTTTCTCGAATGACAGACACCCCAAGAGTTCCTTTTGGCACTGATTTCCCCAACCTAGACCCCTGACCTCCCGCTAGAATCAAGCACCCAACCTTGCCTTTTTTTAGCAGATCTTCTCCTAAGGCTTTAGTTTCTAAAGATCCAGAAAAAAAACAATCTTTCCACGGAAGATAATCTAAAGGAGCACTAGTTCTATTTTTCTCAACTTGCTTTCTTTGCCAAGCAAGTAATGGGGATACTTCTTCGGGCATTATTTCCTCCAAAGAATTTTCAAGGAATAATAGAAAGTTTATTTTTAGAAGTTTGTAAAGCTTGTAAAATAGCCTCGAAAACCTCATCAACTCCTATTTGTGTCATACATCTAAAATCAATTGGACAAGTTCTTCTATAGCAAGGAGAGCACGCTACTTGTTTTTGAATTACGATGCCATTTTTATAAGGCCCCGTCATAACAGCGCTTGTTGATCCAAAAAGCGCCACAACAGGTGTGTTAAAAGCTCCAGCTATATGCATAGGTCCACTGTCATTTGTAAGTAAAACATCACAAATGGGAATTAAAGAAGTAAGCTCCCTTAAAGAAGTTAACCCAGCCATATTAATTACCCTGGGAGATAGGCCCTGACAAATTTCTTTAACAAGCCCGGACGTCACAAGATCTCCAAAATAGACAACAATAACATCTTTATCTTTTAAAAGACGCGTTGTTACCTCTCTAAATCTCTCAGGAAGCCAGCATTTAGCAGATCCATAAGCAGCTCCCGGATTAATTCCCACAATTTTATGATGCGATCTCACCCCGTGTCGACTAAGTAAATTTTTAATTTGCTTTACTTCTTCTTCCTTTAAATAGAGTTGCGGTTTTGTATCAGAAGGCTCAATGCCAAGAGGACGAAGCAACTCCTTATACGTGAGAACAAGGTGTTGCTTAGAAGAATTTTCCACTCTAGGCACCGGATGAGTAAGAAGAAAATCACGCCCAAAAGATTGATATCCAATACGATACTTTACATCTCCCTGCCAAAACCACCAGGCAGAAGAAAACGATGTAGGTAGGATAATACCCAAATCATATTTACCTTTTTGTAATCTATCTAAAATATGTTTTTTCTCTTCTCTTCTGACAAGGCGAGTGGATTTCACAAAAGAAAAAATTTCATCAATATCCGGAGAGGCTAAAAGAAGCTCTCCCATAGGCGTTCGACACATGGCTGTAATAGAAGCTTCTGGGAATTTTTTTCTAAGATCTTTTAAAATAGGGGTTGCCATAACAACATCGCCGACCCAATTCGGCATTCTCACAATGATGTTGCGGGGCTTCAAATGGAGTAAATCAATCATGTAAATTCTACTTTAAAAAGTTTCCCTTTAGTGTATAGATCCTCTTATTTCCCGTCCATATCGAAACACACACCTTATTCAAGACTATTTTTATAAAAAAACTCCCCTACAAGTAAGGGACCTTGTTTCAAAAAAAGCTAAGCAATAGTAAACGTCTAATGTAACCATATTAGATTAAAAAAAATTATAGCTTTTTTTTTAACGAAGCAAAAGCCATTGATACTGAAAAGTGACTCCCTTAACTTCCAAGTTTGCAAAAGCAAATAAAATATTTTTACCGCACTGTCTAGGACCTAAAAGGATCTGTATTTGAGCAGTTGAATTCAGCACAGATAATTTCTATAGAATTTTCAACTAAAAAGAGAGTCCACTTACAAAAATAAACTCCTTACAGCCTTAAAGGCTCAAAAGAGTCTTCCCTCCAAGCGGCTGATCTCCTAGCTCTAAAATAAGAGAAGCTAATTTTTCTTACCTTAATTCGTATTAAATACTTCTTTCCATTTACTCCTGGCTCCTGCACAATTATAATATAAAAACAAAGTAGCTCACTTGAATGTCAATGCAAAATCAAAAACCTGTTATCATTTTCGGAGTCGACCCTGGAACCTGTCTTACGGGGTATGGAGTAATCTCTTATTCCCATAATAAGCAATCAGCATTAGATTACGGCTGCATTAAACCTCCGGCTAAAACTCCTTTATCACAAAAATATTTAATTATTTTTGAAGGGTTAATGCAACTCATAGAAAAGCACAAACCTGATGTCATCGCTGTAGAAACCCAGTTTGTATATAAAAATCCTGCAAGCGCAATTAAGTTGGGAATGGCCCGCGGCATGGCTATTTTAGCTGCCGCTAAACAACAAATTCCCATTTATGAATACACTCCTAAAAAAGCAAAGTTAGCAGTTGTGGGGAAGGGCTCTGCCAGCAAAGAGCAGGTGCAAAAAATGATGCAGATGTTGTTTAGCTTGCCATCCCCTCCTGAACCCGAAGATGCTGCCGACGCTCTAGCCTTAGCACTTTGCCACGGTCACACTTTACGTACCACTCATTATTTACAAGGAACACCCATATGATGGAATATATTAAAGGAGTCCTTTCTGAATCTTCTCCTACAAAAACTATTATAGAAACAGGTGGTATAGGATACCGCATCCACATCCCTCTTAGCAACTACGCAAAGTTACCTAAACTAGGCACCGCAATCTGCCTATACCTTTCTACTGTCATTCGAGAAGATTCCCATAAAAATTACGGCTTTCTCTCTAGTGCTGAAAGAGACCTTTTTGAAACTCTTATCGAAATCTCCGGCATTGGCCCCAAGACAGCACTGGCTCTTTTAGGCCATTTAGAACCTGCTGACTTAGAAATAGCAATTTCTTCTTCCGATATTACTAGCATTTGCAAAGTCCCCGGGATTGGAAAAAAAACAGCCGAACGACTTATTATAGAAATGCGTGATAAAGTGCAGAAAAGCACTTTATGTTCTATGACTTCATTTACTAAAGTAGAAAAATCCATCACTAATGATGCTCTTTCTGCTCTTATTAACTTAGGATATCAACCGGTACAAGCTCAAAAAACGCTGCAAAATATTTTAAAAAACCAAGAAAAAGAACCCTCTTTAACAGAACTAATTACAGCCGCTTTAAAACAACTCTAACCCCTACTATTTTATGGATTTTGTTCATAGACCGTATATCCCCAAAGAAACTATCTCAGCAATAGCTACCCCTCCTGGAGAAGGGGGCATAGCTATTGTCCGTATTTCAGGAGAATCAGCCTATGAAATCGCAGATAAAATATTTACCGGCTCGGTGACTTCTTATATATCCCACACAAGTCATTTAGGGAAAATACAAGATGAATCAGGTCATATTATAGATGAGGTTTTACTCCTAGTTATGAAAGGCCCTAAGTCTTTTACGGGAGAAGACACCGTAGAAATCCACTGCCACGGGGGAGCTTTAATCACCAAGAAAATATTAGAACTGACTTTAAAAGCAGGAGCTAGAGCTGCTCTTCCCGGGGAATTCAGCTTTAAAGCTTTCATGAATGGCAAAATAGACCTAGCTCAAGCTGAAGCCATCCAAGAAGTGGTTAGCGCTAAAAATGAACTAGCCTATAACGCCGCAGAATTACACCTGCAAGGGGCTTTATCCAAAAAAATAAGTCAATTTCAAAAAAAGTTACTCGATGTAGCTGCTATTTTAAATGCTTGGGTAGACTTTCCGGAAGAAGGCTTAGAGTTCGCCTCTTTGGAAGAACTTTTAGAAACACTCGAGTCAATACTACAAGAAATGACCCTGCTATCTCAATCTTTTTATGAAGGGAAAATGATCCATGAAGGTCTTTTTCTTTGTCTGGCAGGTCCCCCTAATGCGGGGAAATCTTCTCTTATGAATGCTCTTTTAGGTAAAGATAGGGCAATAGTCACTGAAATTGCAGGGACAACACGCGATCTTTTAGAAGATAATCTCCAACTAGGGGGATTACATTTTCGCCTTGTCGACACTGCAGGCATTCGCGATACAGAAGAAAAAATTGAGAAAGAAGGCATTAAAAGATCTAGAAAAGCTATGGATGAAGCAGATCTTATCCTTCTAGTTTTAGATGCTTCCACCCCACTTTGCAAAGAAGCCTTATCTCTTTTAGAGCTAGCTCCTATCAATAAAACCCTTCTACTTTGGAATAAAGCAGATCTTCCTTTGAGCTTCATCAAGCAAACCCCCTTTCCTTCTATATCTCTTTCCGCCTTAACAGGAGAAGGAATCCTTTTATTAAAAGAAATGATACAATCTCAAATTTGGAAAAAGGGCCCCCCAAGTAAAGAGGAGGTAATACTCACTAATATCAGGCATAAACAAGCGCTCGATTCCTCCATAAGCTTTCTCTCTGCAGTCATTGAAGGGCTTAAATTAAATACTTCTCCAGAATTTTTAAGTTTCGACATAAGAAAATGCCTATTTGAGCTAGGAACCATTCTAGGAATGAATATTTCTGAAGAAATTTTATCAGCTATTTTCTCTAAATTTTGTGTCGGGAAATAATGAGACGTAAAGAAAAAGCACTGAAAGTAGCTCATATCTTAGAAGAGCTTTTTCCCTTACCGACTATTCCACTTAACCATGAAAGCCCCTTTACTTTACTTATTGCCGTTTTGCTATCGGCACAATGTACTGACGAGAGGGTAAATAAAATAACCCCCCTACTTTTTGCTAAAGCTAAAACTCCCGAAGCGATGGCAGAAATGCCCGTTACCCTAGTAGAAGAAATTATTCGTCCCTGTGGGCTTTATAAAAACAAAAGCAAAGCAATCGTAGCTCTTTCTAAAATGCTAGTAGAAAAATTTGCAAGCACAGTCCCTGCTGATCTAGTTTCTTTAGAGTCTTTACCTGGGATAGGTCATAAAACAGCTTCAGTTGTCTTAGCGCAAAGCTTTTCTATACCTGCTTTCCCCGTAGACACACATATTCATAGATGTGCTAAACGTTGGGGGCTCTCCAAAGCAACCAATGTAAAAGAAACAGAAAAAGACCTTAAAAACCTTTACCCTGAAAGCTCTTGGATTAAACTCCATCTACAAATCATCTATTATGCAAGAAAATACTGTCCAGCAAAAGGACATAAAAAAGAAAAATGCCCCATCTGTCTAATTACATCTTCTCACTAGAATCAAGACAATCGACTTTATAGACAAGCTGAAGTCTTAGTTATTTCCAGCAAATCTCCATCTTCAGAAAACACCAAACTAAATATTTATAATTATAAAATATAATTCTTTAAAACATAAAAATAAAATTTAAATAAAAACAGATTGAATAATAGTATCCATTTAAAGTATATTCTCGCCCTAAATTAAAATTAAAACAGGTAATTTGACATGATTTTCTTATCTACCCTAAAAAATATTTCATCAAGTGTGGGAAATATTTGGAAATATACCCCTCCTATAAATATAAGAACCAATCTATTTCAGTTATTTCAAAAGTGTGTACCTACATTAAAGAAACCAAGTACCCCTAACCAAAATCATTATACGTATTTAGAAAATGAAAGTTTTTCACGCAATGTTGTACTACTTTTCCCCTTTATAGGAAATGTCATCATAGGTGTGTTTGATTCCCAAAGAGATAATAAAGACGCAATGCTTGCTAAAGTACAAGCAGACGGACTCTACCTTAGCAGCTCAAGCTCCAGGCTGAAAGATGATACAGACATAGTATTTGCTGCATGCCAAAATAACCCGGAAGCCCTTCTATATGCGAGCAAAAGACAATCTATTGCCTTTTTAGATAAATATCCGGATTCCTTCAAAACCCTTACATCGAATACCATTCTTGTCATTCTAGAAATCCACCCAGAACTTATAAATTATGCTGATACTGCATGCGCAATGACGCATTTAAAGAACAATCCTAGCTTTCTTAAGCATGCAACAATTGAGCAAACATTGTCATTTTTAACTACGCAACCTGATCAAATTGGGTTTGCCACTAAAGAGCAAGCCTCTACCTTTTTAGATAAATATCCAGACTCCCTTCAAAACCTTTCCCTAGATAAAGTGCTCGCCATTTTAAAAATCCATCCTGAGCTAATAAAGTATGCTAACATCGAATGCGCCAAAGCTCATTTAAGCGCCAATCCAAGCTCTCTTACTTATTCAACTAATGAGCAAGTATTTGCATTTTTAATCAATCAACCTGAAAAGATAAGTCTAGTTACTGAAGAACAAGCTCTTACTTTTTTAGAAATGCACCCTTCAACGCTTCAATACGCAAATGATCTACATGCTGTGAAATTTTTAAAAAAATTCCCACATAAAATTTCTGAAGCTAGTCAAAAACAAATCGATTTGTTTCTAGACTATCATCCTGAAGATCTATCTCATGCAAGCATTGAATCTGCCATCATTCATCTAAAAAAGACTTCGAGAAATCTTGAATATGCAAGTGATGCCCAGGCTCTAGTTTTCCTCCAAAAAACACCCGAAACACTACCCTTTGCTACTACACATCAAGCTTTAACATTTTTAAAAACAAATCCCAAAATGATCCCTCTTGCTTCCATCCCAGACGCTTTAGCCTTTTTAAAGAAAAATCCTGAAATAGTTCAACACGCCGAAGATACCCAAGTCTTACTTTTTTTAGAGCAATCACCACATACACTCCCTCACACAAGTACAGAACAAGCCTTTTTATTTTTAAAAAAATATCCAGCTATGATTAAATATGCTAGTGACTTACAGGCTTCTTCTTTTTTACAAGAAAACTTTTATGCACTCCCTTATGTTACCCTAGAACAAGCCTTTGATTTCCTTAAAGATCACTTTGAAGCCATTCCCTTCGCTACTAAAGAACAATACACCCTAATTTTAGAACATTATACAGAAGCCTTTTCTTACCTTAGCAATCCACAATCCCTAACTATTTTAGAAGAACACTCTCAAGGATTATGGTATGCAACAGATGAGCAAGTTTTCTACTACTTAGAAAACCATCCTGAAGAACTAGCCTATGTTACAACAAAGCAAGCTTGTGATTTTCTTGAAAAACATCCTAAAGAGCTACCCCACGCAACTAACGAAACCGCCTTTAAGTTTCTTGAAAAACATCCAGAAGCGCTCTTGTATCTTAGTGACGAAGCTGGTCATGCGTTCTTACAAAAACACCCGGAAAAGCTACCTCATGCTACTTATGATCAAGCTCTTGACTTCTTAGAGGCAGACTTTGAAAAAGCCATCCCATATGCTACCGATGAGCAAATAGACGACCTTATAGATTATAGTCCGAGGCAGATTAGGAAGCTTCCAGTAAAAAAAGCAATCCCCTTTTTAAATCAATCACATATACTATTTTACGCTACAGAAGAACAACTCTTTGAAGCTATAATGAACCAACCTAGCATCTATTCAACAACTAGCTATCCACACCGCCCCAAAGAAATCAAACCTGTACAAGAAGAAAAACAGACGGATACAGAAAACACAAATCCTAACCTAGTTACAAAAGTAAAAGCTTTTTTTGGATTAGCTCCAAAATCAAAAGGCACCCCTCTTCAGGCGAAAAAAAACACCTTTAAAAGTCCCAAAGTTCCTGGGATCCCTTATGAAAAAAAATCTTCTTTGAGATAGGTAATAGGTCAAAAAAGCTTCTTTTCAAGCCTTTGCTTGAAAAGAAGCTTTTTTTTAGTCATATATCCCTCTCTACATTGAGGATCTAATGGAATAGAGCAGCCTTTAGAGACTTGGAAAAAGTACCTGACGGGTAAAACACAAATATTGACCCATTGCCCTAGTCTCTAAAAAAAATCAAGGAATTAGAGACCTTCCAAGGCTCTGCCCCATCAGTCCCTTGATTTCAAGCTTGCTGGCGGAGGCATCTATAAGATCTTGATCAAACTGGATAGTGCCTGGTTCAAAAAGTA
>CAYTOK010000003.1:0-73407 GCA_964439595.1 uncultured bacterium | reverse complement strand
AAACACCTTTTCTACCTGTATTTCTTTTGTTAGACGATCTAAAAAAACGATTTCTGTGTTCTGTTTTTGAATAACTTGCATTTGATCCGTGAGTTGTTTTTGCCCCTGGGGTCTTTTTACATTAACTTCAATTAATCCATCAATAGACCCTACCTCATCTTGAAGCAGAGGATTCCGCTTTTCTTCTACAGATATAAACTCCGGTTTTAGAAGGGGCGTTTCTTCTGCATAAAAAGAAAAAGAAGGGAATAGAAAAAAAGCAAAAACACCTATTAAAAATCTCACAAAAAATCCTGCTATATTCGTTTTTTCTTTAACCGTTTTCTTTTATCTAAAGCGTTTTTGAATTAAAATGAGAATAAAATTTAAAGCCAAAAATTTTCTTATAAACTTTCTATTTTTAATCATATTTCTCTCATTTTATTTTTTTATCAAAAGAATTGCAAGACTAAATCTCAAAAGGCGCTAAGTAAAAAAATATTGGAAGATAAAAATGCTAAAATTTCTATTTTTTTTGCTTTATTCCTGATAATCAGGTACTCTTAGCCTTTATATTTTGCATAGGAAACGATCATGCTACATGTTTTAAAGAAATTTTTTGGAACAGCGCAAAGCCGCCTAATCCATCGCTATAAAAAAATTGCAAAAGAAGTCATTCGCTTAGATTTAGAATGGCAAACCCTTTCAGATGCAGAAATTCAAGAAAAAACCACAATTCTCAAAGCTCGTTTTGCAGAAGGAGAAACTCTCGACAGTCTTCTTCCAGAAGCGTTTGCCACTGTTAAAAGCGCTTGTAGGAGATTATGTGGAACCGAGATTCACGTCTCCGGATACACGCAAAAATGGGACATGATTCCCTACGACGTTCAGGTACTTGGAGCTATCGCTATGCACTACGGAGCCATTGCAGAAATGCAAACAGGCGAAGGAAAAACGCTGACAGCCTCCATGGCTCTATACTTAAATGCGCTATCTGGAAAAGCTGTGCATCTAGTAACAGTTAATGACTATTTAGCCCAAAGAGACTGTGAATGGATTGGAACTATCTTTCGCTGGCTTGGACTTCGCGTAGAACCTCTTACGAATAATACACCACACCACCTTAGAAAACATGTATATGAAGCAGATATCGTATATGGCACTGCTTCCGAATTTGGATTTGATTACCTCCGAGACAACTCTATGGCAAGATCTGCAAATGAACAGTGTCAACGGGGGCACTTTTTTGCTATTGTCGACGAAGTAGACTCTATTTTAATTGATGAAGCAAGGACCCCGTTAATTATTTCAGGGCCTACTGCTGAATCTAGACAGATGTACGACGAATTAAAAAATACAGTTTTTGCCATAGTAAAGCTCCAAAGGGATCTATGTAATAAGCTCGCCACAGAAGCAAAAAAAGTTCTCGATCTATACTACCCCTTAAAACAGGGATCACCCAAGCTCACAAAAAAGCAAGAGGAAGACAAAGAAAACGCCATAAAAAAACTTTGGCTTGTTAGCAAAGGAATGCCTCAACATAAGATTGTAAAACGAATTAAGGAAGACCCGGATCTTCGAGCAGAATTTGAAAAGTGGGATATCTACTTTCATGGAGAAGCTAACAAAGAAGAAAAACTAGAAACCCTTGCCGACCTTTTTATTATTGTAGATGAGAAAGCTAGTGAATATGAACTAACAGATAAAGGAATCCACGCCTGGCTCACCTTTGATAAAGACAGCGCAAACGGCGATGACTTCATTATGTTAGACCTAGGACACGAATATGCTCAAATAGATCATAATCCTTTGTTATCAGAGCAAGAAAAAATCCAAAGTAAGGTAGCTCTCCGTGAAGAAGATGCTAAAAGAAAAGAAAGAGCTCACAACCTAAGGCAACTTTTTAGAGCCCACCTACTCATGGAAAAAGATATTGACTATATTATTGAAGAGCAAAAAATAGTCATCATTGACGAAAATACAGGAAGACCTCAGCCTGGAAGACGTTTTTCAGACGGACTGCACCAAGCTATCGAAGCGAAAGAAGGAGTAGAAATTCAAGGAGAGACACAAACATACGCAACTATCACTCTCCAAAATTATTTTAGACTCTACACAAAGTTAGCCGGAATGACCGGAACAGCGATGACAGAGGCAAATGAATTTAAAGAAATTTACAAATTAGAAGTTCTTGCTATCCCTACGCATAAACCTTGCCTTAGAATAGATGCCGATGATGAAATCTATATGACAGAAAGAGAGAAATATAGCGCTATCTTAAAAGACGTTCAAGAAATTCACACTAAAGGATCTCCAATCCTCATTGGAACAGAATCTGTCGAGGCCTCTGAAAAGCTTTCTCGTATTTTAAAACAAAATAAATTAGAGCATACCGTCCTCAATGCTAAAAACCACGCACAAGAAGCCGAAATTATCGCCGATGCAGGGAAGCCAGGAGCCATTACCGTAGCAACAAATATGGCAGGAAGAGGAACCGACATCAAGCTAAAGCCAGGAGCAACCATGCTCTATGTAATCGGAACAACAAGGCATCAATCTAGAAGAATTGATAGACAGCTAAGAGGTCGATGCGCCCGTCTTGGAGATCCAGGCCATTCCAAGTTTTACGTCTCTTTTGAAGACACCCTCATGCGTCTTTTCACATCACCTAGAGTTACAGCTTTCCTTCAAAGGTTCCGACCTCCAGAAGGAGAAGCTATTACAGCTAAAATACTAAATAAATCTATTGAAACAGCACAAAAACGAGTTGAGCAAAGAAACTACACCATTCGCAAACACACATTAGAATATGACGATGTGATGAATAAACAAAGAGCAGAAATCTACTCTTTTCGCAATGAAGTACTACGCTCTTCTGATCTCATATCTGTGGCAAGAGAAGTTTTAGAAAGTGTCTGTATCCAAATGACAGCGAACTTCTTTAACACCTCTTCCACCAAAGATCCTGAAGGTTATAGACAGTGGCTTTTAACCCATTTCCCTGTTACCTTAGATGAAGGGATTTTTGATAGCGATTATTTATCATCTGCTGATATTGAAGATCTCAGTAAGGCAAAAATCCTAGAGCTTTTTGATCATAAAATAGATCATGAAAAATCTGTTATTGAAGACTCACAAAAAGATGCGCCCCCAAATGTCTTTAAGCTCGATGCCACCAAAGTATTGAATGATATTATTCGCAGTCTTCTCATTCGAAACATAGACAAACACTGGCAAGAACACCTTTTACATATAGATCATCTAAGAACAGAGGTTAACCTAAGAAGTGCCGGGGGACAAAAAGACCCCCTACTAGAATTTAAACACGAAGCTTTTGCTTTATTTGATTCTTTTAGCGTAAAGCTGAAAACAGAAATTGCACATGCTCTTTTTAAATTTGAACTGAGACCTCCCCAAAGAGCTCCCCTGCCAGAAATTCCCAAGAAAACCACACAGCCTTTTAAAGTAGACCTCTCGCTTTTACCTGATGAAAGCTTTATAGAAGAGGAAGAAGAATCTCCCCTACACTAAGTCCTCTGGCTCCCTAGCTTCTAGGGAGCCTAGTGTTTTATAAAAAAATTAAAGAATTTTGCCTTTAATATGTAGGATGTGGATCCCGATTACTAAATATTTTTGCTTCCTGTGAAGCTCTAATTACGCTTAAAATAAAATCTGTATGCGCATCTTTAAACAAGCCTAACCTTTTAACTTCTTCTTCATCTTGCAATTGGTAAAAAACTTCGATAGATTCTAAGTCATCATAAGAAATAGAATCCTCAGACTTCCATTCCCTAAGGGAACTAGGAGAAGAGGCAATTCTGGCTGCAAAAAGCCTCCCTTGTCCTATAAAATGCCTATGTGCTGTATATAGTAGATGCTTAACTTGACACCTTGGATTCCAATAAAATACTGGACTCTTTGGATATACGGGAAGGTAGCCATTTTCCCTATTCATCTCAGTATATAGATAATCCTTAACTACAAAATTCTCTCTGCGTTGCCTCAAGTGAATAGGAAGACTTCTCGACTGCAAAGATACTTTTTCATACAAATCATCTACATTTCTAAAAATAAAAGCTTTATTTGCTAGCTCGCATATTTTTAAATATACATTAAAGTCAACTAAATCATTACCAATATTTGATTTCCAGTTATACCTTGCTAAATAGCTAGCTACTTTTGTTAAATTAGTAGTTGTACCAGCAAGAGCCCCGCATCCCCAAAAGCGCAAAAATATTTGCCAACAGGTCAGATCGGTTTTATTTAATTTAATAATTTCACTGATAGATCCTATTTTCTTTATAGCTAAAATTTCTGTATCTAAATTGCAATTCAGTATATTGTTTTTTTGAATTTGATCTAAATAAATTACTTGCATTTCTAAGTGCCTAATATTGATTATTATGAATGAATATAAAATAATGAATAATAAAAATCAATTTTCAACCTAAAAACAACAAATTCATTTCCACGTCTACTAAATAGTTCAATAAAATAAAAACCAATTAAAAATTGACCATAATTATATTTATACATTATAATGATGTATTATTAATTTGGAGGTATTTATGCAAGTCACTAGTACCCATCAAAACCAGGTAAGTAGCTGCTTATACCCCCAATTACTACAAGACTTTACTGTTAAAAAAACCATTACAGCCTTTGGAATAATCCTAGGACTGGGGTTATTAGCCTCCCTCCCGTTTAGCTTGCCAGCTCTTGGCACTCCCCTTGCTGTGGGATTAGCCCTTACAGGAGTCCTTGTAAGTCTGTCCTGTGCAACTGTCCTGGCTTCAGAATCAATCACCCCTATAGTAAAAATACCCTACTATCAATTTAACGAAAAAGCATCAACTACTGCTTTTTTCTCAACCCTCGATCCTCAAGGTCTTTCAGCATATCCTGAGGAATTTGCCCAAACTAACCCAATACTAATTGGACACAGCAGTTTTTTAGGGAAAGGAATGGTAACGCATTTGATGAGAGATAAAAAAGAAGGAACTCGCCATGCTTGTTATGAATCAGGCGACTCTATCACTCCCATGGAAGGCGCTCTTCATGCATTTCTTACTCCTATTTCTCCCATCTATTTAACAAGAGACTATACTTCAACGGAGGCAGGCCAGACGCGCTGCGTAATTCTAAGTACAACTACTATGCCTGATCTCTCTTCTAATTCAGTAATCATGCCCTTAATTAAAATCTCGGGGCACGCTATCGAGGGAGCCGATCTACCTAAAGAATATATCATCCCTTCAAGGGAAGAAAAACAAAATCGCAAAAAACTTGAAACCCACGAAACGGCCTTAAAAAAACACACTATCTACCATCTTTCGAAAGATCATAGAATTCCAGCTCTTAGAGAAATCCAAGAAAAAACGATAAAAACAACTAAAGAGCTACAAGATTTTCTGAATAAAATGCTAGATCCAAAAACTCAAAACACTTTTAGAGCTAAGGACACTTTCTTCGAGATAAATAGCTCTACAACTATCTCTATAGGGATCCTCTTAGAAATCTATAAAAAACAACTATTTACAGAGCTCAGTTTATTACACACCCACATACCTCAGGGGTATGTTTATAGTGTAGAAGATCACGTTAAAGGCACCCACGCTGAAGTCCTCTGCCAATTGCAAGCTTTAGCTTTTAAAGAATTATACAAAGAGCACCCAGCGGTATTTTCTCATCTAAAGGGCATTAAAATAAATAACACTGAAAGTGCAGTCTCTTATTTTAAAAAAGCCCTACCAGAAATTCCATGTAATGAAAAACAAGAACCTACTTCCCCCTATCTTCTAGTTATACACACTAACGCTAATCCATTTAGAGAAGATATTGAAACAGATGGGGTACCCGAAAATGGATTCATAGGAAGCCGTTCAGATGCCTCTATTGTTCTAAAAAAAGATAGAGAAGACCTCTTGGATAATACCTTCCCGATTCATCCATAAAATGAATAATTTATCTAGTAGCATCCAGGATGACCCATTCTGGAGGCGCTATATCTTTTTGCATCATTTTAAAATCATAAGGAGCTGCAAACCAAGGATTCGGAGCAATAACCTTTTTATTAGATGATTGAGAAAGCCAAGCAGCCCACCAACCAAACGAAGAATTAGAAATAATAAAAGATTTACATAAAACTAGAGTATAAAACTCTTCAATGTAATCCTCTCCTCTTAAATATATCACATTCTCACTAACACCTGATGTGCATTTTTCAGCGTGAGCTTGATTATTAGAAGAAACCAAAAAAATGGTATTTTTAGGAAAAAGTTTCATGGCTTTTCTAAAATAAGAACGGCCTAATGTAGGGTGAAATTCACCAGTTGGGGCCTCTTTCCTATAATCTCTTATCTGTATGCCAACAACTAATTTGTCCTCTAGTAAAAAGGGATACTTAGTAAGTATTCTCTCTTTAAGGCCTTCTGGAAAAGCAAAAAGATCTATCAACTCCGCTCTTCTATGTTTAAAATATTTTTCTGATTGAAAATATCCCCTTAGCTCCAGACTGGTTGCTTTCGGAATTTTTGTGTAATTGAAAGTTGGCTCTGTCCAGACTAAGGAAGGAGGAAAAGGAACAGAATACGCGTCTATCTTAGAAAGAAATAATTTATTTGCATTATATAAGGTGTTATCCGCGTTTCGAGATAGCAAATCCGGAATGGTCAACGAAAGATTGTGATCCAAAGCATAAGCATAAGCGGCCGCAATTTCAAATAATTGATTCCCTAATTGTCCGCTTAACCTAACAGTCACAAAGCCGTCGTTTTCCTCTGACTGCAAATAACTACTAAATAGAGGACAAAACAGGTAAACAAGCAAAGCAATACATCTAGCTAACATAGACTAACCCTTTAAAGAAAAATTATTTTTTTCTCACTCCAAAATAAAGCATTGGCAATGAAAGCAAACAAAGAATAAACCAGTACTGAGCATTCCACTCCAAACGCAAAAAACCCCCTTCAGAAAAAAAACCCTGCATTATGCCAAGAATAAAAAGATTAGAACCTAAAAGGGCTAATAAAATAGCCATAAAGTCTTTACTACCCTCTTCTTGTTTTTCTTCTATAGAAGATTCCTGAGGGAGAGCTATCTCACCTGAAGCGGTTTTCGGTGCACTTTTAAATTGCCCGGTAAATTCCCTATCAGTTTTTAAATGAGAAGATCCTCCTACAGAATACGGCGGAGGATATAAAGAATTTACTCCCTCAGGCATTCCTTCCCCTTGTAAGGATCTTTCCTCTACTAAAGGCATACCACAATAAATACAAGAATCAGCCTCAACAGCAATCCTTCCCTCACAATGAGAACATATTTTCTGACGATCCTTTATTTTCACTTCACACCCCCTTATTGCATCTATCCTCTCACAAATAACCCTAATCTCGCCATAGTTTTTTCTATCCGAACTAATTCTTTCTTAAATAAAGCTATTCTCTATATTAAATTTCCGTAGAAAAAAAATCCTTTAAAGCTTGTTTAGTCGCTTCCTTACCCATAAATGCTATTGACTCGGTCAAGGGAATTCCTTTAGGACATACTTCTACACAATTTTGTGCATTACCACAAGATGCAACGCCACCTTCTTCCATAAGAGGACGAATACGAGCTTCTGCATTTAGCTTACCTATCGGATCTGCATTAAAAAGACGCGCTTGAGAAATAGCTGCGGGTCCTATAAATTTGGAATGAGCGTTCATTTGAGGGCAAGCTTCTAGACAACATCCGCAAGTCATGCAAGTAGAAAGCTCATATCTAGTCTCTTGCACGGAAGGGCTAACTTTGGGGCCAAATCCTTTATCAAAAGAATCATCGGTATCCACCCAAGCATGAACCTTTTTAAGACTCTCAAACATGCTATCTCTATCTACAACAAGGTCTTTGATGAGAGGAAATTTGCTCATGGGAGCAACAATTACAGTCTTCCCCCCCGTTTCCTCAAGAAGCTTATGAATAAGTGTCGTGCACCCTTGTCTAGGTCTTCCGTTAACTAACACGGTACAAGAGCCGCAAACCTCCTCTAAGCATCCTTGCTCCCAAGCAACGGGAGTGACTTTTTTTTTATCTTTATTAACCGGATTTTTCTGCACTTGCAATAATGCAGTTGTGAGATTCAAAAAGGGGGTTAATTCTAACTCGAATTCTTCCCAGTATTGCTTTTGAGTGACTCCACGAAAAACTCGTAAAATAAAATGATCTGCCATAAATAGATGTCTCCTTTTTCTACCTATACAGGGAGTTGAATATTTTTAGGAATATTTTCTAACTCATGCTTTACTTTTTTAGCCGTTGTGTAATCTCTTGCAATCGGCTGCAAATGACGTGTATCCACAGGAACATAAAAAATATTAGGCTCTCCCTTTATAGGATCATAGGCTGCAATAGTTGTTTTAAGCCAATTCTGATCATCTCTTGCCGGAAAGTCAGGCTTATAATGAGCTCCTCGAAACTCATTACGAAGTAAGGCCCCCTTAGCCATTACAAGTGCAATTTCTAACATAGATGAAAACTGATTAGCAAACTGATAAGTTTGATTCATGATCAATCCTCTATCATCTAATGAGATGTGTTGAAATCTGTCGCGAATCATTTTAATGCCATCTATAGCCTCTTGCAAACCTTTATTATTCCTTTTTACCGTTACGTGGCTAACCATAAGCTTGGCTAATTCATCATGAAGGCTATGAATATTTTCTTTTCCTTCCCTTGTAAAAAGATCGTGTTTAAAAGCTTCTTCTTCAGCAACAGCTGAAGAGAAAATTTTGCCGGGCAACTGCCCTGCGCTAACTGTGAGACTAGAAAGATATCTAGGAACCTCCATTCCGGCAACAAGACCTCCGAAAATACAAGAAAGTAGAGAATTAGCTCCAAGGCGATTCGCTCCATGATACTGAAATTCTGACTCGCCCACCTGAAAGCATCCAGGAATGTTCGTCATCTGCCTAAAACGGGTCCATCTATCTGCGTCATCAGAGGCAGGCCAGTCCACCCAAGCCCCTCCCATAGAATAATGCACGGCAGGATAAATCTTCATAGGAACTTTGTGAGGATCTTCTCCCGTAAATTTCTGATAAATATCAAGAACGGACTCTATTTTATGTTGCACTTCTTTTGCAAGGTGGGAAACATCTAGATATACCTGGTCTTTACCTTCAATGCCAAGACCTAATTCACAAATACGAAGGACTTCTCTAGATCCAATATCTCTTGGCACCAAATTACCAAATGCAGGATAAAGTTCCTCTAAAAAGTACCAGGGTTCTCCTGTTTTTCCGCAAGGGATTTCCTTACCTTCAGCTGTTGTAATAGTCTTAGAAGAGTCCCCATAAACCCAAATACGCCCTCCCTCACCTCTTGAAGATTCGGAAATGAGCCGCAATTTATCCTCTGCAGGAATAGCAGTCGGATGCACCTGTATAAATTCGCCATTGGCATAATGCATTCCCTGCTTAAACAGTCTACCATTAGCAGCTCCTGTACAAAAAGTAGAGTTAGTGGATTTTTTAAAAATAACACCAGGCCCTCCCGTACCAAAAACTACTGCGTCAGCCTTAATTACTTCTAGTTTTAAATCATATAAATTCATAAGAACAATACCGCGGGTGGTGCCGGAGTCATCCATAACAAGCCTCATAAATTCATGATGCTCATATTTCTCTACTTTTCCTTGCGCCTCATACCTTCTTACTTGCTCATCCAAAGCATAAAGAAGTTGCTGCCCTGTAGAAGCTCCACAAAAAGCCGTTCTATGATAAAGGGTCCCACCAAAGCGCCTAAAATCCATGTTACCTTCAGGCGTCCTATTAAAAGGGCAACCAAAACGCTCCATCATACGAATAATTCCAGGAGCTGCTAGACACATCTCTAAAACTGGAGGCTGATCCGCTAAAAAATCCCCCCCTTTAATTGTGTCATAGGCATGGATCAATGGCGAATCGTCCTCATTTTTTAAGTTCATGGCAGCATTAATCCCACCCTGAGCACACACAGAATGAGATCTCTTCACCTTAGTAACTGAAATAATTTTTACATTACATCCATTTTCTGCTAACTTCATTGCTGCAGCAAGACCTGCAAGACCGCCTCCAACAACAATAACTTCTTTCCTTTTTGTACCCTGTCCCATATATTCCCGATAAATATTAATTTCTTAAGTTAAACCAAGTACCCCAAATAGCAGCAAGACCTAGAAAAGACATAATCCCAATCAAGCTCCAAGAAAAAACAAGAAAAGATTTCTGCGCGGCACGCCGAATCAGCACTCCCCAAGTAAGTAAAAATGTCCAAAACCCATTAAACGCATGAAAACAAGCAGCTAAAACAAATATAGTGTAGAGGACAAGATAAATAGGATTTTTAAACGCATTTCTAACTGTTAAAAGAGTAACTGTTCCAAAACTTGTGCTTTCTGCTATTACTTGATTAGGTTTAAGGACTATTTGCTTTAACTCTCTTATCCACTTTTCTTTTAATCTATATTTTTCTGCTGACTCAAGAATAATTTCTTTTTGTAAATCAAAAGCAGAAGACTCAACACCAATCAGCCAATCCATTTGCTGATTTTGGATTACTTCGGCTGCTTCAAGAAGTCCCTTTTCATCAGATCTTTGAGCAAAGGCCACTTCTTCTTTAGAAACAGCCTCCTCATCATAAAGAGAAACTCCCAATCGATAGGCCAGCGGATATAGCCCATCATCCATATCTAGCCTCACAAAATATGTACTCTTCCCCCCTTCAGAAACAGAATAAGGATATTCAATAAATCGAAATTGCACTACATGCCCAATAATTCCAAATAACAAAATCCAAGAAGTAATCCTTTGCCAAGAATATGCTCTATTTCTTGTATACTTTTTAAGAGAAGGAGAACTTCCATCTGTTTTCTTTGCATTAGATTTTGCTGTAAAAGCGTATCTAATTCCCCATACCATGTGGATAAGAATAGGCACTCCTAAAAGGAAAATCTCAATCAATTGCAAATACGGGAAATCGTGAATAGTATTTACCATGCTAATAAACCCTTTGCCATCCTCTCCAAGCCACAAAGCTGCCTGCGAATTTGTAAGAAGGTGTTCTATTAAAAACAAAACAAGCCAAAGTCCCATAAGGGAATGGAGCCTTTTCCAAATAAAAGCCCTAGAAATATTCACTTCTGCCATAAAACCTCACTTACAAATTTTCTCTCATGAAACTTCAGCATTAAACTACGTCTATCCCTTTTCAGAAAGAAAAAAATGCATGGGCATTATTTTTAGTAGCAAAAGCAACTTCCTCTAAAGAAGTTTGCTTGATGAGAGCAACTGCTTTAGCTGTCTCTATGATAAAAGAAGGCTCATTAATACTTCCTCTTTTTGACTGAGGAGCCAAATAAGGAGCATCCGTTTCTATAAGCATTCTATCTAAAGGTACGTATTTAACAACTTCTCGTAAAAGATCTGATTTTTTAAAAGTAATGATCCCACTAAAAGAGATAAACCATCCAAGATCTAAAGCCTTTTTAGCCTCATCAATAGTCCCGGTAAAACAGTGAACTAAAGCAGGGCCCTGCTTGTATTCAGCTTCTGCAAAAAGAAAAAGATCTGTAAAAGCCTCTCTACAGTGAAAAATCAAAGGCAAATGCGTTTTTTTTGCCAGCTCAAAATACTTGAATAAGTACTTCTTCTGAAGCTCTTTAGGGGAATACGCATAATAATAGTCTAATCCGGTTTCGCCTATGGCTACCAAATGCTTATTTTCTATAGCTTTTTCAACCATAGGAAAAAAGCTCTCCCCTTCTTTTTCCACATCATGTGGCGTTGTTGCTGCAGATAAAAAAATCCCGGGGGTTCCTCCCTTTAACTCTATACCTCTTTCTAACGTTTTTAGATCAGTGCAGATATTAATAATAGCTTCTATTTGCACATCTGTTGCGCGTTGGCGGATCCCTTCTATTAAAGGGGAAAGCTCTTCAGAGCTTAGGTGAGCATGTGAATCAACAAACATAGAACTCCTTAAAAAGTAAGAAAATGCAAGAATAACAGAAAGTAAGAAGAGAAAAACATGCTTTTTTAGTTGTCAGTTTGCTTATTCTTTACTTTTTCATCAAATTCTTTTCTTTCACTTGCAAATAACCCAACAATCCTTTTCGCTTGGCAAACTACAGTAAGAATTTGGTCATATATCTCTTGGGGGCTAAACACAAAATCATCTCCCATAAATTCTGTAAGGTCTTGTAAAAACTTACGATGTAAAACATCACTAAAAGGCATTTTAGTAAAAGTTTTCAACCTATTGTTTGTTAAAATAATCCCCTCTTCGCGCAAAAAGACTTTAATACTTTTTAAAGTTTCTCCTGGGTTACTTTCCTTGTAAACAGTAATTGGAACATCCGCAGATCTATGAGCAACATATGTTTTATTAATAATCTCAGCAGCATTTTCAATGTTACTATATAAACCATGACGATCCTCCTCCTCTCCTGCCTGATTTAAAAATATTTGAGTTACAATCGGTTGTTGATCCGGGCTCGCAGCTGCAATAAAACGCACACGCTTACTAGGTTGAAATTCCCCTCCAAAAGGAATAGCAAACAACCTACCTGGGGCACCTAACCTAATATCAACAAGTAAAACACCATCCGTACATGTAATCATGGCATTAGCATGATGAACATAACCCAAAGAGTCTTTTGCCGCTAAAAACTGCCCTACAACACCATGTTTTTTCTTAATTTCAGCTAAAACAATTTGTGTTTGCTCAACACAAGACCCCCCCCTTTTTTCACCTAAACAATCTAGATTTGAGGAAGAATCTTTTTTCTCGATTTTTTTAATCAATTTACAAACAGATTTTAACCCATTAAAATTCATTCTACCCAAAATTTCATACACGGTATTTTGGATTTTTGCACAACAACTGCCACAAGATTCCATGGCAATAGCCTCAGCTGAACCTGAAAAAAAACTCCCTCCAGTTCTTATTATAGGCGAAGGAATCAGCATACGCGCATAAGAAATTAGTCTTCTATCAGCTTTTTGGCATTCCAAAGACTTCCCCATAAGGTAATCTGAAAACATCATGTAGGTACTGCTAGTAACTTGCATATTTCTCCAATAAAAAAAATCAGGTTCAATCACTTAAAGGTTCTTAAAAACTTTTAAAAGCCCTATTTTACTGTAAATAATTCTATGATCTTTCTAAGACTCAGACTATAACGCAACCCACGAAGGATTTCAAACTTTAAAATAAAACGATTAAAAAATCTACAAACTACCTACACCCACCTTTCTTATAAAATAGGCAAAAAAATGCAGTAATTACTAATTACTAAAATCGAAAATCTCTAGATTTTTTTTATGTATTTGATGAGCAATTACAGTTTTACCATTTGCTCCATGCCAATGCTTAACAACAACATTTGGAACATCCTCCAATAACCGAGAATGATTATAAATAAGAGGAAGATTAGCAGCTTCTTGCTTTTTAAGAAGATCTGCTAAAATATCTTGGTCCCCTCTATAATGTTTGTTGTTTTCCAAAGAAAGTCTCGCCCACTTTTCGATTAAACAAGATCGGTAAACAAAAAGAATAACCCCACTATTAACTTCCAAATCTTGGTTAACCATCATTCCAGAAAAAGGAATTTCCATAGAAAAAAGAGGCTTAAGTGATCCCCTAATTTCGCAATCAGAATCAACCCAAAGGGTTTTTTGATAACAAGATTGAAGACAAGCTAAAGGTTTTTTAAACCAAGCATTTCTACTTTCCCAAAAGCTTTTACCGTACCCTTCTTCCCAAAGAAGAATATCTGACTCTGTACAAACCTTTTTCTCTGCTACAAATACATCGGGAACCTCTAAATAGATATAATCCCCTTTGCTTTTACACCAAGCCTTCATTGGAGCAGATAACCCAAAATCCACAAAACAAACAGGTAAGTCATTATGTTTTTGGTAGTTTTCAAACCACCAAGGAAGAAGCCACTCTTGCGTACTATCAGACGCAACCAAAACGCCTTTTTCTTGGAGAGGAAAAGTTCGATCAGACCATTTCGTATAAAACTCTTTCATTTGATAAATTACTTACCTTTTAATCCAAATGTAAAAAAGCACACGCTAACCTCTCTTTACAAAACGAAGCTGGCGTGTGTCTCTGAGATTCCTCTAACAAATCATAGTTTTGTCTTTAATAGCTTTCTTAAATGACTTTCCTAAGAAAATTGCAACTATAAACCAAAGAGCAAGTAAAGGGAAGCAAACAAAGCCGCTTAACATCAAATAATGCCCTTTTCCCACTACAGCGCCAAATGCAGCTTGCAAAGGAGCTAAAGACATATTAAACATAGAACCGGTTTGTTTAGAAGTTCTAGAGCCAAATGTTTCTATCCAAGCCTGCGCTTTAAATTTCACATCAGGTGTTGTAGGAATATATAACTGCTTTAAAGCAGGCCCATTTAATGCATAATTAATAGCCTTAGATCCGACCATGAGAGCAAAAAGAAAAGACAGTGTATCCATGCTTAAAAACCCTAAAAGAGCAATACCTACAATTACAGGCATAGCAGCTAAAGCAACCCCTACTCCTAAGAATCGAGTAACATTACTAATACCCAAAAGCAAACAAGCCAAGGAAATGATGTTCACGCTAGATCCATAAATACTTAAATAGTTGCTAAGAGCAACCCCTGAGTATTCGGAGCCTGCCGCAATTTTAAAATTAAAATCAAAAATTGTAACAACAACTTCATAGATAAAGTTAGCTGCAAATATCCCCAAAAGATACTTATTTTTCAGTAAAAGGCGTAAACCCTCTAAAAACCCAGGCTCTTCTTCTTTTAACTCCTCTTTATCTCCATCAAATGCTGTCAATAATTTTTCTGGAGTCGCTCGTAAAAAATACCGAACAAGCGGGATAATGAGCAAAGTAAGTATCCCAAGGCAGGCCATAGAAGAAAAATCAGTAGTGAAACCCAGGCGATGAGGCATCCCTCCTATTCCAAAAGGACATATAATCCCACCCACCTGCCCTATAGCAACTACTAAAGGGAATCCCCTTTTAGCTGATGCAGGCTCAGTAGTATCTGTAGCAAAAGCCCAAAAAAGAGCCACAACTAACGAACCAAAGCTCTCAACAAAAAGATACCAAACATACCCCAAGACCTTTGCAGCAACAAGTAAAGAAGAGGATCTTGCAGCAAGCTCTTCAGGCGATCCCTGTGTGAAAAACATAAGAACGCTAAAACACAAAATAGAAATCCCATAAAAACAAGGCAGGATAAAAAGCATTCTTTCACGCGATGTTTTTTCTAAAAGCTTGGTATAAAACATAACTAAAGGAAGTAAAGCTATAACAGATATCGTTTTAGCAAAAGGCAATTGCAGCTTTCCCACGAGTTGAATAAAAACAGCATCTTTCAAAGGACGCAGCGTCCAATAAACTCCGATAATAAGAGCAAAAATCACCCCCATTCTAATAAATTTCTTAAATTCTTCCCTTTCAAACATCCCAAAATTAAAACGACATACATGTTGAAAAAACGACAACACCTTACTTGATTTATCCATTAGAGAACCTCTCTGTTACATTTACTTTCAAATTCATATCATGCCTCACTGCCTTTTGTTTGTATTATCAATGTATTTGATATTTCAAATCGATAACACGAATTAGAGTCATGCTAAAAATTCCTTAAAAACCTACGTCTTGCAGATTTAGAGCCTTTTATCAAAGCAGCCACCTTAAAAACCCAGAAAAAGCTGCCACCATGCACTCTTTAAGCCAAAGCGCCCCAAGCGCTGCCATTTAAGGCTTAACTCCACTTTTAAAACAAACACATCATTTACTATTAAATAAAATAAAAAAAGAAAGTTTGCAAACAAATTCTTTTATTATCTAACATTAAATTTTAGTAGAAACACTTAAAATCATGTTAATAAGAGAGGAGACAGTACTTCTTGTAATACTGTGAAAAAAATGAAAGCTAAACTATTTATAGCAACTCCTATGTATGGCGGAATGTGTCACGGCATTTACGCCATTAGCCTGGCAAACTTACTTACTCTTTGCTTAAAAGAAAATATCACAGCCCAATTACAGGTCATATATAACGAAAGTCTAATCCAAAGAGCTCGCAATAACTGCGCCGATCAGTTTTTACAGTCAGATTGCACCCATCTACTTTTCATCGACTCTGATATAGGATTTCATGCCCAGGATGTTTTAACCATGCTCTCTTTTTTTCTTAAAAATACAGCAAATCCATACAGCGTCTTAGCAGGGGTTTACCCTAAAAAAATGATCGACTGGAATAGGGTTCTTCAAACGGCAAAAAAAGACACATGTCAAAATTCACTAGAGCTCCCTTTAGCAGGAAATCAGTTCACTTTTAATCCCAAACAAGGGACTTCTTTTACCTTTAATCCAGAATCCCTAGTAGAAGTAGCAGAAGCAGGAACAGGATTTATGATGATTCCTAGAAAGACATTAGAAACTCACATAAAAACTTATCCAGAAAAGTCCTACACCCATGAAACACGAAAAATACATGCATTTTTTGACGCAGGAATAGATCCTGAGACAAATCTATACTTAGCAGAAGACTATATGTTCTGCAAAGAGGTCAGGAACATGGGCGGAAAAATAGGTATTTTACCACGAATTAACTTAACACACGCTGGATCCTATAACTATACAGGATCCCTCGCTGAGTCGGCAATTTCAGTAAAAAAATAAATACACAAACAGCTAATAACCAGAGAATTCCAGGTTTAGCGATTTGCTAAAGCCCAAGAACGCGAAGCTTTGGTAGTGACAATCACATATTCTTGTCTTGTCAGGGCAAAGTTATGTGTATTACAAAAATCCTTGCTATTATTATTTTAATTTTATACAAAATGATCTTTAACAGGGAGATGAATATGAGAAAAACAAGCCAAATAATTTTAGGATCTTTACTTTGTTTAAGTTGTATGAGCGAGAAGCTTGCAGCTTGGGATCAAACTGTATCCACCCCACAATCTTATAATGACAGTATAGTTTATTTTAATAAAAACGGTGGGCCTGGAACTATCAATATAAAAGACGATCTATATTTTTCTGAAAATGCTGCGCAAATTACCTGTTCAGGTCAGACATTAAACATCGTAGGAGATAATGGCGAAACAATAAAAGGCGCAACAAAATACTTTATTTATACAGGAGGGGGGTCTTCTAATATATCCATAAGCGAATTAAAAATAGAAGAAGGCGCTGGAATTTTAATAGCAGATACCTCTTCTGTTACGATAGCTGCTAATGCATACATTACCAACATGGACGTTTTAGATAATCGCAATGGGAAGGTTTACTTTTTAAGTGGGGCTGTAGAAAACCAGCAAACCCCATTCCCAAAATACTACGATGGAATTATTCAAAATAATGATAGCAGCCCTGATACAGAAACTCTTTTTAGCTTGGGCCCTAATATGAATTTAGTACTTACCAACTCATTTTCAGTAGCAGGAAGCAAGCTAGAAGGAACAATTTCAAGTAACGGAATGTTTCAGTCGAAAATCACTTCTACTGGAGATATTTCTAATACAAAAAACCTAATAATTAAAGATATTACTCTAGATTTCACTAAATCCATTGGAGGAAACGGCTCCATTTATTTAGAAAATGGTTCTTTGAAATTTAACGCATCTCAAATTTCTTTAGACTCAGATAAGACTATTTACTTTCAAAGCTCTGGAGGCAGCCTTCTTACTCCTTTTTCTACAACAATTTCTAATCCAATAGTTCTGAATACAGGAACAAATATTATAGATGTCGGTTCTGCAGCCACTGCCGTATTTTCCGGTGCATTTTCTGGAAATGGAGGAATAATTAAAAAAGGAACCGGAACTTTATTACTAAAAGGATCAAGTAAACAGTATACTGGAATTACGGATATTACAGCAGGAACCACTATACTAGAAACTAATACTACCTTATATAAAAGCGGCGGAGTGGGGACAGTAACAATAGCAAAAGATAGTACATTAACAGGAAATAGCGCGACGACTTCGATAATTAATGGGAATATTACCGTTTTTGGGCTCTTAAATGGCAGCATGACCGTGAATGGAACGGTAACTGTTAAAGATGGAGGAGTAAACTACACAGGCCAGTCTATTGGGCAGATGACGTTTACCAATCTAGAAATAGAACCAAATGGACAGACCGTAATTTTTCTAGATGGTACGGCAAGTTCTTTGCTGACTGTCTCGGATTCGTTAACTCTTGATCCCGGAGCCATATTAGATCTAGACTTCGGCCCTGATTTTATCCCAGGAGGAACCGTGGATACATTCCTCAATTATGGTAGCAGATCAGGAACCTTTTCCTCTATAAGATCAAATTCTCTTTGGATTACTGGGACCGTTGCCTATGGACCTAATAGCGCTACTGTAACTATCACATATAATCCTCTGACTTCTTTAGGGCTAACCGGCAATGCTAAAAGCGTAGCGCAGGCTATTGATAAAATAGGTTCTTCAGCAAGTGCCTCTTCCGCATTTCTTCCGGCTATCAGCGTTTTAACTTTAGCTACAAAAGAACAAATATCCTCTGCATTAACTCAGATGCAACCAGCTTTTTTTAAAGGAATGACTATTGCACAGGAAACTAATGTCGTAAAGGTACAAGACACCTTAAGCTTGCGGTTACAAAGAGAGCTCGATAGAGTAAATTGTTATAAAATAGACAAGGCAAAGGAAGCTGATAAAAGCCAAACTATAGAGCGTACATGCCAAAATGAGGTAGACTCGTTCCACGTGTGGGTAAATGGCATGGGAGACTCTTTAAGTCAGCACTCTAATACCTATGCAGAAAGCCCACAAGTTGGGTACCACAATAACATGACAGGTGTTGTCACAGGTGCTGACTATCATTTTGCTAACTACTTTTATCTAGGAGCTCTTGGAGCTTATACAGACTCTAAAGTAAAATGGGTAGAAAACCAAGGTAACGGCACTGCAAAAAGTGGCTACGGAGGACTCTATTTTTCTGCTATGGGGCAGATGTTCTACGCTAATGCTTCTGTTATTGGAAGCTGGAACAGCTTCCATGAACATAGAAATATCCTCTTAAAGGTGGAAAATTTCACAGCAAGTAATAAACACGGGGGAAGCCAGATCCTTTCACACATAGACACAGGGATTAATTTAGGATGGAGAGGCTTTACCATAAGGCCTTTTGACTCTTTCGAATATATTGCACAAAAAGAGAACTCCTTTAAAGAAAATGGCGCCGGTAAGCTAGATCTTTCCGTTAGAAAAAGTAATGCTATCTTACTTAGAAATGAACTTGGGCTCAACTTCTCTGGATGCTTTTGCATAGCAAGCAGCCAGTGGACAGTCTCTCCAAAAATTAGCTGGGTAAGAGAAACGCGCATTAAAGGCTCTCACTACACAGCAGAGTTTACAGGAACAGGCGTTCCATTTACAGTTACAGGATACTTCCCTAACCGTAGTTTGGTATCTCCCGGTATAAGTATGACAGGATCTATGTTAGATGATCTTTTAACTGTTGGTCTTTACTACAATGGAGAGTTCAAGGGTGGCTATAGCGATCATAGCTACGGGGGAGAAGTACGCTTTGGATTCTAGTAAGAGTATACTAGAAAACGAATCTTTCCGACTTCAAATAAAGTAAACTTTCTCAAATCCTCAACGCGCACTAAATGGCAAAGGTCGGAAAAATAAGAACTTCAAATGGGATAGAAAGAGTAAATCGAGAAATCAAAGAAGACCTAGAGTAGCGGCGCTGTTCCCGAACAGGGAATCAGCGCTCCTTCTAGTAACAAAAGACCTATCATACCCTCCCTCCCCTTTAGTTTTTTTGGATTTCTATATTAAAGTTAATCTACTTAGAAGGATTAATTCCTAAAGCGACTAAAAATGAGACTACTTCATGCACTTTATCCCCCTGAACAATAACCTCTCCCTCTTTTACAGCTCCCCCACATCCTAATTTTTTCTTAAGACGAGAAGATAAATTCACCATCTCGGCATCCGTCATATTCAAATGATAAATAACGGTAAGAATATTCTTTCCTTTTTTAACCAAACGAACTTTCACAGGTTTTTGAGAGTTGTTACTGGAAGATACAGAGGGAATCCAATCTCCACTCATTGTAAAAGGCACCTTTTCCTCCTATTTATTATTTTAATTAATTTTCTTGAGCATGACGTTACGTGATTCCTTATATTCAGCACATCCTTTAAAATTAAAGGAATATTAAAAAAAAGGAAAGCGATGAATTACACGGTAAAAAAAATTGTCTGAAATTTCAGGAGTTAGCATTAGAACTCTCCATTTTTATGACGAGATCCCTCTTTTACAGAATCTGCCCAAAACCATAAAATACAAACAAAAAATAATTGAGATGAGAGCCAAGAAAAGCTAAACGCCTATATACAAGAGCTAGGAAATCTTCTAAAGTAGCAGTTTTCTAGAAGCTCTACGAAAGTGCAAATGGGTTAACCGCTCTTGGACTCCTGACAAAAATCCTTCACAACCCTAGGAGAGCTCTATACCACCTAGACCGGAAGCCATTTTTTACAAAGTATGACCCAGAACATCCAAAGTTAGCTATGTTTTTAGCAGAAGCAATGGCGATCTTTGCTGAAAAAAATCTATAAAGAGGCTTATCCCACAGGCACTAAGTCTAAAAACTTCCTTCCTGCGAAATCAAAATTAAAAACATACATAATCTTAAATATCAAATACATAAACTAAAACAACATAAAATAAATTGATTTTTATACATATAAGTTGTATAATTTACATTATCAACATTAAATATTTACAATTATGATATTAAATAGAATTAAAACAATCAATTGCAGCTCATTTCAAATAGGAAGGCATTTTACCAATTCACATCTCCAATCTTACCACGCACGGCTAAAATCCATCCCGATGACTCCTTTACAAGATGCTAGAGCGGCCTCTAACTGGCAATATTGCTCTGACCATCTTCCCGTATCTGGAAATATTTTAGGAATGGTGCGAGTCGGCTCTTGGAATATTTTAAACGGCGCTTATATATCTCATATGACAAGACTCCCTTGGCAAACCGGATATTTGGCAAGGCAAGAAAAAAAGAGGTCTGATCTCTATTCTAATTTATCTCAAAGAGAAGAAGAGTGCTACCACACCATTAAAGTTTTACTAATGGCAACCAATTCCCTAGATGTTCTTTGCATTCAAGAATGCTCTACTAAAATGTTCCAATTTTTACAAAAAGCTTTTCTTTCCAGTAAAGTGCAATTATTCATGACAGATGGTGGTATGGATAACCATGCGGTAACCCTCGTAAAAACCTCTAATTCTCTACGTGTAACGAGCGCTTTCTCCAAAATTCTCTGGAATAGGACTTACATCCCAATTGAAACAAAAACACCAGAAACCCCAGAAGGTGTACAGCACTTTGCGCAAGACAGATGGCGCCCAGCTCCCTGCGTCAAACTTATAAAAACAACGCCGTCTGGGCAAGAAGAAGAAATTACCATTGTTAATCTTCATATTTCTAGCGCAGGACAAAATGACTGTTATAAAATAGAAAGAGGTAACGAGCTCTTTACAGGATTGCAAGAACTACTTGCAGAAAAAAGCACGTTAGTAGCTGCAGGAGATTACAATATGTCTCATCAGCTGCTAGACAGAACTGGACTAGGACTCCTAAAAAACCTATCCGATTACCACGCACACATAGACGCTAAAAAACCAGAAATTTACGCTATCGATCATCTATTAGTAAAAACGCATAAAAACACAGCACAATTCTGCGGCCCAATTCCTCTTACAGAAAGCCCAGATAAGCGGGCAATAGACGTATACCAAAAAGCCCTTCATCCCGTCATATCTTTTAATAAATAAAAATACTTCACAAAATCATTTTACTAATTACTTTCCCGCTACATTGTTTTTTAGTTCAACTTGACAAATAACCCATATCCCTATATTTATATAGAGAAACCTTTTCAACTTTTGAGTTATCAACTTATGTCTATTCCTTGTTTTTTAGCCTCGTTAAATGCCTTTTCAGGAGCATATTCTCAATCTGATTTCTTTGGGAAAATAATCATGGGCGCCTTATTTTTTCTATCAATCCTTTGCTGGATTGTTCTTTGCTATAAAATATGGCAAGCAAAAAAAGCTAAAGCATGTTCTATGGATTTCTTAAAACTCATAAAAAGATATAAAGATCGCATTCTCCACTTAGAAAAGTCTGATATTCCCTATAAAATATCGAAACAAGTCCCCCAGCCATTTGAGGAAATTTACTTCATCCTAAAAGAAAAAACCCTCGAAACCCTAAATAAGAAACTCTATTTTTTAGAGCAGCAAGGACTTGGAAAAGAAAGCGTCTACCTTACTGCAAGTGACATTGATCTTCTTGAACAACATGTGTCCACAACCATTTCCACTCAGTACAAGATCCTAGAAAAACATCTTTTTATACTTCCTACAATCGTGACTCTCGCGCCTTTTTTAGGACTTTTAGGAACCGTTTGGGGAATCTTAGTCACGTTTGCAGAACTCCATACAGGTGGCGCTGGCGGATCTAATACCGTTATTTTAGGAGGGCTCTCTACAGCCCTTGCCACCACCGTGCTAGGACTTATCATAGCCATACCGGCGCTCATATCCTATAACTACCTAAAGACAAACCTAAAATTTTTTTCCTCTGATATGGAAGATTTTCTCTATACACTCCTTTCGACCTTAGATCTACAATATAGAAAAGTTGATTTGACTTAAGGACCTCCTATGAAAAAACGACACTCAATTTCTACAAGATGGCAATCAGATGAAGAGGAGTCATTGCTTAACCTCACTCCCCTTATAGACGTAGTCTTTGTTGTGCTAATTATTTTTATTCTGATTGCTCCCATGCTAGAAATAGATAAAATTCAACTAGCTCCCTCGGTAACAAAAAAAGAAACCACAACTCCGGAATCTTCTCCCATTACGATTCAAGTAAAAGAAGACAACTCCATTTGGATTCAAAAAAAGAAAGTTTCTCCGGAAGATCTTTTAGCCGTCCTCATCCAGGAAAAACAAAAATATCCAAATAAAATACCGCAACTATTCCATGATAAAAAAGCGCAATTTGGAACCTATCAGACAATAAAAAACACAGTAGAAATTGCTGGATTCCAAGAACTCGACGTCATTTTACAGCCCGGTTCTTCATGATTTTTTCGATAAAAAATCGTATAGTGAAAAATGTAAGCATTGCAGTTATCATAATTCACGTTATTGGGCTTATCGTTGTGACCTCTTCTACAAAAGATAAGCCGGTTACAAAAAAACAAAAGCTCGTTGTAAAAACAAGGCAAATATCTCAGCCGACTCAAATGAATCAACCTCCTACTGTAAAAAAAACACCGCCCCCTTTGTCAGCACCGGTAAAAAAACAAGAGCCTCCCCCTACACCTAAAAAATCAGAAATAAAAACCACACCTAAAAAAATACAACCGGTTACCAAGCCAAAATTAGTTCAAGAAAAAAAAACAGAAATAAAACCTGTAAAAAAGCAACCCACTCAAATAGAAATCAATAAGACAAGAAATAAGGAAATTCATAAATCTTTAAAAGACATCAAAGAAACCATTGCTAAAATAGAAGCAGAAAATGCTAGAATAGTAAATAGCCCACAGTCTAAGATCTTGGAAACGACAGAAGAGGCACCACTCCCTGATGATTATCCCTCTTCTTTGATTTACTGCCTCCAAAACAACTTGCAATTACCGGATATTGGAGAAGTAAAAATTCAATTAACCTTGTTTTCTAATGGGAAAGTAGAAAAAATGACAGTACTATCTGCGGAAAGTGAAACAAATAAAAAAAGGCTAGAAGAAACCCTTATGAGTCTCCAGTTCCCCTCCTTTCCTAAAGAAAAACGCGCCCTACAAAAGCAAACATTTATCTTAACGTTTTGCAATGAACTTTAACTATTTTTATAGATATAATACCATGAAATATAAAAACATCCTTATCATAGCCTCTCTCTTAATACAGCCTTTAACACTCCCCCTTGCACAAGCCGCTGCCCCTAATTCACCACAAGAAATTCGAGTACAACTCCTAACAGAAACCTCTCTCACCCCCATATATCTATCTTCCTTTTACTTTGTAGAGCCGACCTCTAATTTTTCCGCTAATTACCTAAAGGAACTAGAAAAAATTATAGAATATGATTTTGCGCATAATGGCAAAACCAAAACCTTAAGTAAAAGTATTGCCAAAGAAAATTTATTAAAAAACATCTCTCAAGAAGGCTTGGAAGTTCAGGCTATTGGATCCCCCTATGCTATATCTTTTGCTATAAAAGGGAAAAACCTCCAATGTAAAGCGTATAACCTGCAAAAAAAAACAGCAAAAACATTTTCAGATATTACGCTGACAGGATCTCTTGCGGAAGACAGGCAAAAACTTCATAAACTAAGCGATGCCATCCATGAAACACTATTTAATTCCAAAGGGATAGCTAGCGCTAAAATTTTATATGCTTTTCAAAATAAATCCTCTGAAGGAAATTGGATTTCTGAAATTGCAGAATGTGATTCTGATGGAGAAAATAAAAAAATACTCACAAAAGAAAATAGCTATTGTGTAACTCCCGTCACTATTCCTAAAAATGAAGAATTTCATAAAGATCTTTTTTTATATGTTTCTTATAAAACAGGTCAACCCAAAATCTTTATCGCTTCCAAAGAAGATGGAAAAGGGAAAAAAGTAGTTGATATCCGCGGGAATCAAATACTTCCCGCTATCTCTAAAAACAGAGATAAACTAGCCTTTATCTGTGATGCTAGCGGACGCACCGATCTCTTTGTGCAATCGCTAAAACCAGAAACAGGACAAACAGGAACGCCCCATCAACTATTTTCTTATCCAAGATCTACACAAGCCTCTCCAACCTTTTCCCCTGATGGATCTAAAATAGCCTTTGTTTCTGACAAAGATGGATCTCCCAGAATTTATTGGATTTCTTCTAAAGCAGAAGATAAAAGACAAGTTGCGCATCTCTTAACCAAAAAAAACAGAGAAAACTCTTGTCCAAACTGGTCTTCTGATGGGACAAAATTAGCTTATAGCGCTAAAACAGAAGGAGTGCGTCAGATTTGGATTTACGATTTCACTACAGCGGAAGAAAAACAACTTACCTTTGGACCAGGTGACAAGGAAAATCCCTGTTTTGCTCCTAACAACCTTCACATTGTATTTAATTCTACAGATGGATCTTATTCTGATTTATATGTTGTAAATTTAAATCAACCAGATGCTATAAAAATTACTAAAGGCTCCGGGAAAAACCATTACCCAACCTGGGGTTTACGTTAAAACTTATCAAATAAATGAGAGAAAAAATTATGAAAAAATCGTTACTTTTCACTTTAACTATATCCTGCATTAGCCTACTTATTCTAGGCGGTTGTAAGAAAGACTCCGGAGCTGTGTGGGATGATTCTACTAGCATGGGAAACTATAAGCGTGCCAAAGAACGTGTCCTTTGGGGATCTTCTTCTGACAGCGAAATTGCTATGTCTGATTCTAAAATATTCTCCTCAGGAGATGACGACTTTGTCCCGCTTCAAGACGACGATCTTAAATTACAATTTTCTGAAGCTGTTTTCATGCAACCTAAAGAATCTCCTGGAGAAGACAACAGTTCTATACCAGGAATTTCCGGATTTCAAACTCCTTATGGCAGCCTTGCGTCCATTTTCCAACCCATTCACTTTAATACAGACGAATACGTTGTCAAAAATAAACAAGAACTTGCTGCTATTGATGAAATGAGCAACTACCTTAAACAGCACTCTAAAACATATATTTTTATAGAAGGGAACTGCGATCAAAGAGGGCCTGAAGCATATAATTTAGCGCTTGGGTCTAGAAGGGCTAATGCTGTCAGAAGTATTTTAATCCAACAAGGAGTAAGTCCCGAGCAAATCTACACTATCAGTTATGGAAAAGAAAAGCTGCTAAATCCTAAAAATACACCTGAAGCATGGGCTCAAAATAGAAGAGCTCAATTTAAAATATACTCTAAATAATTGTTAGCCGAAGGCTTTGAGAAAAACCTTCGGCTTTTTACCTTTTTTTGACCTATGAAAATATTACCTATTTTTTTTCTAATAGCTACCGGTCCCTTTATCGGATGCACCCCGCATATAACTACACTGCAACAAGATAAACATGAAACTTCCCTTGCTTTAAGAGAAGTTTTACAAGAGGTCGCAGACCTAAGACATGCTTTAAACAACCTCCAAATAGAACTTCAAATCCTTGATGAAGAAGTCAAACAACAAGAATCTACTATAAAAACTAAAATAACACCCTCTCAAAGCAAAAACACTAAAGGGGATGACAAAGTAATACATTTAGAAAGACGAGTAGAATCCTTAGAAGATAGACAAAATAAAATTGCTCTACATGGAGTTAAAATAGAAGAAATAGAAAACTCATTAAAAGAACAAAAAAAATTACTTTTAGAAATCTCTCAACTTAAATCGAGCTTAAATTCTCTGGCAAACTCCCTATACCCGGAGGATTCCCTTACTTTATATAAAGTAAAAGCAGGGGATTCTTTAGAAAAGATTGCAAGGCTTTATAAAATATCCGTAACATCACTTAAAGAAGCAAATAATCTATCTCATAATAAAATTATAATAGGACAAGAGCTAAAAATCCCAGCGGCTGGCTCATGAAAGAGTCTAGCATCGGCATTTTCGACTCCGGATTCGGAGGACTTACAGTAATGAAAGCTGTTAAATCTTTGCTTCCCAAAGAAAATATCATTTACTTTGGGGATACTATGAATGTCCCTTATGGAAATAAAAACCAAGAAACAATCTTGAAGTATTGTTTAGAAAATATCCGCTTTTTAGAAAACCTTGGAATCAAATTACTAATTATAGCTTGCCATACAGTATCCACAACAATGTACCAAGACCTGCAAAAACTCTCTGCCATTCCCATTCTCGGAATGGTTGATCCAAGCATTTCCCTTCTTCAAAAAAAAGCTAAATATAAAACCATGCCAAAAATAGCAATTCTAGGAACAAAAAGAACAATAGACTCCGGTATTTATCAAAGTGCTATTTTATCAGCTATACCCAAGGCAAGCCTAATAGCACTACCTTGTCCCCTCTTTGTTCCCCTTGTGGAAGATGGCTACGCAGACCACCCTATCGCTAAAACAATAATTCAAGAGTGTTTAAGCCCTATAAAACCAGTTGACATGGCACTTTTAGCTTGCACTCACTATCCTCTTTTGCAAAAATACATACAAAATACATTAGGATCCTCCTCTACTTTACTAGACCCCGCAATTGCGTGCGCTGAAGAAGCTCAAAGCATACTAAACAAAAATAATCTCTTAAACGACTGCGAGTCACCCCCCAAATACCTATTTTATGTTTCCGGACCCTTGGAAAAATTCAGCTTAATGGGAGAGAAATTCTTAAAACACCCTATTCACCCCATTTTCTCCACCAAAACTGCCGCCGACTATAGTAATAAGAGGATTATTTGTTAATCGTCTCGAAAAAAAATAGAAAAAAAATATAAGAACTGCTTGAATGGAACCATACGTTAACAACAGGAATCTAGGATGACTCAAAAGAAAAGAATTATTTTAATCGAAGATGAAGAAGATATAGCAGCCCTCCTCAAATTACAAGCCGAACTCTCGGGATATAAACTTCACGTGGAAGTTGATGGCATTAATGGATATAGAGCCATCGAACGAGAAAAACCTGACCTAGTACTTCTAGACATTATGTTGCCAGGACAAAATGGATTTGATGTTTGCAGGAAAATGAAAAACAATGCCGATCTTAAGAACATTCCCATTATAATATTAACCGCAAAAGCGGAAGAAATTGACGTAATTTTAGGATTAGAACTCGGAGCTGACGACTACATTGCTAAACCATTTTCTCCTAAAATTCTCTTTTCAAAAATTAAAGCTCTTCTTCGAAGATCTAAAGAATCTGAAAAAAATTTAGAGGTTATATCATTTGGAGACTTTGTTTTAGAAGTGGATAGATACCTTCTAAAAAAAGGCAATAAAATCATCCCTGTTACACTTTCTGAATTTGGCATCTTAAAAAGACTTCTTGCCAATAAAGGAAAAGTCTTAACACGCAACCAGCTTCTTGATGATATTCATAATGATGATGCTTTTATCGTAGACCGCAATATCGATGTTCATATAGCTTCCTTACGTAAAAAACTAGGCCCAAGTTTTGACGGAATAGAAACTGTAAGGGGTGTTGGATACCGCTTTAGAGAAGAAAGCGCTATAACTACTTAAAAACTTAATAGGGAGCAGCGCTTATTCTTCGGCCTAAAAGCCAGGATTTCCGCGCTGTCAATAGGATGAAAACAATAGGAATTACTTTTACATTTTTAGCTTGCATTCTTTGTAGCTGTGAAACAAAGACGGGAACTGGCGCCTTAGCGGGTGCTGGCGTTGGAGCTTTAGCTGGTGGATTAATTGGAGGAAATGCAACTGGAGCTCTTATTGGAGCCGGTGTTGGAGCTCTAGCAGGTGGCCTTGTTGGAGCTGCCTTAGATGAACAAGACAGAAAAACTATGGAACAAAATTCTCCTAGAACACTTCAAAAAATAGACTCAAAAGAACAGTTAAGTACTAGTGATATAGAGGCTATGTCAAAAAATGGATTAAGTGATGATGTGATCATCAATCAAATCAAACACACAGAAAGCGTCTTCCATCTAACGGCGGACCAAATTATTGAATTAAAACAAGCAGGGGTTTCAGAAAAAGTAATACAGAGTATGATAGACTCTGGATCATAAAACTCTCTCAAAAACTCAAAATCCTAAGAGCTTCTTAATTTTTTAAGAAGCTCCTATAAAGAATGACCTAAAAAAGGAAAATTATGTTCCCCCAAGAAAGCTCTCAAGAAACACGCAATCCTCAATTTGACATTTACACAGAATTTAAATCTTGTACACAATTCTACGCACGATTTCACCTTCTTTTTTTATCTTTTCTCTTCTTGCAGCTCCTCCTATTTTTCTTATTTCTTCCTCATTTAAATAAGTCAATCATCAGTGCTTTTGCACCGGCAGTTTTCCTACTCACACTGTTTTCCTATCTTGTGTTGTTATTTTTCTTTCAAACTAAAAAAACCGTACAGCTCCTTTCCTTACAAAAGCAATTTAAACTCTTACAAAGATCTCTATATAATTCACCTATAGAGCGCGCGGAATCCGCAACTAAAGCAGCCTCTATCTTGGCTCAAAAAGAATTACTTTTTTACAATGCAAAAACAGCATTTTCCGCTATAGATCCTATCATCTCTAAACTAAAAATCCGACTCCATTGGAAAAATTTCCATGCAATGAAAGAACTTCTTTTATTGTTAAGCATTGAAGAAATCACAAATCTTATAAAAAAAACCCCAACCGACCTTTCTCTTCATACAGCACTCGCAGAAACCTATAATGAATTAAGTCTGTTATATCTCCCCCCTCCCTTTGCTTGGATTCCTACGGCTTTTTTTTCCGAAGATAACGAAAATAAATTCTCCTTCTTTTCTGAAAGAGCTATCGAAGAAATCACTATACTTCAAGATTATGGATTAGATGATCCTTGGGTTCACACTACGCTTGCAAATATTTACCACTTGCAAAAGAACACTCAGGAAGAAATTGCAGAATATGAAATCCTTCATCTGATGCTTCCTGAAAATGAAGAAGTGTTATCCAATTTAGGAACGCTATATTTTCAAGAAGGCTGTACAGCAAAAGGACTGAAAATTTACGAAAAACTACTCAGTATTTCCCAGGTAAAGGCTGAAAAACTCATCGCTCATTATGGTGCATATACAAGTCAAGAGACTTCTTTTCTTTCTACTAACACGGCCTGAAAACACCTCTTAAATGAGGTTTTTCTCTTTTTTTCCGAAAAATCTTATAAAATCATAAAAAAACAAGAAAAAAAATCACGTTTTAGATACAATCCTCACGTCTGTTTGATTTTTTCTGTTAAAAAATTAAACAAATAAATTCCTAAGCCTACGTAACATACGCGCTTTTTTTTTAAAGCAATCACTGATTTCTTAAAAAACAGTTGAGATCTTTATTAACTACATGTAAAGTCTATCTTTCATTATCATTTAGATTTTAATAAGAAAATGGCAACGCAAAACACCTTCTACACAACCTGCGACGAAGAAATAGGAAATCTGCCGATAGAACAACTTGTTGCTTCTCCTTTTAAAATTGAGCCAATTCTTCCCTATGCAATGTATTCCTCAGAAATAGCCCAACATGTGCGCGAAATGGAGCAGGTTGTAGCAAGTTGTATCCCCTCTCATTTCTTGGGGGAAAGGGTTTCTTTTTTTCAAACCAATTTATTAAGTGAATTACCTCTTCTTAAATGGAATAAGCCAGAAAACTCTCCTGGATGCCTTGAGCTTTCACTGCTATGTATTGCTTCCAAAGAAGACTCTATAGCAAACAAACTCGAATCTATCCTAAAAGAGTGGCTTGTACCCGGGAAAACTACAACTCTACTTTCTATAAAATCTCTATACTTTCATTGGGACCAATTCTTAGATAAATCCTTCCTTGTACTGACAGCAAAATGTTTAATTGAAAGTGGAAAAGACCTCAGTAAAGCGCTGTCCCTTCTCCCTGCATTTTCAATGCAAATCACTTCAAGCCTTAAAAACCCTCAATCCCTTAAAGATTTCTTTTCTTTAAGGCCCCTCATTCAAGAATTCAAACAAACTCAAGTACATCAACAGCTTGTCCTTTTAATGGAGAAACTCCCCCTACTTTTTAACTCAGACCTTTTACTTGAAATGAGTCGTTTTTTTGCTCTTTGCCCCAAGTCTTTTTGCGATCCAAGAGCACCTAAGCTCATCACAAAAATCTTAGCATTTCATTTCCTTATGCGAACAAATCTGCTAAGGCTCATCGCTATTTCCCCTGAAAAGAAACATCTTGAAATACGTTATATTCGAACTAATCTAACTTTTCATTTCGGTTCAAAACCGGTTTTAGGACTTGTTTTAGCTATATCACCTTTAGGACGCCATGAATTTTTTGAAGAATATCATATTGCCCAAGCTACACAAATGCTTTTGCCCGGCACCCGCGTTGTAAAAGGTTCATTTTATACTTATCAAGGACCACAAGATCCTATCTGCACTCTATATCTTGAATTAGAAAAAGAAAATGGGGCCTCCTTTTCTTCATCAGAAATTCGTCTTTTAAAACAAGACTTAGAAGAAAAGCTTAAACGTTGCGTTGAAAAACTAGTTCCGTCTGTTTTTATGGCTCGCAATGAAGAAGAAACCATGCGCAATATATTAATACTAAGCCAAGAGTTAAAACGCCTTTCAGACATCCCCCAAGTGATGATTTCTCTAGACTCTCATACTGTTACAGAAATTTCCTTTACAATTGTCTTAGTGAGGATCTTAAAAGCAGGGACTCCCCCCCTTGCAAAAAATTTTGCAACCTTAAAATCTGAAGCCTTATTTGTATCGGATAGAGTACAGCAAGTTGGCTTCTTAAAAAAAACCACACCTAAAGAAGCTCATGTTTTCCATCTCCGTTTTCCTAAAAATAACACTCTTTTAAGAGCTGATAATTCTGTAAATTTCTATCTAGCAAGAAATAAAGCTTCCTCTATTCTTTTCGAGGCAATTGGTCCTTTTAGAGATTACAATGGGGGTATGATTCTTAAACAAGGAGAGCTCTTCTACCAATTTCAAGAAACATTTTCTGCCATTACAATAAAAAACCCTGAACTTTTAGAGAATTTTTTCTTCTCCTTAAATCCTATTGAGGTTCAAGCTACATTACCCTTATCCTCACTCGAAATTTTATTTAACCAACTTCTTGAAGCGCAAAAAATAAAGCCTCAGCAAAAAGAGGATTATTTTATAAAAATTGAAGAACATCAAAAACAATTATTTACTACAATACGAGTCCAAGACTCCTCTTTTAAACAAGAATTGTTTTCTATCCTTACAAACCAGGGACTGTGTTCTAAATCTCTTATACAAAGCTGCATTCAAATCCAAGAATCTCTTTATGTAAGCATAATATTCCCTCAAGTAGACGAAAAAAAACAAAATCTTATTATTTCTATCCTCCATGAAGTGATAAAAAAGTCAGTAGTCAAAATTCAAAATCAACAAGTGTTAACCCTTAGCTTTCTAGAACTCCCCCAATCCCTTGATCCTAGACTCGCAGGAGATGACTATTCTCATACTATTACAAAAATGCTTTTTGAAGGACTGACAAGACTCACGGAAAATGGAAAACCCGAATTAGCAGCCGCAAAATCTGTTGAAATCTCTAAAGATTTAAAAAGTTATTTATTTAAATTAAAAAAATGTTACTGGTCTAATGGATCCCCCGTTTCCGCCCAAGATTTTGCCTATACCTGGAAAAAAATCCTTTCTCCTAATTTTACAACCCCCTTCGCTCATCTTTTTTACCCTATTAAAAATGCAAAAGCTGCTAAGGAAAACCGTTGCCCTCTTGAAAATGTCGGAATTACAGTTTTAGACGATCTCTCTTTACTAGTAGAACTTGAACATTCAACTCCTGAATTTTTAGAACTCACCGCCTACTCCACTTATTCACCAGTCCATCATGTGATAGATAAAATTCACCCTAATTGGAGCCTAGGACGATTAGAAGATTTTGTCTGTAACGGGCCCTTTGTCATTAAAAAAATTACCAATCACACAAGCTATGAACTCACTAAAAACTCTTTTTATTGGGATAAAGATCATGTGCGACTCCAAAAAATCCTTCTTTCTAAAAATACGACTCTTGTCGCAAACGAGATGTTTAAAAATGAAGAAATTCATTGGCTAGGAAGACCTATGCATCCTTGGGAAGGCCCTTCCAACGAGATTATAGAATCATTTACTGTTTCAGCACCTATTGGAGTCCACTGGTGTATTTTTAATACCGAGAAATTTCCTTTTCATAATACTAACTTACGCAAAGCTTTTGATTTAGCGATTGATAAAAATGCTCTTACGAAAGAAATCCTATACGGACACTTACCCGCATCAACACCTCTTCCCTTATCTCATACGCTAAATCACTCCTCCACAACAATCTTCGGGAACGAAACTGAAGCCTTAAGGCTGTTTGAACTAGCGTTGAAAGAGCTAGGTCTTTCAAAACAAACATTTCCTTTAATCACTTTGAATTTTACGAATACACCTTTTAGAAAAAGCATAGCAACATATCTTACCAAAAGATGGAAAGACCTATTCCAAATTTCCTGTCGCTCAGAAGGGTTTGCCTTCAACACACTTTTTAATAAAATTTTAAAAGGAGATTTTCAAACAGTTTGTCTTTCCTGGAAACCTCACATTGACACTCCAAGCTTCACCCTTAATGCCTTTAAGTATGGCAACCAAGATATTAACTTTGCCAAATGGGCCAATCCAGAATACCAAAAACTCTTAGAGTTAGAAAGGGGGGAACTCAACCCCGTACAAAAAATTACACTCCTCTCCAAAGCTGAGCAACTTTTAATGCAAGAAGTCCCTTTATTTTCTCTTTTCTATGAAAGAGAGCAAAACATAAAGAAAAATAACCTTCACCAGGTCCTATACTCTAAGACTACGGGGCTTGTGGACTTTAAACATGCCTATCTAGAAAGGAGATGACTATTTTTGAAAGAAATAAATTTATATAAACTTATAACCATAGGTAATTTATGTTAGTAAATCTAAAAATAGAAGATGCAAGACTTAATGAAAAAAACCCACTTACAGTGGCTTTTCATGCAGATGTACAAAACTCTTCTGAAGCGGAGCTAAAATTAGCAAATGCTCCTGTCGGATCTTTTTTAACTTTTTCCAATAATAAGCGCAACTACTGCTCCGCTGTATGGGAAAATGGAGAAATTGTAACTAATCCTCTTCATTGGAATGTCTCTGGACTCTGGGAAAACGGCACAGGAGGCCCATTTTTAACACTAGAAGATCTTTTAGCTCATCTAGTAAACGGCCTTACTCCTATAGCATTTACTCAGCGCTAGTATCTCTAAAAGGCCTCTTTAGAGGAGGCCTTTTTTACCAATTTTAAGCTTTTATAAAGCCATTTCTAATACTTGCAGATACAAAAAAAACCGCTTTAACACTGCCTGCAAATAATTTATTGCTAAAAATAGCAAACTCCCCTATCATGCACGTGATTATTGATTAAACGGGTCTTATGCAAAAAACTTCATTTATACAACCTAAAACTCGCCTTGCATGGGCTATCTCCGCTAGTTTATTATCCTCTTTTTGTTATATTATTTCCCTTACCTTTGCTAAATTTTCCCTGGAGTTTTGTTCAACTAATCAACTAGCTTTTTTTAGAAGTCTAATCTCATTTTTTTTAACAATAGTTTTCACAAGCTTTTACAAAAAAAATCAAAAATACAAAGATTTTCTAAAAACAACTCAAATTAGCATTCATTTAATTAGATGTTCCTCAGCATTACTTGCTGTATATTTATACATTTTTTCTATAAAAACCTTATCCCTTACAGAAGGTACCCTTCTTTTTAATACAGGCCCTTTTTTTATTCCTTTTATTGCGTATCTTTGGAAGCGAACTCCTATCGATAATAAAATTTGGCCAGGAATTTGTACTGCATTTCTAGGACTTGCTTTATTAACCCAGCCTGAAAACAGTTACTATAACTCCTCTTTCTGGCTTGCTTTACTAGCAGGAGCTGTAGGAGCAGTTTCCGTTGTCGCCTTGCGGTTTGCCCACTATAGCGAACCTGTACTTCGCAGCTTATTTTACTATGGAATATTTTCTACCATAGTTACAGGGGTCATCTTCTCGGTTGAAAGCTTCCCAATACTACCCATCTTACAAGCTAAAGCTTTTATCCCGATTATACTTGTTGGCATTACCGGATTTTTATACCAAGTACTTATTGCTTTAGCTATTAAGTACGCTCCAGCTAAACAAATTGGTCCATTTTTTTACATCTCTGTAATCTTCGGAACAATCCTAGACTTGATTTTCTGGCAAAAAACGCTGCAATTTATAGAAATTCTAGGAATGCTTCTTATTATTACAGGACTATTCTTTATGATTTTTTTTGTGAAAACCAGGCAGGAAGAAGTCGGAAGCTTCAACGAGTAACGAACTCTTTTTTTTCCTTTTTAGAAAAAATCTGTGGATTATATAATCCCAAAATCTTACCGTCTATCCTATATTTTACGGTGGTTCTTATGATTAAATTTACTTATAAAACAGTTACGCAGCTTTCTCTATATTGTAGCTCACTTTTACTACTATCTCTAGTGCAAGCTACAACATCTTCTCAAGACCTTTCTTTACTAAAACAAGTAAGAGAATATTGGAAAGAGGGGGACTACTCTCTGGCAAAAAAACAAATTCAAAGCTATCTCAACAAGCATTCAGACGCAGAGCTTTCAGAAGAACTACATGTACTTTTAGGGGATCTTTACTTTCAAGAAGAAGACTTTGCTGCTGCACTAGAAGAATATAAATACATACAAAAACCAAATCTGCAAGAAAAAGTGCTCTACAATAAAGCTCTTTGTCTATACGAAACCAAGCAGGCAGAAGATCTTTATGAGATTGCCATATCACTCTCTCTTTATAACGAGATGAAGCCCGAAGAAAAAAACTCAATCACATACATGGCAGCATCCGCTCTTTTTACTATGCAAGCCGCCCAAGAAAATTCCTTTAGACAAAACCTTCTCACTAAAGCAAGAGACTTATTCGAAATTTGCAAAGAAACTAACTTTGCTAAAAGCGCACTCCCTTTTCTTACTGAAATTTATTTGTTACAAAAAGAAAATGATAAAGCCGCCGATTGCTGCCTTTCTTTAGCAGAGGAAAACCCCTTAAATAAAGCAGACCTAACTACTAAAGCTGCCCTTCTTTTAGCAGATAAAAACCCAACAAAAGCTATAGAACTTTTACACTCCATTTTATCCTTAGATTTTCCGGGCAAAGCCACCGCCACCTACAACTGTTTGCTATTGGAATACCAGCTTAAACAATTTAAAGATTTTATTAATACCCACGCAGAATACCATCCTTTTTTGTCTCAAGATAACAAAGAAGTAATCACCTATTTACTAGGTAAAAGCCTATACTATACCTGTGAGTACAAACAAGCAATTTCCCCCTTATATAACACATTAAAAGCAAGTAACACATCTAATACAGCTAAGCAAACCGCCTATCTTATGCTTCTTGAGTGTGCTTATAAAACGCAGGATCTGGCATTTTATAAAAAAATCTGGAAAGACACACCCCCACCCACTGATAGTCAAGAAAATTCTAAAGCTCACTTAGCTTACTTAGACCTTTTAAAACTACATGAACAAAAAGAAGATCTCATAGAAGAATCCCACACATTTCTCCAGAAGTACCCAGAAAGTAGCCAAGCAGAAAAAGTCCAGATAAATCTTATCTATGCCGTTTACGAATCGCAAAAATGGCAAGAAGCAGAAGATCTTGTGCTCTCTTTTTTAGGGAAGTACGAATCACACCAAGCTACACCCAACTTACTACGTCTTCAAATCAACTGTATAAACAAAAAACTACAAGAAAGCTCGCTAGATAACCTTTCTACATTAGAAATGGATTGGATAAAGGTAGTGCAAAAAGCCCTAAAAACCCCTGGTGTTTTTACTTTAGAAGAAAAAAAACTATATCAACTAGATTTAATTAAAAATCTCTTTAAGAAAGAATTTTTCACCGAAACCCTTTTAGCCATTGAAGAGTTTTTGACGGAGTTTTCTTCAGAAAACTCCTCCTACGATCTTCAACTCACTAAAGCTCTTTGCTACCTTAAAAATCCTGGTGCTAAAGAACTCTTTGCTTTACACACAGAAAATATATTACAGAATTACCCTCAAATTAAAGAAGAAATCTCTTTAAGGATGCATCTTTTTAACGTTTATTTACAACTTTCTGAAACAGCTGCTCCTTTAGAAACAAAAAATGACTTATTGGATAGAGCGGCAAATCACTTATATCATATCTTTCAAAACAAAGAATCTTCTATCAGAAAAGAGAATATGCAATGGTTAACTGACTACTACTATAAACAAGCAGATAAGTCCCCTGTCGCTTTAGAAAGAGCAACGATTTTACTAGAAACTCTACTTAGTGATAAAGTCTCCTCACAAGAACTAGATGAAGTGAATGTATATAAGCTGTGCAAACTCTTCTCTTATAATGCAGAATATGAGAAAAAAGCACTACTCCTTACTCGTTTCGTTCATTCTTCTAATGGAGCCTTACAATCACAAACAACCCTGCAAAAAGAACTACTTTTTGAACTTGCTAAAACAAGCGCAGAGCTAGGTCAAACCGGGAAAGCTTTAGACCTCTATGATACTCTAATTCGAAGCTGTAACTCTTCAATTATCGGCTCAACCTCTATGCTTGAACGTTCTAAACTCCTTCTTTCTTCTATGAAAGAAGGGGAAAAGACAGAAGAAAACCCCATTTATTTAGAAATTCTAAGTAATTTAAAGGATATCGAAACACGTAAACACCCTGATTCTGAACCCATTCACCTTGAAGCTGGGCTAGAATATGTATATGCTAAAGCTTCCCTAGCTGAAAATAAAGAGTGCAAAAATAAAAAAACAGTGGAACTCTTACACCTTTTCGAAGATAATTTTCTTTCTGCTGCTGAATACAGCAAAGAAAACCTCCAAGACAAGTGGGAGATGATCAATGCCTATTTACAATTTGTAAAAATAGAGATTCTTCGCTATGAAGCTGATTCTACAGAAAATCACAAGGCAACAAATGAAAAGTTAGAAGAGCTAGAAAGAAATAGTAATATACCAGAATCCTTAAAAAAAAGAATTCAAGTAAGCCTCCAGGAGTTTTCGTTGAATGAATGACCCGATTAATAATCCCTATCGCAAAAAAAATCTTCTAGCTAAGTGCTTGTTAGCCTCTTTAGCGCTGCACTCCACTGCTCTTTATTTTTTTATAAACCATCCGATCGTCATCAAAGGAATAGACTCCTCATTTTTTCAAAAAAGCAAACCCCTTACTAAAGAAATTGCAGCGCAAAATTTGTATGATCCAGCAGATTTTACTTTAGATAGTTTTTTTGAAGAATTTGCTCAAAACTCTTTAGACAAAGCGCAAAAGTCCGTAAAAAAAGATCCCCTTACCTATATTGAGAGCCCTCTACAAGAGCAGCAAAAAGAAATTGCAGCCTCCTTTACTCACACCCCTCCCCTAGAGGATCAGAGCAATCAAAAATCAGATCTCTCCAATCCATTACTATTTACTTTTGAACCCGATGAGCCTATCTCTCTATCCACCGTAGATGCGCCCCTTATAAAGCCAAATGTAGAAATGGCCCCATCCACGCTAAGATCCCCCAGCGAACTTCTTTCCACTCAAGACCTACTTGTTAGTTCGCCTTTAGTAGACGATAGAATCCACTCTGATGCTAATTTACCAATAAGTACCCACCTCCCCCATCAAGAAACGCCCCCTTTACTGGACTCTGTTGTAGATCTCTATTCCGTCCCTTCACTTGACATGACAACGCCTAAGGGAAGTCATCAAATTGCATTTAATCCACAAGACTTAGAAACTCCTTCTTTACAAAATTACTCTTATCACTTTTCTACTAGTACAAACCCTACTTCCACATACCAAAAACCTTCTTACGTAGAAATTGATGACTATATTCCCAATAAAACGTTATATTCTTTAAAATGGAATGAAGAATTTGATGTTAAACCCTCTTTTTTCCCTGATAAAGATGGGTATATTTTCTCTATTACAGTCACACCGGCACGCAACCTGGAAGCAGAAAGAATAAAACAAAATACTTATTTTTTTATCGATACCTCCTCAGAAATAGAAAAACATAAAATTACTGTTTTTAAAAAATCTGTTTTTAAAGCTCTTAGCTCCTTACAAGAGGGCGACTTTTTTAATATCTTCCTACTTGATAAAACAACTGTAAAATTAAGCCCTGACAATCTACAGGTTTCTCTACCAAATATCCGCATAGCGCAAGAGTTTTTAGAAAAAGCACAGGACAAACCCTTTTTTGCTTCTTTTGATTTGCTGCAAGGACTTACAGAAATACTAAAACATATTCCAGAAGATGATGAAGTTCATACAGTAATCCTACTTACCAATGGAAAACTTACATCGAATCCTTCCTCAACACAAAAAGAAATCAATAAACTCTTAGAAAAAAATGGAGGGAAAATCTCCCTTTTTACGGTAACAGCCGGAAAAAATAACAATATTGTTAATTTAGACATGCTTAGCTCTCTTTGGGGAGGTAAACTTCTATACTCCGATACCAATGCTTCATTACCTAGAAAATTAAGCTCTTTTGTCAAAGGACTACACTCTCCTCTTATAAAAGAAATTTCCTTTTCTTTACAAACAAGCGATCCAAGAGCAAAAATTTCTATTCTTCCTACAACAACAAAGACCCCAAACCTCTATCAAAAAGAACCTTTTGTAATTATGGGTCGAACAAATAAACTAGCTCCCATGGCTTTAACTCTAGAAGGGAAAAATGAAGAAGGCTGGGTTCTTCTACAGAAAGAGCTGGACTTCGAACTTGCAGAAGAAGCCTCAAATGCTACTAAAAAAGAATGGGACCTTCGTCAAGCTTCCACTTTATATAACAAGTTCTTAGAAGACTCTAAAAGCATCCACTTGAAAGAAGCTAGAGAAGTCTTAAAAACAGCTCATGGCCGAGTACTTGGAGAATGAGTCTAAAAATTATCGGGGGAATATTTAAGAATCGCAGCATAAAGTCCCCTACAGGAATCCTTACTAAACCAACAACTTCCCTACTTAGAAAAGCCGTATTTGATATTTGCCAAGGAATTATCAAAGAAGCAACCTTCTTAGATCTATTTGCCTGCAGCGGAGCTATGGGCATTGAAGCACTCAGCCGAGGAGCTAGCCAAGCAACCTTTGTAGAAAAAGACAGAAAAGCCATAAAAACCCTGAAAGAAAATCTAGCTCTTTTACAAGTAGAACCTTTATCCACTGTTTTTTGTGCCGACGTATTTACTTTGGTTAGAGGATCCCTTCTAAAACCTCCTTATGATATCATCTATATAGATCCCCCTTATCCTCTTTCTAAAGATCCCAAGCATCCTATCGCAGACCTTCTTTCCTTTATAGAAACAAGTAATCTCCTATCCACTTCAGGAACCCTCTTCTTAGAAGAAGGCCCCCCAATGTCTTCTTTTTTCCTAACTAAGCTTAGACTAAAAAGCACCAGACGCTTTGGAGAATCCATATTGCAAGAATTTAATTATCAATAATTTACACAAAAAAACACCTTTTAATACGGAAAAATTCACTTTAAAAAATCGCTTGGAATTAGACCTAGTTTTAAAAAATGTACTTTTGTATAATCGAAGAAACCCGAGATTATTTATGAAACGATTACCACTAGGCCTCAGTGACTTTAAAGAAATTGTAAAAAAAGGCTATTCTTATGTTGATAAAACTCTGTTTATTGAAGAAATAATAGATTCCGGAGCTAAAGTAGCTCTTATTCCAAGACCACGGCGCTTTGGTAAAACAACCAATCTCTCTATGCTCTACTATTTTCTATCTAATACAGAAAAAGATACAAAAGCTCTTTTTAGTAATTTCAAAATAGCAAAATCTACTAAAATAGATAATTTGGGACAAAGCGTTCATGATCACATGGGACAGTTCCCTGTGATCTATTTTACCTTAAAAGGCATTGATCAGAACACTTGGGAAAAAGCTTACGATAAAACAAAAATCTGCATTGCAGATGAATTTAAAAAATACCAATTTCTATTACAAGCCACTACCTTTGATGAAAACAGTCAAAAGGAAAAACCTCTTTTAGGCGATAGTGAAAAAAAAGATTTTCTAGACATTATAAATAAAACCGCTTCATCCGGAACGTACGAAAAAAGTCTTTATTATCTTGTAGAGTGGCTCCATCGCTATTATAAAAAACAAGTAATCGTCTTAATTGATGAATATGATGCCCCTATCCATGCAGGCTATCTTCATGGCTTTTATACAGAAATGGTTGCTTTTATGAGAGGTTTTTTTGGTGACGCCCTTAAAGACAACTCTCACCTTGAAAAAGCAGTGTTAACAGGTATTCTTCGCGTAAGCAAAGAAAGCATCTTCTCCGGATTTAACAACGGCACCTGCTACACTATTTTAGAAGACCACTTTGCCGATAAATTTGGACTCTTAGAAGAAGAAGTCAAGACTCTTTTTAAAGAACAGCAAATACCATACCAAATAGAAGAGATCAGAAAGTGGTACAATGGCTACCAAATAGGTGGAGAAGCTATTTATAATCCGTGGTCAATTATTCAATGCATTAAAAGCCGTGGGAAGCTGCAAGCTTACTGGGTAAATACCAGCTCTAACGAGCTTATTAAAAAGTTGATCTGGAATGGAAATACCTCCTTTAAAAAAGACGTAGAAGGACTTTTACAGGGACGATCTATTACTAAATGCATTCAAGAAGGAATTCTATTTTCCGATCTAGAAAGACAAGAAGATTCAGTATGGAGCTTATTTTTTTTCAGCGGCTATCTAACTCTCACTAAAGATTCAAGCCAAACCGGAACTCTACATACATTAACCATCCCGAATCAAGAAGTAGCTGAACTATACAAAGGATTTGTAGAAAACTGGCTTGAAGGCAACCTTCCAAGAGATGACTTATCTGAAATGCTTCAAAGCCTAATTACAGGAAATGTCTCTTTATTTGCCAAACTGTTTCAAAAGCTCGTCCTAAATGCCATGAGCTTTCACGATCTCGATAAAAATAGCTCAGAAAAGGTCTATCATGCCTTTGTTCTTGGACTCCTGGTTGCCCTAGAAAAAACTCATGAAGTAAAGTCCAATAGAGAAAGCGGCTATGGTCGCTACGACGTCTGTCTCATCCCCAAAAACCCCAAAGAACTAGGAATCGTCATCGAATTTAAAAAAGCAGAAGAGGAGGAGGGTGAAGATTTACAAATGGCAACATCTACAGCCCTAAAGCAAATCGAAGAGAGACAATATGTAGCAGATCTTCACTCTAGAGGTATCCCTAGAATTCTTACTTTAGGTATTGCTTTTCAAGGCAAAAAAGTTCTTGTACAAAAAGGGACTTAGAGCGTCAACTCATCATTTTCCATCTATAGATGCCAATGCGGATTGCCAGCATCAAAGCGGGTGGGCTCTGAAGCCTTTGGAGGAGCTCTCACCTCGTCACTTGCAAACCCTAGAAGTCCTGGGTTTTCTTTAATAAGATTACGCTGAACAGAAGGTGAAGCAAACCTAAGAGCTACAGGAGATTTGGCAACAACTCCTCTAACAATCTGCTCATTTCCCCTGATATCCGAAGAGAAATGCTCAAGTAAAAGACCATTTTGTAAGAGAATCTTCTTTACAACATCCATCTGTTTTTCTAAATGACCTAACTCCGAAGAGTGAGGCCTCAATGCATAATTTTTAATTAACTCTATTTGAATACTCTCGTTAACATAAGGCAATCTCTTTAAATCCCGGAAAGCTAACTTACTTTGATCTAGTGTATACTTATCCCCTTTTACAGGATAATCCCAAATTCTGCAGGGAGTTTTCTTAGATGAATCATCTCCTGATCGAATAATAGAGTCAGCCTGAGCTAATTCACGAAGCTCAGGATTGCTCCGAAAATCCGAAGAAAAGTGATCAAAAAAAAGGCCCCCATCATAAGAAGCACGTTCCCCTAAAATCTTTTTAGCAAAATTAATATCTATAACTGTTCCTAGGATAGCTGGGCTCTCTATAATAACCGCTTTTAATGCCTCATCACTTACATATACAATCAAATCCTTCTGTCCTTTAAATATGCCATCTCCAAGGACTATCCGCTTTTGTGTAGCAATACTGCAATACTTTAGATAATCTTCTGGCTTATCTAAAGCCAACTTCTCTTGCAATGCATCACTACAGCAGCCAAGATATCGCACACCGCGATCAACTATATCTTTTTGCATCTTCTCAGGAAAATACGCTAAAACAGAATCTTCTATTGCAAGAACCTTCAGCACAAACTCCGTATCAGTAACTCCTAAAAAAATCTCAGGTTCTCTTTGAACAATTTTCTGCAACCCTTCTTTGCTTACGTGCAAAATAAAATTTAAACCACCTGCCTTGTGAGCAATAACTACCTCTGCCTGCACATCACTACTACAATACCTGAAATTATTTTTTGAGTCTTCTAGCGCTAATTCCTTTTGTACTGCATGGCTACAAAAAGGAATATTTTCTTCTAAATTTTCTAAAGCTACTTCTTTCTGCACCTTACTATTTGCATACTGAAGCATTCTTATATCTTGCTTTACAACTATTCTTTGTAGATCTTCTATTGCATACTGAAGTATTTCAGGGTTTCGCTCTATAGCTATTCTTTGTACTGGACGCGCGTAGCTAAAAGCAGCAGAAGGGGAACTTAAAACCCGCTCTACTTCTAAATTAATCACATCTTTCTCTTTTTTTCCCAAATGCTCAAACATGTCAGGATGTTCTGTCACAATGATAAGTTGAGTGGGAGCCGGCATCTCATTTAGTAAAGTTTCTTGTGTAGCGATTCCAAACTCTTCAGGTAAGCTGTAAAATAATTTATAGTTTTCAGTAACTAGGGATCTTATAACTTCCTTACTACAAAAACAAAGGAACTCCTCAGGATCTTCTAAAGCAACTCTTTTTTGTATATCAGAAGTAGCATGCTGAAGCAATCCACGATTCTTTAAAACAAACGATAGGGCAAAACTTTTGCTAGCATGTTTAAGCATGCTTTCGGGATCTTTACTCACATATTTTTCCTGAGCTGCTTCTGAAAAAATGCAAAGCTTTTCAGGATGCTTATTAATATACACAACTTCTGCTACCCCACCAAAAACCTCTCCCTTACTAATTTTCAACTCAATAATATCCTTTACATCTTTACTAACATGATCAAATAAATCAGGACGCTCCATGAGTATTTTAATTTGCAATTCCAATTCACAATACTGTAATTTTGCATTATCTATTTCTACCAATTTTCTTTGGATAATAACAGGTAATTTGTGAACTAATCTCAATGCTTCTTCCTGGACGCCGCTTAAAGGAGCTCCCTTTTCCAAAGGCTTCAACAACTCTATTTTCTTGTAACATACTGTATTGATAGCTTTTTGAACTGTTTCACTTGCCATAGCAAACATTTCAGAGTTTTTGTTGAGAATCTCTATCTGCAATTCAGATCCCATTTTAGGGAAATTATTTTCTTTTACTGCATCCGAAGCATATACGACCATTTCGCTCTTTTCTTTAATTATCTTCAGCTGCACCACTTCATGACAAAATTTCAATCTATCTTTCGGATTCTCTTTTGCAAGCTCCTCTTGCATATCATCATGACAATGCACAAGCATCTCCGGATAATTAGCGATAAGAAATAACCGATGATCCGCACCGCAACACTGAATCATTCCAGGATCTTTATCGATAACTAGCTTTTGTATAAGTAAACTTGCTTTCTGGAATTCCTCGACGCCTTCCGCTAAAACTGTATTTACTTTTTGTTGTACTTTTACTTGTAAATCCTTGCTTGCATGTAAAAGTAGCTGTGGGTTACTTTCTAAAATTGCTAGCTGTTGATCCTGGCTAAGATACTGGAGTAACCAAGGGTTCTGGTCAACAGCCCTTTTTTGTACTATAACTGATTTATATTGAAGCTTTTCAGGATTATTTTGCGCATCTTGAATGTCATTATTGATTTTTGCTTGAGCATCTTGACTAACCGAGCCAAACATATCCGGTTTTTGAGAAAGGAATTCCAGTTGAGAGCGAATACTTACAAAGGGAAGATACGCCTTTTGCACGTTAGGGTTTGCATATAAAATATTATCACCTTTTTCTTCGATAAGCTCTTTTTGTACAGTTTCACTAGCCCAGCGAAATAAAGCCTTATCCTTTGAAGTGTCATCTTCAATCATTTGCTTTTGCAAATCACAGTCACAGTACTGAAACATTTCTAAATTTTGTCTAGCAATATCTTCTTGCTTATCCGTAGAAAAATACTGCAATAATTGGGGATCATTTTCTAAAACAATTTTCTGCACATCCTCACTACATTTTCTTACAGCCTTAGGATCCCCACTAACTACTATTTTCTGCACTAGTGGTGAGGCTTTAGAAATATCCGCTCTTGCCGCATCCACCTCTCTCCCAACAGTTTTTTTAATGTCTCCGCCTACTTTATCAAATAAATCAGGCCTGGCCCCCAAAAGAGCTCTTGCAGCTTCATCCGTAAGCTTTTCAAACCAACTTGGACTAGTTTCTACTACCAAAGATTGCATAGCTATCGATTGGATTGAAAAATCCACATCGACATTTTGCTTTATACTGTTCACTTCATCCAAAATCGCTTGTTGCAATTCTTTGCTTACGCAAGCAAAGTCTGCAGGATGCTCTTCTAAATATTTTCTTTGAATCTCAGTGGGAAGAGATTTTACTATTTCCATTTGAACAGCTTTAGTAGCAAACGTAAGTTTTGTAGGATCCTTAGTTATTACCTCTTTTTGAATATCCTCCTCACAAAATAGAAGAAGTGCAGGAGTTTTTGCAAGAATAGATTCTCGCACGCTTTCTCCCACAAAGCGAATTTTGGCACGATCCTTTAGGACTATTTCCTCTTGTATAGTAATCGCACAATAACAAAGATTTTTAGGATTTTGCTCTACTACTGCTTTTTGTATGTCATCACTTGCAAATTGAATCTTCCTATGATCTTTTGCTATAATCTGCTCCTGAACCTTAGGCAAGCACTCATGAAGGTTTTTAGGAAGTTTTTGCACTACTAACTGTTGAACTATTTGAGAAGAGTGTGATCCCCCAGCTGCTAAAACTACTCGATATCCCCTCAGGATCTCCCATTGTCCTCCAACTGCTTTTTTAACTACACTACTTGCCGCTGCAAGCAGCTCCAAACGCTCCTCAATCATTCGATACTGCATGTTAATATTACAGTACTTTAACATTTTAATATCCTTTCTAACAGCGGCTCTTTGTAAAGCCTCACTACAATAAGAAAGAAGTTCTATGTTTCTTGTAACAGCCTGAATCTGCACAGCTTCCAAACAAAAAGCAAGCTTGCTAGAATATTGCAACCCAATACAAGCTTGCTCTATGAGTAACTTATTTTTTATTTCTTCATCTGCCGGTAAATCTTGTATGACGTCACGAACGTCTTTTATAGAAAAAGCTGTTTTTATCGATTGTAAAATGGTTTGATTTACAGAAACCTTATTAAAATAATTAAATAAAACAAAGTCTATTGCTTTTTTGTCAACTTTTTCAAGTATCTCTGTAAATCTACCCGATAATCCTGTTGAAATAGCCCCTTTTTCCATCTCAGGAATCAGTTCCTCTTTACAGATATGATCCAAAGCTCTCCATTGAACTAGCGTATTACAACTAGCTAAATCTTTCTCAGGAGGAGCTATCCCTGGCTGCGTTTTAGCAACGTCTGAGTCTATCCTTTCTCGAACGCTTTCACTAGCGCACTCCCAAAAAAACCGCATTTCATCTGGTATCTCTGTAAGAATGACCTCAAGAACTTTTAGCTGTGTCTCCTCTAAGAGTTTAGGGAACATCTCTTGCTGGATGTCTCTACTTACATAGGAAATAAAATAAGGATCTTGAAGAACAATGATTTCCTGTACTCTTTTGGTGCAACGAATGAGCATTTCTTGCTGTACTTTTCTTGTAGCAAATTTAATCATGTACTCATTGCTAGCAATCATTCGCTTTTGCACAACTTCAGAACAGCGAGGCATCATTTCTTCTTGTACTTCTTGACTTGCATGCATAATAAGGGAATTATCTTCACGGACGATCTCTTTTTGTACTATAATAGAAAAAGAAGTTATTTCTTCCGGGTTTTCTCTAAAGTCTGCAAGGTTCCATTTACAATAAACCCAAAGAGCAAATTTAGCAAAAGGGATCATCAACACAAGACATTCAATCTTATCTTTTTCTCGTAAATGCTTGCCATACAAGCTATTAGGCTCTTTACCTTCCGGAGTAAGTATTGTTTTTTGAAATATAAGATTCACAGCATTACTAATTGTACTTACCCCGGGGGCGTAATCACAAACGTTATCTAAGATAACCATTCCCCTATCTAATAACTTATCTAGGCCGACAGACATAACGCACCAATAATATAATATTATACATAACTTTATTATGTATTATTATACAAATGCATGTAAATATTATTTTTTTAATTAGTATAGAAATAAAAAACCCCTCTCCTAAAATTACATTTTAAAAGAGGGGTTTTCGAAAAATTAACGGACTCTTTGCCCTTTGTCGTACTGACTTTCCATGACATTTCCCTCTTTATCGTAAGAGAGTTTAATACCATGAACCTGATCATCCACAAAGGTTTGCACTAAATAAGGCTTGCCATTATCAAAGTACTTGTTTAGCTTACCATGACGTTTACCGTCTATATACTCTCCTTCAAAAACAAGAACTCCAGATTCATTCCATTCTTTATGGGCGCCATCTTTTTTGCCATTTTTATATTTTGCAAGGCTAGCTAACTTACCATTTTGGAAATAAACTTTCTCTTCCCCTTCAAGGAGATCTTCTTTATAAAAGGCTTTTTTATGAATTTTGCCACCTGGAAAATACTCTATAAAAGGCCCATTTTTCTTATCTTTTACAAATTCCATAACGATAAGGTCTTGTCCCTTAGGCCCAAATACCTTGGCTTTACCTTCTTTTTTCCCTGCTATAAAGAATGTAGACCCGACCTTCGCTCCGGATGTATTATATTCAACAAGTTCTCCCTCAGGAAGATCATTATTAAATAAAACCTCAAGAGCCCTTACCTTTGAAGCTCCATCTTGTGCTGGGTAATACACTTCATGAAGGCCTTGCTTACGATTCGCTACATAATGATAAATCACTTCTTTATTATCTTGTAACCTTTGAAACACACGCCCTTCAAGCTTACCTTTTACATACTGAGCTTCTTCTTGTAAGATGCCCTTTTCATCCCAAAGAGCTTTACGTCCATGTAATTCTCCTTTTGCATAAGAAAGAATAGACTGCAAAGTGCCATCTTCATAAAAAGTCTTCTGCTCTCCATCTAATCTGCCATAATTATCATGAACAAAATATTTAGAAAGCTGAACAACAGAGCCCTTTTTAGGATAAAACTCTTTCTGCTCACCTACTGCTACCCCATTTTCAAAGGTTTTAGAAAGCCATGGGCTCCCATCTTCATACCAGGATTCCATAAGTCCATCTAAACGATCTTCCTTATAAAAAGCGGATGCCTTTAAATTGCCACTTAGATAATACTCTTTAACTGCTCCGTCTTTTTTTCCTTCTTTATAAGATAAAACTTCTTTTAACTTCCCTTTTTCATACCATGTCCGTACTTCTCCTTCAGGAAGGTTATTGACATAGCGAACGTGAAGTAGCAATCCTTTATTAGCATCCCACTCTTCAAAAAGACCGTGCTTTTGCCCTTTTAAATATCCTCCAGATGACTTAAGAACGCCGTTTTCATGCCACTCTTTACGCTGTTGGTCTAGAAGATCTGCTTGGTAAGATTCTTCAAATTTGATCTGTCCATTTGCATGCCAAGTTTTGCTAGGGCCCTGCTTTTGTCCTTGAGATAGATGGACTTGCATAGCAGGAGATCCATTTTCATACCACTCTTCATAAAGGCCATCTTTCTGCTTCATTTTATAAGAGGCTTTCATTTTTAGTTGGCCAGAAGAGTAATACTCTTTTTGCTCTCCGTCAAAATCTCCCATAACATAGTTAAATTCTATCTTAGGCTTACCATTTTCAAACCACTCTTTAAGAAGTCCATCTCTTTTACCTTCTTTTAAAGAATACTCAGCTCTAAGCTTCCCATCGGGATAAAATTCTTTTACAGGCTCTAACAGTTTTCCTTCCATATCATGAATGGCTAAAAAAGACACTGTCCCATCTTCAAAATTACGCCAGTGTTTACCGATAGGAGTTCCGTCTTTATACTCACCTTCTCCTAATACAGTCCCCTCTTTAGATAAAAAGACTTCTTTGCCTACTTTTTTACCATTTTTGTAAGAAACTTTATACGACTCTTTGCCATTATCATGATATCTAATATGGGTTCCAACAGGTTCCCCATTTTTAAAATCTTGCACTTCTATCACTGTTTTATCTTGATTATAGACAAGAACCGCAGGGTTTGTGCCGTCAGAATGAAGTAATCCACTGTGATAACGTAAACTAGCCTTCATAACTCCAGACTCAAACCACTCTATAGCATTGCCATGAGGGACTCCCTCTTTTTGAGGAATGATAGCCATTTTCATGCCATTTTGGAAGTATCGATAGAGATCCCCTTCCAATTTGCCATTTTTATAAAATCCTTCTTCCATCTTTTCTCCTCCCTCATAATAAGAGAGAATTTTCCCACACTGAAGTCCTTGATTAAAAGAACCTTCAGCTTTCAAAACACCCGATGGATAGTACACCTGCACTTTACCATGGAGAACACCCCTATCATAATGAAGAACTTTTTCTATGTTGCCTTCTTTAGTATAGGTAACGCTAAGACCGTGAGGAACTATGTCATTCTTCCATTCTTTAAATCCGGGATCTTCTTCTTTAATTCGTATAAGGTCCATCTCGCTATAAAGAGCTCCATCAGCAAATAGTTTAATTTGCTTAACAGGCTCTTGTAAATCTTCCGTTTTTTCTTCAAAGAAAACAACGGTTTCAGGTGATCCTTCCGGATGGTATGCAGTTACTTTAGGTTTCCAACTAGGCTGCCTTGCAAGCAGTTGCTCTGCGACAGGACGCACCTCTTCTTCAGCAAAAAGGGGGGATGAAACTACAGAAACACAAGTTAAAAAATAAAAAAGAGATTTTTTTATCATAGATTCCTCTCTAGGGTACAATTTATAAAAAAGTCAGAATATGACATCTGACCCTTTCTCACAAGAAAACTTAAATCTTTCACATATCTTTTTTTCTTTCCGGGTAAATAGGGGCACTACTCCTATCTAAAGCAGTCTTCATCGATGGGGTGAAAGGACCTGGCTCAAAAAATTTTGGATAGGAAAGGTCCAAAGTTAGTGCATTTTCTTTGTCTTTAGGCTCTAAGGTTAAAAAATCAGGAGTCGATATCCTTCCCGAAGAAAATATCGTAAAAGTCAAAAATGTATTTACCGCTTGACCCTTTAAACACACCTCTTTAGTTTCTGTTAATACATACGAAGATTCTTCTTTTCCAAGAGAAAAATCTGGGTGCCAAGAAACCAAAAAGGTTTTACCTTCTTTCTTGATCCGACAGGTCACATCAGCACCGGTTGTCATAGCTAAAATCCTCCAACGCTTCAAATCAAGTAAAAACGTCTGCGCAGCACATTTGAACCGATGATGCTGCACAAGCTGAGACCCCTTTACAAAAAGCGCACTGGAGATGGTCCCAATGAGAACAAGACAAATCATAAGCTCAAGCAAGGTGAAAGTTTTTTTCTTCCTTGTTTTTCTAACTAGCACTTGAACTTGAACCTGTTATCACACCTTCAGTCTCGAAGTCATCTTCATAAGAATCCTCTTCAACAGTAGAAGTAGGCTTTCCTTTATTTTTTTTAATATTATATTGTTTTAAAGATTCCGATTCTATCTTTATTATACTTTCAGCATTCTCAGAGGTATCTTCTGATATTGTATAAGAAACACCCCATCCATCTTTTAAAAGCTTCGCCGGGTCCTTACAAAATCCAGATCTTTTCAAATAATACTCAGGCTTACTTATAACATTCGCTAATTTAGCACCCTTATCGATCTCTAAAAGAAGTATTTCCTTTATCTGCTCCATACCTTGCTTTGTTTTAAAAGCCTTACCCTCTTCTAAGCTTCCCTTGACATTGACCCCAATAACACTTCCAATCAACCCAATTAAAAAAATGACAATCATAATCTCTAAGAGGGTCATGATATTCTTTTTTCTTCTTTGCACTCTCATCTTCACTCTCCTATAATTTTAAGATGATACAAATGAACTCACATCTGTAAGGGGCAAGAGGATAGAAAGAACAACCAATCCAACAACCGCCCCAAGAAAAATTAGCACTGCCGGCTGTAAAAAAGTCATTAATTGCAGCAAGTCCTTATCCAATTCTTCTTCATAAATTTCTGCCATACTTTGCATCATTCCTGTCATATTACCTGTCTCCTCGGCAATACCTAACATCCTTATCACCAAAGGAGGAATAAAAGGCGCTTTAGCAAAAAGCTGACTCATCTTCTTTCCTTCTTGGACTTCTTCCTCAGTCTTACTAATTAACTCCTTAAAAAGTTCACTCCCAACCATCTTCTTAGAAAAATGCAGAGAATCCACTAAAGAGACTCCTCCTATAAGCAACATTTGCATAGAGCGGAAAAATCGAACCAAAGCAGACTCAAGCAGCACCTTCTTTATATAGGGCGTCTTGAGCAAAACCACGCCAATCTTTCTTTGAAAGAAAGGGTTCTGAAAACTAAGGAAGACTCCTAAAAACACTAAGACCCCCATGCCAAATAATTCGATGCGATGCGTATTTAAAAAGTCACTCAAAGAGATAATAAACTGCGTTAAAGGATGGAGCGCTCTATCTTCAAATAACTCTTTCATAGAGGGGATGATGAAAAAAAAAAGAAATCCAATAATTAACAAACAAAAACCTCCTAAAAAAGCCGGATAAGCTAAAGAAGAAATTAACTGCTTTTTTAACTTCTCTTGCTTAGAGATCAGCAAAGTCAGCCGGTCAAAAGCTTCAAATAAAGAACCACTTTGCTCCGCAGCGCGAACCATAGATAGGTAAATTTCATGGAACGTATCGGGATAGAGACTCAGCGCATGAGAAAAGCTAAAGCCACTTTTCAACTTATCGCAAAGATCGGCAAAAAGAGGATGGTTTTTACTTTTTTTTTGTTTCTCTTCAATGGTAAGCAAGCTCTCATAAAGAGGAAGTCCTGCTTTTAAAAGTTGAGCCATCTCTCTAGTAAAGGCAAGTAATTGCTGAGTGTTTAATACAAAGCTTTTAGCTTTTAAGTGTAAAAGCTCAACGGAGGTCACTAAGATTTTATCTTTTCGCAGCCTTTCCTTGGCCATCAAAAGAGAGTCAGCATTAATAACTCCCTTAAAATCTTTTCCATCTCCTCCTACTGCTTTATATTGAAATAATGGCATAAATCTCTATCCTTTATAGCTCCTCAAAAGCTCTTGTTACCCGCAATACTTCTTCTGTAGAGGTAATTCCTTGCATTACTAAAAAAGCTCCTTCCTGACGTAGATTGGACATCCCTAAATTAGCAGCTAAAATTTGAAGTTGATGCGCATCTGCTGAACAAAGTAACTGCTGCTTTATGGCATGATTCACAGGAAGTAATTCATAAATACCATGACGACCTCTATACCCTGATCCAAAACAGTGCTCACAACCAACACTCTTATAAAACTCGGTGTTTTGCACCTTTAAAGGGTCTAATCGCAAATCTTTTATTTCTTGCTCTAAGGGGGTATAGCCAATTTTACAAAGAGGGCAAAGAACCCTTACTAATCTTTGGGCTACAACGCCAACAACAGAAGAGGTCAAAAGATAAGGCTCTATGCCCATATCAATAAGACGTGTTAATGCAGAAGGAGCATCGTTAGTGTGCAAAGTACTTAAAACTAAGTGTCCTGTTAAAGAAGCTTGTATAGCAATTTCAGCTGTTTCCTTATCTCGAATTTCCCCAATCATAATTACATCAGGATCTTGCCTTAAAATATGTCTTAATCCTGTCGAAAAATGTAAATTAATTTTAGGGTTCACTCCAATCTGAGCCATACCCTGTAATTTATATTCGACAGGATCTTCTATTGTCATAATATTCACTCTAGAAGAGTTTAACTCAGAAAGGGCGCTATATAAAGTGGTTGTTTTTCCACTACCTGTCGGCCCTGTAACAAGGACAATTCCCTCAGATAGTGCAATAAGTGCTTTGAACTGCTTTAAAGTTTCCTCTCTAATACCTATCCTATCTAATCCAAGAACAACGTTAGACTTATCCAAAATTCGTAAAACTATTCTCTCGCCAAAAACGCAAGGAACAGTACTTACACGAAAGTCAATATGCCTTCCTCCCATGCGAAGCTTAATTCTTCCATCTTGTGGCAATCTTTGCTCCGCAATGTCTAGTCTGGAAAGAACCTTAATACGAGTAATTAGTTGCGATTGATATTCTCTTGAAGGGGCGTGCCTTGCTTGCAAAACACCATCTATACGATATCTAACACCCAATCCATGCTCTAAAGGTTCAAAATGGATATCGGATGCTCCTTGTTGAATTGCTTCCAAAAGCATAGCATTTAACATTTGAATAACGGGAGCATCTGCTTTGTAGTCTAAAAGATCATATCCCTCTAAATCATCTTCTTCTCCAACGCTATTTTTCGTCTCTAGACTAGCCATTAAGTTAGAAGCTTCCGCTTCTTGATGGTAACTAAATTCAATAGCCTCTTCTATTTCACTTAAAAGAGCAATTCCTTCCACTATGGGTTTTCCAAGTAACTGACGAAGCTCTTCCAGCGAATCTAAGTCTAACGGATTAGAAACTGCTACTACAATATTTCCGTCTCTATCTTCTAAGGGAAGCAGTCCTCTTTTTTTTACAAAAAAATAAGGAACGGGAGGCGTTTTTTGTTTAACAAAAGAAAAATGCAGAAGGTTTGTTAAAATCTCCATGCCAAAAAGGGAGCTCCACGCTTCTAGGGCAGAAGTTTCTTTTGAAGATGCAGGGCTTTCTGTAGAAAATTTTTTAGTCATCATTGAAAAAACAATTTTAAACTTTTTTCGAAAAACTTTTTGCTTTCCTTGTCTTGAGCCTCAACAACTCTTTGTAAGAACTCTGGAATATCTCCAGGACGCTTTTTAAGCTCTTCCGTTCTTAACTTCTCTAAGGCTTCTTCTGGATCGGGAACAATACGCGGAGTAATGAAAAAAAACATTTCTGTATTAGCATCTGTCAACTTTGTAGAACCAAAAAGTTTACCTAAGCCAGGGATTTCTCCTAAAAAAGGGATTTTCTCTTCATCATCCTGCACAGCTTTCTTTCTGAGCCCCCCAATAATAACAGTCTCACCATCTACAACCCTTACTTCATTTTCAATATGCCTTCTATGAACTAAAGGACGCGCATCCACACTATGGGTTGGCGTGTCGAAAGAAATATTTGTCTTTAAAGTAACAGCTCCTTTTGCTGAGATAGATGGATCGTCACAAGCTTCAGGGGCATGCACTGTAGGAGTCATGTTAATCGTAATTCCATACTGAGCTCTAGTGTAAGATTGCTCGAAAGCAACTCCATTATTAGCATCAATTGGCGCAGCTCCATTATTAATAGAAATTTCTTCTACTATATTAATACTTGCTGGTGTTTGATTTACGGTCATAACAGATGGCGCTGCATGAAATTGAATATTTTCTTGCATCATCAAAAAATTATAAGCAAAGTCAAGCGGAGGGGTGCTACCATGTCCCGAATTATGAAATATATATTCAAAGACCCCTCTACCAGAAGGACTAAAAAAAGAAGAGTATTTGACCCTATTATGACTAGATCCTATCCGTAATAAATTAAGACCAAAACTATCGTTATTATTTAAAATTCTTTCAAATAATAACACCTCAATTTGGACCATTTTTTTAGGAATATCAAGCTGCTTTAAAAGAGTCTTAATACGAGGGAGAACATCTTTCCTTACAACCATTAACAGATTTCCTGTCTTAGGATCCGGGATAAAATGGTCTGCCCCTGATTCTACTTCTACCTGTACGGACCCCCCAGACTTTAAAGGAGGAGGAGCTACGGGTAAAGGCGCTGCCGGGGAATACCCATCCGGTGTTCTAAAAGGCATGCCCTGCTGGTTATATAAAAAATCGATATTTTCTTTACCATCAAGGGAAGAAACTAAAAGAGCGCTATATACTTTTTCTAAAACTTTAGAAAGATCCGTAGGATCACTATGACGGCAAGTATACAAATGAACGGTCATTTCTGCAGGATTTTGCAACTGCTCTTCTGTCTCGGAAACAATCCTCTCTGCTCTAGAAACAATATCCTCTTGCCCTATAAGCACTAAAGAATTCCCCTGTCCCATAGAGAAAACGGTTAATCCCTCCTGTTCTACCTTATTAAATGGGGGTCTATTCTTCTCAATAGCATCGCCAAAAAAAGAAATAAGAATTTTTTCCATCTCTTTTACAGGTATTTTAGTAACAGAAACAACCCTAGAAACTTTACCGTGAGCATCCTGCCAAATCATCTTATGCAAATTAAGTAATTTTTCCACTTCTTCCTTAGAAGAGACAATGGCTATTTTTGTACCAACCTGGTGCACAAAAGTTTGCTTAGCATCTGCAAATCTCTCAAAAAATTGAAAGGTACTTTTAGCCTGCTCGGGAGGGGGCGAAAAAACATAAAACAAGCGAGAATAACTAGGGATGCGGAGCAAATCTTGTTCAGAACAAGCGATTATCTGAATGAAAGAAGGATCTTGTTTCAAAAGGTATAGCTGCTTCGCATAAGTATTGATTTTCTTAGCTCCGATACCATTATAAGCCAAGATTATCTCAAGGACCTCAGTCCATGACTCTCTTGGTATCGGCAGCTGTGAATGCATGCTTAACTTCAATCCCGCCATTTCTGTAGGAACCACGTAGAGGAAATCTAAAGAACCATACTCCATGACAAGCTGCCCTAGTGTAGTCTCTTCTTGATCCCATAAAGCATATCCTTCATCTTCTTTTTTAGACTCGTCAACAGAGCTTTTTCTCCATCCGTCTTCTAAAGTTTGTATAGAAGTTTTTAACTCGCGGACAGCACCTAAAAGTACTTGGTACTCCTCTTCAGAGGATCCCTTCTTCTGCAAAGCAGCTAATTCCTGATAAGAAGTGGCTAATTTTAGACGAAGAGTTGCCAATTCTTTATTAACATCAGCAACCAGTCCTCCAATGCTCTCATCTGCATTTTGGGGCCTTTCCAAAGGAGAAAAACTAGATAAAGTCAAAAGTAGTCCAAAACACAAAAACCTATTCATCAAAATCCCCTTTATCTTTTTGCTGTATACCCTGCTCTTTTACCGAATCCGGAAAATATGTAATGAAAGACCTTTCATCCTTTATGAAAGAAGCCCTCTTTTTTTCTGCTTTTTTAGAAAGCTGCTCCCGGCTCTTACCTGCAACCGGCAAAGAAATCGGAGCCATCGAAGTCCGCATTTCATCAACCAAAAAACCCTTCATGAATAGCTTACCAGATTCCTCAACTAAACAGTCAAAAATAAAAAGCTCTCCTCTTATTACATGACGTAAATAACTATCGAGGTCCGCCGCTGTTTTTAGATTCTTCCACCCACGAGATGTCTTTAAAACCCAGTCTCCCTCTCGTAGAAAATATCGTTTTTTTCCAAGAGCACAAGAAACCTGCTTTGGCGATCTCAATTGTATTAAATGCGGTAAATCTTCCCCTTTTGCTTTCGTGCTTCTCCCTGAAAAACCAGCCGTCTCCCCTATTTTAAAACCCGCTTTTTGCAAATCTAATTGGACATAGTAAGAAGAAAATCCAGAGGGGCCCCAAACTTCCAATTCTATCATTTTAGAGGCTACATTTTTCACTTGGGCTGTAGGGTTTCCTGCTGCCTTTCTTAGATCTTCTAAAGGAGCCCATCCTTCTTTTTTATTCCACCAAAGAAAGTCTCCCTTCCCTAAAAAACAAAAAACAGTCCTTTTTTCCCCAAGAATTTCCACCTTTACTTTGTCTTTCAAAGAAGCATACATCTCTCCTCCAAAGCGAGCAAGTAAAAGATCCTGCCCCCAAAGCTTGGCAGCCTCCAGCTCCTGCAAAAAACAAATATCTTGTTCCCCATATTGAAAGTCTCTATCTTCCTCTAAAATAATTTGAGCCCTTTCTTCTAAAGAAGATCCTTCATTTAAACAGACTTGCAAACGGACCTTATCTTTATCAAAAAAGTCGGGGATAATCCAAAAAGATGTCTTTTCATCTGAAAAAGAATAGGAGAAGGAGTCGAGTTGTGCAGATAAATCTTGCCGTAAAAAAAGCACTTCCCCACTTTTTGCCTTTCTCTCTCCCGCTTGATTCTTTAAAGAGAAAAGAAAGTCCACTGAAGAGCCCTCATCCTCTGGTTTTTTATTCTTTGCTAATAAAATAATTTCCTTTGTTAAAGCCTTAAGCATAGGTTTTTCTATACCACTATCCAAGGAAAGAGCTCCTTGACCTATTTTCTCTAAAGGAAAAGTATAGATAGATTGAATTTCCTTTTGCAGAGGAATTTCAGATGTCGCAAATAAAAAAAGCCATCCAATATATCCGCTACAAAAAAGCCCAAAAGGCAATAAAAGAAACCAAAAGAGTTTAGCGATTACTACAAGGACATTTTCCGATTTAATTTTACTAGCAAAAAGAATAAACACGTTTTTCCTCGAATGCTTTTAACATAAACACTAAATTATCCAGTCGAGTCTATACGATTTGAAAAAAAAACACAAAGAGAACTTTTCACTTATACAAGTTTCACAACAAACAAAATAAAAAAGTAAATAGTTATAAATTCTAATATCTTAAAAATAAAACAAAATAAAAAATAAACACAAAAACAAAATGAGATTAAATAATTAAAGACATTAACCAAAACTCGAATTCAAAAAATTTTAAAATTAACCGTTGATAAAAAATACCATTAACTTTACATTCCCAATTAGACGGTATTAAAAAACATGTTGTTCTTTCCTTGAAAGCAGGCCTTTCCTATGAAGAAAGACAACTTTTTGTTAGCTCACGAAAGGAATCAAATCATGGATACAAAAAATCTAAAAGAAGGTGTTTCTGTAAAAGAAATCGAAAGCTTTGCAAAAAAGCACCGCATAGAAGTCTTCTTCTGTTTAGCACTTATTCTCAGTTGTTTATTTAGTTTCATCTTCTTTAGTGGGTGGGGCTCTCCTTTAACTGCTATTGGTGGCATTTTAGGCATTCTATTCCCTTCACACGTAGAAACTTTTCTAAAAAAAACTTCTTCATTTCTCCGTAAACAAGAAGAAATTACGCAGCTTATCCTCGGTATTGCAGGGCTTGTTCTCTCTATCTTTCTTCCTATTATCACATTTTTCCTACTTGGAGTTTGCGGTGGAAAGTTCCTACGTCAACTAACTCCAGAGCTTCCTAAAGAAAACTCTGAAAGCAATGAAAATCCTCAATAAGTAAATAACCTGCTTTCTTAAAGAAAGCAGGTGTCTTTTTTTTGAACCCAGCTTCTGTCAAACACAATCTTCCAATTTTCTTCCCCCCCTACTGTATAGCTTTTATGGTATATTTTTTCGGTGTTTTATATGCCCATCCAATATAAAATGCATAATTTTATAGAACGTATACTATCATGCAGTTATGAAGTAACCTCATAAAATCCCATTCAACTTTAGAAGCGCTTCTTATTAAATACGTCATGCAATTTGCACCAAAATAAAACACTTGCAAATTTATTTTTAACAAATGATATAAAGCAACAACTCTCTCATTAAGAGGAATTCTCTAAAGAGTCTCATAAACTGAGGCCCTACCGATCCCTTTTCTAACTAGAAGCCCCAACCCAATAAGCTCATTTAAATCCCGAAGAACCGTATCTTCACTCACATTTAACTGAAATGCAATTTCTTTTTTACTAATTCCCGCCTTCCTAGAAATGATTTGATGAATTTCAAGCTGCCTAAAGGACAACTCTGAAAAAAGTGGATTGGGCACTCTTTTATAAAACCGGATGTTAAAAAAATTCGACACCTGCACTTCTAATGGGGGATTAGAGTTTTCTAAAAGAGAGCTTTCCATACGAGAAAAGCCACTGCCCACTCTTTCTATAAATCCGGCCCGATGTAAAAGGTCCGCAATCAATCGATTTCGTCGAATACTCCGTTTGCCGAGATCTTCTAAGATAAGTCCTCTATATAACCCTCCCGGATTTTCAATTTCAATATAATCCGGAAACATATGCACATAAATATGAGAGCTATCATAGAGATAATCTCTATGTGCAACCGCATTAATTACAGCTTCACGAATAGCAACAGGGGAATACTCATAAATATCCGTTCTAGCTCCTAAAATAACCCCTTTACCTATTTGAATATTCGGTTCAATATTCATATGGCGAAGAATAAATCCAAGGGTTTTCTCTATTTGAGATATAGGAGATCCCCTGAAATCTTTTTTATCCAAGATAGAAAATCGCTCAGAAGTTTTATACTTCACCGCAGTAATATAGCTTTCAGGAAAAAACCGCTGAGGTTCTTTAGCAAAGAATAAGACTCCAGCATTTGTCAATTTAAAATGAGAATCCTCTTCTTGCGCAACATTCAAACTAATTAAGATATCATGAGATGATGCGCGAGTTGCGATCTGGCTAGCTTTTAAAAAATCATTTAAAGCATCTTGTGAGAAATCTCTAGGGTAATGAAAGTGTTCATTTATCACCTCATCAAACCTCACCTTATCACTTTGATGGACAAGCGTAAGGATCTCGTCTCTTTTCAACTTTTGCGTACTCGGACCATTCCGCACATAAAACCCTTCCTTACATCTGTACGGTTTATCAGCTCCTTTAGCAACAATAACTGCTAAAACTCCCTCTTTTGCATATTCTTGAAAAGCTATCTGTATACTAGGATCACAATTATGCGCGATATCTGTTACTTGACTTTTGAGCTGATTATCGATCCCTATGCCTATAACCTCTCCAGAATCCTCCACTCCAAGGTAAATAATTCCCCCAATAGTTATTCGCAAAAGCTACAATCTCCCGATCGAGATTTGAAACTCTTTCTTTAAATTCAACCTTCAGTCCCTCTCCTTCTAATAAAGCCAACTCAAGTATCTTGTCCATAATTCCCCTAAATTTGCACCGCAAATACGACGCAAATACACCGCATTTTATATAAAAAAATACCAAAACAACCTTTACTCACAAGAAATAACAGCCGATCGCAGGAAAATACAGCTATAAAGGCCATGAGGACACCCTTTCTAAGGGTCACAATCACAATATAAAATAGCAATATCTACGAATTTGCACCGCAAATACGACGCAAATGCACCGCATTTTCTATGCAAAACAGCCTTATTGCATAAGAAAAACACGAAAACGCCACTTACTTTGAAATCCAAATTGAGTACAGATTCCAAAGGCCATTCCCTCAGACGTTAAATAAGAAACTCCTACGGTACAACCTTTAGAAATTGCGCTTTTTAAAGCAACTGAACCTAAAGCAGAGCAAAATCCCTGACGACGCGCCTCTACAAGTGAAGCTCCATTCCAAAAACTAACAATGTCCCCTTCAACCAAAGAAGAAAGGGCTGAAACAACTTTTCCTTGTTTTTTTGCAATCCAATGATACATGGGATGCTGAAGATCCTTAGTCGCATTCCATAAAAAAATTTTATGTAGATCTCTACTTTCTCCCTCTATGCCGAAAATAGAACACACTAAGTCATTAAACTCTTTCATATCCGCATCGTCTTCTACAAGCTTTAATTCACAGTCATAAGCAATTTCAAAATCCGGATAATTTTTATCAAGAAGACTCAACCCTCCTTGAAAGACCCCCGCATCTTGAAAGCCGTAATCCCTCAGTCTTTGCTCAAACTCGAGACTTGAGTCCTCATCTAGGTACCAACTAAATGGCACATTTACTTCTTTAAAATACCTAAGCTGCTCCTCAATGCACGCATCCAAATTATCGCTTTTAGGACAACCTAAAATGATATTATGATAAGGGGTTTTGATCCCGGAAAAACATCGACAAATTATTCCTTCAATTTCTTCAAAAACAGCTCCAGGGGAGCATTGGCTTTCCGATAAGCTGATATAAAAAACCTTAAAATGATCCTGAAGAAACTTACGATCATTTTCTTTGGAAATCTGATATACTACTTCTGTAGATATAGGCTCTAAAAACATGAACACCCCCTTCTGTTATATTTTGATTTATCATGGGGGAATTCAGAATATACATTCACCGTATTGACTACGGTAGTAAATCATAAAAGACCAAGGTACTCAAAGTTTTTGACAAGCTTTGCAAGTTCTAACTTACTAAAGCAAAACAATTTATCCTTAACATTCTCAAGATAGAACTCCACAGTACGCGGCGATAAGCCTAAAATTATAGCAGTCTCCTTAGCTGATTTATCCTGGACAAGTAACTTCACACACTGTCTTTCTCTTGAAGAAAGCTGCCCTATTTTTTCAATCTCAGATTTCATACCCAGATCTTTATAGTAGGCAAGTCGAGTAGGTAAGGCTATATTCGGATCAATGTTTTCTTCACAAAAAAAATCCTTCCCCTTTAAATCTACAAGCAAGCTAGAACTCTTTTCCATATCAGTCAATATAGAACGCAACTCCTTCTTAAAATGTATAGCAAAGGACTTTAGAAGTGGCGAGTGATTTAAATAGAGACTCTCTAAAAAAGAGTCTTTTTTACTGCCAAAAAAACCAAAAAACTCTACTAAGCTATCATTTTTTTGAATTAAAATAGCTCCTATATCCACACCTAACACTTTTTTCCCAGCCTCAAGTATGTTTTTTTTATACTCCTTACTACCATAACTTCCAATTAAACTAATTCCAGACTGATAGACTGCCGGATGTCTTAAATAAGGATCATTCCGAAAAAGCTGTTCTGTTACATAATTTTCAGCCCAATCCGGACGATCAACAAGCACTACATATTTTCCATCGGCATCAATCTTATGATACGTGAAGTAACTGATGCCAAAATGATCCCTTAATGGACGAGTCGCTTTACTAATTTGATTAGCATATTTTATAATGTAGTCCTGAACAATATCTTTCCAATCTAGCATCAATTATCCTATTTTCGAAACTATTCATAATTAATCCTTTAAACGATCATGCAATTGACGTAAAATCCTTTTATGTCCAGAAGTAAACGGCAATTTAGTGAGATCTTCTATGGGGTGCCAAGAAAAGCCAGGGATCTCCTTTTTGGCAACGACCTCAAAACAAGAAGGAAAAAGCTCTTCTTGATATGTCGTATAGCTTTGCTTTTCTTTAGAAAGATCTTCCTTCCAAAAGACCTCTAATCCTAAAAACTCTCTTATTTGCATTTCCAAATCTTTTTCTACAGAGTAACTAAATGCGGGAAACTGCGCTAAATGAGCAAAAAGCTTCTCTTGCTTAATTTCAAGCAAGATCTCCTTCTCATGAAAAACAATAGCTACCTGCTTATGTAGGTAAATAGTCTGCTTTCTAACTTTTTTATAAGGAATTTCCTCTGTTTTATCATAGATAAATGATTGACATTCAGAGATTAGCGGACATTTACTACAAAAAGGAGTTTTTTGACACACCGTAGCCCCCAATTCAATTAAAGCCTCCATGACAATCCAAGGCTCCTCATTGGGCAAAAGCAATAACGTTTTTTCCTGTAAAAGTGCTTTATTTGCAGAGGAAGAAAGATCTCCCTCTATGGCAAAAAAACGAGCTACAACCCTAGCCACATTAGCATCCACAGCATGGGCTTTTTGATGATACGCAAAGCTAAGTATGGCTCCTGCAGTATAAGAACCAATACCTTTAACCTGTAAAAGCTCCTCCAGGGAAGAAGGGATACCCCTATCCTTAAATTTCTTAGCTGCTTCATGTATATTTCGAGCTCGACTATAATAACCCAACCCTTCCCAGGCTTTTAACACCTCTAAAAGTGAGGCATTTGCCAAAGCTTCTATATTAGGAAATAGCTTCATCCAGTTCATGAAATACGCAATAACGACACTTGCTCTTGTCTGCTGTAACATAATCTCTGAAATCCAGACGGCATAAGGCGTAGGATTATCCCTCCAAGGAAGGGGCCTCTTAGTTTTTTGAAACCATTTCTTTACATCTTGTATCACTAGCACAATACTCTCCAGGTCAAAATAGCTCGATTACTTTAACTTAAATAAAAAAAAAAAGAAAGAGGCCTAATTACCAAAAACTTACATCTTGGCACGATTTATGCTTCATAAATAAGGCAATTACCTTTAATAAGTAAAATAAAAGGAGGATAGTATGGACTCGAAGAAAATGGTAGAGGAAAAGAACCTTAAGGAATCTCTATACAAGGAAGTATCTCTCATGAGGGAACTTTTAGCCAACCTATTTGCTGAAACTTCTTGCTTACTTTTAAAGGAAGAAGCACCCGTTATACACATTATGCAAAGCAGAAAAGCTCTAATAGAAGAGCTGAAATACTTTCGCCTAGAAAGAGATGAGGCCACCAAAATAATTGCAGAAGAATCCTCTATAAAACTTTTTCTAGAAGAAGATTCAAATATCTGCGAACTGCCCCTATTAATAGATCAACTCATAACCCTCACCGATAAAATTAATCTGCAAAACGCATACAATCAAGATCTGTCAAAACAAAAAAAACATCTTGTTGCATTTTCACACTCTCTGCCTTATGCTGAAACTAAAGCTCCAATACGAAAAAACACCTTGATGACTATTTAAAAACATGTACCCACAAAAAAAAGCTGCAGCCGGGCTAATTTACGGAAATACACCTCATTATATAGACCACCTAGCTCCCCTCTGTGACTTTTTAAAAATCCCCCTTATTGTCACAGAAGAGGAAATAAAGAAATCCTTAAACGAATTTTATCCCTCTTTAGAAGTTCTATACATCAACTACATCCATCTTCCTGAAACAGTTGTTATCAATTTTGATGTTCTTTTTCTTTGCACACCAAGGGCTCTTTTCGAAGAGGTCTTTTTCTTTGCACAGCACTTCCATCACAAAGAGATAGAAACTATTTGGTGCCCTCACGGCAATTCTGATAAAGGCCACGCCTCAATACATTTAGAAGCATTACATAAAGAAAAAGCAGCTCTGCTTTATGGTCAGAAAATGATCCATTTTTTAAAACAAAAAAATGTATTTTCAGGATTGGAAAAGCATGTACAAACCAGCAACTTTAGAAAAGAATACTACTTAGAAAGAAAACTATTTTACGACGATCTTGTGGAAAGAAAAATTTCACAAAAACTATCCAAAAACAATAAAACCATCCTGTATGCTCCTACATGGGAAGATGCAGAAAGCTCCTCTTCTTTTACGGAAGGGGTTTCTTATTTGATAGAGCATTTACCTAGTCACCTAAATCTCATAATCAAACCCCATCCTAATTTGCTCTTAGACTCTAGCGGAAAAAATCAAGAAATTCTCACCTTTTATCAAAACACTCCACGTGTTTTATTTTTAACAGACTTCCCTCCTATTTATCCTTTATTAGCTATTATCGATTACTATGTAGGAGACTTCTCTTCTATTGGGTACGATTTCCTTTTTTTTAATAAACCCCTATTTTTTTTAAACTCAAAAAAAAGAGACAGGCAAAAGGATCAAGGTCTTTACCTTTTCCGCTGTGGAGTGGAAGTGCAACCTGAAAATTATAAAAACCTATACTCCATCATAGAAGAAAACAGTAAAAAACACTCTCCTTCACTCTGTAAAGAAACTTATGAATATACCTTTGGAGATAAGGTAGATCTTTCTTCTTTAAAAGAGACTATAGAAAAAACTTTTAATCTCCAAAGTCTTTATTTCGCTTAAGTTAGCCAAACACAACTTTTAATTATATCTCCTGGGTGAGAAGGTTCATTGCATGAAAGATCAAGGTATCCGATTCAGTCTCGCGGCGGAAAAACACGCTGGTTTTTCATTCAAAATGACGAGACAGTCTGGGCATCTTCCAAGGAAGAACTGCTTGATGAAGATCCAAGCTGCCCTAGAAGCGTCTCGTTTGTCAGATCGACTGTCTATAATAACAAGATCCTTATGGAAAAAAACCCTGGCTATTTGGCCAACTTGAAAGCACTCCCTCGACTCGAAAGAGAACAGCTCTTAATGGGAAACTGAAATATCCGGCCGACTGCGGGAATGTTTTTCCAACGAAGCTTTTTTAAAATTATCAAAACCGTTCCTAAAAGAGGATTGAAAGCAATTCGCTATTGGGACCAGGTTGCTACAAAGAAAACAGAAGGCAACGCAAGATAAAGTGACCCGGGCGCTCCCCGCCTCTTCGCAGGCTGAGGCAGGAAACATTAAAATCCTGCAGGCGCCTTGGAATGAGGATTTCTTCAGGAAATTGGAAACTTCCCGAAAGGCGTGCATGACTACATGGTCGACGCCCTAAGCGGAGCTTTTTTTCTGTTGAATGAATCCTCTTATGATCTGGCGGCCTTAATGACTCTTTAATATAACGCATTGATAATAAAAAAAATTATTGATAATTTTCTGATCTAAAAATGTAACAGAAAAACCCAGTTACAATTAATGGGTTTATCTGTTACATTCATGGTATGATAAGATCGAAGTATTCAGAGGCTTTCAGAGCCCTTGCAAAAAAAGGAGTTTTTTCTTCCGCAGAGGGCAGAGAGGAGGGAATTCCTCCCCGCATGCTGGCTTATTTCTACGAAAAAGGGCAGATTGAGAAGGTCCAGCGCGGAATGTACAAGATCAAAAACCTTGATTTCGATTCAGAGTTCGAATGGGAAGATTTGGCAATGACCACTCTGAGCATTCCCAATGGCGTCATATGCCTCATTTCTGCTCTATGCTATTACGGTTTGACAGACGAAATTATGAGGGAATTTTGGATCGCCATTCCTCATGCCACCACCTCCCCTTCTCGGGAAAACACCCGCATTATCCGGATGCGCAATCTTTCCCTCGGAAAGACTTCAGTCAAAATAGGCAGCCGGAAGATTAAAATCTTCGACCGGGAACGAACTATCGTTGATGCATTCCGCTATCTCGACAAAGAAATTGCTTTGAAAGCCCTGCAAACCTATTTGAAATCAGGCAAAGAGAGAAAACCGGATATCGATAAGCTTCTAAGATATGCAAAGAGGCTAAGAGTCAATTTAACCCCTTATATTTCGGCGTTTACCTTATGAAATCTGCAATCGAACAATCCATTCATCCAATCAATCTACGACAAACTTCACAACTATTCCACGGACTTTGCTAATGCCGGGCTTATCATGCAGCACTTCGCTAATTACACCCTTTCAATCCCAAACCTTACCGAGCTAAGCAATGCATATTGCATTAAAGTCTTTCCTCTCGTATTCTGACTAAGTATGACCACAAGACAAGTTGCTATTATTACAGGACCAGACACCCACCTAGATCACCTAGGGGTTCTTTGTCACCTACTCGACATCCCTCTTATCGTCACGGAAAACTCCACATACACATCCGCGCTAAGCTTTTATCCTCAAATTTCAGTAACACAGAAAAACCTTAACGAGCTTTCTGCGCATTTTTTAGCTGAAAACTTTGACGTGCTTTTTGAAAGTGGTAAATTTTGGGCAGCAGAGCTAACGCCTATTTTTCGATTATTATATCGGAAAAATATGCGTTTTGTATTTTGTCCACATGGCAATTCTGACAAGGGACACTCCGCTAAAGAGCACATAGAGCAAGACATATCTCTTGTCTATGGGAAACATATGATAGATTTGCTAACACAAACTGGAGCCATAAAAAAAATCAAATCAACCTTAGTAACAGGAAACTATAGACTGCCCTTTTACCTAAAATACCAATCTTTTTATGATAATCTAGTAGAAAAGCACATTTTTAAAAATTTAGATAAAAATAAAAAAACAGCTCTTTATGCCCCTACCTGGCAAGATGGAGAAAATCCCTCCTCCTTTTTCGAAGAAACTGCTAAATTGATAGAAAGTTGCAAGGCGAACTTTAATTTAATCATTAAATTACATCCCTTTTTAGAAAAATTTCACCCGGCAGAAACCTTCCGTGTTATAAGTTTTTATGAAAATACCCCAAACGTTATTTTTTTAAACCAATTTCCTCCTATTTATCCTCTCCTCAACGCAGTAGACTTTTACATCGGAGACTATTCCTCTATAGGATACGATTTTTTGGCTTTCGATAAACCCTTATATTTTTTAACAAAAAAAACAGCAAAAAAAGGAATACTACATTCTTGCGGGCTTGCTATCCCCTCTTCAAAAGATGCGCTAGAATTCATTCAAAAAACTTTCACAACAAACCAAGAAATGAATCAACCAATACGGAAAAGCACTTATCTCTATGCTTTTGGTGAAGAAAAACCTTTTTCAAAACTAAAACAAGAACTTTTAGAAATAATAAATGAGCCTCTAATTCACTAAAAAAAATGCAGTCCCTAATCTAGAGGGACTGCACTATAAAAGAAAGCCTATTTACCTTTATCTGGCCCACCACATCCGCAACCTTCTTTTTGAGGAGCAAAGGATCGCCCTGCCTCGAAAGCAGAAACAGAAATGACAGAAACCATAACAAATAATATTAACATAGATTTTTTCATAATAATTCCTTTTGTTGCGAAAAATTTCCTTTAAACTAGAAGCTGGGCTACTTTCCAGATTCTTTCCAAAGAATAACAAAAGAACTTATTTTAAGAAATCTATTTACACTTATCACAAGCTAAAAAAGTTTCTTTTAAAACAGACTCTTCAGCATCAACTTCTTCAGCATCAGCAGCTAAAAGAGCCTCCTCTAAAGTGGACTCCTCAGCATTAACTTCTTCAGCATCAGCAGCTAAAAGAGCCTCTTCTAAAGTGGACTCCTCAGCATCAGAATCTTCTTTATCAGCAGCTAAAAGAGCCTGATCTCCTGAAACTTCTGTTGACTCTTCTTCTTGAACTGCTACAGGACGAGTTTCCTCTGTAGTAGCTTCTTCAGGGCAACCATCACAAGCTAAAAGAGAAACTGTTGACGTTGCAAAAAACATTGCAAATATAAATTTTTTCATAAAAAACTCCTTTTTATTTTTTAACTAACTAGTTGAGAAGCTTAACAGGTCGGATATTTATCGAATAGAAAAAAAACACCCTACAAAGATAACGGAGGCAAAACAAAAACCGAGCTTAATTCGTCTAAGTTTTCTACAAGAGATTTTGCTTCGATTTCATAAAAATACCCCCCCTCTCTTAAACAAGCAATTGAACGAACCATAGCCACTTCAAGACCAGGAGGAAATATTCCATCAAGACCACTAGTAACTAACAAGTCACCTTCTTTTATAAGAACAGGATCTACTGCACGCAGGTCTTTTGCTTCCCCCTCTTCATCTGAAAAATCATAATTAAACCCCACCCCCTTTAGACTCTGCCCACGAGACCTCCATAAGGGGAAACTACTTCCAAATAACTCTCCTTTAGCTAAATAAAGAGAGGAACCGCTACTTTCTTCAAAAATAGAAAGCTTTTGTAAGGAAGAAAAAAGAGAAGCAGCCTCTTTATCAGAAGAAAAAAGCTCCGGTCTGCTTTGCAAAGATTGCAATAGCCTTTCTATTTGCTCTACTAAAATGCGATTTTGCATATCACCACGAACTGCTCGAACAGAAGGAACTAGTCTAGAGTCTGTAATCAAACGCACCTTAGATCTATACTCTCCAACCTCTTCAACTACTCCTACAAGAATATTCCCTATAACAACAGGGCTATTTTTACCAATGACAAGATCCTGCAGCCTTCTATTCTCACTTTCCCCCAAATCAATCCACAAAAAGCTGCTCCAAGAGCAAGGTTCTCTATAAATTACTCTTGCGGGCAAAGACTTGATTTGCAACTTAAGAATTCTAGCCATTTGATCCCTTCTTCTTGCAAAAAAGGGTCTCCATTTTTCCGCTACCTCTGCAGAATCAATAGCCTTAAGGCGCAATATTTGCTCTTCAATACGATCCTCATTAACAAGCCACTTTCTTAAATTTTCTACCTGTAAGGAAAGCAACCGATTTTCTCTTTTAAGGGTCTCCATTTCAAGGAAAGAACTCTCTGAAATATGGTATGGGGAAGAGATGGCTAGCAGTTGCCCGATTTTCCCTTTTAGCATTTGACAAACTTCCCAAGTAGGAGCTATCGAACCAATCGCAAATAACCGAGTTTTTTGACTCAATTTTTCCGGTAAATTCATAAGCAAGCAGAGTAAAAAAATAAGACACCCCAAAGATCTCCACTTAACTCTTCTCATTCTTCAAAACTCCATAAAATTAGCAGAATAGTAACACTTGCCCTATTAAAACTCTTACTACTTTTCAAGGGTAAAATAAAAACTCATCCTCCGACCGCAACAATAGCATTCACAACATACGGTATACTTTTTTTATTAAGACCTGCAATATTTATTCTTCCATCAGAGGGAAGATAAATAGCGTGATCATGAATCAGCCTCTCCACTTGTTTTTCAGAAAGCTGGCAGTAAGAAAAAAGCCCTTTTTTATTGAGCAAATACGAATAATCACTTCTTGTGCCGGCTAAGGCAAGCTCCTCGACAAATAACTTGCGCATAGTAGCTATTCTTACTTTCATCTGTAAAAGTTCTTCTTTCCAAGTTTCTTTTAAAGACCCCGTTTGTAAAATCTTAGCAAGAACCTTCGCTCCGTGCATTGGGGGATTAGAATAATTTCTCCTCACTAACCTTTTAAGTTGCGAGGTAACAATCGGGGTTTCCCTCTCGTTAGAAAAAAGAAAAAAAGCACCTACTCGTTCTCCATAAAGAGAAAAATTTTTAGAAAATGAAACTGCTAAAAAAAAAGGAATTTTTTTTGTTATAAAAAGTCGAATGGGATACGCATCTTCTGCAATAGTCCCAAGAAATCCCAAATAAGCAGCATCAAAAAAAGGAATTATTTCTTTTTCTGTACAGAGTTCAGACAACACCTCCCACTGAGCTTTCGTTAAATCCACCCCACTAGGATTATGACAACTGACATGAAGTAGAACAAGACTTTTACTAGGGATCGATAAAAGATACTCCCTCATTAGCTCAAAAGAAAGGTCCTTACTGTCTGGATTATAGTAAGGATAACTAAAAACTTCCAAACCACACTCTGAAAATATAGCTTGGTGGTTTACCCAGGAGGGGGTAGGAATATATACGCTATTGCCTAAAAACTTTTTAGCAAATTCCCCACCCAATCGTAAAGCTCCGCTACCCCCTACTGTCTGAATAGAACTTAACGATCCCTGATAACCAGCATCTCCTAAAACAAGACGAGCTACCTCTTCTAGGTATATAAGATCCCCTTCTATGGGTAAATAATTTTTAGTATACTCTTCTTCTAAAACAGCACACTCAGCTAATTTTACGGACTTTAGTATAGGGGTTTTCAATTCTTCCGTGCGATAAACACCAGCACTTAGATTAATCTTTTCTTCCCTTTTATCGGCTCCAAAAGCTATATTAAGCCCAAAAATAGGATCTTGAGGAACCTCTTTTATATGAGAAAAATAGCTAGGCATATCGTCTCCTTTTTCTTCTAAAAGTAAACAATACCCTATTTAAAAAAACTATTTTTCTTTTTTTTATACATGTAAAATAAAAAAACTGGAAGTATTGTAAGCACGTTTCCAAAAATAACCATAAATAAATATCTACTTTTAGAACCTAAATCAATATTTTCAGGATGTAAGAAAAATACAGATATCGTAGCTAAGCAACCAAGTATCCCAAAAAAACAAACAAGCCCTATGCCTAAAGCCCCACCGGGAATCTTAAAAACCTTAGGACGATTTTGCTCTTTATAATGTAATTTAAATGCTGCTAAAAACATAAGCACATACATTATCATGTATAACTCCGTGCTAAGTCCCGTCAAAAACCAGTAAAAGCCGTTAACTCCAGGAACAAGTAAAAACAGAAAACAAAACACGCTTACTAAAATAGCCTGTGATAACAAAATATTAACAGGGACACCTTTAGCATTTTTTTTAGCAAAAATCGGAGGTAAGTAACCAAATTCGGCGGCATGCATAAGACCTTTAGCAGGAGAAATAAGCCAATTAATAATACTACCTGTAGACCCTAGCACAATTAAAACCGTTAGAACGGGGGTTAACCACTCTAAATGGAAAATTTCAAAAATACTAGAAAGAACCTGCATGACACCAGAGACTAAATTAATCTGCTTAGCCGGTAAAACAAAGGCAATAGCAAGAGAACCTAAAACCATCGTTGCTAAAATAAAAAAACTAGAAAGAAGCAGAGCTCTTGGGAAATTTTTTTGAGGATTTTTGATGTCTGCGACATGAACTCCAGCTAGCTCCATTCCTAAAAAAGAAGCCATAATAGCAATTAAAGAGATCCAAGCAGTCGAATTAGAAAAAGAGGGAACCAAGGTGCTGACGTTTACTTCTATCTGCAAAGGCTCGCCTGAAAAAACCCAAATCCCTCCAAGCGTAATCAATAAAAGCATAGGAAAAATCGTTCCAATAATTCCAAATAAATTATTCATCTTTGACGAGAAATGCATCCCCCAAAAATTAGCTATAGTAATAGACCAAAAAATTGTTAAAACAGAACATACCAAATATGTCTTATTTTGCACTAAATCAGGATGAATCAAATAGGCAGCAGTTCCTGAAATAAAGAGGAGAATGGTAGGATACCAAACCATTGTATTGATCCACTGCATCCAAATGGCTACCATAGCCCACTTATCCCCAAAGGCCTTATAAACCCAATGATAAATCCCCCCTTTTTCCGGATACGTAGCTGTGAGTTCTGCAGCAACTAATGCTGTAGGAACCAAAAACACCAAAGCTGCTCCAATAAAGAAAAAGATCAAATCGCTACCAAAAAGAGCTGCTGAGGGCAAATTACGAATGCTATCAATAGAAGCAACAATCAGCATTACAAGAGAAAAAAAAGAGATTTTTTTATGCATTTTAAAAACCATTAAGTAAAAAGAAAAAATAATAGACAAAAAGACTTTTTAGGAAAAGCTATTTTAATACAAACTTCTCCATTTATATATAGATCGAAAAGCAAAAATCAAGGCCCTAAAGCGCGCCATTTTCAAATGTAACTTAACATTTAATTTTACACTCCCTCAAAATCTTTTTAAAGCTCAATCTTTGACAACAAACTATTTACTCATAAAAAATCCTTTGCTAGAGATTGCATAATATTTTTCAATACACCTTAAGCTACTGTTCATAAAAATCTTGCAAAATTAAAAGACAATCTGCAAATATGACTAACAAATAACAGCAGATTTTTTGTTTATAAAAAGGCCATTTGTATGCAAATAGAATTCATTGAAGCTCTCCAACAATTCAGATCCTGCCTGCTAGATCTTTTTTTTAAAGGACTGAATTTTTTTGATACTCCTGTTTTTTTCTTTATTTTATTGCCAGCTCTTTGGTTTGGAAAAAGCTGGAAAGTCAGCATAAGGCTCTTTTCCATCCTACTATTAAGCACTCTATCAGTGAATATTCTTAAAAATTTTTTCGCCTATCCAAGACCATTTCACCTTTTTCCTAAACTAGCTGTAATTCATGTGGCTGGCTATGGATTCCCAAGCGGGGGAGCCACTACAGCCATGCTTTTATCCGCTCTTTTAGTCACGTATGGAAAAAGCAAATGGAAATGGCCCATTGGATTAAGTTTTCTTTTTTTCGTTTCTTTATCCAGGATATATTTAGGAGTGCATTTTCCGACAGACATTTTAGGAGGATGGATTTTAGGACTTCTTCTTTGGGCTTTATTCATTTTTATAGCCCCTAATATCGAAAACTATTTAAAAAAATGTTCACGCTCTATTTTATTTCTAATTAGTCAAATCGTTCCTTTACTTCTTTCCCTGTGCTATCCATCTTCTTCTTTTTTCGTGTTTTGTACAATTAGCATGGGTCTTTCTCTAGGCCTTTTTATCAACTACTACTATCGATTACTTCTAGCCAAACCGACAACAAAAAAAGAAGCTATTCTAAGAGGAATTATCGGAGCGGGAACCTCCCTTGTTCTCTTTATAGCAGTAAAGCAACTTCCCGTATCTTCTTATAAACCGTATCTATTAGGACAAGCTCTTATAATTGGTTTAGGCATAAGCATAGGAGGAACTTTGCTTTGTAAAAAGCTCGTTCCAAATAGCGCTAAATAACTTTTAGCTCTTTACCAACACGCACTTATCTCATAACCTTTAACAAAACACCTTCTCAAAAAACTGCAAGAGAACGATTTTGCAATAATGATACAAAAGCTAATTGCTCTTTTTCTTTCTTTACTATACAATTCCCCTTTACCTCTTCTTAGGGGCGTTAGCTCAATTGGTAGAGCGCAACAATGGCATTGTTGAGGTCAGCGGTTCGATTCCGCTACGCTCCACATTTTCGAATGTTTTGATCCTGCGGACACACGCAAACTTCGTCCTTCAGGGCGGAGTTAGTGTGCT
>CAYTOK010000002.1:0-150525 GCA_964439595.1 uncultured bacterium | reverse complement strand
CAACAAGCTCCTTCTTAACCTGAAAATAACAGCTGCCCACACTTTCACACTTTGTAATAGAAAATAGAAGAATCACACTAACTCCGCCCTGAAGGACTGACTATTACCCATAAAATTTTTACTTTGGTATAATTTTGAATTTCAAAAAAAATTGGAGCTCAAAATGTGTAAACAAGAAAATAGCTGGTGTTCAAAAGAATTAACTTCTGTAGAATTAGGAGATAAAAGGTTAAATCGTAGGTTAGTTAAAGTGGCAAATGATCTCTTGGGTAATGCAGATGAACCTATACAACTTGCTTGTGGTAATTGGGCTGGTGCTAAGGCGGCATACCGTTTATTTGACAATGATAAATTACAAGAAGAAAAGCTATTGCAAGCACATCAAATGGAAACAATTAATCGACTAGAAAAATCTGAAGAAGAAATCTTACTCGCCATTCAAGACACAACAACCTTAAACTATACACATCATCCTAAGAAGCAAGGTCTTGGAAAGATTAATAAAAACAGTGGATTTGAAAAACCCTCTATGGGATTTTTTCTTCATAATACGCTGCTGATAACTGAAAGTGGACTTCCTTTGGGTTTACTTGATCAGAAAATATATCAGCATAAAACAGGAGAAAAAATCACTCATAAACAACGACCTATTACAGATAAAGAAAGCTATAGATGGATTGAGTCTTTACAGATAACGAAAGCACTATGTAAAGGAAAAACAGTCGTTACAGTGGGTGATAGAGAGTCTGATATCTATGAAATGTTTTTAGAAGCAGCTGAAATAGAAGCAAAGATCTTAATAAGAGCCTCTAAAGATCGAATATTAAGTAAAAATCAGGACCATCGAAATTTATGGGCTCTCCTAGAAAATACACCATTAGCCGGAGTAGAAGTTATTTATATACCGGCGCGTCATAATCAAGCAGAACGCTTTGCTACATTAGAGATTCGGTATAGTAAAGTTATTCTAAAGCCTCCGCAGAGAGCTCCTAATGCAAAAGAAAAAATACTTTCTTCAGTAACCCTAGAAGCAGTATGGCTTCATGAAGTAAATCCTCCATCTGGTATAGAACCCTTAGAATGGATGCTGTTAACTAATATGTCGATAAGTTCTCTACAAGACGCAATAAAAATGGGAAAATGGTATAAACTTCGCTGGCAAATTGAATGCTATCACCGTATTTTAAAGTCTGGATGCAAAATAGAAGAATGTCGGCTTGAGACATATGAACGGCTAAAGAAATATGTGAGACTAAAGAGCATTATAGCTTTTCGGTTATTTTGGCTGACATTAATTAATCGTGTTGATCCAGAAGCATCGAGTAATCAAATTCTAGAAGAGCATGAATGGAAAGCTTTGTGTTGTCATGTGGCAAAAGTTCAAGAACCACCACAAAAACCTCCTACTGTAAAAGAAGCTATCAGAATGATAGCTAAGATTGGAGGTTTTCTAGGCAGAAAAAACGATGGAGAACCGGGTATGACATGTATTTGGCGAGGGTGGGAGAAATTAGCTCTTATATCTGAGTTCTGGCTAGCCCTTCATCCCAAGCTGAATTGTGGGTAATAATCAGCCCTGAAGGACGAAGTTTGCGTGTGTCCGCAGGATCAGAAGATCCAACGAAAATATTCAAAGTATTAGGCATCTCTTTAGAAAGGAATGTAGTCTTAAATAAGCAAAGTTGCGCCCAAAAAAAAAATAGATTTTAAATCGCTTGTTTTCAACACCTTACAAGTGAAAGCGTCAAAATCGGGAGCTAGTACTTAAAAAAACATAGCAACGCATTACGCTTTGATAAGCTCTTGTAAAAAAAAGCTAATCTTACTAAAATTTATTAACGCTTAAAAAAAGGACCCATGCAACCCATAGGACCAAGATGCCTTCCATCGCTTCCAGCAATAGACTATAGATCTGCTCTAAAATACGCACAAAAAATAACTGTAATAGCCACGCCTATTCTCGCAACTATCAGCCTTTTTGCTGCCGGCATTATAAAGATTGTAGCACCTAATGCTGTTTATGGTCACGCCTTGGCAGCTTCTGGAGGGATTGCATTTGTCTTAGGAGCTCCTGAACTATTACTTATTAACGCCGTTGCTTTGTTTGTAATCCACTTTTCTATGAAAAACCAAGAACCTAACCCTTAAGAAACATGGCAACGCGAGCTAGAACTTCAGGATAAAACTGTCTAGTAAAATTATGCCCCATCGTATCTAGTAATAAGAGCTCACTCCCCTGAATAGAAGAAGCTAGATGCTGTGCGTGATCTTTAGGAAAAAGAGGATCGCAGCCTCCATGCACTATAAGAGTCGGGATACCAGAAGGCACTTTGGTCTTTAACATAAGCGATACGGAAGCTAGAAGAGCTTCTCTATGGTTTAGTATGGAAAAAAAGGATCGTTGCCTTTTAATACTCTCCATCATAAGTCGCTTATAATACTTTTCTTCAAAGAGTACTCCATTCCCATTTAAAATTTTCCACCCCTTTAAATGCTTGCTAATTTTTCTTTTAAATGCCCATGAGGGTAATGCTTCTAACTCTTTAATCCAATCAAACCATTCCTTATGAGGGGAAGAAAGTGTTTCCCCTATAGCAGGCCTTTTTTCAATGACGGCGGCAATAGGTCTAAAATCATTAGTTGTTGCAAGCAATGTCAAACTACTTACTCTTGAAGGAAAATTAGCAGCAAGCAGCTGCGCTATAGCTCCTCCCATCGAAATTCCCATAAGGTGCGCCTTATTTATTCCGAGATTATCCAAAATACCTAGAGCATCTAAAGCCATATCCATAAAATTATAAGGATTTTTTTTATACTTAAAATATGAGGAAAAACCAGTATCCCTATTATCAAATCGAATAACAAAAAAACCCTTTTCAACGAGTTGCAAACAAAAAGACTCGGTCCAAAATATTCCCTGACATCCAGCTCCCATAATAAGCAAAATCGCGGGGGCCGTTGGGTTACCAAAAGATTCATACCACAGCTCCACCCCTTTTACTGAAATAATGTGGCCACCAATTCCAAGTCTGCTAGCTGTTCCCTGCAAACTAGGTTTTTTTAAAATCCATCTTCGCCAAAAAAACATATCCATCCTTGAAAAGATTAATGAGGTTACTTATATTTATACTAAAAAAGGCACGTAAATGCAATTTTGGATTTTTTTCCTTACCTTATTTCCCCTCTTTCTTGTAGGGAACCCCTTTAAAATTGATTTTCCTGTAAAAGAGGTTATATCAGAAAATGACTATGAAGAAATACAAAACAAGTTAAAAAAAATAAATTTACAACCTTTTTTAGACGATTTTTATCCTAACCCCCCTCCTAAAAACCTGCTCAAGCCCTGGAGCTCTTCCTTAGCTACCAAAGAAGATTTCTTAAGAAGAATATCTAAAGCCTTATCACAAAACCTCACCTCTGTAGAAAGAAAAAAACCCATTAAAGAGCTAGTAAAAATCAATCAGGGTGGCGATAACTGCATAGTTTGTTATGTAAGTTTAAACGGAAAGTATGAAATTTTAATCCAAAACCTTATCAAACAACTAGAAAAAACAGGATTTAATGGCCATGTTTTTTACATGATAGGAGGATTCCCTAATCCAACAGGTAAAGAAATTCAATACTGTGGCGTTCCTTATTGCTTTAAAATATTCACCTTGCTGGAAGCGGAAAAGCTAGGGTTCCATAAAGTTTTATGGGTAGACTCTGCATTTTCTCCTTTAAAAGACCCCTCTCCTCTTTTTGATTGGATAGAAAAGGAGGGTTGTTTTCTAAAAATGCACCCCAGTTTTAAAAAATTCATCCTACCCAAAACACAAGAGTACCTACAAGCCATTACCGGCGTCGATGTACTAAAAGCGCAATATGTTAGTGCTCAGGTTATTGGATTTGATCTAAGAAGACCCCTTGTAAAAGAGTTCATTACCAAGTATTATGAGCTTGTGGAATTAGGATTCCCTTTTTTCTCCTGCTTTCCTGAAGAATATGTCTTTACAGCGATTGTAGGACAAAAATCTGATAAATGGAAGGAGCAACCCTATAAAAATTTAGTCTTTTCTGAAACTAGACTCCAAGGAAAAAGCGCTGAATTTCTTATAAAAAAAGGATTTTTCTTCCTCCAAAAAGAACATTAATCCATTGACAAGAAGCTTCCTGTGGAAATAGAATAAGCCTCGTTATTATTCATCCACGAGGGATCCCTATGTTCAAACTCTACCTAGCCACACTACTTGGCTTTTGCAGCTTAAGCTTTTCAGAAGAAATCACCACAACTTACATAAACCAAGGAAATAACGACCTTTTATTAGGGCTCCCCGAAAAAGCCTTAGAAAATTTTGAAAAAGCACAAGAAAACGAAAACTCCCTGTTTGAAAAATTTCTGATTGCCTATGGGAAAATTATCGCCTACGACCAATTAGGAAATAGAGAAGCCTGTGAAAGAACTATTGGCCTTCTTTGTTTAGAAGACTCAGCCTCTCAACTTAATGATGATTTCCTCGAAAATCCCCCTTTTATTGATCTAAACTCCTCCTACAGTAATTCCTACTCTTCTTCCAGTGATTCTTATTCTTCTTCCTACAGTGATTCCTACTCTTACTTTAGCGATTCAGATTCATCAGATTCATCAAGTTATTTCCCTATCGAGACATCTGAGAAAGATGATTCAATAGAAAACCATTCAAACAAACGAGCAGAGAAATTCTTAGAACAGGCTTTAGACTTACTTAAAACAGCACCTTCTCTAGATGTTCAAAAATTGTTATTCTTACTAATAGATGCGATTGGTGATTTTTCTGATGAAATCTCTTAAAAAGATTCTAGCAAGAGCTGCTATTTTGGCAGCTCTTTTCCCTTTTACTGGCAGCGGGATATCACCTTTAGAAGCAGCCGTCCAAGAAACAAAATCTTCTGCAAGACTCAACTCTCTTTATAATTCACTAGACCCCCTATCAATCATACAAAACCTAGCATTTTATGAACTATACCCAGATACAGTAGAAGGCAATTTAGCGTTAAAAAAAGCCTGGAGACTTCTTTGTGGAAATACCCCCCTCTCCTCCTCCCCTTTAATTTTACCTAAACTAGACCTCCAAGCAATTGTTTGCCTAACAACAAGACAACCTTCAGAGCCTCCTATTGAATTAACAGAAGAGCAACTACAAATTATGCAAAGAGTAGGCTCTTCTTTAGCGAATCGAAAACTTAAGGGAAGTTCTATTTGGAAAGAAGAAGAACTTCTAAACCTGCCTATAGAAGAAATCGATCTTGGAAGAGCTCTTTTGCTTTACCAATTTGAAAAAGAACCAGAGGCCAAAAAAAAAGTCCTGCAGTATGAAGCAAGCTTAGACCTTATGGCACTACAAATTAAAGCAAAAACCACCCCAGAAACATCTCACGAAGAACTTATTAAATGCATTAATTCTTTTATTTTTCAAGAGATGGGATTTAGATTCCCTCCCCTTGCAGTACATGCCAAAGATATTGATCTTTACACGTTCCTTCCTTCAGTACTAGATAGCAGAAGAGGGGTGTGCTTAGGAGTATCTATTTTATATCTTTGTCTAGCACAACGGCTAGACCTACCCCTAGAGATTATCACGCCACCAGGGCATATTTATCTTAGATATCCCTCCAAAGAGGGAATGTTAAATATTGAAACAACTGCAAGGGGAATCAACCTTCCTTCTGAAACCTATTTAGGAATCAATACAAGGTATCTGCAAAAACGCAATATCAAAGAAACAATCGGTACTGCTTTTATAAACCAGGCAAGTGTCAGTTGGGGAAAAGAAAACTATAAAGAAGCGGTTATTCTTTATGAAAGAGCTTCTCTTTTTCTTCCAGAAGACCCTCTACTTAAGATGCTTTTAGGAATCAATCAGTTACTTCTTGGAAATAAAAAAGAAGGAAAAGCTCTATTAAGTCTTATAAACCCTCTCACATTTGACTACGCCGTCTCTCCTGAAACAATTCCTTCGGACTATTTGAATGGGAATGTAGACGTTGAAGGACTTAAAACCATATTTCTTCCCGTAGATGAACATCGCTCTTCTATTTTAAAAAAACAGGCATTAATACAAAAAACACTCAAAAAATACCCTAAATTTCGTGCTGGACTTTTACAACTAGCAACAACCTATCTGCAGCTAGGCAAAACAGGAGAGGCTCTGGATGTTCTTTTAGCATATCATGCTATAGACCCTGCAGATGCCACAGTAGAATACTATCTCTCTATCCTTTGCCTTGAACGCTTAGACTATCTAAATGCCTGGAAGTTCTTTGCTAACGCTAAAGATCTTATAAAAAGTCGAAATCACGACCCTAAAGCTCTTAAAGAGCTCCAAGCAGCTATTCGTAGAGCTTGCCCTTCTCCTTCTTGATTAAAAATAAATAATCCTGTAATAAAAAGAAAACAGGAGAATGAAAATGAAATTACTTATTATTTTTTTAGCATTAACAACAACAATGCACGCAATTAATCTAAATACGGTTTTATATTTATCAACAAACATGCAAAATGGGAAAGAGCTCATTTTAACAGATAACTCGAAATGGGATATTGCCCCAGAAGATCAAATAACAAGTCAGCTTTGGATTGGTTCATTCCCTCTAAAAATAACTCTTGGGGGATCCAAAGAATATCCTTATTTACTAACAAGTATCCACTCACAAAAAAAGGTAAAAGCAAGGCCTTCCCTATAAAAAGAAGACCTTGTAATTTGCTATTCAAAAGACCCTTTTTCAACTATTCTGCCTTCTAAAAAGGTAACTACATCACCCATTTGTTTTATGTAGGAAGATACGGTACTTATAAGACTCACCCCTTGCAAGGGACTTAAAATAATTCGCCCCCCTTTAAACATCTCATAGTCATCCCCCCCATTGAACACGTAATCTATCGTAGCCACCCTATAAGTCTTTGTCAGGTCCAAGGGTACTCCTTGTACTAAGACACTTTCAACCCTAAATCCTGGGGGTTTAGTAATATCATAAAAAAATGTCACACCAGATACCTGAGGAAAACGTCCAACTTTTGCTCCTGCTTGGGATACCCCATTTTCTAAAGCCTCTAAAATGACCTTTCCAGTCACTTCTACTACTACATTTACGTTGCCAAAAGGAAGCTCTTGTAAAAGGTTTTTTAGTGTAATAACCGTACCTGGATGATACGCTTTGTTCCCCCTAATCACCCCCCCTGTAATTAAACAAAGATCCGCTCCGGTAGAAAACCGCAAAGCATCGGCCACTAAATTTCCTATCTTAGTTTCCTTAGACCTTACGTTATTATTAAAGCTGTTACAATTCATCTGCATGACAGCCAAAGGCTCTCGGGTAATCGCTTCCAACCTTGATTGGAGCTCGTCTACTCTTTTTCCTACGATTTCATCTCTTGGGATATCTTTATTTAAAATAAGACTCCAAGAGGGAAAAACACGAGTAGCGCCAGAAGAATCATCTTTCTCTAAAATAAGATCTAGCCTTCCTAAATAGTACGCGTTCATCCCGGATTTATGGACAAACGTTCTTCCATTATATAGAGTAAAAGGATCATGATCATGACCGCCTAAAATAACATCAATTTCAGGAACATCTTCAGCTAGTTTTACATCATCTGCCATAACAAGATGTGTTAAGGCCACAATAACATCTGCCCCCTCTTTTTTTAGCTGCTCGATCATGTGTTTTGCAGTATAGGCAAGAGGCATGAAGTCTACTTGATTTTCTGTAGAAGAAAGTTTTGGCGTATCTACAGTAACAAGGCCAAAAACACCCACTTTTATCCCATCAACATCAATGATCACTGTCTGTCTATCTCCAGTAAAAGGTCTGCCGCTAATGCCTATAGCATTGGCTGCAAGCCAGGGGAATCTTGACTCTTGAATGCGCTTTGTGACCTCTACAGGGCCAAAATCAAACTCATGATTCCCTAAAGCCACCATATCCACATCCAGCATATGAAAAAGCTCTATGCGATGCGCTCCTTTATCAAAAACAGAAAGAAGGCAAGGAGATAAAAAGTCTCCATTAACCGTTGTGATGTGGGAAACCGCTTTGTCTCTTTCTTGCTTAAGCAAAGTTTGCATCTCAGCAAACCCTCCCCTACCATGAGAATCCGGCACAATTTCATATACGTCATTAAAGGTTAAAATGGTAAATGTAGCAGTTTTTGCCGAAGCGGCAATGGCAGTAAAAAGTAAAACAAAGCCAAAAGTCCATTTAAAGAACCTTTGACAGAAAAAATTCTGCATGAAGATACCTCTTAAAATTACAAAACGGGAAAAGTTGAAAATATAACCATCCCAAATTCGATTCAAGGGTAAATAAAAATTTGACAAAAAAAGCAAATGCAATGCATTGATAAAGTAAAACACCTATTAGAAGAAAACCTATGTCATCTTGCATACCAAATATAGAAACAGCCGTACAAAATTCTCTTAATACATTCTATAAAGCCTGGACTCCTTGGACAAAAGCTGATGCACTAAAAAACCTTATTACAATTACTTCTCTTTTAGAGAAAATGCAAAAACCTGATACAAATGATCCTCTGCAAAATGCCATAAAAACCATATATATCCAAATAGCAGAGGGTTTAGAAACGCCGAAATTATCTTTAACTTATTTAAAACTATTTCCTGAAATCCAAACTAATCTACGCAAACTGCAAAAACTTCCTAAGTTACCTGTCAAAGAAATAAATTCAACCTCCCCCCCAGCTGAAACATCATTAATACATACTATACAGGCTATTGCAAGAAAAACCCTATTTCAACCTGTGAGTACAAATGAGACGGAAAATATAAAACTCATAATACAAAAAATACAGTCTCCTAACGAACTAAGTCCAGGAGTCTTTGCGCAACAAATTGACGTAGCTCTCTCTATTTTACACACAATAAAAGAACCTGGGCTATTTAGCTCTAGCAGTGAAGAAAAAAAAAGACTAAGAAAAGCGGCATTGGAATTCTTAAAGGCAGCTACAACAAAAGATACACTAAGCTCTGCTGGAATATTCTTACATCAAAGAAACCGCTGAGGGAAATAAAGGGCTCATTAAAAAATAAACCCTACATTTCAAACTGTTCTAAGGGGTAACAGGGGGCTCGACTGAAAAACCATGGCCTATAAAAACCCCTGTTTTTCTAACCTTATCCATACATGCCTTATGAGTAGTATTTGTCCCTAAAGAGGTGTTTTCTTTAGCTTCTGAATCCTCTTCTAAAGCTGCAACGTGTGAGGCTGGTCCTTTATAGGGACTTACTAGCCTATCCATTCCATCGCTAAGTAACCAATCGTAAGCTTCCGCTGCTTTTTCGCTACTTTCTTTATGCTTAAATAAGCACTTCATCCAAATATTAAAGCTATTTACAGTAAAACTCTCACCCTCTTTAAACCTCGCAATTTCTTTAAGGGATTTTTCTAAAGCGCCCATTTCACTTAAATCACTTTCCCCGTCATCTTTCACTATTTTTACGGGTGATGGCTCTACTACAGGAGCCTCAGGGCTTTTCGGAGCTGGTGCCATGGAAGGATACATTCGTTCAAACATCCCCCTGCAGATCTCTTGCATTTCAGTAGATGCATCGAGCTCCTCTGGACGACAAAATTCAGTCCACCACTCAAGCTGCTTGAAGGTGGCTTCAGGATTTTCTAATAAAGCTCTACCATTGTTAATATGTTCAAGCATATCGCTACCTAGACCTTCTTCTACAGCTTCTAACGCAGAAGAATCTTGGGCTGATAGCAAAAAAGAACCCGAGATTTCTTCATAAAAAGGTTTATTCTCTTCAACTTTTGAACCATGACTATCTACACCCGTTCCTATAACTTCTGCTTCTAAAGAACTTTGACCTATTGGTGAAAAAGAATCTAGGATCTTTTCTTCGAAAGACCCTTGTAATGTTTGGATTGGTACCTCTTCAGGCTTAACATTTCGGCTAGGCCAAAATAAACTAAAAAACCTACCTATAGTAGATTCATAACCCTGTTTTATGATCCCCATAAAAAAACTCACAACTCTATTTATTCGATTACATAAAGAAGAAGAGCAACTTGCAGTTTCTATAGGTGTATTTGCCTGAGAAGAACATAACATAACGGCTTTTGAGGTGCCAACTGGATCCATTTCAATTTTCCCGTGTTTTTTGTGTAAAAAGACAACGGTTATACAAAAAATGAGTGAATAAATTCAATTAGCAATTTATATTTTCTACATTAAATTTATTAATCGCTTATTTAACACAAGGTGTTATCAGATCAAATAACGTTCTACATCAACTATATTTCCTCTACATAATAGCCTTGACAAAATAACGGGTAAAATCTACTCTGACTTCTATTAACCTTGTTTAAAAGGAACATTTTTATGGCTCCTCAATTCACTGAATCAACACAAGAAGCTTTAGAAGCAGCCTATCAAAAAGCCCTGTCCAATAATAAAACAGAAGTGACAGAAAGCCACCTCATTGCAACTCTTTTAGAAAACCCCGAAAGTTATTTTTCTACACTGATAAAAGCACTACACTTAAATCCTGATACTCTTAAACAGGCAGCAGAAAAAACAGCAGCTTCAAGCGCTTCTTTTGCTACAGAGGGAACTGCCCCTACATTTTCTTCTTCTTTGCAAAAAAGAATCCAAGAAGCCGAGACTCTTTGCAAGTCTTGGAAAGACTCCTTTATCAGCGCAGATCACTTGCTCTATGTCTTTTGGAAATCAGCAGGAGATCCTTTCGCTTCTTGGAAAAAAAGTTCTTCTTTATCCTTGCAAGACATCGAAAAAAACATCATTACATTTAGAGGAGGATCTTCTATGGACTCTGCTTCTGCGGAAAATAGCTTACAAGCATTAGAAAAATACTGTAAAAACCTGACTCTTTTAGCTAAGCAAGGGAAATTAGACCCTGTGATCGGAAGAGACGAAGAAATCCGTCGGACAATGCAAGTATTAAGTCGAAGAACTAAAAACAATCCCCTTTTAATTGGAGACCCCGGTGTTGGAAAAACTGCAATAGCAGAGGGATTAGCTATACGTATCATACAAGGAGATGTCCCAGACTCTTTAAAAGGCAAACAACTTTTTGTACTCGATATGGGGAGCTTAATTGCAGGAGCTAAATATCGAGGAGAATTTGAAGAAAGACTAAAAGGCGTTTTAAAAGAAGTAGAAAAAAGCGAAGGAGAGATTCTTCTTTTTATCGATGAGGTACATACCCTCGTTGGAGCTGGGGCTTCTGAAGGAGCTATGGACGCCGCCAATCTATTGAAGCCTGCTTTAGCTAGAGGAACTCTTCACTGCATAGGGGCAACCACCCTAAGTGAATATCAAAAATACATTGAAAAAGATGCTGCTCTAGAAAGGCGCTTCCAGACCGTATTAATAGCAGAACCTTCTTTGGAAGACGCCATCAGTATTTTAAGAGGGCTTAAAGAAAGATATGAGATCTATCATGGAGTACATATCAAAGAAGAAGCTCTTCATGCTGCGGTACTTCTCTCTTACCGCTATATCCCGGATCGTCGCCTGCCAGATAAAGCAATCGATCTTATTGATGAAGCGGCAAGCGTCATACGTTTACAGATGGGAAGCCTACCTCTTCCTATTGAAATTAAAGAAAAAGAACTAGGCCAGTGTATCATAAAGCAAGAGTCCTTACGAAAAGATGACTCCGAAACAGCCGCTGCTGAAGTAGCTAAACTAAAACTTCAAATGACCAAATTACAAGAAGAGCTTTCCATTTTAAAAGAAAAATGGAATCAAGAAAGAAAATGGCTAGAGGTCATTAAAGAGAAAAAAAATAAAATTGAACAGCTCAAATTCAAAGAAGAAGAAGCTGAAAGAGCTTTTGATTATAATAAAGTAGCAGAAATCCGCTATAGCACAATCCCCAAAGAGCTAAAAGAACTAGAAGAAGCGACTTTAGCTTTAGAAAAACTGCCGGGCCGTCTTTTACAAGAAGAAGTAGATCGCAATCTCATTGCACAAATTGTTGCCAAATGGACCGGGATCCCCGTGCAAAAAATGTTAGAAGGAGAAGCTGAAAAGCTTCTTCACCTAGAAGAAACACTCTCTAAAAGAGTTATTGGACAGCATATAGCCATTGAAGCAGTCAGTGAAGCGGTACGCAGATCAAGAGCTGGTCTCAGTGATCCTTTAAGACCTGTCGCCGTATTTCTCTTTGTCGGGCCGACAGGTGTTGGAAAAACGGAGCTAGCTAAAGCCTTGGCTTCTCAGCTATTTGATCAGGAAGAAGCCATGATCCGTATCGACATGTCCGAGTACATGGAAAAACATTCGGTATCTAAACTGATAGGCTCCCCTCCTGGCTATGTAGGTTACGAAGAAGGAGGACAGCTCACAGAAGCCATTCGCAGGAAACCCTACTCTGTCGTCCTTTTAGATGAAGTAGAAAAAGCGCATCATGACGTCTTTAACATTTTACTCCAAATCTTTGATGATGGAAGGCTTACTGATAGCAAAGGAAGAACTGTTAACTGTAAAAATGCCATCTTTATTATGACATCTAATCTAGGCTCTGAGCAGATCCTAGAAAAGATCAAAACAAAAAGTAAAGAATCTATACTCACCGTCCTAGACCCCATTTTAAAAAGCCATTTCCGTCCAGAGTTTTTAAATAGACTTGATGACATACTTCCCTTCTTACCTTTAGAAGAAAAAGACATGGAAAAAATAGCCTGGCTAAACTTAGTAAAAATTGCAGAGCGTCTTGCCGAAAAACCTATTACCTTAGCATGGAAAAAGCCTGTTTTAGCGCACCTAGCAGAAAAAGGGTATGACCCCCTATTTGGAGCAAGACCACTTAAAAGGCTTATTCAGAAAGAAGTCGTCAACCTGCTTTCTAATGAATTATTAAAAAAGTCATTTTTACCTGGGGACACCGTTACTTTGGACCTATTAGAAAATAACACCATTACTTTTTTAGTGGAAAAAAAATGAACTCTCTTAAACGCTGCTTTTGGGTAACTCCTAACTGCCCACTCTACGAAAAGTACCACGACCTAGAGTGGGGAGTTCCTGTCTATGATGATAGAAAACACTTCGAATTTCTGATTTTAGAATCAGCGCAAGCAGGCCTTAGCTGGCTTACTATTTTACGAAGAAGAGAAGGGTATAAAGAAGCTTTTGCAGACTTTGACCCAGAAAAAGTAGCTTTATTTACGGAAAAAAAAATCTTAGAACTTATGGTAAACCCTAAAATCATCCGCAATCAAAAAAAAATTAGAGCGGCTGTAAATAACGCTAAACTTTTCCTCCTTATTCAAAAAGAGTTTGGTAGCTTCACTAAATATATCTGGAATTTTGTCCATAATAAACAGATACAAAATCGTCCTAAGATCCCTCAAGACGTCCCAACTGAAACAGAAGAAGCAAAGGCGCTTGCTAAAGATTTGAAAAAAAGAGGATTTACTTTTTTAGGACCTAAAATCATCTACGCTCATATGCAAGCAACAGGCCTTGTAAATGATCATACAGAAGATTGTTTCTGCTTAAATTAATTTTTAAACCACACTTCCATCTCCTTTGACTTCCTTGCGATAGCCGAAGAGATCTCTTCTATTTTATCTAATTTCAAAGGGGGGATTTTAATATCATGATCTAAGCATACGCTTTTATACTTTTGCAATAGTTTATGATAGGCTGGAAAGTCCTCTATAGCTTTTTGAAGTATTTCCTTTTTTTCTGCCACTGTCTTGCTTGCTATATTTAATAAATAGCAGGGGATATAGTCATCAAGGTTAGGCTGTAATCTATTCACTCCCCTATTAGTACTTCTATATAAATTACTAATCTTCTCTAAAAAAAGGTCCACGTGCTCATCATCTATGCCTAAGTTAAATTGCTTTTGCAATTCAGCAATAGCTGCATCTCTAGCTACAACAATTTCAAGGGCTAAATCTTTAACTGCTTTTTTAGACTCTTGTAAAGACAGACTTTCGTCGAGGCTTTCTAAAACCACCTCTGTTAAAAAGTTGCGATTTTCTTCATATAAAGAGGCATATTCGTCTATGTATCCTTGCTTTAGGATAGACTCGCTATTCCAGGTATTATATATCGGATTAGCCTTTAAAGGGATAACCTCTACAGATAAATTTCCGCCTAGTAAATCACAGATAAAATTGAGTCTAAATTCCCCTACTCTGGATACCTCCCTTCGATACCCTGCAATGAATTCCTTATTTTCTCTTTCTTCTTCGGTAAAAAAAGGTTCTAAAAGAGGCTCATCTATTTTAGGGTGGAGGAGATAACTAGAAATAAGAGAAGTTGTTAGAGTAGATTTTACTCTAAAATCCAGACCTACAGAAATCTCTGCTAAAGTGAATTTCTTGTTATCTACTTCATAGCCTATTTTAGCAAAGTCCTGGGACACTGCTCCCACAATCCCTTGCTGCAATAAAGAAACTAGTCCACACATTTTTCTAAGATCAATCCCTGGCATAGCGTCTATTTGTTCCCAAACTTCTATTAAACATACAGCCACCACTAAATCATCACTTATTTCAATGGAATCTGAACTTTCTAATGAATCTATTGCCTTTTGAACTAGCTCTCCACTGGACTGCAGTCTATAGTCTTCCCTTAAAGAAATCAGACGTTCTTTAATACTATCTCTATTCAACCCTAAAGAAAGGTCCAGCTGCCCTCCCTCTCCCATTTTTCTTTTAATTATATCCTTATTTATTCGATAGCCACAGATATTATAGGAGTAATTTCTCTTAAGATCTTGACCCATTGTTCCCACATACCTTGCTATGCATTTTTTTAAAGCATCTTCTGAAAGATCATCTTCCCGAAAGCCTTTTAAGGCTAAAGCCTCCTCTAAAAAATCATGAGGATTTTCCACGTGCGAAGGAGTCCCCTCATATGTTAACCCCCTTACATAAGAAACTCTTTGAGAAGACATGTTATCTAAAACTTTTTGCTCTAAGGTGTTTGCAATCCGTTCTACAATATCACGTAAATGATCATAGAGCTCCACACTAGCAAATTCGGTCTTGGATTGAGAAATAAAATGATAAAAATCAATAAACTCCTCGTCTGATAAATCCTTAATGAGATCCTCAGCAGCCGGTATAAAGCCCTTATTTATAAGCGCGATAAGTACATGGTTTTTTCCTTCAGGACTCTTTAGCTCTTTTATTGCTTCTACTATTTCTTGCAAATCAAGAACCGGCAGATCTAACTCTTTTATTAATAAAATAGCTGGCTTATTATTCTCTAAAAATTTCTGTGCATCCGTTTTTTGAAATAGAGACTTCCACCCTGAAGTAGCATTATAAAAACTGTTAATCTGTTCTTCTGATAAATTTTTAATGATACAGAATAAACCACTCGTTATCCCTTTTTTTACTAAAGTCACAAGAAAAGGCTTTTTATCTTCCCAGTTTTTTATTTCCTTAACTAAATCCAATACTTTTTGAAAATCAGGTCTTAAAACACCAAATTCCTTTCTTGCTAAAATAACAGTCACTTTTTCCTCTAAAACACCCTTATTAGGAGACGTAGACACATATTCCTTAATTAGTTCTAAAAGTTTTCGACAGCTTTCCAAATCCTGATTTTCTATATAATCAACTAGCTTGGCCATACCTTCTTCTAAAGAAATGGGATATTCCATAAAGGCTTGTATTTTAAGAGGCGAGTTCGTCATTTTTTCAATAACATCCTTAGCTTCCTCTAACTTCCCTAAAGAAATTGCGGATTTTATCTCTTCAATAACTACAGGGAATCTTTTATTAGGTATTTCAAGGTGACTAACAAGCTCGATTCCTTGGAGTAACCCCAAAACTATCCCTTTGACTTTTTCCTCTGTTTGCGATGTTACGGAATGACTAATAGTATCAGATAGCTGATAAAGTCGATCTCTTAACTCAGGATTAACACGTACATGAGCTGAGTGTAGGCCCTCTAGAGACTTAATAAGAATTGTAACTTTTTCAGTAAGCTTTTCTATATCAGAAGATCCTTCTAAACTTACAAAATCTGATAAGTCCCCAACTTTTCGACCTACTTCTGCTAAAGATCCACCATCCATCTCACGCACTCACTGTAAAAATATAATTTTACATTAATAGGAAATTAGAATAATTTCAATTACTTATTTTAATAAGTGAAAACCATAAAACTAATTAGATCTAAGTGTGTTTTTTGCTATTTTTCTTTCAGTTTCAGCTAACTGCTCTGCAATAGAAGAAGAAACCTCGTCTGCTTTGCGTAATTTTTCTGGCTGAGATCTAAAACCAAGTTCAATTTCCATCTTTCGGTGATTTTGAAATAGCTTATGGTAATTAGGAAAATCCTCTATAGCTTTTGTAAGAATTGCTCTTTTTTCTTCAGGTGATTTTCTTTTTATATGAAGTAGATAACACGGAATATACTCTTCTGGAACATCTTTTAATCTATTAACAATTAAATTAGCACTTTTATATAATTTTGTTACTTCCAGTAAAAGCTGTTCCACTTCATTATCTCTGGGATTAAGTTCAGCTTGTTTTTTTATTTCTGCAAACGCGCTATCTCTTCTGACTGCAATTTCTTGTAATAAATCTATAACAGCCTCTCGACTCTCTGCTGCAGAGATACCTTCATCAAGACTTGACGGGATAACATCGCCTAATAAAGCCTTATTTTCTTCATATAAGCTCGCATATTCTGTCTTATTTAAATGCACTATGATCTTTTCTTTATTCCACGTGTCATAAACTGGATTAACCTCTACTGGAGTCGTATCAACATCTAAACTCCCCTCGTTCAAGTTATACGTAAAGGCAAGGGTGAATTTCCCTATTTTCGCTACTTCCTTCATATAATCAGAAATAGCTTCTTTATTTTTCCTTTCCTCCTCGGTAAGAAAGGGTTCTAGTAAAGGGTCCATATATAAGGGCAATTTTAGTAGAAGTAAATAATTAGAAATTAGAGAAGTTGTCAAATTGCTTCTTACCGTAAAATTCGAACTGACAGAAATCTCCCCCAAAATAGAGCCCGTGTCCACAAAGTCATAACCCCTCTTCACAAAATCTCCCCTTACTCCAGCAAAACAAGCTTGATGCAATAAAGATGTCAATTCACACATTTTTTTAAGATCTATATCCGGCATTTGATCTAATTGGGTAATTATCTCTAGTAAACAAACAGCTATCACTAAATCATCCGTTATTTCTATGGGACCAGGCTTTGAAACATGTTCTACTGCCTTAGCGAAAAATTCTTGATTCGATCGTAATCTAGGATCAGATCTTAATTTCTCAAGATTTTCCTGTATTTCTTTCCTATGTGATTCTATAGAAAGATCCTTTTCGCCTCCGGCTTCAAGTTCATCTCGAATGCTATCCTTACTTACATGACGTCCACAAATAATATAGCGATAATTTCTTGCAAGATCAGGGATCATTTGCTTTACATCATCGCTTATACAAGATCGCAAATCATCATCAGAAGGCTTTTCAGAAGGAAGCCCTCTTGAAAGTAAAGCTTGTTTTAAAAAATCATGTACATTTTCTAGATGAGATGGTGTATTAGCATAGGATATATCTCTAACGTATGCCATTTTTTTAGATGATAAGCCCTCTAAAATCTTATCTTCCTCTCCATGTACAAAATCACCTACAGTTTCTTGTAAAGAATGATAAAAGACTTCGCTAGTAAAATCTCCAGCAGATTTTCTAATATAATGATAAAAACCAATGCTTTCTTCTATAGGCAAGGTTTTAATAAATTCTACGACTAAGCTCACAAAGCCTTTATCAGCAAGGATAATAAGTAAATCTTTTTTATATTTGGAGTCTGGTAATTTTTCTATTTCTCTTAGCACTTTGGCTGGATCAAAAGAGCGAGATTCCATCTCTTTATTTAGCCAAATGAAAATTACATTATCTTTTAGAAGAGCATATATTTTCTTATTTGCAAATTCATTCTCTAAAGATAAGACAGTTTGATAAAAATCATAGCACTCGTCTTTTGGCAGTTCCTTAATAAATTCTAGTACTCTATGTGTTGTGCCTTGTTTAGCTAGCCCAACAATAAGTTCTTTTCTATCAGGCCAATTTCGCACGTTTTTTGCTAAATCGAGTATTTCTTTAGAATCATGCTGACCGGAAGCTAGCATTTTTGTTGCTAAAATAACAGTGACTTTTTCCTGTAAAATCAGCTTATTTTGAGAGTGAGAGTCGTAGGTATTGATAGCCTCTAAAAGATCTTTAGAGTCCTTAATACTCCCCTCTTTTATAACCTCCAGAACATCTACCATATCTTCTTCTAAAGAAATAGGGCAGTCCATAAATGCTACTATTTTAACTAAGGAATTTACCATTCCTTTAATAAGGTCTTTCGCTTCTTTATATTGCTTCATGCGAATATAAGATCTAACCAAACTAAGCTCCGGGGGAAGCTCGTTTTCTGAAGGGTTGGCAAGTAATTCTGCCATTTCGCTTAAGCCCTTAGCTAAGTCTTGATTTTTCCTATCTATTCCTGAGGCATCAGACTTCTTTTCAAAAAGCTCTTTAAATAAACCTTTTCCCAGTTTTTGAATTTTTAACTCTATTTTACTTGCGGGCTTATTACCCGCAACACGTGTAGATAGGTCTCGCAATTCTCGCAAAAAACGGGGATTCAGGGTGATATTAGCATTTTGCAAAACTGCCAAAGATTTTACAAGTCTTTCGACTTTTTCATTCAATTCCCGGTGCTCTGCTGACTGCAAAACGGATGCATTTTCTTTCACAAAGTTTGCTAATTCCCTTACTTCGCGACCAATTGCCTCCGGGTAAAATCCCCCCTCCATGCAACACCTTTATTTTTAAAATATAAATTTACATTATCGCAAAAACTAAATATATTCAAATTATTTATTACCATAAAGACATTGTGACAATAAAAATTTGACATTTTGCCAACTTCCCAGTTAATGTGGGGGTTATAACGGGAGTAACAGCATGATAGAGCCCTCTAAAAGAGAACTTACGCCGCCACCATATATAGAATTACGCAAATACATAGCTGCTCGTAGTGATAAAAAGTGGTTTAGCCCCTCGATGCATACGATCCAGCAAAAATTCACCGCTCTCTTATCTGAAGAACAACTATCAGAAGCCAACAAAGCTGACCTACAAAGTCGTGCAGTTGAAATAGCTTTGGAGCCGGAATCTCTTTCCGGCTTTCGTAAAGCCTGCTCTATAGCAAAAAACCTATTTGCTTCCGGATTTACCGTTTGGAAAGATTCCGCAACTATTAGAGAGGAAATTCTGAGCTCTCTTAAAAACCAAGGAATAGATACAGATGCTTTCGCCGAAAAAATAAAAACAGCTAAAGTGGAGCGAGACCTTAAAGAGCTAAACGCACTTATTACCTCTCATGAAAAGGACTGGATTAGTCCTTCTCTGTACACTCTATCAAAAAAACTAACAAAAATCTCAGAAAATCCTGACATAGATAAAAACAGGCTAACTCCCTTTGCTACACGCATCTTTTTAAAGCCGACTTCGCTTTCCGTTTTTCAAAAAGCCTGCTCCGTAGCCAAAACCTTCTTTAGCTCAAAGGGATCTAGTTCTATGGATGCTATGGCAATAAGAACTTCTATTTTAGAGACTCTTAAAACTAATCAGGTTCCCTTTGAAATCAAAGGAAATACGATAACAATGGAGTTCACAAAACCCCTAAGCAAAATCCAGGGAAATCATAAAAACTCTATTAGGGCAGATCTATCTAGAGAAGCAACCCTTACCATGATCAACAAATCTGGTGAACAAACTCTGTATAAAGCCCCTATCTCTGATGAGGAGCTAGATAAACTAGAAGGCACACTAGGAGACCTCTTAGAGTTTGCACATTCTGGCCTTGGAAGCATCTTCAAAGAACCTATTACGAAAAAACCTTCCACTCTTATTATAGACTATGACAGCAAAAAGAAAGATCAATCTATTACAATTAACCTAGAAACTAACACCATTACAATGACCTACAGCGCCATAGTAAAAGACGAAGAAGTAGAGATCTCTCCTTGTACAGTTGAAGGGACCCTAGTCTTATCTGAGGATAGAACTACTGCAGAATGTACTACTAAGATAACGCTGCAAAGTTGAGCTCTTTAAGCGCTTTTTTAAAATCTGCAGGGATGGGCGCTACAAGAGAAATTTCTTTTTTTGTTTTAGGATGGATAAATAAGAGCTTCCAAGCGTGAAGAAGATGCCTTGAAGGATTATATAAACAGGCGAATCCTTTTTTTGCATATTGATGGTCTCCTAATATAGGATGGCCTAAGCTACTTAGATGCACTCTAATTTGATGGGTTCTACCTGTCTTTAAATCACAGAGGATGAGAGAAGAAGCTTTGTTTGTTTCTAGGACGGTCCACTCAGTAATAGCTCTTTTACCTTCCTGAGAAGAAACGCTTCCATAAACTGTTTGTCCCTCATAGCCACCCACCTTACCCAAATAATTATCTATAATCCCCCTTTTTCCTGGGACTTTTCCATCCACAAGGGCTAAGTATTTTTTCTCTATAGTTCTTTCTAAAAAGAGCTTTTTAGCCATAGTTTCTGCCCGCAGATTTTTAGCTAAAAGAAGCAGACCTGACGTATCTTTATCTAGACGGTGAACAAGCTTTGCTCCTAGATGTAAAAACTCTTCCTCTACACAAATAACACCTGCTGGTTTATTTATGACTATAAAGTCTGGGTCTTCAAAAAGCACTTCTCTTTTTAAGGAAGGTCTACTTACACCATTTTCCTTAGAAAATTCGATTTCAACCCTGTCTCCCTCTGCTAATTTACGCGAGGAAAAAAACTCTACACGGCCACTTACCTTACATTTTTTCTCATCGATCATTTTTTTAATTTTCTTTAAAGAAAAAGCCCCCTGACTTTTTTTTTCTAAAAAAGCCAGGAGGCTGTAGCCATGTTCTTCCGAAGATACGATATACTCCATATCCTAGAGATTTTCCATGAATGCGGTAAGAAGCTTTACGCCAACTCCTGTAGCAAAAGAGGGATTATAAGAGTCAGTTTCAGAAAGGTATGCCGTTCCGGCTATATCTAAATGAGCCCATGGCATTTTTTTATCTACAAATTCCGCAATAAAAGCAGCTCCTGTACAAGGAGATGCCTTCCGGCCTGCTGCGGAGTTTTTTATGTCGGCAATGGGAGAATCAAGCGCCTTGCGATACTCTGGAAATAACGGCATTTCCCACACTCTTTCTCCTGTAGCCTCCGCTGCTTTTTTAATCTGGGAAACAAGATTTTTATCATTAGAAAAAAGCCCGGAAGCAGCCTCTCCTATAGCGACAACGATACCACCTGTTAAAGTAGCCAGATCTATCATACGAGAAGGTTTATGGTGTTTTTGTACATAAGAAAGGGCATCTGCTAATACAAGCCTGCCTTCAGCATCCGTATTGGTAATTTCTACACTCTTGCCACTATGACTTACATATACATCACCAGGTTTATAAGCAGATCTACTAATAGCGTTTTCTGCCGTGGCAATAACGCCAATGACATTCTTTTTAACACCTAAAGAAGCCATAGATTGAAGAAGACCAAGAACAGCAGCAGCTCCTGCCATATCACATTTCATAGTCTCGATAGAACCCGTCGGCTTTAAATTAAGGCCTCCTGTATCAAAAGTAATCCCCTTGCCAATAATAGCTGTTACATCGCTACTGCTGGGATCTCCCTTGTACTCAAGTAGAATCAAAGCAGGATCAAATTCAGACCCCCTATTTACAGCAAGAAGAAGTCCCATTTTTTCTTTTTCTAGCTCTTTTTTATGCAGAACCGTCGTTTTAATAGTGCCATACTTACTCCCAAGATTTTCAGCTACTAGAGCTAAGTGAGAAGCCCTCACCTCATCAGCATTGCCATTGACTAAGTCTCTTACAAGATTGACTGACTGCATAAGCTTTAGTTGCTTATTCAAAACTTCTTCAAAACTTTTTTTCACGCCGACAAATAGAATAGTTTTTAGAAGAAACGTGGGTTTCTTTTCTAAAGAGTGCCTTTTCAAAGAGTCAAAAGAATAGTTAGCCATAGAAAAGCCATCCGCTATAGCTCCCACTTCTTCTTCGATAAATTCCTCTGAAAGGACTAGTTCTAGAATTCCTAGCTTCTTATCAAGACAAAACTTTGTCAAAGAGGCAAAAGTTGTGCGCAAAGAACAGGCATTACAAGAGCTTTTAGGGCCTAAACCCAATAAAATAACCTTATGACACCTTTCCTTCTTGGGTAAATAAGAAAATACTATTTCTGCAGCTTCTGCTTTACAGTCCCCCTCTATCGTAGAAAGAAAATCCTGATCGATATAAGCATCAGCCTTATTAAAGGCGGGTTTTAAGCCTTTTTCTTCTTGCCAGTATGGCAAAACAAGCACGTCTATAGATTTTTTCTCTTCTTTAGGGGAAACTAGTAGAAACTGCATATAATTCCTTTGTTAAAATGGCATATCTTCATCAGAAAATGGCAGATCCAGTTTTCCTTGTCCAGAAATAGACTCTGCATTAGCTGCATAAGCTAGCTCTGCTTCTTGAGAAGAGGAGCTATTGCTTGCTGAGTAAGAACCTTGAGAAGACCCTGCATCAGATTTTCCAAAAGGACTAAATAGCAAATTGGTAGCTGTGACATTCATAGATACCTGAGGTTTTCCATCTCTATCGGTAAAAATCTCTGGCTTGCTTAGCTCTCCAAAAACCATGATAGAGCTTCCTTTTTTAAAATAAGCAATCATCTTATCAAACTGCTCACCCCAAACCGTTACTCTCCACCATATAGTTTCTTCTTTACGAGCTTTAGCTCCTACGCGAAGTGTTGTCACCTTCTGTCCTGAAGAAGTAAAACGCACTTCTGGATCTGCCCCTAAATGCCCTGCAATAAATGTTTGATTCATAATTTTTTACAGCAAAAATGCCGCCCCTGTAATTAATGGTTAATCTTAAAATACATCGCCATTATTTCCAGAGAAAATCTTAATTCTCAAGGGAAATCTTTTTTTTGAGGTTAAAAAAAAGAAGACAGTTACTCATTAATGCGGTATCCTGTTGGAAGCAAAGGATTATTTATGTCAATTCCCTTAAAAATCTCCGGATTTGTAGACTATACAGAAAAAGAAAATCGCCTTTTCTCCTACTGGAAAAAACAGCTAGAAGACACATACCGCCTTTTTGGCTTTATGGCATTTAATCCAAGACCCGTTGAATCTATTGCAGCATTACAATCTAAAGGGGGGATAGCCCATCAAATCTACACTTTAGGAAGATTACAAGACGGATCTATGACAGACCTAGCCCTTCCTTTTGATAGAACCATACCTCTTGCCATTTACGTAGCAGCGCATAGACATGAACTCACCTACCCTTTTAAACGATTTGATATCTCCCATTCTTTTCGCGGAGAAAGACCTCAAACGGGGCGTTTTCGCGGGTTCATCCAGGCAGATCTTGACATCATCGATGAAAACCTCTCTATTTTAAGTGAGATAGATTGCCTAGAGGCGCTTATCACAGGACTCGAAAAACTGCAAATACCTTCTTTTACCGTTCACATCAACCATATTGGAATACCAAAAGCCCTTATCCAAAAAATGGGGGTACCTGAAGCGCTTTTACCAGACACTCTTCGCATTATAGATAAAATGGATAAAATAGGGTTTGAAGAAGTTAGAAAAGAGCTACAGCTACTACTACCTGAAGTAAACCTAGACATGTTAGAGCTCTTTACCTTTAAAGGTTCTTTAACAGATTTCTTACAAAAAGCTCCTACTTGCGTGCAAGAGATTCCAGGCTTTGCTTCTTTTACAGAGCTTTTTTCTTCTCTAGATCCAGCCTTTTTCTCTTTTAACCCAGGCATGGTACGAGGTCTTGATTATTATACAGGACTTGTCTACGAAACTTTTTTAAAAGACTACCCCAAATTTGGGAGCATTTCTAGTGGTGGGCGCTATAATAAGCTTATAGATACCATTATTAACCAAGAAACAAAACTTGAAGGGTTTGGTATATCTATTGGGCTCACACGCCTTTTTGACGTCTTAAAAAAAGAAGGCCTTCTCCCTGAAATCTCCGCACCTCCGGCCCAAGTTCTAGTTGCCTATAGAGAAGTATCTCTGCAAAAAAAAGCCCTAGAAGTAGCAAAGGTCTTAAGAAAGCTTGACATTTGCGTGGATCTGTACTCTGGAAAGGCAGCCATCGGCAAACAAATATCCTATGCAGACAAAAAAGATATTCCTTACGTATTTATGCTCATGGGTGAAAGCTATGTGATTAAAGATCTAAAAAATAGCAAACAAACAGAAGATATTACTTCTCTTACCCTTGCTGCAGAAAAAATGCAAAGCTTCCTTACCTCATCTAGCTAATGGGGACTTTTCCTTTATTGAATAGGTAGGAAGCTATTAAACTACTTCCCACTACTTAAAGTTTACCGATAACTCCTTCCTCATTCCATGCAATCTTGCAAAACTTAGACATGATTAACAAGTATTTCTTCCAAAAAACGCAGAAATCGAAGACTTCGTGCCGTGGTTCTTATTAAAGAATCAGCAAACCATCGATTTTTAATTAATAAATATAACAACATAAGAAACTTAAACAAGCTATGAAATTATTAAAATTGCTAATTTATTAAAAAAATACAAGAATTAAAATAAACAACACTAGAGGAGGAAAAAATGCAACCAATAGATCCAACCCTAATTACAGCTCAAATTGAAAGCCTAATAGAAGAAACTAGATCAATGAAAGATCTTCAAGGAAAACCTCTTACAGAAGAAGCCTTATCAGATTTATCAGATAAAATTGTAGCACTTGTTAAAAGCGTGTTACAAGAACCTAGTCTTTCTGAAGACGTCTCTATACAGAGATCTCTACAGACACTCGAAACAACCTACAAAGATATAAATAAAGACAAACTTTCTTCTGAGGTCGAAGAGAAAGTCCTTACTGTTACAGAAAATATTAAAGCCATTGTACAACACCATTTCCCCTCCCCAGTCAGGGATGTCGATTTACCCGACCCCATTACCGAGACTGCACCAAACCCAGCCACAGCACATCCACCAAGAGCTGCTACACCACAACCAGTAGTAGCTGCTCCAGTTCTTAGCCCTGAAGAACTCCTGGGTAAAATTAACGAAGGAACTCCAATTTTAGGTTTAGTTACAACAGAAACTTTGAACAGTCTATTAAAATCTAGCGGAGGATCAATTATAAATTTAAACCTAAGCGGGATAAGAATAACATCTGAAAATCTAGAAATCTTATTAACACGATGTCCTAATATTAAACTGCTAATACTTCACAACTGCTCAATTACTGATGAAATAGTTGGGACATTAGCTAAGCATCCAACTACAAAACAAATTTTAGGATTAGACCTTTCCAATAATCAGATCGCTATGAGAGGCGCTAGGGAGCTAACAAAAGCACTTAACAAAACAAGACCAGAAGCTCTACTAAAGTTCTTAGACCTTTCTAATAACCCAATTCCCCCTGAAACACAAAAAACTATCTACGATAGCTTAAAGAAAAATTCACCAGATTTAACCCTTTTGACGGACCTCTACGGGGAAGAGATTGCTACAGAATCCCCAGAAACTGCTCTAAAAGCAGCCTCTACTTCATCAGTCCTTAGTCATGAAGAAGATCTAGTAAGAAAAATTAATAGAAACTTCCCGATCAAAGGACTAGGATTTGACACAGAAGGATCCTTGATAGATCTATTAAAATCCCAAGGAAAGCAAATCACCTCATTAGATTTAAGCGGTATCCCCCTCTCTAGTGAAGGACTTCAATCTATACTCACTTTATGCCCTAACCTTAAGCACTTAATAGCCAGAAACTGCTCGATTACTGATGCGTTGGCTATTACATTAGCCGAGCATCCAAATACAAAAAAGATCTATACATTAGATGTCACGAATAATGAAATCACCGATGCAGGCGCCGAGGCTCTTATCGCAATCATTGAAGAATCCCAGTTGATGGAAATGCGTTTTTCTAACAATAAGATCTCCCGCAGGATGACTCCAGAAGAGGTAGGTCTATTCAAGAGCCTTAATACAAAAACCCCAGCCAAAGACTTAGGCCTTACAGAAAAGTCACTAATAACTCTATTAAAAGCCTACAGCAACCAGTTTTTTCATTTAACCGCAGGATTCCTATTGGCCCGTTTAAATTTAAGCGACATGCCACTTTCTGAGGAAGGATTGCAATCCATACTAACTCTATGCCCTAATCTTGAGTATTTAAAAGCTCAAAACTGCCGTATTACCGACAGGGGCGCTGCAGCAATCGCTAAAGCATTAGAAAACAATTACTTAGAGGAGATAGATCTTTGCGGTAATGATATCACCGATAAAGGAGCTGCAGCTATCTCTAGAAAGATCGATGAATCAGACGACCTAAGAAAAGTAAGATTGGACTCCACTCGGATCAGCAAAGACATGATGGATTTCATGATTAACAAACATAAAAAGATCGAGTTCTCTACTCCTACATCTGAAGCAGACAAACTGTCTCAGCTTACTCTTGGAGTTCCAGTTAGAGAACTCGGTCTTACAGAAGCTTCTTTGATAGCTCTATTAAAAACTAGCGGAGGTAAAATCCAAACCCTAGATTTAAGTGATATGGAACTTTCAGCTAGAGGGATGCAGCGAATACTAATGCTATGTCCTGATATTAAGAAGCTAACAGCTGGAAATTGTCGTATTGACGACGACTTAGCAGCTCTAATAGCTACACATCCAAATGCAAAAAACATCTCTTTATTGGACCTTACCGGCAATAAGATCACAGATAGGGGAACTACAGCTATTGCTCTCCATATGCCTAAAGTAGAAGTTCTACTTCTTGGCAATAACCAGATTAGCAATGCAGGAGCTGAAGAAATCGCCCTTGGCATGCCAGAAGTCAAATTCTTAGACCTTAGCCGCAATCGTATCAGCTCAGTAGGGGCGACTCACATCGCCGGAGTATTAGAACGATTTACCAAGTTAAATCTTAGCTATAATGAGATTGATGATGTAGGGGCCAAAGCTCTGAGAAATAAACTTTTTACAATGAGCGCACCTATATCTATAAATTTTTTAGACCTTAGCGAAAATACGCAAATAAGCGATCAAATGATGGCTAGTATTCGTCACATCGCTGATCTAAAAAAAATAGAGTTCTTAATGTAAAGCTAACTTAAGAGTTAAAGGCGCAAGAAATCAGGGGATTATTCTAGGATTTTCCCCTAAGAAACAATATCGCCAAGAAAACTCGAAGATAAAGCAGGTAGCTCTAACCCATTTTCTCCCTTAGCAGCTAAAAGCATCCCCTGACTCTCAATACCCATTAAAAGAGCAGGCTTTAGGTTAGCCACAAGAATGATTTTTTTGCCTACAAAGGATTCTATGTCTTCTACATTTTCTCCAATTCCAGCTACAACAGTTCTCTTTTCTAAGCCTATATCCACTAAAAGTTTTAGTAGTTTTTTGCTTTTAGGAACGCGCTCTAAAGAGATGATCTCCCCTACGCGAAGATCTAATTTCTTTACGTCATCTACAGTAATTTGCTCTTTTAAAGGAACATGCGCTGGGGCCGTTTTTTCTTTAACGGTATGCTTTACCATCTTCTGGAGCTCTTCCACTTTCTTGTCTATTAGCTCATCTTCCACTTTGGCAAATAAAATTTGCGGCTTAGGAAGAAAAATTCCCGCTTCTAAAGGTGTTCCTACAATATGATTCCAGCCAAGCTTCTGCATACTTTGGCTAAAGCCTAAAAGTTCCCATACCTTATCTGCAGAAGAAGGCATTACAGGTGAAGAAATAAGAGCTAAGAGTTTAATGTTCTCTAAAGAGCATCGCAAAACATTATGAAGCTCTTTTACGCGGCCTGGATCCTTAGCTAGGTGCCAAGGTTTTTTACTATCAAAGTAGACATTACCTAACTGCGCAAGCTCCATAAGAAGTTGACAAGCTCTTCTTAAATGAAATTTGCTATAAGCTAAAGAGCACTCTTCTACAATCTTTTTACTATTTTCTAAAAAAAGAAGGTCCACTTCATCGGGGTCTATAAGAGCTGGAATTTTTGCTCCAGCTCTTTCATATACGAAGACAAGGACTCTATTGACAAAGTTGCCGTACTTACCAAGTAGGTCCGCGTTGCACTTGCTTTGAAAGTCTTTCCAGGTAAACTCTGAATCTGCATTTTCAGGAGCGTTAGATGCTATCGCATATCTAGCTTGATCCGCGGAAAACTGCATAAAAAAAGCATCTAAATCAATTGTCCATCCCTCAGATTTGCTAAACTGCTTACCTTCCAAATTGTAAAATTCGTTAGCAGGAAGCTGATCCACTAATTTATACGGGGTGTTTTGTCCCATAACCATAGCCGGAAAAAATACAGAATGAAAAGGGATGTTATCTTTACCGATAAATTGAACAAGGGTTGTTTTTTCATCAAGCCAGTACTTTTTCCAAAGATCCGGGTCGCCTTTTTCTTCTGCCCACTGCTTAGCTGCAGAAATATAACCAATGGGAGCATCAAACCACACGTAAAGGACTTTTCCTTCGGCTCCTTCTAAAGGAACCGGAATCCCCCAATCTGAGTCTCTGGTAATTGCTCTGGCTCTTAAATCTTTCACATAAGAAAGGGCAAAGTTTGCTACATTAGGTTTCCAACTTTTCTCTTCTATCCACTTTAAAAGAGGTTCTTTAAAGTGATCAAAGCGCAAAAACCAATGTTTAGTTTCTTTTAGTACTAAGGGAGATCCTGTCACTTTAGAAACAGGCTCTAGAAGATCTGTGGCCTCATAGCTAGCTGCGCAAACCTGACACTCGTCTCCACGAGCTTTATCAAATCCACATTTAGGACAAATCCCTTGTACATACCTATCTGCTAAAAAGCGATTTTCTTTTTCTGAAAAAAGTTGATGAGTCATCCTTTCTTCAATATGACCATTAGCAAGAAGATCTAAAAAAAAGGCCTGTACTGTTGCATCGTGACCTTTCCAAGTAGTTCTTGAATAATGATCAAAAGAAAAATGCAATCTTTCAAAAAGATCTTTATTTATTTGATGAAAAAAATCAACCTGCTGTTTAGGTGTTCTTTTAACCATCTCTGCACTGAGTGTGATAGCTATACCGTACTCATCTGATCCGCATAGGTATAAAACATCACATCCCTCTAATCTTTTAAATCGAGCGTACGCATCGCCCGGAAGATAAGCCCCTGCAATATGTCCAAAATGTAAGGGGCCATTTGCGTAGGGAAGAGCTGAGGTAATTAAAATCTTTTCCATCAATTACTACTTATCTCCCTCTTCTAGCTTTTCTAACTCAAGCAACTCTGCTTCCGATGGATGTTTACGCACTTCATCTAAAATTTCCGTTAAAGAAGAGTGTCCTCCACGAATACAAAAACGTCCCATTTGGATAGCAAAGTGCGCTAGCTCAAAGTTATTCTTAAACATTTTACGTAAATTTTCAGTAGTTAAGTCTTTAGCTGACTCTTGTAAATTCGTATTAACCATTTGTCACTCCTGTTATCTGTTTTTTTTAACAACCCTATGCTCTTCAGCTACTACAATGCTTTTTAACACACTATAAGCAACCTGTAAATCATCATTTACAATTAAAAAGTCATAAAAGGAAGAACGCTCCATCTCTTTCTTTGCCCACGAGAGCCTTTCAGTCCTCTTGGCATCATCTTCAGTCTTCCTTTTAATTAATCGCTCCTCCAAAATTTCTATACTAGGTGGGGCTATAAAAATATAAATCGCTTGAAAATTCTCTTTTTGCAGCAGCATAGCTCCTTGCGTGTCAATAACAAGAAACACATGAGAGCCACTTTCTACTACTTTTTGCAGTGCCTCTTTAGAGGTTCCGTACCACTCTCCAAACACCTCTGCGCATTCTAAAAAGTCGCCTGCAGCTTTTTTTTTCGTGAATTCTTCTAAGCTCACAAAATAGTAGTCTACCCCGTGCACCTCTCCTACCCTAGGAGTCCTTGTCGTATAAGAGACGCTCTCTTTTATACAGGAGAACTCTTTAGTAAGCATGTGAACAAGTGTTGTCTTCCCAGTTCCGGCAGGAGCACTTAAAACAAAAACAAACCCTCTAGAAAGATTTCCAATAAGCTTTTCTTTCATTCTATATTTTGCGCCTGCTCTTTTACTTTTTCAATTTCCCCTTTCATTTTTAAGGCTAGATAAGATATCGCAGACTCGGCAGCTTTAGAAGAAATCGTATTTGCCTCTCTTCCCATTTCTTGGACTAAAAAGTCCATAGTTCTGCCAACACTCTCTTCTTTACTTAAAAGTATCTGTCTAAATTGTTCAATATGAGAGTGAAGCCGCACTAATTCTTCTGCTATATCCACTTTTTCTGCATAGAAAAACATCTCCCTAAGAACGCGCTCTTTATCTGCTTCGAGAACCTCTTTAAACTCTGCCAACTTGTCTTCTATCTTGCTTCTATAGCGATCAGCTACTCCAACTGATAGACCTTCTATTTCTTTAACAAGCCGCTCTAACTCAAAAAGATTTTGGACAAAAGACTCCGCTAAAGAAAATCCCTCGTCCTCTTTCATCTGAAGACATCCTTTAATAGCTTCTTCCACACCCTCTTTCAACTCTTTACGAATTAAATCTTCCTCTTTAGAAAAATCTACTGAAGAAAGTGTTTTGAGCTCTTCATAAAGAAAAGGAAAGGTAATATCTTCTTTACAGCATCCAATTGCGAGACAAGCTTTTTCCATTCCTTCTTTTATAGAATGTAAAGAGCTAACTTGACCCTCTAGGTCAAAGTTTCCTTGTTTAGGATGCCAAGAGACTTTAACAGTAATATGACCTCTTTTAAAAAAGGGGGAAAGCCACTTTCTTATTTCAACGTCAAACTGCAGTAAATCTCTAGGGATAAATATGTTATAATCTAATACTTTCTTATTTACCGAATGAATCTCTACAAGCCATTTGCCTAAAGAAGATAATCTTGTATAGCGCCCATATCCGGTCATGCTTTTAATCATACACTCTCCAATGGCCTCTACTTATAGAGGATGAGGGGCAGTTAAGTCAAGAGAAAAATATGCATATATTTTCCTTAAAAAAGCACCGTTACACAGGATTTATGATTTTTTAAAATTAAAGATCTGAGGATTCGATTACTCGAGCCTTAATAAGGCTGCGAAAACAACAATGGGTAGTTGCCAATTAAAACTTTGACTTTATTTACAAAGTCTTGAGGTAAGGTCTGCTTTCCTAAATCCCCAAATTTCCTCTGGAAAGCGCGCAGCTTTTGCTGTATTTGATAAAACTGAGTCGGAGGAGCATCTTCATTTATTGCAAGCAACTCTTTTAAAGATTTATAAACAAGCGGATGGCTAATTTTAATGTCACTCATTAAATCTAAGATACTATTTAAAACCTTTAATCCTTCAGCTCTATGCAGTAAGTCCTCTCTGACTAAGTCAATTTCTTCAAAGACTTCTCCCGGAAGGTATCCAGCTACAGAATCAAAAATTTCATTAAACTTTCTCCACTGCGCATCATTCCAAGTTTCTTTAGTTTCAAGTGCATGTAAAAAAGCAGAAAAATTTTCCGGACTAAGCACACCTAATTCTAGTTTATCATAAGCAGCTACAAATTCTTTTTTATGATGCAAAGCAACCTCTTTTACTATATCTCGGTGCTTTGCTTTCATCTGCTCTGCAACGCTCAGCTCTTTTACATATCCCCAAGAAATTTGGGCCTGCTTTGCTTCTATTTCTACTTCTTCTTTAATTTCTCTTGATGCTATTTCTAGACCGTCTAAAGCATTCTGCAAATCTTCCCTAAATATCTGAGGAAGCTTACTCTTGTATTCATTTCCAATTAAACTCCAGTCTGAAAAAGAAGAGCTTCTTCTATAAATTTCCGGCACCTTTTCCTGTAAACCCATCAACATAAAAAGAAAATAAAATGTTTTTTTTTCTGTGGTACTGAACGTGCTAAATTGACTCTCGTTTTTTTCATACTCCTCTAAAATAGCCCCTTTATGTTTTTTAGCTATCACTTCCAATACAATAGCATTTACCATAGACGGACTTTTTTTATATAACGTTGCTAAAGCTGTACCTGTTAAATCTTCCGCATATTCCCAAGAACTTTTAAAAACTTTATCCACAAAACATCTAGTCATCAATGCAGAAAAAAGAGTTTTTATAGGTTTAAAATATCTAGGACCCTCTAGTAGAACTTGAAACTCTTTACTGCCAAAAACTGTAAGGATAGCGTCGACTTCCGCCTTCTTAACGCTACCATTCTCCACTTCCACTAATACTTTATCGATGATTTTTTTTATTTTCTGCGTAGTCTGATAATCCGCATGTCCTTTTTTCGCTTGGACTATCTCCCTTAGCTGATTCGCATAACTAAAATCTGGATCAACAGAATGTACACTATCCATAAAATATTCTCCTTTTATTGAGATGAGCTCTCTACTTCACCCATGCATAATTTCCAGTCATCTGAATCAAAGATTACGTTAATTTTATCTTTAAATGCATCAGGAAGCACCTGCTGCATACGCTCTAGCTTCTCATCTTCTAAAGTTATAGGTGCAAAAGGTTTCCTTTTTGCTAGCATCCCAAAACTTGTCTTAAAACTTTCTAAACATGTGCGTAGATCAACTAGGCCCAGGCCCTCTATTTTGGGAAGAGATAGAAGAGTCCAAGGAATAGGCGTGTACAACTTTTTAAGGGAATCCTCAGATAGAGCCTTCAACTTTTCACTTCCTAGATACGTACTTTTTTGCTCGACTGCTTCAGACTCGCAGTTTACTTTAACTTTATCAATTGCTTTCTGAATCAAAATAGCGCATCTATATCCTGCCTCTTTTTTGGCTTTTTCTTCAGAACTTTCTATAACTACTAAAGGAGATGCAATATTTTTTAAAAATTTCCCAATATTACCTATTTCCCACATCGGCTGAGGAACAATAACTCGGTCATTTTCATCACTGAACAAATCTTGATTTTCAGGACCCTTTACCCTCTTTTCTCCCTTAATCTCTTCTGCTATCTTGCGCAAAACATCTATCTCTAAAAAGGCATCTGTCATTTTTTTCTGTAAAGACTCAGGAAGATGTTCCTTTATTAAGCACATTTCCTCATAAGATAGAGCCTCTTCTTTATCAATTATTGCATAATCAACCTTAATATCTGATCCCGTAACCTTAAGAAGTTTGGCAAACCCGTTTAGCTTCGCTGAACCATCTCGTATTAAAGGGAGATCTCTTCTATAAGCCTGTTCAATATCCGCTTTGTATTCCTTAGCTAAGTCCTCAAACTTCTTTACTTTTACTATATCGGGTTTTTCTATTAAGAGAGCTCTTTCTGTTTTTTCTTTAAGCTCCTTGGCAAATTCCCAAGAACTTTTAGGCTTCGTTGTTCCAAAATATTCATTAAAAACGCGAGAAAAAAAAGTTCTAATAGCCACAAAATGTTTAGGGCCCTCTGCTAAAATCTGAAATTCTCGGCTATTTAAAACATCTAAAAAAGCCGAAGCCTCCTTATCGTCTAAGACCTTACTTTCTGAAGCAGAAAGTACTATCGAAGCTACAGACTGTATTTTCTTAGCACACTCCGAATCCATCCAGTTGCAAAAAGACCCGCTTTTTTCTTGAATTGCTTTTTGAAGGCTTTGAATCTCTCTATTTAATGATTCAGCCGGTATATGCACCCTACCCGTCATAAAACATCCTGATTTCTCTCTTATTAATACAGTCAATCGTCAAAGTTAAAATTAATATAAATTATTTTAATTTTCAAGCTTATTTTACTAATTACGTCTATTTTTTGACTTCTCGATAAGATGTATGCTATCCTTTAGAAAATTTATACTCATACCGGAGATTTTTCATGGATGAACTACCTAAAGCCTTTGAACCTAAGCTGATAGAAGAAAAGTGGTCTTCTTTCTGGGAAAAAGAGGGATGCTTAACTGCCGACGCCTCCTCTTCAAAACCTTCTTACACTATCGTAATGCCCCCTCCTAATGTAACTGGAGTACTTCACATGGGACACGCCTTAGTTAGCACGCTCCAAGATGTCTTAATTAGATGGAAAAGAATGTCTGGATTTGAAGTGCTTTGGGTTCCTGGAACCGACCATGCTGGGATAGCAACACAAACAGTAGTAGAAAGACAGCTTATGGCTAAAACAGGGAAAAGAAGAACAGAATTTTCTAGGGAAGAGTTTTTATCTCATGTATGGGACTGGAAAAATCAAAGTCAAGAAGCCATCCTAGGACAACTTAAAAAGCTTGGATGCTCTGCTGACTGGTCTAGGCTTTGCTTTACACTCGATGAAGAGAGAAGTAAATCGGTCAAACACGTTTTTAAAAAAATGTTCGATGAAGGACTCATCTACCAGGGAGACTATCTAGTTAATTGGGACCCCATCACACAAACAGCCTTAGCAGACGATGAAGTAGAATATGAAGAGCAAAATACATTTCTCTGGCATTTTCTATATCCTCTAGCAGACGGCAGCTCTTATATAACTATTGCAACGACAAGGCCAGAAACCCTTCTTGGAGATACAGCAGTAGCCGTGTCTCCTTCAGATCCAAGATATACAGATTTTCTAGGGAAGGAAATCCTACTACCTATTATGAATAGAAAAATCCCTATCATAGCAGATAGACACATCGACTCAAATTTTGGATCAGGAGCCGTTAAAGTCACCCCCGCACATGATCCTAACGACTATGAAATGGGATTAACCCATAACCTACCCTTTATTAACATCATGACTTTAGATGGTAAAATCAATACAAATGGTGGAGATTTTGCTGGATTAACTATAGAAGAAGCGAGAAAAGCTGTGGTTGCAAAGATGCAAGAACTAGGTCTTGTAGCTAAAATAGAGCCCCATAAAAATAGAGTAGGCATTTCCTATAGATCTAAAGCAATTATTGAACCAATGCTCTCCAAGCAGTGGTTTGTAAAAATGAGCTCCTTTAAAAAAGAGCTCAGAGACGCCGTCAAAGAAAAAAGAGTCAAACTCATTCCAGAAAGCTTTGAAAGCACCTATTTTCATTGGATAGATAACTTAAGAGACTGGTGCATATCAAGACAGCTGTGGTGGGGTCATAGAATCCCTATTTGGTATAATAAAAAAGATAAAGAAAAAATACTGTGCCATACAGGAGAAGGTGTCCCGGAAGAAGTAAAGAAAAATCCGGAGGAGTGGTCTCAAGAAGAAGATGTTCTAGACACCTGGTTTTCTTCTGCCCTTTGGCCTTTTAGTGTTCTTGGCTGGCCAGAAAAAACAAAAGACCTAGAGAAATTTTATCCTAACGCCACGTTAATTACAGGCCATGACATCTTATTTTTCTGGGTTGCCAGGATGATCCTAATGGGATCTTATGTTATGAAAGAGGTTCCATTCCCTGAGACATTCCTTCACGGACTCATCTACGGCAAGTCTTATTGGAAAACAAAAAAAGATGGCTCTACGGAATATATCCTCGGAGAAGAAAGGCTTTCTTACGATCTTGGAAAAACTCTCCCTCCTGGAGTCCAATTTAAATGGGAAAAGATGTCTAAATCTAAAGGCAACGTCATAGATCCCCTTGAAATCATAGATTCTTTTGGATGCGATGCTATCCGTATGGCCCTTTGTGCCAGTGCTACACAAGCTAGACAAATAGATCTAGATAGAAGAAAATTTGAAGAATTCAAAAATTTTGCTAACAAGGTATGGAACGGTGCTAGATTTGTTTTCATGAACTTACAAGACCTCACTGCAGCTTCTTTTGCTCAGGGGTTAAATAGATCTTTATTTACCTTAGAAGATCATTGGATTTTGTCTTGTCTACACCGCACTGTAGAAAATACTAACACTCTTTTATCTACGTATAACTTTGATAAAGCAGCAATAGAAGCTTATGATTTTTTCTGGAAGGATTTTTGCGCATATTATGTCGAAATGAGCAAACCCTTTCTTCTAGGAAAAGCAGGAACTCCTGCTATTAAAGAAAACAAACAAAAGCTTTTAGTGATTTTGCTTTGCACTTCGCTAAGACTGCTACACCCGATGGCTCCCTTCATTACAGAAGAGCTCTTTTCCTTACTCAAAAAAGCGTTCTACGCTCCTATTCCCAAAGATTGTGACGTTCACACAAAAGAGTGTTTAGAGGCCTTGGAAGCTAAAGCTTGTATCGTAGCGGCCTACCCCAAGTTACTGCAAAAAAAAGACAGAAACGAAGACGCCGAAAGCACCTTTGCTTTTTTAGAAGAGCTACTCCATGCAATAAGAAACATCAGAGCGGAAATGCAGCTGCCACCATCCACTGCTGTGGATGTATGGATCTACGGAAGCCTGAATGATCCTCTCTTACAAGTAGCTAAAGACAACAAGCATATTTTAGAAGCTTTAGTAAAAATAAAATCGATCTGTTTTGAAGTAGAAAAAGAGGAGCCTGCCTTTAGCGCTAAAAAAAGAGTAGCCTCTTTACAAATCCTCATCCCTTTACCGGAAGAGGCCAAAGAAAAAGAAAAGGCACGCCTACTAAAAGAAAAAGGAAAGATAGAAAATCAACTCTTTTCTTTAAATACTAAGCTAAGTCAAGAAGAGTTTTTGCAAAAAGCGCCTAAAGAGATTTTAGAAAAAATGCAAAGAGAAAGGGATCATTTAGAAAAGCAGCTAGAAGACATCCACTCTAAGCTTGTTTAATTGTAAAATAAAGGTCTTGCGTGAAATTAATTTTCCATGCAAGACTTATTACAATACACAAATTAACATTCGAGTTTTTATGAAAAAAACAATCAATATTTTAATGTCTCTATTTTTATTTTGCACACCCCTTCTCAAAGCAGAGACTTCGGAAGAAACCTTAATTAGCAATATGAACAGTTTCGCCTTTTCTTTTTATAATAGCTCTTCTACCGAAGATTGTATTTTTTCTCCTTACTCCCTTTTTTCTTGCCTTACAATGGCCTATGTCGGAGCAAAAGCCGATACCAGAATAGAAATGCAAAATGCTTTGCATTTAACGTTGGACAACCTTGAACTTATTCAGGCTACAAATGCAGTAAAAAACTCTCTATATTCCCCTTCTTTACATATAGCTAATTCCATTTGGGTACAAAAAAAACTAACACTAAAAATGAACTATACCAATGCATTAACCTCTGGATGGGAAATCGAGGCTCGTGAATTAGATTTTTATAATACGATAAATAGCACAAATACTATCAACTCCTGGGTTGATAGAGAAACAAATGGTCAGATTGAGAAACTATTTAATCCTGGAGACCTAGATAGAGATACTAAGCTAGTTCTTACAAATGCTATCTACCTTAAAGCTCAGTGGCAAAAACCCTTTAGTAAAGCTAATACAAAAAAAAATCCTTTTTATAAAAAAGCGGGAGAAGCCACGCAAGTTGACATGATGAACCAAACAAGCGTGTTTCCCTACTTTGAAAATGAAGATCTCCAACTGCTAGTTATGCCGTTTAAATCCAAAGATAATTTGGCTTTAGCTACTTTTTTTTTATTACCTAAAGGGGATTTAGCAACACTAGAAGGTTTTCTCACAGGAGACTCTATACAAGAGCTTTTAGGCGCAACAGAGAACGCGGAAGTTTCCGTGAAAATCCCCCGCTTCAAACTAAAAAATAGAATATTACCTAAAGAAATATTACAAAAACTCGGTATGGGAAAAGCGTTCGCACAAGGGGCTAATTTTTCTGATATTACAGAAGAAACTGGGTTAGAAATAACTCAAATAGTGCATGAAGCGGTTTTTTCTTGTGATGAAGATGGTGTAATCGCAGCTGCAGCAACAGGAATTTCTATGGGAGTAACCTGCATTAAGCCAAAACCCAAGATTACCTTCGATTTTATAGCAGACCACCCGTTCCTCTTTGGCGTTGTAGACTTAAATTCTGGACTAACACTTTTTTTAGGTAAATTAGCGAATCCTATATAGACTTAAATTCACATTTTATGCTTTTCTTAGGACAACCACTTTGAATACAAGGGATGCGCAATGTCTTACGACATAGAAAGTTTTGGTATTTCTGATCTAGGATTGGCAAGAGAAAACAATGAGGATGTCTTTCATGAAATCCCCATCCATCGTTTTTTTGTCTTAGCCGATGGGATGGGCGGGCATAATGCAGGAGAAATTGCAGCTAAAGAAGCTGTTCACCATCTTTCTACATCTATCTGTCAAAGATTTTCTTCAGAAGACAAAACAGCAGACTCCCCAAGTCTCCCTGAATTCCTCCGTAAAGCAATTTTAAATGCCAATAGTTGGGTCCACCAGCTTTCCGAACAAAAAAAAGAATTTTACGGTATGGGAACAACTCTTTGCTGTCTTTTACTTCATCAAGAAGCCCTCATCTATGCCCATGTTGGAGATAGCCGGATTTACCGTTTTAGAGAAGGACTCTCTAAAATTACACAAGACCACTCCCCGTCTGAAGACACAAAAAATGCAACTCACCAGATAGGAAAACATATAATTACAAGGGCTATAGGAACAAACCCCCTTGTAGAACCGGAAATCAATACGACTTCTGTTCTACCGGGAGATATCTATTTTCTTTGCAGCGATGGACTTACAGACTACGTATCAGATGAAGAAATTTCTACTATACTAAACAAACATACTTGCATTAAATCAGCCTCTACCCACATGATAGAACATGCTAAAGCAAAAGGGGGTGGCGATAACATCACTATCCTTATGATTAGGGTTCTGAATAATGCAAAAAATTTATCTAGATAGTAACGCTACCACAAAGATAGATCCCCTTGTCATATCTGCTATGCTAAATGAGCTTGAAGCTCCTCCTTCTAACCCCTCTTCGCAACATTTTCTAGGTAGGGAAGCAAAAAGCAGGCTTATGCAAGCCCGTGAAATTATTGCATCCTACTGCAAAGTTAAACCAAAAGAAATTATTTTCACCTCTTCAGGAACCGAAGGGTTAAACCTTCTTATTCAAGGATTTTTTAGATCCCCAGGCCCTTGTCATGTTATCTCTTCCAACATAGAGCATGCCTCCTTAGAAAAGCCCTTACTAGACTTACAAAGCAAAGGAGTCGACGTAACATTTTTACAAGTAGGTCACTCTGGAAAGGTCCCCTTAGATGCTGTTATAAATGCTATCACCCCGCATACTAAGCTTCTTGCATTTAGTTCAGTAAATGGCGAAACCGGAGTAAAACAAGATCTAGAAGGACTTAGCCAAATAGCCTTAAAATACCAAATCCCCCTTTTTATTGATGGAGTCGCTCTTTTAGGAAAAGAGCAGCTAGAAATCCCTTTAGGCGTTACAGCTATGGCTTTTTCCGCCCATAAATTCCATGGACCCAAAGGTGTCGGCTTTATTTTCCTGCGATCTTCCACAAAAATACGCCCTCTCTTGCTTGGAGGAGGGCAAGAATATGGATTTAGGTCTGGTACAGAAAACCTACCTGGTATCATTGGACTTGCTAAAGCTATAGAGCTTATCAAAGAAATCTCCCCTTCGATAAAAGAGCTGAAAAACTACTTCGAAAAAAACCTTATAGACACCTTTCCTTTTATAGAAATTAACGGCGGCTCTGTAGAAAGGGTTTCTAATGTTTCTAATTTAGCCTTCATCGGGATCGATGGAGAAACACTCCTCATACAACTAGATCTACACGGAATCTTGGCAAGTCATGGATCAGCTTGTAGCTCAGGAGCTTTAGAGCCTTCCCGTATTTTAACACAAATGGGCTTACCAGCTAACCGTGTGAAATCTTCTATTCGATTTAGCTTAAGTAGGTTTACCACTAAAGAAGAAATCGACTATACACTCGCTATACTAACCAAATTAATCCCTAATCTAAAAAAATAATGAACTACGTCTCCCCTCTTATACTTCTTATCTTTTCTAATATAGCCATGACCTTTGCCTGGTATGGACACTTACGGGATTTAGGATCCAAACCTCTTTGGGTTGCGATACTCATCAGCTGGGGAATTGCTTTTTTTGAATATTGCCTACAAGTTCCAGCTAACCGCCTAGGATTTTACAGCAACACTTACTCTCTTGTGCAGCTAAAAATCATACAAGAAGTGATCACTCTTGCTGTATTTGTTCCTTTTGCCTTCTTCTTCATGAAGCATCCCATAACACTAAACTACTTATGGGCTGGCCTTTGTCTTGCTGGCGCTGTATATTTTATATTTAAATAATCACTCCTTCTTACCAATCTCTTACCTGTAGTCTAGGGCCTGTAAGTAAAAGTGCCCAGATAGCCTCTTTCCTAAGTACTAAAGCCAAAACAAGGTAAGCACCTTAATAAATTAATGTAAATATTTTTTATTTATATTAATTGTAATAATAATCAATTAATTGTATAATTGTTTATAAAAAGAGGTGCTATGATAGAAACAACAATAAAATCCCCTGCATGGCTTAAAGAACCAGAAGATCTCGCTAACTGGTCTTCTAAAACATCTAGGATGGCAGCCCTTCATCAATTCTTACCACTTACAATTTATCGAAAAGAAGCTAAGGAATTTCACGCGCTCCGATTCAATCCAGATAAGGCTTCTCGTTTTATTTGGTCCTACTCAAGTAGAGAAAATGCAGCGCTAAAACAGGCGGAAATAGCCTCTCTTGTTTCCCATCTTTATGAAGAGCGCATTCCAGCAAGTCTATTCTTAGAGCAGCTTCCTAGTAACCTATCCAGGGTTTGTGAAAAAAGACTATCCGAAGGCCCAGAAGCACTCGATGAAAAAACAGCCCTGCTTGCCAAAGACTTTTTTTCAGCACAATTTTCTTCCATACAGGAGTCTTTTGTCGGTAATGATGGCGTTTTACTTCTACACAGTGTCCGAGCTAAAAATAAGGAAGAAAAAGCTTGGGCTGAAGACTGCGTCCTAAAGTGGACATCTAATTCAGAAGTAGCCTCGGGAGATGTTTTAAAACTGATTTTTACAGATACCCAGGTCCCTGAAGCTTCCATAATCAACTTTGCAACAAATACCATTTTAGGCGGATCTTTTCCTCCTAAAAGCCTAACTGGATTTCAATCTGTTATTCAGGGCAATCTACATTTTATCCGAGAAATCCACACTAAAAAAGAACTAAATGCAACCGATATAATGATCTCTCAACTGGCTCCTGGAGCAAATTTAGGAGATTTTGCAGCCAATAAATGGATAGAGCTAGCAAAAGACCCCGTTAGCAAAGAGAAAATATATGCTACACTAGGAGAAATTTTCTTAGGTGACTTGCTCCTTGGAAATACAGATCGTTTATTTGCTGTTTCTTACCCACGAAGAGGAGATCCTGCAAGAGCAACCTTCGACTCATTTACCCCCGCTAATATAGGGAATTTACTAATAGACTACCCAAGTAGCGAAACAGGATCACTTACTGTCTATGCAATCGACAATGAAGCCTACGTTCGCAATAGCACCTGCGGATCAGACTACCCCCAATATAACGACTTTGTAGATTCCGTACTAGGTTCACCCGACTGGGCTGAATTAGCTATAGACACCATAATTTCCTCTCTTTCCCTTGCCATAACAGACGAATTCTCTCCTTATTTTGAGAGCAAAGAGCTAAGTGAAGACGAAAGGGAAATTGAACAGGAAAAATTTAAACCTTTTCTAGATGACATAAATACACCAGAAACGAGACAATCTCTCGCCTTAGGATTGCACGCAGCAAAAATGCGTATTTTAACAAAAGTAGATAGTGAAGAATTTACAAGAAAAATAGGTGCAATTACAGAAAAATACGACAGCGCAAACCTATGTGATGCCGTATTAGAGCGCATTAAAATCTTACAAAACCATAGGGACATTCCATGATACCATCAGAAAGAGCTAGACAAGATACAGGAATTCTATCTCCTACATTCCCCCCCTCCCCAAACCAAGCTATTATAATTTGGGCTTTAAATATTCTAGAAGCTAGTAACTCAGGGAGCGCTGAAAGCCTAGAAAACCTTAAGTACTTCGCGTCTATGGAACTTGACCTTACCACCTTACCTGAAGAGCTAAGACAGTCTATTCATAAAATTAAAACTCTTTGTAGAAACGACCCCTTTAGCCTGTCAACTATTCAAAACTCTGCAGGGTTACTTTATAAAGAGCTAGTAAAAGAAGCCTAATATTTATTAGCATCAAAAACAACTTAGCAAAGTCTCTTTGCTTTAGGTATTGCTTTTCAAAATAAAAAAAGGTTCACTTATGAATAGCCTTTTTATGCACGGAAAGAACCGCTTCTTTAAATGCTTCGCTAAGAGTCGGGTGTGCCATGCACATTTCTCCGGCATCTATGGACTTTATTCCAAGCCCTAGGGCAAGGGCTGGCTCTGCTATTAGCTCAGAAGCATGAGGTCCTATAATATGTATCCCTAAAAATCTATCCGTTTTTTTATCTATAAGAACTTTAATAAAGCCGTCTTCTTCATAGGAACATTTAGCTCTAGGATTACTTTTAAAAGCATAGGTTCCCACATGAAAGTTAAACCCAAGTTTTATTGCTTCAGCTTCAAAAAGCCCTACACTAGCAACTTCAGGATAGGTGTAAATGATGCTAGGAATTGTTATATACTGCAAAGAGGGGTTTAAAGAAGCTAGGAACTCTGCAACAGCAATCCCTTCTTCGGAAGCCTTATGCGCTAACATAGGTCCATCAATGACATCTCCTATAGCCAAAATATGAGGCTGACTTGTTCTGAAGTTATTATCTACAGAAATAAAACCCTTGGAGTCAATCACTACACCAGCTTTTTCTAATTGAAGCTTTTCTAATAAGGGCTTCCTTCCAATAGATACTAAAACAACATCAGCAGTAAGCTTTTCTTCGACACCCTCTTTACTTTCAGTAGTAAGATGCACCTCTTGGTTCACAAATCCTTCTTTAACCTTTGTAGAAAGAGAAAAGCGCATCCCTTGCTTTACTAAAGACTCATGCAAGGCTTTAGCTAGTGAAGGCTCCACGGCAGGGCAAATGGCATCCATAAACTCTACAAAGTGAACATCTGAGCCAAGGCGTTTAAAAACAGAGCCAAGCTCAACGCCAATAACTCCGGCGCCAACTACTATAAGGCGGTTAGGAATTGATTCCAGGCTAAGAGCTCCCGTCGAAGAAACTACCTTCTTTTCGTCAAAAGGCAAAAAAGGTAAAGCTACTGGCGTAGAGCCTGTCGCTATAATAAAATGGGTTGCTCTGATTGTTTTTTCTTCTTTCCCAGAAATAGCAAGTGTGTGAGGTGAAGTAAAAGCTGCTGAGCCTCGTATTAAAGTGACTTTATTTTTTTTGAAAAGACCTAAAACTCCATGTTCTAACTCTCCAATAACCTCTTTTTTCCTCTCTTGCATACGTTTCCAGTTCCCTGAAATAGAGCCTTCTATCCCTAAATGCTCGCCCTCTTGGTTTATCTTCCAAATAAGCTCTGAGCTATAAAGTAGTGTTTTAGAGGGGATGCACCCCACCTGCAAGCAGGTGCCTCCCACCTCTTTTTCTTCTATGCAAGCCGTTTTCATGCCAAGCTGACTTAAGCGGATAGCAGCTACGTAGCCTCCAGGGCCACTCCCTATAACAGCAACATCAAAAACTTCTTCCATAAATCTCCTATAAATCTAAAAGTATTCTTGCAGGATCTTCTAAGCTCTCTTTCATATGCATAAGGAAAAGAACAGCTTCTTTTCCATCAATGATCCTATGATCATAACTAAGGGCTACATACATCATAGGACGAATAACTACCTGATCTCCTACAGCAATAGGGCGTTTAACAATCGAGTGCATCCCTAAGATGGCGCTTTGTGGCGGGTTTAAAATAGGAGTCGACAGTAAAGAGCCAAATACGCCTCCATTAGTGATGGTAAAACTCCCTCCTTTAAGGTCATCAATAGCAATTGATCCTTCTCTAGCCTTTTTAGCTTGTGCTGCAATCTCTTTTTCAATATCTCCAAAAGATTTAGGTAAAGCGTCTTTAATTACAGGGACAAGAAGTCCTTTTTCTGTAGAAACAGCTACTCCAATATCATATCTAGTGAGGGTGACTATTTCATCTCCTTCAATATAAGAATTAATGATAGGGTAAGCTTTTAAAGCCTGCACTGCAGCCTTTACAAAAAACGACATAAATCCCAATTTAACGCCATACTGCTTTTCAAAGCTTTCTTTTTCCTTGGAGCGAATAGCCATGACAGCGCTCATATCGATTTCATTAAACGTCGTTAGCATCGCCGTTTTATTTTTTACTTCAACCAGTTTTGCGGCGATGGTTTTTCTAATTGTTGACATTTTCTTTCTAGTGCTATTTTCTAAAGAAAGATTATTCTGTATTACAACCTTAGGGACCTCTTCTTTCACTGGAGTAAAAGAAGAAAGAAAAGAATCTATGTTCTTACGAACGCCCTCTGCTTGCGAAATGGGTTTTGGTTGCTCTACAATCTTTATTTCTTTAGGTACTGGAGTTTCTTTTATAGGCTCTTTACTAGAAGTCTCTATAAATCCTATTTTCTCCCCTACTTTCACCGTATCTCCTATAGAAACATTAAAAGTAACAATTCCTGACTCAGGAGCATATAGGACTTGATTTACTTTATCAGTCTCGAGCTCTAGTACTTCAGCACCTGAAGCTACGTAAGTCCCAGAAGGCACCAAAAATGTGCCAATAACTGCCTCTAAAACTGACTCCCCCATTACAGGTACTTTAATTTCCACTTCCACGTAAGTCCCTCCTTTACTCAGCAAACACCTTTTCTATAAATTTTACATACTCTTTTTTATGACGCTTATAGGAACCAGTTGCAGGCGATGCACTTTCTTCCCTCCCTATGTATTCCAAAGTCTTACCCATAAAAAAACCCTCTTGCCAAAGACCTTTAATATAGCTCCACGCTCCCATATTTTTAGACTCTTCTTGTACCCATACAATATCGTTTGCTACAGCATACTGTTTTAAAATACTAAGAAGTTTTTCTTCTGGAAACGGATATAGCTGCTCTAAGCGGATAATAGCTATAGAGGTGTTTTTTCTAGAGGCTCTTTCCTCTATAAGATCATAAAAAACTTTACCGGAGCATAGAACTACTCTTCTAGCTCCAAAGTTAGCGGTGGGATCATCTAAACATGGAGAAAAAGAACCCTCTATAAATTCTCGGGGAGAGCTAACGCAGGAGGGGTGTCTTAAAAGCAATTTAGGGGTAAACACTACTAAAGGCCTTTTTATCGTTAAATAAGCTTGCCTGCGTAAAAGATGAAAAAATTGCGAAGGGCTCGTACAGTTAGCTATAATTAAATTATCTTCGGCACACAGCTGTAAAAACCTCTCCATACGAGCAGATGAATGCTCTGGGCCTTTACCCTCATATCCATGTGGAAGAAGCAGTGTTAAATTGCAGAGGTGATTCCACTTTTGCTCTGAAGAGGCTAGATATTGATCAATAATCACCTGGGCCCCATTAACAAAATCTCCAAACTGCGCTTCCCAAAGAACTAAAGAAGAAGGATACTCATGACTATATCCTAAATCAAATCCCATTACGCCAAATTCAGAAAGGGGTGAATTACAGATAAAACAAGGAGCCTGCTTTTCTTGCAGATGATTTAAAGGGATGTATTTAACTCCGCTATTTTGGTCTATTAATCCTGCGTGCCTATGAGAAAATGTCCCTCTTAAAACATCTTGCCCAGAGATACGGATAGTCCTACCCTCCGTAAGTAAAGAAGCGTAGGCTAGCAGCTCTCCCATACCCCAATCTATTTTAGCCGCATCCGGGTCTTGTAACATCTGTCCTCTTTCAACTAAAAGCTTTTTTAGTTTAGGGTGGATAGTAATATCAGAGGGAATGTAACAAAGTCTTTCTGCTAAAAACTGAAGAAAGTTCAAAGAAAGTGCCGGAGCTGCTGCTTCTATAGGTCTTTTTTTATTTTCTAAAAAAAGCTCCCCTTTTTCAGATGATATCACCTCGGTTAAAGCCTTTTGCAAACTCTTCTTAAACTCTTCTTCTTTTTTTGCTATAGAGTCCTCGTCTAAAATACCCTCTTCTAAAAGCTTTTTTTCTAGTAAAACTCGAATGGGAGACTTTGTTTTGATTTTCCTATACTCTAAAGGCTGCGTAAAAGAAGGCTCATCTCCTTCGTTATGCCCATATTTTCTATAACATCCTAAGTCAATAAAAACATCTATTTGAAAAGATTGTCTAATTTGCAAAGCAAGTAGCGCTGCTGCGATGCATTCTTCTACATTTTCTGCATTTACATGAAATACCGGAAAGCCAAAGGCTTTAGCTATATCCGTACAATAAAATGTAGATCTAGAATCTTCAGGTAGCGTTGTATATCCAATATGATTATTTACTACAATATGGACGGTCCCTCCCGTCTCATAACCAGAAAGCTTAGACATTTGTAGTGTTTCATAAACAACACCCTGCCCAGCTAAAGAAGCATCTCCATGGATTAACAGTGCTCCGATTTTTTTCTTAGCTAGAGGATCTTCTTTAATAAGATCTTGCTTTGCTCGTACCTGTCCTTCTACAACAGGGTCAATAGATTCTAAGTGGCTTGGATTAGGAGATATACTTACCTTTATAGATTTACCTGAAGAAGTCTTTAATTCAGCCTCAGCTCCTTTGTGGTACTTTACATCACCTGATCTCTCTTCAAGGGTGCTATCTTCAAATTCTTGAAAAATCTGACTATAAGACTTTCCAAGTACGCTAGAGAGCACATTTAACCTTCCCCTATGGGGCATCCCTATTACAATCTCTTCAAGCCCCAGGCTACTTCCTTTTTCTATAAAAAACCGTAAAATAGGAATCAGCGTTTCTCCACCTTCTAAAGAAAACCTTGTTTGCCCGGGATATTTAGTATGAATAAACGACTCAAATAGCTCTGCTTGCATAAGATCCTCTAGCATCTTTAGCCGCTCTTCTTTAGAAAAGACCGTCTTTTCTATTTTTTCAGATAGGTCCCCCATCTCATAGCCGATAGAAGAGCAAAACTGCTTTTCTAATGCTTCAATTAAGGTCTTAAGAGAAACTCTCTCCTGTGGCAAGATGCCAAAAGTCGGAACGACGTTATCTAAATCACTTAAAGCCAAGCCAAACTGCTCTAAAGCTAACCGCGACTCCTCTTTACTTTCTTCTAAGGGATTTAAAGAAACACGCCTATGTCCGTAACGTCTATACGCTTCTATAAGACGAAAGATACGAACATCGTCATCACCTGTTGGCAAATCAGATCCTTTAACAAATTCCATCCCGGCAAAAAAACCTCGCCAAGAAGAGTCTACTAAAGAAGGATCTTGTAGATATTTTTGATAAAGATCTTCTAATAAAGCAGCATTACCTAAATTTGCGTAGGAAAAAATCTCATCGCGCATCTGACATCCTATAATTACTTACCTCTATTTCGCCTTATAACATAAAAAGATTCTTTTAAAAAGAAATAATTTTTATGATTGCGAATAATCACATCCATCCAGATAATCTCCCCTCTTTTCTCAAGGAAATTTATTTTTATATTTTCGCTAAAAAGAGCATTGCCAAAAAAAAACTTTTTAAGTAAACACTCAAAAACAAGATGCTTAATCAGCAGCGGCCCTATAAGACCCCCGCTGTTTTTTTAACAATTAACGTAGGTCCTGCATGAATATCAAAAGTGAACGATTAAAAAAGTTAGAAAGTGAACTCCATGATTTAGACCACTGGCTTAAATTAGGCCTTGTTCCTAAAAAAGATTTAGAAAAACATAAAGACGAAATCAAAACCCTCCAAGAAAGAATAGAAGAAGAAAAAAACAGACTTCGTTTTTTAAAAGAAAGTGGAGAACTAGAAGAATTTTCTCTACCCAAAAGAGCGCCTCATGGCCGTCAAGCCTTCCAAGAACCCCACAGTTTACCCGATATTGATATCGGCGAAGAAGGAATGACAGATTTAGACATGGACATGGAAACAGAGTCTTTCGATACGGATACTGGGACAGGAGAAGAGACCTCAGAGCAGGAAGAAAACACACACACAAAAGAGGAAGAAGAAGAGGAAGAAGACCCTTATAGCGATCGTAACCGTTGGAGAAGAGGTATCTTGGAAGATCCCGAATCTAATGACTGGTAAAAAAACGGACCTTCCTCCTGCAAGCCTGTATATCCATGTGCCTTTTTGCTCTAAAAAATGCCCTTACTGCCATTTTTTTGTTCTCCCCGATGCAGCAGAAAGCCAAAAGCTTTTTCTAGATACCCTTTATAAGGAGTGGCTCTTAGAGTCACACCTTTTAGAGGGCAAGGAAATTGTTTCTATTTACTTAGGTGGAGGAACACCCTCCCTACTATCTCCCGATGCTATTTATGCTTTTTTAGATAAAGTGTATAAAGGGCCCATCGCCATTTCTCCAAGCTGTGAAATCACGCTAGAGGGAAATCCCGAAAAAACCACCAAATCCGCTATGCAGGATTTTTTAAAGGCTGGCGTTAATAGAGTAAGCCTCGGAATCCAGTCCTTTGACGACACCCTGTTAAAAGTTTTAGGGAGAACGCACGGAAGTGACGAGGGAGAAAAGGCTGTCTACTCTGTTTTTGAAGCGGGGATAGAAAATATATCCATCGATCTTATGTATGAGCTCCCAAGTCAAACTTTAAGCACCTGGGAGCAAAGCGTTAAAAAAGCAAGTAAGCTTCCCATTACCCATCTTTCCCTTTATAACCTAGTTTTTGAGCCAGGAACCGTCTTCTATAAAAAAAAAGCCACCCTATCATCGAATTTACCTGGGGAAGAAGAAGCTCTAGCTATGTTAAATATGGCAACGGAAATTTTTCCTAAACAAGGACTTTCCCGCTATGAAATCTCGGCATTTGCAAAAAAAGGATTTCACTCCGTCCACAATACAGGCTACTGGACGGGAAGGCCCTTTCTTGGCCTTGGGCCTTCTGCCTTCAGCTACTTAGAAGGAAGGCGCTTCCGTAAAACATCTCACCTAAAAAAATGGGCAGAATCTATCCAAAAAGGGATTAGCTCTGAAGAGTTTTCAGAAAAACTCTCTGCAGAAGCCAGCCAAAAAGAGCTTCTAGCCGTTGAGCTTCGCCTTATTAAAGGCGTCGACCTATCTACATTCCCTCCTCTTTTTTCTTCTTTACAAGAGTCTATAGAAACGCTTCTCACCCAAAACTTGCTGCAAAAACAAGGCTCCATCCTTTCTCTTACAGAAGAAGGCCTAAAGTTTTATGACACGGTTGCCGCAGAAATCGTTTAAAAATTGGTGTAATTTTGAAAACTACAAATAGTAATTTCTGGGTTCAAAATTCATAACGGAGAAGAAAAACAAAATCAAGAAAGTGTAGCTTAATTAATCACCGACAAGGAATATGCTTACGATCCCAAAACACAACATTTGACAATATCTCTCTAAGCACTATTAAAAGCATTTGACTTATGACTCTTTTCTAGAGTAATGGTATTCTTTTCCATAAGCGTATTCCTTTTTTTGAAGATTTTTTTGCGCCTTCAAGGATATGCTCTTGTTCTTTTCAAATACAACTTTTAATCATATCATCTCACAGCCTTATTTAAAAGTGCAATTGTTTCTCGCAAGTTACCATTTTGAAGTACTTCATCAGATGTAAGGTCGCGTGAAAAATCGCTACCTGCGACGAAAAAATGATCAATGGCTTTTGAATGTTTATCGTAAGGATCAATATTGGTTTTCCAAGGTGAATGCAGGCTAAACTCTGAAAAGCCCATTCTTTCATACGCGAGGATCATTTCATCTCGTTCAAAATTATTGTCACCTAGAGCAACTGTAACTTGATCAGCACGATGAATGTCATGAATATATTTTGCGAATTCTTCCCTTACAGGCAGTGTAGGATCGCCTGGAATATGTGCATTGATTACTCTAACGTCTCGGCCATGCCTTTCTCCTATTCTAGAGAAAAGCGCATTTTGAATAGGCCTATTAGGGACGCTGGGGTATGAATCTTTTGTTACTCCCGATTGGTCAGGGAGATAAGTTAATCTAGATTTATCGAATAAGATCACATCCTGGTCCGTTCTGGGAGTTTCAAAGCTTTTAACCATTTGCCAATGTGAAGGAAGCCTTTCTTGTAATGCTTCAAGGAAGGGGTCTCCACATTCTTGAAGAGCAACTACTTGTCCAGAATTCATCATTGAAGCAACCATATCTACAACAATCAAGTCTCTTTGTGTTAGCCCATTCGGTTTCACTACTTTGTCTAGATCGCTGATCATAGACCCTTTGAGTCCTTGAGAGTCTTTTGTCGTTACCCATTCCATATAAGCGTTATTAAGAACGTTCCAGCTGATGATTTTAACCCCGTCCACCTCTATTCCTACAGGCAAATGGTCTGATGGGAATTGCCATTTTTCATGCAACTCTCCTACAACAATTCGTTTAATTGCTTCTTCAATTTCCCATTGCCTTTGCAGGAGTTTGAATTGGGAATACCCCTGATTAACTCTAACAGCTGCCATTAAAAGATTTCCACAGCCTTCCAATATATGGCCTTTTTTAAACTCATCTCTGGAGGAAATCACAAGAGTTATTGACTGCATCGCAAATGAAGCAATTGAAAGTTCAAGACCCCCACGGCAGATAAGAGCTAGGTAAAACGCATTATTTATAATTTTTGTTAGGGATATCAGCGATGCTTCCACATCTCCCTTCTGAAGAGATTGAACGAGATCTCTTAATTCAAAAATAATATCCTGAGAAGTTGTTACGATCATTCCTATAGGATGCGCAAAAATGGTAGATGCTAAAGCAATAACAGAAATAGTTGCCCACAGGACATCGAAAGAAATCCTCTTGCAATCTCCTGATCGAATATCACTGATTAATTGATCAGCAGAAGTATAAACACGTGCAGAGCCCATTACTAAAGAAACAGGAAGATTTAGAGGTTTGTATAAACTCAAAAAAGGTAAAGCAATGAGAGTTACCCGCTTATAGATGTTTAAAGGCTCTTCATGAGGGCGGTCGATATCATTTGAGTATTCGCGATGATAATAGGAGGGATTTAAGGGGCGAACTGGATTAACTATTGCTGTCACACAACCAACCTCCATTTTTAATTTCGACCATATTATATTAAATATTAAATATTAATTGCAATATTAAATTATTTATTTAAATAAATCAATTAACACACAGTAAAACATTAATAAAAAAAAACCAACAAACAATTGAATTGAAAAATTAATTACACATTGCATTGTATTAATTTATATGATACAATTTCTTTTAATTAATAAATTGGTATGAATTTGGAAGCTTCTGCAAATATTAATACACTTTCTTGTTATGCATTAACGCTTGTAAACGAATCCAACTGGTTTGTTTCCTCTCGCTATAAACTTCACAACCTTCCCGAAACAGAAAATATCATAGATCATTGCCTTAGTCCAAGAAAAGCAGAAAGCACCCCATTTTATTACGTGCAAAACACACTGAGCACTGTTGCAAGGCTTATTACAACCTTAGCTATTCTATTTTAATTGCTCCTATAGGAGTAGCCTATCATGGGTTTTATGCGCTGAAACATAAAGACGATTATTATTTACATACCTACCACAAAAAATGTATGGGATACGAGGTTGCAAGAACCTTAATAGCCGTTTCTTTAGTATGGTTTAAAATAAATCCCAGCATTCTTCTTTCTGCTATAGGGTTCAAAGTAACAATTGGCTGCCTTATGATAGCTGGCGGTGAATCAATTACGACTGCCCTTGCACCTGCTTATAATTCTAGATTTTTTGAAATTGGAGAAAAAGAAGATATTTCGTGGCGCTCTAAAATGGCTTTAAAATGGGAATTTGGTCTTGAAATCGAAGACTCTCTCAACCCAGAGTCTCTTTTAAAAGAGGTAATAACAGCTCATGCTGAAAAAATACTAGAAACACTAGAAAATGTACGCAGTAAACTACCAAGCGACCATGCAATACCCTATAACTCCGATATAAATGTCTACCAAATCCTTCAATTCTTAGAACAGGCTCGTGAGGACTTAACACCCAAAGAATGGCAAGAGATACACCCATTAAGAGACGATCTTGCCAGATACAACACAGTTATGGTGCGATTACAAACATACTTAGACTCAGACACCTGGGTACAGTCTCCCTTTTTTAAAACACCCTTCCCTATTCAAATACCCCCTATACAAGAAGGCGGCATGAATACCAAAAGAGCGCGTATTCCGCGTCCTTTACACATTCACTCTCTAACACAAGAAATCTTCAAAAAAATTCTCACCATCAACTGGCTCTATCCCTCTAACTCTGAATTTAAAGAAGTTAAAGATATGGGTTCGATTACACACTCAATGGAGGACATTGACCCTTACGAAGAAAGAGCGTCACAAATAGGACAGCATGCAAAATCAAAAGCACGCTTTGCTGCGCAGGTGCTAACAAGTGTTGCAATTATTGCTGTCGGGGCTCCGCTTGGAACCATTTACCATACAGTAAAATCCCTACAATATGGATTAAAATATGCGATAGCCAACCCTGAAACCAAATTCGGCAACTGGGAGCGTATAAAAGCACATGCCAAAGCTGCTTTTGATGATATCTCTTCTATTTGGGGATTATTTCTACTGACTATTCCAACAGACACTACTGGCCTCAAAGCTATTGCTACAAGGGCCGATAGATTTGGATTATTCCAATCTATCACTCTTAGAGAAAAATTTGGAATCACGGGGCCCGGAGGTGCACTGCTCTCTTATAACTACGAAAGTGATATTCTATCTCCCTCAGATCAGCAAAAAAACTCCTACTTCTCCCTTTTGCACAAAAGAAAAAGTTCTGCGCTTTTTTATAAATTAAGTGCTATTTACCAGGGGTTAAATCAAGACAAAAAAAACCAGATGGATGCTCTTTTCAAAGTTTTTATCGAGGAAGGAACCTATGATAGCTTTCCAAGTTTTCTAAAAAGAAATGGAATTTCTACAGAAAAAATAGAAGAATGCACATTTTTATTCGAGACTCTCATGGATCTATATCAAATCATAGAAAAAGAATTCAGAGTAAGAGAATCAATTTTAGGAGAAGGATTTCTTAAGCGATGTATGGAAGGCATGCCACTACCTAGCTTTACTCCCACTTATTATCCTTACAGCTTCACCTCATTTGCACCCCCTACCCCTACAAATGATTCAAACAGCTCTAAAACACATTATAGTGGCAGTGATCCTTGGATGCAAACTATGTTCAAAACAAGTCTATATTTAACCCAATTAGATACAGAAAATATTGACCACCCTGACTACAATCGCTTTAAAGATAATGTTATGAACCTCAGAGATTCTAAGGTTCTTTTAGGTCTGCCTAAAAACCCTACAAAAAAAGACATACTAATAGCATACAAAAAATGGTCTCTTATTCTCCATCCTGATAAACTTTCTCATTTTGGCTTAAAAGTGCAAGAAGAAGCAAGTGAGCTATTCAAAATTTTAGCGGAAGCTAGAGCAGTTGAAATGGCAATTATTGAAAAACCGTGTTAATAGGACATAACATGATCCATACAACTTACAATTTTCTTTTAGGTAATGAAATTCCTCAGAAATGGGATGACTCTATTATAATACGTAAAAAAGCCAGTATAAAAGACAGCACTTTTACAGAAATAACAAGTAAACATAACGACCTCTACACCTTGAATAAAAAAACGGGGGAAGTTTACTGGAGAAAGACGTCTTCCGATATCCGCGAGGTTTCAACTGTGCTTCTTTTCTGTTATCCTCTATATGGTATGGGTTTTGCCGCGTGGCATATCTTACGCATCCCTTTTGATATCTTAAAAATTGCATACGCTACTTTTGGGGAATTCGGACAACACTACTCAGAGCAAAAATATTTAGAAATAGCAAAACTATTCTATAAAAAACCTGTAGAAATCCTACATAAAGGAATCTGTACTAATCTTTATAACCTAGCAAGAGATCCTTACTTTACAGTTAAACTATTTTTCACTTGTGTTATCACTTTAGTAGCTCCAAAAGATCGCTTACTAGACGGAATAGAACAGATAGCTTCTTTAGAAGCTAAATGGCACCATCATGTTTCCCGCACAAAAGATATTCGATATGCCCTTAAAGACATTGCAAATGGATTGGAGGAAATCAGGGAAGGATCTTTCGTTCAAGAAATCACAAGAATTTATAAAGCAATAGATAAAGCTGAGGTATTTTACCTCCCTTTTTGCATGATTCTAAGAGGAAATATCCACGGAGAAAATTCTCTTTATATCGTGGAATCACCGCAAATAGGGGCAGAGTAAGACCTTCTATACGATTTTTTAATGCAATTCGAGATACCCTTCCAGAGGATCACTATCAGAAATACCTTTTGGGAAAAACTTGAAAAATTTAAGCTTCAACTCCATGAGGAGAAGACTAAATTAGTAAGCTTTGACAAAAGACAAGGAATAAGACAAGAGACTTTTGATTTTCTAGGATTCACATCCTATAGGGACCTCTCTCGCAGGATGCAGATAATACCAAAGCTGAAAACGATAGGTAAAACAGTGACGATAAAGCTAAGGAAGGTAAAAGAATGGGTCAAACAAGAAAGACATAAGAGTTTTCAAAAAGACCTAGGGAAAAGATTCTCCAGGAAAATAAGAGGACATATTGCTTACTATGGAGTATCCCATAACTTTATCCCTGTGCAAAAATTCATAAGGCTGAACTCAGAAATATTCTTTAAATGAATGAATAGAGGAAGTCAGAACTAAAAGGAATTTAATAGATTTCTTAAAACACACCCAATGCCGCAAGCTAAGATCGTACACCATTTATTTTAGAGGGAAGAAGACCAAGAGAAAATATGTTATCAAAAGTCTGTTGCCTTAATAGGGCGCAATACGGTTCTCATAAGGGGGGGGGCTCGAGTAATCGACTTTCTCTCCTCTCTAAAGGACCAATTTAAAAGGAGCAGCGCTTCCCCCCGTCCTAAAGGATGAGGCAGGGGGTTTCTATAGAAAAGATGATCCATTATAATACAGTTTAGATTTCCTCATCTAATTGTCTTTGAATATCCTGGCTAAAGCATCCCTTTAACATCGCATTCTCCGGGTATTTTTTACAAACAAGGCGAGCAAAAACCAAAGAGTCTTGTGCTCTGCATTCATTAGGACAAAACACTGATGTATTTTTTGCTTTTATAAAGGCTTCGATGAGAGCCTCATTATACTGCTCTAAAAATTCTTCCATGCTCTTCTGGCCCTTCAATGAGGGAAAAAGAATCCTGTCTAAGGAGTAAAAGATCTTAGAAAGATTAGGATGTGTTTTCCCAAAGCGTTGAACACAATATTGATAAGTCTCAAAATTACTAGTTAAGTACTGTTGAATTATCCTGTCACCTATACGGAAGCTCGCTGCGTTGTTTTGAATGTAAGAAATCAAGGCGTTATCGTCAAAGCCATCATAAAATTCTTTAGGGGTCAGGCTTTTCTTAGGGACTTCTGTTTTGCTAGATTGAGAAAGGCGCGGCTCTATTGCTTGAGCCACTAACTTATAGAGGCCAAAAAGAGCCCCAAATCCGCCTAAAGTTCCTATATTTACTATATTATAAGAAGCTAGAGAAAGATGCTCTTTTATTGAAAGAGTTTTACTTTCAGAATCCCACTCCTTATAGATGTTCTTTAATGCTGAGCACTGAATTGCTAAGGAAGCAAGGGCCCCAGCAACAGGGACATAGGTGCTATTTTCATAAGAACTCGAAAAACCTAATTTAGCTGCTAGTGATTGCATCATCCCTCTTAGTTGTTATAATTTTAATTACACAACTAATTATACAAGGTATAAAATTAATATTCAAGTAATTTCTTTTTACTTGTTGACCTCAAATAGAAATATCCTGTTTCCTCTGTTCAGAGACAACTACACTGATACAGGGGGGGGCAAAGTTTGCGCGCATCTGCAGGATCAAAAAACATTAAAAAAAACTAAGCTATAAGAAAAACCGTGGGTTTTTTATGTAGATCTGGTTTTTCTTTTTTCTTCCACCCATCGATAGATAAGGTCTCAGCAAACTCATCTTGACAGGTTAAATTAGAAAAGACGCCAAGCTTAGTGGTGCCCTCTAAAGTCTCTAAAAGAGCTGAAAGCATATTTAAAGATCGGTAGGGGGCCTCTATAAAAACCTGCGTCATACTTTTTTGCTTAGACTCTTTTTCAAGTTCCTTAATCTGCTGCTTAAGTTTAGCTGGGTCTCTTTCTAAATACCCTTGAAAGCAAAACTTCTGCGCTGAAAGCCCTGAGAGCATAAGAGCTAAAAAAATAGAAGAGGGCCCTGAAATAGCCTCTACTTTGATTCCCTTTTTTCTAGCCAAAGCAACTAGGCGAGCTCCAGGATCCGCAATGCAAGGAAGCCCTGCGTCCGAGATAAGCCCCCATGTTTCTCCTTTAAGAATAGGATCTAATAACTGGGGAATATCTTTATTTTCTATGTGTTCGTTAAGAAGACAGATGGGAATGTCTCGAAAGCTTTTGCCTTCAGGATAGACAAAACGCTTTAAATATCTCCTAGCCTCTTTTTCACTTTCAGCCACTATTCCATCTAAAAAGGGCACCTTAGTTTGCAAACTAGCTGGCAGATCTCCAAGGCCCCCTTCATCGTGATCAGAGAGCGTGTTAGGTAGTAGTAGTAGAAGTGGCTTTTTAGTTAGCATGTAACTTCCTTAGTTTTTTTAATTTTATCATTAACACATCTAATAAAAATAGAGCAGCAAGGTTACTATTTTTAGCCATAATTTCTAAATTATATACTAGCTCTAAAGCTTCATCTAGATAATTTATTTTATAAGATTTCACTCTTTGTATAACTTTAGGAAGTTGTGTGGTACGTATATTAGTAGACTTAGCAATCTCGTCCATTTCTTTTTTATCCTTAATAAGCCAAGCGACTTGCCTAGCTTGCTGTGCAAGAAATCGAACTTGCCCAAGAAAACCTAAGAAGAATGAAGTATCTACCTGATCAAAACTAGCCCCCTCTTCCCATAGGACCTTTTCAGCTTGAAGCCATGCATTTTGTAAAGGAGCGAAAGATCCGATAGCTAAAACATCTTTTTCTGTAATCGATACCCTTTCACCTACGTAAGCCATTGTTTTTGCTATTTCTGATTCTAAGTGAAGACTGTCACAAGCTGTCCCCGAAAGAAGAATAGAAAGAGCGCTCGGGGTAATTGTTTTGCCCTGCTCCTTTAAAGAAAGTAGCACCTCTTGCTGCACTCTTTTTTCTTTTTCCCACGGCTTTTCATCTGAAACATCTAAAAACACAAGCTCCTTATCCACCTGAGTATAAAGAGAGGGGAATGCTTTGGAAGACTCCATTCCTATAAGAAAAAAAGAAAAAGGAGAGGGTTTTAGTATATAACTTACTATTTTCTGTTGGACTTCTTCTGTCAATTTCTTAAAATCATCCCAAATAACCACTTCCTGACTACCAAAAAGAGAAGGAGTCGCTAGGGTTTGATAAATCTGGCCGAAATCCCCTTCTAAAAAAGAAACTTCAGCTTGAGTTAAAGAGGCTAGCTTTTGAGAAATTTTCTCCAAAAGGTTCCTTCTTTCCTCTCTTTGAGGATGAACTACAAGATAAGATCTGGGCAGTTTTTTTCCTGCAAATGACGAATCTATATATTTTTGCAGTGGCAGTATCTGTTGGAATTTCAACGTTTTCTCCTCATAAGATCTTCATACAGTGTACTCAGACTTAAGTATTTTGATCAACAACTCTAAACTAAAACCTTAAAAATAAAATTAAATATTGACAATGCAACCTATGCGTTGCAAACTATAGTTAGGTAGACAGGGGGAATCAAAACCATGAAACTCGGGATAAAAACAGCTAAGACAGCATCTATTTGGGTAAAGACTCTTACCGCTGAGGGGTGGAAAAGAAGACACAGCGAAAGAAAAAAACAATTTACTGAAGCAAAGCCTTCTAATAAAATAGCTAAACCTATTAAAGCAGCTAAGCCTACCAAAGTAGCTAAACCTGCCAAAGTAGCTAAACCTACTAAGACTGTGAAGAAAAAAAAGTAGCCTTACTTTTTTTCTATTAAAAAAAACGTCTTTAGAGTCCCAAAATCCCCCTTTCCTATCTGAGATCTTTCCTCTAAAACAAAGTGCTCTTTTAGTTCTTCAGCCATTTTTTCTGAAACTTGAATTTTACCCATCTCCCCAAAAGCTTCTAAAAAGCTTGCTAAACTAACAACCCCGCCCCAAAGATCATAAAAAAAACGCTTACTACCTACGATCCCAGCCGCCACAGTTCCTGAAGCCATACCCATACGAAGATCGAGATCAAGGCCCGTTTCTTCACTAAACTTTTTCACATTTTCTTGTAAAGCTAGCGTAAAGTTAGCTAATTTTATAGCATGGTCTTTAACCATTAAAGGAACACCCGACACAACCATGCAAGTGTCTCCTATTATTTTGGCTGTATCAACACCATATTCTTCTGCTAGGACTGTAATTCTATCAAATACCTGATTTAATGTTTCCATCGGGAAAGAGTCTTCAAAGTGTTTAATGTGGACAAACAGAACACTTCCCTCATATTTTCCCCCAATTGATTGTTCCCCTTCTTTGAACCTTTTGGCTAAAGAAACAGGAAATAGGCTTAAAAGAAGATCTTCGTTTGTTTTTGCAGCTACTTTAAGCGCTTTAATAGACCTTAAAAGGCACATAACCATCAAAATAGTTGCTATAATAGAAAGACAAAATGTAGAGATGATAAGAGTTATAGCTTGGTCTTTTAAAGACTCTATTTTACCTGCAATTCGCTCTTTAACATGGTTACTAAACTCCCATAAAGGAAACATAATTTTCGCTTTTTCTTCCATATAGGCAGGACTGGAAACAAGCTCTCTTGCAAGCTCTGGATTTGGAGCAGCTATGACAGAATAATCACCAGAGCCATTGTTAAACCTCCCTTGCATGACGTAGATAGCTTCTAATTCCATGGCTACAAGAGCGTCACTTCTTCTTTGAGACTCAGCTAATAAAGCAAATTCTTCTGAAGAGAATCCATGTTCTTTCATTATCTGTTGAAGGGAGACGGCAGAACCGTAAGGCCTTGGTCTAATGGAGCCATCTAGAACGAAATCCCAATATATCTCACCATACTGTAAGGGCCTTGGACTCGTCCCGTTACGAATAGATAGAATCTCCTGGTACCAATCTATATATTTTTTGTCCCCAGTTAAAACATAGAGACGTACCATCCTAGTTAAATCATCAGAACTCTGTCTTAGCTCATTAGCTATTTGTAAGGAAATAAATGCCTCACGACTGTACGCATTTTCTTTATTTTCTATTTTCCAAAGAATAAGCGAGCAACCTAGTAAAACACATAAAATCCCACCAAGCCAAGTAAAAAAAAGAAACAAAAACCGATCTTTTTTAAAAGAAATCACAGAGGAACCTCCCTAATCTTTGATCTGCAAATTTACAATATGCATAAAAAAACAATTAATGCACTGATTTTAAATTTTCCTCAATCCATTTTTCTAATATCTTTTGGTTCTCTTTAGAAAGCTCAGAAAAAGCTGTCCTAGAAGAAATTAAACAAAGAGATGTCCCATGATCCACTTTTCTTCCTTTAATCTTTGATACGATTTGGTTTAGTTTTTCTAAACCCAAAATTCTTTCAGGAAAAAGGAACGTGTAGAAATCATAAAAAGATTTACCGCTAGTAAAAGAAAAGTCTCTTACCTTAGCTAACCGAGAAAACATCCCCTCTTCTGAAAATCGTAAAGAGCGGTAGTATCTAGCATAACGCCCTACCTTGCTTTCAAAGCCTTGCCAATTACCAATAAAAAAACGAAGCTCTTTTGCTGTTTTTTGATCTAAAGGCTTTCTATAATGAAACCAGTCAAAAGCTTGCGTTGCAAACTGCACAGAATTAGCAACCCCAGCTTTTCTGCTATTATAAATAAAGCTATTTTCCATATCAAAGAAACGTAATTTCCCTTTGTCATTAACCCCAATATTACGTCCTACGAGATCTTTTCCGCCTAAAACATACAAAATAAGGTGAGATTTCCAATAGTCGCTCAAGGAAACAAGTCGCAACACTTCGTTAGGCGGCGTTAGTAAAGGATCTTCTCCAACTACAAATGATTCTTTTTGTTGTACAATCACCTTCCTTTCATTTATTTCCACGGGAAAAGAAGGAAGAAAAAACTGAGAACCACCCAGTAAATGGGATACCTCATACACAAATAACTCTTTAATATTATCGCTTTTTCTTTTTTTTAAAATAAACTCATCAAATTCATTATTAATGATAAACTTGTCATCAAAAAATGAAGATTTCATTCTATTTTGCAATAAATCATTTTTCAATAAATTCTCACGAACCTTAAGAAAGTAAGAATAACTTTCTAAATACTCTGAAGACTGAAATTCAGAAAAGTCCTCTATGAGTCTATGATTTTGTAAATCAAAGTCCCTGTTCCAATCTGCGAGGAGAGTAAAGGCTGAAAATAAATACAAAAAAAAGAGGATAAAATACATCTAAGGTCTCGGATGAAAAGAATCAAAAGCTTTTATTAAATGTTTTTGACTTATCTGTGTATACCGATCTGTTGTAGCTATTTGAGAGTGTCCTAACATTTCCTGGATTACTCTAAGATCAGCTCCATTTTCAAGTAGATGCGTGGCAAAAGAATGTCTTAACGTATGGGGGGAGATGTTTTTTAAAATGCCCACCTTTTTACCATAAAGCTTTACTCTATTCCAAACAGTTATTCGATCTATTCGATTCCCTCTTTCTGTAATAAAAACGACTTCCTCTTCTGCTTTTAAAATACTATCTCTAAATCGCATAAGATATTCATCTAATACCAGCAAAGAACTTTTAGCAATAGGAACAATTCTTTCCTTTCCCCCTTTTCCTTTTACACGGACACTAGATTCTCCCACATCTTGCAAATTCAAGCCGCATACTTCAGAAACGCGAAGTCCTGAAGCATATAAAACTTCAAGTATCGCCCTGTCCCTCATCCCTATAAAGGTATCTTTATCTGGAGCATCCAAAAGTAAATCCACTTCTTCGACAGTTAAAACCTCAGGAATTAGCTGCCATATCTTTGGACTTTCTAAAAAAAACATCTCATTTTTTTCTATAACCCCTTCTCTTTTTAGAAAAGAAAAAAAAATTCTAATTGCTATAAGAGCTCTACAAATAGAGCTCGATGCATATCCTTTTTCTTGTTTACTCTCTAAAAAACGAAGTAAATCTTGCCTTTGAATCTGCTCTAGTTTTTCTTTTTTAATAAAATCTAAAAAACTTAAGAGATCGCTTTGATAGGCCTTTAAAGTATTTTTCGCCAAGCCTTTTTCCGAAGACAGGTAAACTAAAAAATCTTCAATCCATCTTTCCATAAAAGATCCTTTTTAAAAGACTCATTTAACAAAATGAGATTTTGCTTTGAAGAAAAAAAATAGTCCCATACAAATTAGCGGCACGCTTAAAATCTGTCCTACAGTAAAGAAATTAAAATGGATCGCGGAACTTTGCTCTTCTTTAAAAAACTCTATAAAGAATCTAAATCCAAAAACCAAAACCAAAAAAACACCTACAAGAGATCCTTGCTTTTTTCCATTTACATGTTTTTTGCTGTAAAAAAACAAAATAACGGCCAGTGAAAAATAAAAAAAAGACTCATAAAGAGATACGGGATGTCGAATGGTGGGAGCGCTACCATCTATAGGGTGTCCAAAGACAACTCCCCAAGGGACATTTGTATGAGTTCCCAAAATCTCTTGATTAAAAAAGTTCCCAACACGAATACATCCAGCAACTATAGAAGCCGGCAAACAGACAAAATCTAAAAAACCCAAAAAAGAAAGACCAGGCATTAGAGTCTTTTCTTTTTTTGCAAAAATATATAGCCCAAGAAGAGCCCCTAAAGTGCCTCCGTGACTTGCAAGCCCCCCTTCCCAGATCTTAAAAATAGAAAGAGGATCCTTAAAAACCCACACTAGATCTTGATAAAAAAAGACATCCACTAATCTAGCCCCTAACACAGCCCCTACAAGTGCATACACCAGGGCCTTCTCTGCTGCTGCTTTAGCTCTATTTTTTAAAGGTAAGACAAGCCCTTTAAGCCTTCTTTCTATTATAAGACGTTTTTTTAAAGGATCTTCTTTTTTTAAAAGGGTATTTAACCCTATCACCAAATCTTTCCCCGGAACTTTTTCTTCTAAAAGATAGGCTTTAATTCCTTCTTCATTAATAAGTTCTTTTTTTATAAAAAAGGGATTCTGGCTAAAATAGCGATTAAGCAGGTAAACTAAAAAAACAAACCCGAGAAAAAAACCCATAGCAAAAAAAAACCCATACCAAAGAATGGGCCTTCCTAAAAAGGGCAAATTATATGAACCTATTTCTTTTGAGACATCCCAAAAAATAACACCTAACATATGGCTCCCCTATGTACAAAATTAAAATCTTCTCGATTGGCAAAACAAAAGAACCTTGGCTTTTAGAGGCCTTAAGTGAATACGAAAAAAGACTTTCTCCTCATATGGTAATTGAGTGGGTTCTTGCTAAAGATAGCGACCAGCTAATAGCCTTTTTAGGAAAAGAAAACTCTCCTATTGTTTTATCTGTAGACGCCAAGCAACTTACCAGCGAAGAGTTCTCAAAGACACTCTTCTCTACTTTAGAAAAACTTGGCAGCAGACTCTCTTTTGTTATCGGAGGAGCAGAGGGGATTCCCTCGCAAATCCTCACAAAAGCTCTAACCACCATAAGCTTTTCTAAACTCACATTTACCCACCAAATGATTCGACTCATTCTTTTAGAACAACTCTATAGAGCCTCTGAAATCCAAAAAGGATCCGGTTATCACAAATAGTCTAAGCTTTAGTTTTTTTCTCTGCAAAATAACGAAAATAAAATGCAGAACCATTAATTAAAGCAGAGCCTATAGCTACATCTATAACTCCTTTTACATCATAAGGAACAGGGATCCATCTTAAACAAACCCCCAAAGCAATCATAGAAGAAAGCAAAATAACATATGATCTGCTATATAAAGAAGAAATAGGAAAGGGGTTATGTAAACTTAAAATCCTTCCAATCACCTTATTAGCTGCCTTACCAAGAACTACTCTTCCCTTTAAAAACCCAATAACTAACCCCAAAGAAACAAGAACTAAAGAAGCCTGCTCTCCCCCCGCCCCAAAAGAGTTCATCAAAGGGATTAAAATAGCCGTCTTCCCTATTTGTGGATGTAATAACAAAGAAAAACCCTTAAGCAGTAAGAAAAACCCGGCCCCCATCCAAATAACTCCACTCAAAACAATAGCTAAACCATGACGTATTTTCATAAAAACTCCTTTTTTCATCCATTTTAAAGGTTTTCTTGATTAGTGACCAGAGACATTCTCTTTTAAAGAAAAAATCTAACTTATTCACTATAAATAAACAAGAAGAATAATTATTATTTTTAAATTGACCGCTCTGGTGTAATATTAAATAATAAAGACATGGTAATTAATCAATTAAACAAGGAGTTTTTTATGAAAGATCTTTCTTTATGGCCTTCTTTTTTTCCTTATTGTTTTGACGATACGGAAGAAAAGTCCCCCACCCATTTCCATGAAAGTTCCGGAGTGTCTATCCTAGAAGACGAAAAAAACACCTACGTGGAAGCCGCCCTTCCTGGAATCACGCCGGAAGAAATCGACATCCATTTTGAAAATGGCATGTTATTTATTAAAGCCGAAAAAAAAGAAGAACGAAAAGATAAAAAATTCTATCGCAAAGCTCATAGCAGCTTTTTCTACCAAGTGACTGTTCCTGGCGAGGTGGATGAAACAAAAGTAGACGCCACCTGCAAAGATGGAATTTTAACAGTATCCTTTCCCAAAACTTGCGGAGAATGTCACAAGAAAAAAATTTCTGTTAAAAAAGGATAAATTTAAAAGGGGCGCCCTTATAAAGAGCGCCCATTACTACCCTAATAAGGAACCATTTCAGCGACGGGAAGATCCCCTTGTTCTGTTCTTTGCGAATTCGGGACACAAGACTGTACTGATGCCAAAGGAATATAGGAATAGACATACTCAGCTGTTGTTTGAACATCTCCAACAACTTCTTCAGCAAGAACTTCTACAGTTTCAATAAAATGATCAACAACTCTAACAATAGGGGTCTCTACAAATAAGGCCATCGCCTTATCTTTATAGGGTAAATTTCTAAAAAAAAGATAAAGCAACTGAGAAACTCCTAGAGTAATCATAGCTGAAGAAAGAGGTACGGCAGCACCCAAACAGCAAAGAGCTGCCCAAGCAACAAAAGCCTTAGCTGCAAAATCTGCCACATGGGCCGCGATAAAAACAAACCTTTCAGAATTAACTTCCGGAAACTCTGCTAAAGAAGAGGCTACCCTATTTTGCATCAGATTTAGAAGTCGGCTTCCAATAAAAGAGTTAACAACCCAATAAGAGCCGCCAAGGGCCGCCCCGGACAAAAGACTTACCCCCGCTACTACATTAAAACCTTTTTCTCCTAAGCATAATCCTGTAAATCCATTAAGAGCAGAAAAGGACGCTAATCTTTGATCATTATATATGTTCACAATAAACCCCGTAATTTTATTTTAAAATCACAATGATTGTACTTCATTTTGAAATAAAAAATCAACCAGCAATAAATAATTTATTCACACAAAACATCAAGAAAAGAGACATCCTCAAACTTTTTTTAAAAATCTTGTTAACAAAAAATAGGCCCAACCCTATAATCCGAAAAGTAAGACTTTCAACCCATTTACGTAAGGAAGAGGCTGCGATGAACCTTTCTCTATTATTCCTAAGAACTCTTTTCCTCATCCTTTCTATTTTTTTTATTACTACATACACAGTTTCCTCAGGAAAAGGACCTATCCAAGAAAATGTCATAAAAGGCGCTCTTCTTGGCAGCTTGTTATGGTGTATTCTAGTCGGAATCGACTACCTCTTTAAAAGATTCAATCTCCGCTCTTTTAACATCGCAATCATAGGAATCTTTATAGGCTATCTTATGGGAGAGGCCTTAGTTCTTATTTTTAATGCTATAATAAACATTAGCTCTCCTTCAATTCACCTAGACCCTAGTATAGTAGAAATCATTAAAATCTCTTTATTTCTCCTTGGAACTTACCTTGGAACGATTATGACACTAAAAGCAGCTGATGAATTTTGCATTAGCGTCCCCTTCATCAAATTTGCTCCTATTTCTAAACGAAAAAAAGATCTGTTACTAGATAGATCTGCACTTACCGACTCAAGACTTTTAGATCTTGCGATCACGGGAGTTTTTAATAACTACTTAATCATCCCTAGATTTGTTATGAAAGAGCTTTACGCTCAAATAGAAATTGGAGATGAGTCTACAAAAATTCAATCCAAAAAAAGCTTAGAACTAGTAAAAAAGCTGGAAGCTCTTACAGACCTTGGAATCCGCTTTAGTGAAACGGATTTCCCTGAAGTAAAAGACTCGTTTGGAAAACTCATTCGTCTAGCAAGACTTTTAGATACTAATATTTTATCTTCTGATATTTCAAAAATCCAAACGTTCTCTCTTGAGGGAATCCTTATCATCAACCTCCACTCGCTTTCTACTGCATTAAAACCCCTTACAGAAGCTGGAGAGTATATTAAAATAAAAATCCAAAGACATGGCAAAGAACCTCGTCAAGGAATTGGCTATTTAGAAGATGGCACAATGGTCGTTGTAAATGGCGGGGGAAAACATCTAGGGGCTACGATAGATGCTCAAGTTCTTTCTGTAAAACATACATCTTCCGGCCGTATGGTTTTTTGCAACGCGTGTGATGCTGAAAACTTATTCCCTAACTTTACAGAAAGTCTTGATGATGAACCAAACTAAAGAACCTCCCATTAAAGGACTAGGCAACGATATCCTTGAAATAACTAGAATAAAGAAAAGCTATGAACGTCATGGTCAAGCCTTCCTAGACAAGCTATTTTCTGCAAAAGAACAAGCGTACTGTTTAAAACATAAAGACCCTTCATCTCATATTGCTGCCCGTTTTTCCGTAAAAGAATCAATTGCCAAGGCCCTGGGGACGGGATTTGGTAAGAGTCTTTCCTGGCTTGACATCGAAGTATTAAATGATTCTTTGGGGAAGCCTTGTGTTTTTTTTTCAGAAAGAGCAAAAAAACGCTTTGAAAACCCCATTATTCTCATCTCTATTAGCCACTGCAAGTCTTATGTTGCAACAACAGCTATTTGGGTAAGTATTACTTAAAATAAAGAAAATGGCAAAAAGTAAGAAAGCTCCACTGTCTGTACATTTTGTGGATAGGACTTTGCTAAAACTCTATATGCATAAGAAACGCCTAGCTCTCCCCATAAAGATAAGATATACCGATATTCCACCCCTAAATCTAAAGAACTGTGGCGGACTGATCCCCATCCTCTAAAATGGCTAGTATCCACAATTTTAGATTTACCATAGCCAAAATATCCGGAGGCAAACATCTTTATAACTTGAGATTCTAAACACTTACCTTCTAAAGAAGCATAAACCCTATTCCAAAAAGAGCCGTGATTCGCTATTCCTACACTTCCCATGACAAAGCCCCTACTTGTCCAATTCTCTTTCTTGGAAAATTCCTTTCCTATAGAGCACAAGGCTTCATAGTTCATATAAGAAGCGTAAGGAGAGCTTACATCCCGCGTAGATCTACCACCCACTCCTCTTAAAATAAGTCCAAAGATGACACTAACAGGGTCTCCTTGTATGTCATCGAGAACATTATAACGGGAAGCTAGGAAAACACTTCGAAAGCCATACAATTGGTTTGGAGTCCTAGCCATTTCAAGACCCAATTCTACCCCCAAAGAAGCGGCAGGGGTGCATGAAACAGATACATCATTCAGGTAGTTATTGTACGCATAGGCTGGCTGGAGCGTTGCATTATCTATATAGCGGTATTTACTATATGTCACATCTGAGTGTAAATTGAATGCGTAGACATCTCCAAGCCACGGACTCTCTTCAAGGCCTTGCAAGATAGAGGATGTTAAAAGTGCAAAAAGAAAAAATTGCCTTTTCACATTAACCACCAAGCCCTTCTTCTGAAAGCCATCTTTCTGCATCTATAGCTGCCATACAACCACTTCCGGCTGCTGTGATTGCTTGTCTATATACATGATCTTGCACATCTCCTGCTGCAAAGACGCCTTTAACCTCAGTACGACTTGAACCGGGTAGCACCTTAATATATCCGTTTTCATGCAAAGGCACCTGTCCTCCTAAAAACCCTGTATTAGGAACATGCCCTATAGCAAAAAAAACTCCACCGGCTTCCCTTGTTTTTTTCTCTCCAGTCTCCACATGCTCTAATACAACAGAGTGAACAAATTTATCCCCTAAAACTTCAGAAAGGGTATGGGACCAAATCACTTCAATTTTAGGATGTTCTAGTACTCTTTTTTGCATAATTTTAGATGCTCTAAGCTCGTTTCTTCGATGAACTAAATATACTTTTTTTGCATACTTTGTCAAGAAAATAGCCTCTTCAATAGCAGTGTCTCCTCCTCCAAAAACAAAAAGATCTTTATTTTTAAAAAGAGGAGCAGCCCCATCACAAACTGCGCAGGCTGTAACCCCTTTTTGCCAAAACTCCCCCTCTCTAGAACCTGGCACGTCTAATCTTCTAGCTGTAGCACCTGTTGCAATAATCACAGAATCTGCTTCAAAGGAATTTTTGCTCCCTCTAATACTAAAAGGATGTTTACTAAAATCTACACTAACAACATCTTCCGGAAATATCACTGTTCCAAAACGGATAGCTTGCTCTTTAAAAAGATCCATTAAAGCAGGACCTTCTATTCCCTTTGGAAAACCGGGATAATTTTCCACTTCAGTCGTTGTCATAAGTTGACCCCCAGATACTCCGGAGTAGAAACCCTCAAAAATTACAGGGAATAAATTTGCTCTAGCTGCATAAATAGCAGCGGTATAGGCTGCAGGACCTGATCCAATAATGACTATTTTTTTTTTATCCATAAAAAGTCTCTTTTTTCTAAAATTCCCCTCATTTTTACCCGAACAAAAAATTATAAACCACAAAAGACTCTCGAGAAGAAGAAAAATAGTAAAAATTGGCATATAACTAGGTTTTTCCACTGCAAAAAAATAGCTAAAGAAGTAGAATGAGCTCTAAAAAAATAGAAGTCATTTTTGAAATAGGCCCTGATGAGAAGCATTACACTAAAAAATATAAAAAAAAATCTGGCAGAAGGGACTATTATTAACAATATTTCCCTGCACATTCCAGGCGGAAAGTTTTTCGCTCTTTTGGGCCCAAGTGGCTGTGGAAAGACTACCTTGTTACGGCTTATCGGGGGATTGGAATCAGCAGATTCTGGAGACATTCTTTTAGATGATGAAAACATCACTCACCTTCCCATTCATCAAAGACCTATCAATATTGTATTTCAAAACTATGCATTATTCCCTCATTTAAATGTCTTTGACAACGTAGCCTACAGCCTTAAAATAAAAAAGCTCCCGAAAGAAATAATTAGACAGAAGGTGCTTAAAATTTTAGAAGCCTTTGACCTCGAAAACCACATCTACAAGCTCACCTCTCAGCTATCTGGAGGACAGCAACAACGCGTTGCTTTGGCTAGAGCTATTGTAAATGAACCCTCCGTTCTTCTGTTAGATGAGCCTCTTGCAGCTTTAGACTTTAAACTACGCGAAAAAATGCTCATTGAATTAATCGAGCTACAAGACAAGCTAAAAACAACGTTTATCTACGTAACCCACGATCAATTCGAGGCTCTTACAGTGGCCGACCAGATGGCTATCATGAATAACAAAGGGGAAATAGAACAAATAGGAACACCTAAAGAAATCTATGAATTCCCCAATTCTTCTTTTGTAGCTAACTTTGTGGGAACCACCAATATTTTACAGGGAAAACTAAAAAATTTCGAGGAAGACCCCGAAATCGAAATTCCGGACCTAGGTCTTTTTAAACTATTTATCCCCCATAAAAAAGAATGGATGGTAGAAGGTTGTGATATTCTTATCAGCATACGTCCTGAAAAAATTCTAATTTCTAAAAAAGAAGCTAAAAACTTTTCCAATACCCTTAAAGCAACAGTAGACTCCATTGTATATCATGGAAGATCCACTCAATACAATGTGCTTTTAAAAAACCAACTCAAATTACAAGTATTTGAGCAAAATGAAGAGCATTTTCCACAAGAGGTTATTGACTATGACAATGAGGTACACCTGTATTGGCAAAAAGAAAACGCGGTAATTTTAGAAAAATGAAAAACTCCCGCTTAAAACTTCCCGAATTCCCCTTTGCATTAGGAGCCCCAGCTCTAATTTGGCAAGTTCTTTTCTTCTACATTCCCTTATTTCTTATTGTATGCACAAGTTTTCTTGCCTTTTCTGATCTGGGGTCTATTCAAGGATTAACCCTAAAAAAAATTTCTCTTTTTTTGACTCCTACTTATATGAGAGTCATCCTGTCTTCCGTTTTACTTGGAATCAGCAACGCCATTCTTTGTTTTATTGTTGCTTATCCCCTTGCCTACTTTATGGCGTTTCGCGGAAAAAGAATTAAAAACTTTTTGCTTTTTCTACTTGTTATTCCCTTTTGGACAAACTTTCTCCTCCATGTATATGCTTGGTTTTTTGTATTAGAAAGAGAGGGGTTTTTAAATAACTTACTGATGTCTTGCAAAATCATCCATGAACCTATTGAATTCATGAACTCTCTTTTTGCTACAATGGTTATGATGGTATACTACTACCTTCCCTTCATGGTTCTTCCGATCTATTCTTCATTAGAAAAATTTGATTACCGCCTTATCGAAGCTTCCGTTGACCTCGGCGCTAGCTGGCTTCAGACGTTAAGACAAATTATGCTGCCCCTTAGCTTAACGGGCATCCGATCCGGTTTTTTTCTTGTCTACATCCCTTCTTTTGGAGAGTTTGCTATTCCAGAGCTTATGGGCGGAGATAAACAAATGTTTGTTGGAAGCGTAGTTGCACGTTATATACTAGGAGATGAAACAGGATCTCTAGGGGCTGCTTTTACCGTGGTTTCTTGTTTTGTGCTTTTAGTTTCCTCCTTTTTACTCTATGTATTTCTTAATAGAGTCCTAACACCCCAATTCACCTCTAGTAGGGCCTATGACCACAAAAAGTAAATTCATTAAGTTATTACATCTTCTCTTCACTCTAGCAACGTATAGCTTCCTTTATCTACCAATCATTGTCTTATTTGTTTTTTCTTTTAACGTGGATAGCTTTCCCTCTCCCTGGACTGAATTTTCTTGGAAATGGTATGAGGAACTTTTTCGCTCTCCTTATATTTGGAATTCATTTTTTAACTCTTTATTGGTTGCCAGCTTTGCCACTCTTATTAGCTTGCTCTTAGGTGTTTTTCTTATTTTTTACGTAGCACAAGGAGGCCGAATTAAGCAGCTTCTTTTTCTTTACTATGGAAATATTGTTATCCCGGAAACTGTTTTAGCGGTTGCCCTACTTGGTTTTTTCACTTTAACAGCGATTCCTTTAGGGCTTATCACTCTAATTCTTGCGCACACTGTTTTGGGTCTTGGTTTTTCTATTCCCATCCTCTATGCTAGATACCATGAACTCGATAAAAGAATCACAGAGGCCTCTTTAGTTTTAGGAGCTACTCCGATACAAACCTTTTTTAAGGTAACCCTGCCACTCCTTAGCCCCTCTTTAATAGCCACAGGGCTTCTTATTTTCATTATTTCTTTCGATGATTTTATTCTATCCTATTTTTGCGCAGGAAGCTCCTCCCAAACTCTGTCTTTATATATCATGTCAATGCTAAGAACGGGAATTTCTCCTGTAGTAAACGCTCTTTCAGCGGTATTACTTGGCTTAAGCTGCTTATTTGCCCTCCTCTTTTTTTCCTTAAAAACACGTGCGAGGATATTTTAGTGAGAAAGATACTAACTAGAACTTCTATTATTTTTTCTTGGATCTGTTTAATTATACTCTCGCTTTACTGGCCTAAGATTAAATTTTTTTCATATGAAAAAAATACAATCAACGTTTTCACTTGGGGAGATATTTTAGACTTAAAAGTAGTTGCCGCTTTTGAAAAAGACACAGGCATCAAAGTAAAATTCAACTACTACTCCTCTAATGAAGAACTCCTTGTTAAACTAAAAGCTACTAAAGGAGAAGGGTATGATCTCATCATCCCTTCTGACTACGCAGTAGATAACTTAATCAAAGAAAATCTACTAAAAAAAATAGACAAATCAAAACTAACTTTTTGGCACCAGATCAACCCTAATTTACTCGGTCATTTTTTTGATCCACATAACAATTACTCGATTCCTTTTGAATGGGAAATCTTCGTTTTAGGGATAAATAAAGAATATTTTTCGAATTATAAAGACTCTAATAGCTGGGGGTTATTATTCGATCAAAACCTTATCGATTATAAAATATCCATGACGAATGACCCTATAGAGGCTACCCTTTTTGCTTCTTTTTATCTATTTGGTCAAAAATCGGAGTTAACCCCTTTAGAAATCGAAGAAGTTAAAAACCTGCTTATTGCACAAAAAAAATGGGTAGAGGCTTATGCCAGCTTTAGAGGTGATTACTTTCTAGCAACAGGAAACTGCCAGGTGGCTGTAGCTTCTAGCTCTTATCTTTGGAGAACATTAAAACTGTTCCCTTCTTTAGGTTTTGTCGTTCCTAAAGAAGGAACATTCATCTCGATAGAAAGCCTTTCTATCCCGCAAGTAAGTCAAAAAGAGGAGCTAGCTTACAAATTCATTAACTATCTCTATAGAAAAGAGTCTGTCTTCTCCCACTTTACCACATTTGGTTTTTTCCCGGCCACCTTACAAGCCTTCGAAGACCTGCCCCTAAACCCTGAGGTCCAGAGCCTTCTTTTTGCCTCAAAAGAGCATTTTAAAAATTTCTACTTCACACAAAATCCTATTCCTAAACAGCAAATCAATGATATTTGGGTAGAGGTAAAATCGGGCAAGTACTAAAAAAAACAAAAATTATTTTCGGTAAATGGTATTATTAGCTACCAAATATCTGAACCTTCCTTAAAGAAACTAATCGCTCCAATGGCCAAAGTGGATTCAAACAAGCACTCTTTGCTGACATAAATCTGCGTAGGTGTTACAACAACACTTAAAGATTCAGCTTCTCCTTGTGCAAAATTAAATAACATTTCCTGGGCCCCTTGCTCTACTCCTAAAGAAAAAAACTCACGCTCTTCTTCAATTGTACCTTCTGGATTATCCAGTGAAGGAGACTCTCCCCCAATAACGACTGTTTTTATGGTATTTTTTATACAGCCTTGGTTAACCATCTCTTTTTTTAACCAACGAAAAACATCACGGGTAGCAACCATACTACTTTTATGAGCAAGAGCAATTACCGGCGTATTTTCAGCTGTTAGACCTCTTGCACAAATAGCAAAACAAGGCCCTAAACCTGAAGTCCCCACTGCCTTATCAAAACCAGTAGAAACCATAAACCTATCCATATCAACATCCGGTAGCTCTTTGAATAAGCATGGAGTGTTAATAATTTTTATATAATCAGAATTAACATTTTCAAAAAAAGCATGAATGGTGCTATTAAAATCAATACCCCTTAAATTAAGCATATCAAATTCCCTGGAAATATTTATTGAATTAAAAACGACAAATTTACCATGTAATTAGATTAATTTAATACAAAATAATAACTCAAATAGTTTATTGATAATTAATGACTTATAAACACACAACACAAAATCAAGTTAAATTTATTGTTTCTTAATAAATTATTGATACCATGAAGAAAACACAGGATGTATTATGGAATCTGGAAGGCACCATAAAATAAGCCAAGATGGGTCTATTTCTTATATAACAGGTAAACTAGAAAACAAAGAAGCTATCGAATCTTTACAAAATGCGCAGCTGATTATATCTTCTCCACAATTCGATACAAATAAGCTACCGGCTTTAAAAGCTGCTGCAAAAGAAATTAAAACGGAATTCGACTCTAAGTGTTCCTCTCTTTTTTTTAGCTTATTTGGAAGCACTGAAGAAAAAGCCAAAATTACTACTTTAGCGCTCTGCATTGAATACCAATGCTCTCCGCTTGAAATACCAGCGCTTAAAGATGCAGAAAGCCTCATAACTATGCTAGAAAAAAGCCTAGCACTAAATACAAAAATCCATCAAGAAGCGCCCAAAGAGCACTCTTTAGAAAGGGGAGAAGTTGCAGCCTACCAAGAATCTGATAGCCAGCTAGAAAAGATGATAACTAGATTAAAAGATACGCTAAAAACAAATGGACTGAGTGCTTTTGAAGCAGAGCTATTTTCTAATATCCCAGATTTTCTTAGGATCACGTCTATTATTAACTCAGAAAAAACAGACTTTCATAGCTTATTTACCAAAATCCTTCAAAATAAAACCCTTTTAGATCCTATAGAAGTAGCAGATAAAGTAGAGCTGCAAAAAGCCTTTAAGTCTACAGTCTTTGGAGGCAGAGCTAATATCCTAAAAATTCTAATAAAACTAGGCGCTGATGTAACTACTGATGTAATAAATACCGCTATTTGGTCACAAAACTCTGGAAACCTACAAACTCTCTTAAGCTCTAAAGCCATACAAGTTACAGAAACTCAACTATCCTTAGCAGCCTGTGCACCAGATCCTATCAACAAAGAAGCCAACTTTGCTATTTTCTCCCTTATTTTAGAAAAAATAACCCCCTCAAAAAAAATGCTGGAAGAACTTCTAAAAAAACCCGTCAAAATTAAAAATCCTCAAATACTTAAAACTCTTCTACTAAAAAAAGCAGACCTAGAAGGAGAGAACGACTTACACAAAAAGATATTAACCTGTTTGCCTGATTGGCTTATCAGATCCATTTATACGTAAAGGAAAAAAAAAGATCTGAAACCAGGGGCAATAACTGAAGCGCTGAGGGCGCAAAAAATAGTAGATCCAAAAGCAGAAGAAGAAATAAAGATCAACGAGTTTATCGACTCAATAGCACTAGAATACTTTGACGATCGTAGCGTATAAACTACTTCTAATAAATACAAAAGCAGCCTAAGAAGAGTTCTTGAAAAAGACCTTTTAGGCTGCTTTATCAGTTACTTTTGTAGACCTTTTATATAAGTTACAACATCAGCTACTGTCTTTAACTTCTCAGCTTCGTTTTCACCCATTTCAAAGCCAAAACGCTCTTCAAATGTCATAATGAGCTCTGTGAGATCTAAAGAGTCTGCATTTAAATCTTCAACAAAACTTTTAGATAGAGTTACATCTGCTGGATCTACTCCAAGCTGCTCTACCACAATATCAATTACTTCTTGTTCTATGGACATATTTTTTCCTTATTCTAGTTAAAATAAATACTAAATCTTATCACATGACCATTCCACCGTCAACAGTCAACACTTGGCCTGTTATGTAACGGCTACTTGCTAAAAATAGAACTGCCTCTGCAATATCTTGACACTCCCCTAACTTCCCCATAGGAATTGTTTTTAAAAGAGCTTCTTTTTGTTCTTCTTTTAGCACATCAGTCATTTTTGTTTGAATAAACCCTGGCGCAATACAGTTTACACTAATTCCTCGAGAAGCGACTTCCAAAGCTAAAGCTTTAGTAAAACCAATCATGCCAGCCTTAGACGCTGCATAATTAGTCTGGCCCGGATTCCCGGTTAGTCCTACCACAGAAGAAATATTAATAATACTTCCGCTCCGAGCTTTTAACATGCTTCTCATAAGTGTTTGACACGTATTATACACAGACTTCAAGTTGGTATCAAGCACAGAATCCCAATCCTCTTCAGACATCTTCATAAGAAGACCGTCACGAGTAATTCCGGCATTGTTTACAAGAACATCAATAGTAGAAAAAGTCTCCAAAAGAGACTGTATAGCACTTTGTGTAGCACTTTTACTTGCAATATCAACTAACTTATAAGTGAATATTTGGCTAGCGTCCACTCTGAGCTCTTCTAAAGAAACTAAAGTCTCTTTAGCTCTTTCTTCGTTTGTCCCAAAGATAGCTACATGAGCTCCTTCTTTAGCAAAAGAAAGAGCGATCTCTTTCCCAATCCCTGCGGTGCCCCCTGTTACAAGAACTTTCTTTTCTTTAAATTTTTTTCCCTCAAAAGACATCAGAAAACTCCTCTTTTCGATGCAAACCTTCTAAATCTTCTACTTTCTCCACACTGAAAGTAGGAATGGTGAGACCTATCCTCTTATTCATCCCCTGCAAAGTCTTACCACAACCAACTTCTATAAAATGGGTCACTCCAGATGCAACCATCGACTCAATCCCCTTTTGCCAGCGGACAGGCTCTGTAACTTGCCGAGTTAAATAGGAACGAATCTCTACTAAGTCTTTAACAGCAGCTCCTGGGGTGTTCATAAAAAGAGAAATAGAAGAGTCTTTCAATGTTACTTTTTCTAAATAAGGGGCAAGCCCCTCTCTAGCTGACTGCATAAGGCCACTATGAAATGCTCCGGATACTTCTAAAGGTAGAATCCTTTTAGCGCCGGCTTGCTTTAAAGCACCAGACCCTATTTCTAATTCTTCTTTTGTTCCTGCAATAACAATCTGTCCGGGACAGTTTATATTGGCAATACAAAGGGTCTTCTGGTTCAGTGAATGAAAAACCTCATTGATAGCACCTTCTTCCATCCCTAAAACAACCTGCATAGATCCGGGAGATGTTTTGCAAGCTTCTTGCATAAGAAAAGCTCTTTTAGAAACAAGTAAAAGGCCCTCTTCAAAGGTGATTTTGTCTGCAGCAACAAGAGCGCTATATTCACCAAGACTTAAGCCAGCAGTAGCAAAAGGAATAAGCGACGGGTATAGATCTCTAAGCACGGTGTAAATAGCTAAACTGGTAACATAAATAGCTATCTGGCTATTTTTGGTTTCTGTGAGCTCTTCTTGTGAGCCACTAAAAATCTCTTGAGAGAAGGGTCTACCAAGAAGTTCATCCGCTTTAGCAAAAACTGTCTTTGCTAAAGAAAACTGCTCATAAAAATCCTTTCCCATGCCGATATACTGAGATCCTTGCCCCGGAAAAATAAAACCTATTTTACTCTTCATAGCTTCCTCCCACAGTTAAAATGGAAGCCCCCCAAGTAAGCCCTGCTCCAAAGGCAGGCAAAAGGAGATTTTCCCCTTTAGACAAGGTCTTCTCTTTTAAAAGCTCATCTAAAGCAATTCCTATAGAAGAAGCTGATGTATTCCCGTACTTATGAATAGTTATATAAACTCTTTCCATAGAAACTTGAAATCTCTTAGCGATAGCTTCAATGATACGAATATTTGCTTGGTGCGGTACAATCCAGCTAATATCTTTTTCTGTGAGTCCTAAACGATCAAGACAACTATTACTAGCCGCTTCCATTCTTCTTACAGCGTGTTTAAAAACTTCTTTACCTTCCATCTTTAAATAGTGCATACCTGAAGATAGAGTTTCTAAGGAGGCGGGAAACCTAGATCCTCCTGCCGGAAGGATTAAGAGCTCTGAAAGCTCCCCGTCAGCGCCAAGGCAAATATCTCTGATAAAAAGATTTTTCTCCCCGGGATCTGAGCTCACAACGCAAGATGAGGCTCCATCACCAAAAAGAATACAGGTGTTTCTATCTGTATAGTCCACTATACAAGAAAGCTTTTCTGAAGCTACAATTAGCACATTTTTATACATACCAGACTCAACAAAAGCTTTTGCTGTAGAAAGGGCATATAAAAAACCTGTACAGGCAGCTTGTAAATCCATAGCTGCAGCTTTAACAGCTTTAAGGCGAGATTGCAAAAGACAAGCGGTACTTGGAAAAGAGTGATCAGGGGTTAAAGTAGCAACCAAAATTAAATCAATTTCTGTAGAGGGTAGCTTGGCATCTTCTAAAGCAGAAAGCGCAGCTAAATATCCGAGATCAGAGGAAGCTTCTTCTTTTGCAGCAATCCTACGCTCTTTCATACCAGTACGAGAAACGATCCACTCATCGGAAGTTTCTACCATTTTTTCTAAGTCTTGATTCGTTAATACCTGCTTCGGCAGATACGAGCCTGTTCCAATAATTCTTGCTTTTAAGGGCATAGTGACTCCCTGAATTGAAATATATATTTAACGCTATTAATTCTACCTAGAATCCAAAAAAAACAAAAGGAGAATTTCTTAAAGACAAGTTTATTTTTTACTCTTCTTATTTTTTCTCTTCTATGCGACACTGGAAATCAAAAAAAACTTGAGCAAATATGGTAAAACCACCACCACAATTACAAAAATTAATTGCACTCCTAAGAAAACTACCCGGAGTAGGAGCTAAAAGTGCAGAAAGATACGCTTTTGAGCTATTAAATTGGGAGCCTACCTCTTTAGATCTCCTTTCAGAAAGCGTTCGCTCTCTACGTGAAGAGATCTATCCTTGCCCCACATGTTATTGTCTTAAATCAAGAGCCCCTTGTGAATTTTGCGATACAAGCAAAAGACAAACACAAAGTCTCTGCATTGTCTCCCACGCTAAAGATGTATATCCCTTAGAAGAAACCCACGCATTCAAAGGGCTGTACCATGTTCTTGGAACAGTGTTTTCACCTATGCAAGGGAAACACTCCGAGCAAATAGACGTAGAATCTCTTAAAAAACGCATTATCGAAAATAATGTTAAAGATATTATTTTTGCTCTTGACTCTACATTAGAAGGTGATGCTACGGCTCTTTATTTAAAAGAGGAAATGAAATCGTGGAATGTATCCATCTCTAGATTAGCCTTAGGAATTCCCCTAGGGAGTTCTTTTGAATATATAGACTTAGGAACTTTAGCAAGAGCTCTTCTAGGAAGACAACAATTTTAGCTTTTCTTGCAAATATTTCCTGACTTTCATTATAGTGCTACACTTGCAGCTACTGCGCCTCTTTAGTGAGGTAGCTGTCCGATAAATAACAAATTAAACGCGAGTTGCAAATGAACAACCGATTACTTAGCTTACTATCCGCCTCTTTTGTGGCCACTGCGCCCATGGTGCCTTTGCATGCAGAAAGCCCCTCTACCATAGCAACCTACGATAGAATGCTGATAGAAAATATCGAAGTTACAGGAGAACATCTACCGGCAAGTTATTCTTTTGACAGTAAAACTGTGCTAAGTAAGTTAAAAACAAAAATAGGTGACCCCTTTTCGCAAACAACGTTTGATGACGATTTAAAAACTCTTTCGGAAGAATATGATCGCGTAGAACCACTTTTAGAAGTCCATAACGGTCGTCTTCATATTTCTTTGAAAGTATGGCTTAAACCGACAATCAGGTCCATTCAATGGGAAGGTAACTCTCACGTTAAAACAAAAACCTTACAAAAAGAATTAGACATCAAATCAAACACCATTTTTGATAGACAAGCCTTTAATAAAGCTTTTAACAAAGTTAAAGATTACTATGTAAAAAAAGGATATTTTGAGTCTTTATTAGAATACCAAGCTATTCCTGACATTAAAACCAATGAAGTAGACATTATTATCCGTATTAAGGAGGGCAGATCCGGAAAAATAGAAAATATCCGTTTTCACGGCTTTACTAAGGAAGAACAAAGCCAACTCCTCGATATGATCTACACAAAAAAATACAATCTCCTTTTAAGTTGGGTTACCGGAAGCGGCATCTATCAAGAAAATGCTTTGGAACAAGATCAAATTACAATTGTTAATTACCTACAAAATAAAGGATATGCTGACGCCAAGGTCAAAATTTCTGTAACAGAATCTGCTAGCGAAGGAAAAATCGTCATAGAAATCGATGCCGATAGAGGAAACCTCTACCACTTCGGGAAAATTGCATTCAATGGGAATGCTATTTTTTCTGATGAAGAGATCGAAGCGCAATTCCTTGCAAGACCCGGTGATATTTATTCCCCTGAAAAGCTCCGCTTAACAGCACAAAACATTAAAGATCTTTGCGGTCGTAAAGGCTATATTGAAACAAACGTACAATACGAAACAAAGCTAAAACCTAATGAAGATATTTACAATGTAGAGTTTTGGATTTCTGAGGGACAGCAATACAAAATAGGTCTTGTTCATGTCCTTGGAAATACACAAACTCAAGCTCATGTAATTTTAAGAGAATCCCTTTTAATTCCAGGAGAGATTTTCGATACGGCAAAGCTAAAAATCACAGAGCAAAGACTAGAAAGCATCGGATATTTTAAAACGGTAAATGTGTACGCAGTCCGGACACAAGATGATGTGCTTTTAGGAGAAAACTACCGCGATGTCTATATTGAAGTTGACGAAACAACAACAGGAAACATTAGTTTATTCTTTGGATTCAGCTCGGCAGATGAACAATTTGGCGGATTAGATTTAGCAGAGAGTAACTTTAATATAGCAGGAGTCCCGAGGGTCTTTAAAGATGGACTCTCAGCGCTTCGCGGCGGCGGTGAATTTGTAAGAGCAAGAGTCAGTTTTGGAGCAAAACAAAAGTCTTACACCCTTTCTTGGATGACTCCCTATTTTAGAGATAGTCTGTGGAGGGTAGGAATAGATTCCACCTATTCTAGAAGTGATCTCCAGTCCAAAGACTACCACACCAATAACCTTGGAAGCTCAATATATGCTTCTTACCCCCTAAACTCCTACTGGACTCTTGGAACTAAGTATAGAATCAAGCAAACTAACTCACATGTTGATTCAAAAGCAAGCTCGCAAGAAAGAAATCAAGTGGATCAAGGAGGTCTTGTTTCAGGTATCAGTTCGTCAATTACATTCGACTCCACAGATAGCGCTATAAGACCACGTAGAGGATTTCGCTCTTTTATAGAAGGGGAATTTGTAGGAGTAGGAGGAGATGTTTCCTTCCTACGCTTTGGGTACATTAACTCCTACTACACGCCTATTTGGCGCAAGGGAACGATGAAATACCGTTTTGATGTTCGCTTTATTGATCCCATACTAAAAACACCAAACCCTAGGGACATTTACATAGGGGAACGATTCTTCCTTGGAGGAGAAAACTCAGTGAGAGGTTATAAAGCATTTTCTCTAGGTCCTCTTTTTAAAAAGACAAAAGATCCTGAAGGAGGAATTTCTTCTACCCTTCTATCTATGGAATACCTACAAGAAGTAATTAAAATGCTCGATGTCTTTGTTTTTGCCGATGCAGGAGCTATTTCTATGCATAGGTTTCAGATACCCCTACTCCGTTTTTCCTACGGCTTCGGAGCTAGGGTAGATTTACTCAACCGCATACCTATTGTTTTAGGTATGGGTTTTCCAGTAAACCCGGCCGACCGTAAACACCAAGTAGATAAGTTCTTCTTTTCTATGGGTGGACAATTTTAACATAAGGAATCGTACTATGATCGAAAAAAAAATAAAAAGATTTTTACTTTTATGCTGTCTTTCTGCCGGTAGCTTATCCGCTGCTGAAAACTTTGGAGTTGTTAACTTTGCTAACTGTATTTCTGATTCAAAACTAGGAAAAGCAGAACAAGTAAACTTTGAAAATCTAAAAAAACAACTAGGATCACACCTTGAAGGATCTGAAAAAGAACTTAATGAACTAGCTGGAAAGCTAAATGATGCTGAGTATATGGACGGACTTTCTCCTGAAGCAGAAATGGAGTTACGTGAAAAAGTCCGCGCTTTAAATGAAGATATGATGCGTTACCAAAACCAGTACTACCAGGTGCTAAATCAAAGCAATATGAAAATTGTACAGCAAATTAGCGCAGAAGTAGCTACAGCTGCTGCTACAGTTGCAAAATCACAGAAAAAAACAGCTGTTCTTAATAAAGAAGCTTGTTTTTTCTATGATCCTTCTTTGGATATAACTAATTTAGTTGTAGCAGAAATGGATAAAACTTTTGATCAAAATGCAAAGAAAAATGCAGATCAAGCACCTAAAGCGGAAGGACAAGGAAAATAATGCGAGACCGGTTAGCTAAAAAATATACACTTAAGGAATTAGCTACATTAACTAATTCTTCTTTGATGGGTAATCCAGAGCATATCATAACGGGCGTTGATTCCCTTGAATCAGCCACCTCTTTGGATGTATCTTTTTTAGCTAACCCTCGTTATAAAGAGGCCATGTTTCGCTCTTTAGCCGGAGCTGTTTTTATCTCTTCAAAAGAAGATATTCTTCCTCAAAACAACTATCTTATCTGTGACAATCCCTCTCTAGCCTTTCAGCAAGTCGCCTCCTTATTTTTAGATAGTCCCTACCTTAAAACAGGATTTACAGGGATCCACGCAACTGCACTTATACACCCTTCTGCCATTTTAGGAGAAGGTGTAGAGATTGGACCCTATGGAGTGATAGACCAAGGAGTAACTATTGGAGCAAATACAAAAATTTTTGCTCATGTCAGCATAGGACCTGGAAGTCAAATTGGCAGTCACTGCCTTTTTCATCCTCATGTTACTATTCGAGAAGGGTCTGTTATAGGAAATCGTGTAGTTATCCAACCAGGAGCCGTCATTGGATCTTGTGGGTTTGGCTTTTCAACAAATGCCCAAGGGATTCACTCTAAGTTAGACCAACTAGGCATCGTAGAAATTGAAGACGACGTAGAAATTGGAGCAAATACAACTATCGATAGAGCCCGATTTAAAAAAACTATAATCTCTCAAGGGACAAAGATAGACAACCTAGTACAGATAGGTCACAACGTCTCTTTGGGCCCTCATAATCTTATAGTAGCCCAAACCGGAATCTCCGGATCTGCCAAAACAGGAAAGCATGTTATTTTAGGAGGCCAGTGTGGGGTAACCGGGCATTTAGAAATACCCGATGGAACTCTGGTTGCTTCAAGAGGAGGCATAAGTAAGAGCCTTACTAAAGCCGGAAAGTATGGAGGAGCCCCTGTTCAGCCTTTAGCAGACTACAATAGACAGCAAGTCCACCTTCGAAAAATCTCTCAGTACGTAGAGCGCATCGAAGAGTTAGAAAAGAAAGTAGCAAAGCTTTTGCCTTCTTAGTTACTCCTCTTAGAAAAAATCAGCCCGCCCGGATTTTAAATCCCTTATTGCTTTCTGATAGCTTTCAAAAGATTGACTTCCTTTAAAACTATAATCTCTAGCTGTGCTAGCTGCCTGAATAACAGCTCCTGCAAATAGCAAAGAAATTACCGCTACTGTCGCAAAAAAAACTGTAGTAAAAGCCTCTTGATTTCCAGCAGAAAAAGATCCCTTCCTAAATCCATTTAACTGCACTATAACAAACGTCATAACGACAGTGAGAGTCGGGGCTGTAGCACAAAAAGAAATAAATTCATTACGGAAAGCCAAAGAATTGCATTTTTTTCGAAGTTCAATAAATGCCTTTCTCTTTTCTTCTGCTCCCCACACAACCTCTACTTTTTTCACGTCCAAAGCTGGCTTTCTTGAATTTTCTTTATTATTAGTAAAAACAGAAATTAGAAAGACATACTGTTTTTCCCTTTTTATAGAAAGTATGTTCACTCCTTCTTCGAAGCCATGTCCTAGTATCTGAGAAAAAAGCCCAGCTGCCTGATGTGCAGCTATCGCAAAACCTTGCTTGTTATGAATAGCTATAGCCATAAAACAATGTTTTATGCGCAAATGCAAAAAAAAATCTTCTTTTTGTGCTGTTACTTCCCAGCAAAGAGTCGGGGGAAGCCTAGTTTTAGCAAGCATAAAGGCAAAAACTTTGGCAAGCACAAGCCTCTCCTTCTGCTCTCTACTTTCTTCTCTGACAGTAATTTCACCTGACTCTAAATTTCCTAATCTACAACATATCATAGGCCTTACCCCCCCAAATAAATCTTTATGAAAAATTTAAAAGAACCTTACAATACAATTCCTTGAAAGGCAAGTAAAAAACACGAAATCAGAATTTCACAACCACTCTGAAAAAGTTTTTAAAACTAGACCGCTAAAGCAAAAGAAGCGCAGGGTTTTCTAAAAGTTTTTGGAGTGACTTCATAAACTTAGCACCATCAGAGCCATCAACTACACGATGGTCTGCAGAAAGCGATAAAGTCATAACATGCCCAGCGACAACAGAGCCACCTTTTACAACAGGTTTTTGTTCAATTCCCCCAACGGATAGGATCCCAGCCTGAGGAGGATTGATGATGCCTTTAAACTCAGAAATACCATACATCCCTAAATTAGAAATAGTAAAAGAGCCTCCTTTATATTCTTCAGGAGCAAGCTTTCCAGCGTGAGCCTTCTTAGCCAAAGCTTTTACTTCAACAGCGATCTGCCCTAAATTCTTATAATCGGCAAAGCGAAGAATAGGGGTAATGAGGCCTTCTTCAATACTTACAGCAATAGAAATATCAATTGTCTTGAAGCGAATAATGGATTGAGAAACACTGTTAAAACCACTATTTAAATTAGGGTGATCTCGCAGTGTCATAGCTACTGCTTTTACTATAATGTCATTAAAAGTGATTTTCACTTCTCCATTTTTTAGCTGATCTCTTAGAGCCATCATAGGTTCAGCATCAATTTGCTGAGTGACATAAAAATGAGGAATGAAAGATTTCGCTTGCTGGAGTCTACTTGCAATAACCTTTCTCATAGGAGATAGAGATTCTTCTTCATATGAACCAGAAGTAAGAGAAGGAGTGGTTCTAGCTCCAAATACGTACCCGCTTTTTTGTCCCATCTCCAAATCTTCACTTACAATCCTTCCTCCAGGCCCTGACCCTTTAATGGTCGAAAGATCTAACCCTTGCTCTTCTGCTATTTTTTTTGCATAAGGTGTTGCTTTGATTCTAGAATCAACAAATCCTGAAGGAAAAGGAAACTTATAGCTCTCTACTGGGGGCTCCGGAATAAATGCTGCTTGTTTAGCAAGAGGAGCCTCTTTTGGTGTAAAAGAAACCACAGAATCTTCCTTGGAAGGTTGGACTGAAACGAGTTCTTCCTTTACCTCGGGCAAGATCCCTTCTGGTTTATACGAAGAAATGTCTTCTTCTTTAGATAGAGTAAAAATAGCTACAGCCTGCCCGACCTTAGCTTCCTGTCCCCCGTCAACCAAAATGGAACGTAAAAAACCGCCATCTAAAGCACTATATTCTACAGTAGCTTTATCTGTTGCCACAGCAAATAACACATCGCCAGCAACAACTAGATCTCCTACATTTTTTTGCCATTTTGTAATAAGTCCTTCTTCCATTGTGGGAGAAAGTTTTGGCATAGTCAGGGTAAAAGGCATGGCTTTGTTACACTCCTAAATAATTTTTTTTCGTTGTTATGATAGAGCTTTTTCTAATGCTTGCACAATACGCTCTTTTGTCGGTAGAGTTTCTTTTTCTAAAACTTTAGAATAAGGCATGGGCGTCTCTTTTTGTGCTACCCTTATTAAAGGAGCATCTAAATCATCAAAACAATGTTCCATTAACTGAAAGCCCACCTCAGCGGTAATTCCACCAAAAATATGTCCCTCTTCTACAAGAACGCATCTATGCGTTTTTCTAAGGGAGTCTGCTATTGTCTGTATATCCAGAGGTTTAATAGTTCTAAGGTCAATAACCTCTACCTGAACTCCTTTCTTTGCCATGTCTTCTGCAGCCTTACTACATAAAGGCATCATACGTCCATGAGAAACAAGAGTTACATGAGATCCAGGTCTAACAATCTTTGCCTTACCTATCGGCACAAGATATTCCTCTTCAGGAATTTCCATCTTCTCACCATAAAGCATTTCGCTTTCTAAAAACAGCACCGGATTATTATTTCGAATAGCTGACTTTAAAAGTCCTTTAGCATCATAAGCATTACTTGGAGCTATAACAATAAGCCCTGGAAAATTAGCATAAAGAGCCTCTACACAGTGAGAGTGCTGCGAAGAGACCTGCGCAGCAGAGCCATTAGGCCCTCTAAAAACAATAGGTACAGAAAACCGATTTCCCGACATGTAATACATTTTAATAGCATTAGAAATGATCTGATCTAAAGCTACAAAAGAAAAATTAAAGCTCATAAACTCTACAATAGGTCTAAGGCCTGTCATGGCAGCGCCAATAGCAAGCCCTGCAAAGCCAAGTTCTGAAATAGGAGTGTCTATCACTCTTTTGGAGCCCCACTTATCCAGCATTCCCTTAGTTACTTTATAAGCGCCGTTATATTCAGCGACTTCTTCTCCAAGAATAAAAACAGAAGGATCTCTTTGCATCTCTTCATTAAGGGCTTGTCTTATCGCTTCTCGTAGTTCTACTATCTGCATTCTTATCGTTCCTCTTTTACCATTTTATGGAGCAAAAACATCTTGTTCTAAGTAAATAGGATTGGGCAAAGGGCTCTCTTCCGCAAACTTCATGGAAGCAATAGCCACTTCTCTTTGTTCGGCGTCCATCTTTTCAAAAAGCTCCTGCGTAACAATCTCTTCTTGAATAAGAACCTTTAGAAAAAGCTGTATAGGATCTTTATTCATGCAAGACTGCAGGGCTTCCTTACTGCGATAAAGAGCGGGGTCAGAAATGGAGTGACCTCTAAATCTCTCTGTAATAACCTCTACAAGCACTGGTTTTGAAGTTTTTTTAACCTCTTCAAAAACATGCTGAAACCCGGCAAAACACGCAAAAAAGTCCATACCATCAAAGGTATATCCCTTCATCCCATATCCGGGGGCTTTCATCTCCGCTATAGGAGCGACGCTGACAGCTCTTTCCACACTCGTTCCCATGCCCCACTGATTGTTTTCAATGACATAGATACAGGGTAGATCCCAAAGAGCTGCTAGATTTAGAGACTCATGGAAGGCTCCTTGAACTACAGCGCCATCTCCCATGAAACAAACCGAAACATCCCCTTTTTTACCCTCTTTTAACCCCTTTACCTCTTTTTGATACTTTAAAGAAAAAGCGGCGCCTGTAGAAATAGGAACCTGCCCCCCGACAATACCAAAACCTCCAAGAAGGCGCTCGGAAAAAAAGTGCATAGAGCCTCCCCTTCCCAAGGCATTTCCTGTAGCCTTTCCATAGAGCTCAGCCATAAGCTCATTTGCCGGCACTCCTAAAAGCAACGCTAAGGCGTGACATCTATACGAAGTTGCCCACCACTGATCAGGACCCATAGAGGCAACCGCTGCTGTCTGAATAGCTTCTTGCCCTATATAAGCATGAAAAAAGCCCCCAACCTTTCCCTGTTGATAAGCTGCCTCTGCTCGAATTTCAAAATGGCGAATTAGACACATAACTCTTAGAGAATCAATAAGCTTTTCTTTTCCTACAGTCTGAATCGTTTTTTTTAAATCAAAAGGAAAAAACTGATACGCAACTTGATTTTCTTTTTCCATTACACCCCATCCCGTTTTTCTTATAATAAACTTTTTTCTATATATTCAACAAGCATAGTTATGGCATGGCGATAAATCGCCCCATCCCGTTAGATTGAGGGACGATATTAGGATTATTTGTCACAGGAACGGCCCTTAAATCATCATCTGAATGGATTTGATAACACCCGGTCAAAGCTGCTGTAGCAAGCAAAATACACAAAATTTTACCCATAATTACTCCGAAAATTACCAACAGGATACACAGGAATAGGAAATTTGAGAAGCTTTTTTTACAGACCTCTCCCCTAAGACCCAAGAACCTAGCCCCAGCCCTACAAAAAGCACCACAAATAAGCAATTATAAGGCCATCCCATAAATAACTAATAAATAACCAGATACATGTTTAATATAAAAATATAAATTATTAATCAAAAAAAGATTGTTAAAAACGACAATAACATGCATAATACCACATAGATTAACACAATTAATTACAATTTGCGATATCTATTATTATAAATTAAATAAATCTATTGATTTCATATACATTAACAGATTGAATTATATAAAACGAAAAGGAGAAAATTATGATTAGTATAGGAGCAAATTTATACAACCTAGCAACAGCACCTTCTGTAGAACAAGCAACACAACAAAAAAAGCATCTACTAAAAACAGCTATCCACATAACCCTAGCTGTAGCAGGAGTTTTTGCCACATATGCCATAGCTCCAACGACTCTTGGAGCCGTGGCACTCGGCCTTGCAGGGGCATGCCTATCTTTACCGGCAGCATGTATTGCTGTAGGTGGCTGGGGCATGTACATGGGCGTGCACTTCATAACATCCCTTGCTGCAACCGGAATCATGATTGCTAAGCATGGAGCTATCGTTAGCCAGGCTACAAATCCTACTGCATTTAAATTCCTTACAGCATGGAGATTAACCCAAGTAGCGCTCATAGCTGAGTCCTCCATCGAACTTGGCTCTTTCTTAGGACGACCTGGAATATATCCGGGCTTACTTGACTATTACGTAATTGAGCCTTTAGTTGATAAACTTATAACAGTATAAAATCAAAATAAGGGCTGCTATTTCTAGCGGCTCTTACTTTTTTTTCTTAACGCCGCTTTTTTTTCTATATAAGAAAAAAAATCTCTGCCAAAAAGCACCATAAACAAGCAATTACAAGGCCATTCCATAAATAACTAATCAATAATTAGATGCGTGTTTAATGTGAAAATATAAATTCTTAATCAAAACAAAAAATTGTCAAAGAAAAACAATAAATAGTACAATGACTGTTTATACTAAGATTACAATAAGAGATATTAATAATTAATAACATCAACAAGGAGATAAAATATGTCAGCAGTATCTAACCGTGCTACACTTGGAGGATTAGTCTTCGAGAAGGGAAATTCTGAACAAACAAGAGCACTAAATTTATTGGCAAACCTAGAAAAAACTACAGATAGACCTTCAGAGTTAGCAAAAAAAGTTAATTGCTACATCCGATCAAATACTGGTCCCTCCTTAAGAACAAGTACTGCTGCTATGACCGGAATCCTGGCACTTGCTCTAACTTCTTTATTTCTTTTGCCGTTTACGTCTGTAGTTGTAACAGCACTAAAAACAGCCGGACAATTTGGATTTTTTTTTGGTATTCCTATTAGTATGGGCATAGTCGCATGGGTTGCTTCTTACTACTTTAACTCAGAACTAGTAGATAATAGCAAAACAGAGCTCGAAAACTATTGGAACGACAATCAAGGAAATCTTGAAAATTTATTAACACAGGAAATAAGACAAAAAGAAGCAGTACAAAGAAAACTCATAAGTGCTTGTGAAAAAATTGATGGAAAAACTGCAGAAAATTTTGGAAACGCAGCGATTGCTATAAAAGAGACAGATTTGGCAAAAAAAGTCCTTAAAGACTTCTTCCCTAAAAAAGACTTCTTCTCTAAATCAGAATAAATCGAAGAGAGCGCATAACCATAACTATTTAAGCTATTAGCTTCATGGCGGAGCTAATAGCTTAAATTCCATAAAATCCAAATTATCAAAAAATATAACTAAATCAAGCTCTTTAGCCTCGCCCCCCCAATTCTTCCGATCAAACTAGGGGCTGCTATTTCTAGCGGCCCTTACTTTTTTTTTCTTAACGCCTCTTTTTTTTCTATATAAGAAGAAAAAAGCTCTGCCCCTATAACCATCCTATCAAACTCTTTCAGAAAATCAGCACAGGTTTTTGTATCTTGTAAAACAAGAGAGCTTTCTTGATGGTGAGATACCTTTTTTACTGAAAAGGTATAGGATCCCGTCCAACAGGTAGCCTTACCAAAAATACAGAAGGTATGATGCATGTGTTTTGCAGGACTCCCCTTCTTACCATCAGCTTTCCACACAAGTACTTTAATTCCCTGATCGACTAGGAGCTTAATGGGGGTTTTAATTGTCACCGTAACAGGATCCACCAAGACTTCGATAGAAACACCTCTTTTATGCGCAGCAATTAAAGCGCGAATCACCTGCAAATCAGAAAGGCGATGAGAAGCCATCTTTATAGAATCGGTCTCTTTTTGCACATACTCTATAAACTTTTTAGAAAGATCGCTCTCTGAAGTAAAATATACAACGGGATCTATAGCAGTTCCATAAAAAGGCAAACAAAAACCAAAACTACAAAGGCAAAAATAGATAAAAAAAATTTTTCGCATTTTTTTCCTATACATTCAGAAATGAGATGATATAAAATCACAACATCTCTATTTTTTCTACAAAAACCTTTAAAACAGGAGCTCCATGTCTAATTCCCCTCTTTACGCCATCTACTACGACACTGAAACAACAGGAATACGCTCTGATAAAGATAGAATTATAGAAATAGCAGCCTATAATCCCCTTACTAAAGAAAGCTTCTGTGAGCTGATTAACCCCGGCATGCCAATTCCTCCAGAAGCAACAAGCGTACACCATATCACAGATGCTATGGTAGAAAATGCGGCTTCTTTTGCTATTGTAGGAAAAGCTTTTATTGACTTCTGCGGACCAGGTGCTGTTCTTATAGCACATAATAACGATGCCTTTGATAAACCCTTCCTTGAAGCTGAGTGTCGAAGAAATGAGCTGGTACTTCCTTCTTGGCCTTATGTAGATTCTCTTAAATGGGCTAGAAAATACCGCAGTGATCTTCCTAGACATCCCCTTCAGTTTTTACGAGAAGTTTATGGGATTGCCTCTAATCAAGCACATAGAGCTCTTGACGATGTTATTGTTTTACACGAAATATTCTCTCAAATGACAGATGACCTATCAATAGAAACCATCCTCTCTCTTCTTAGTGTTCCTTCTACCATATCTCGTATGCCCTTTGGCAAGCACCAAGGAAAGCTCTTATCAGAAATTCCTAAAAACTATATCCAATGGCTTGAAAAAAGTGGCACATTTGAAAGACCAGAAAACCAGGAGCTTTTAAAAAGTTTTGAAAAGCTAGGATTTACTCCCTTAGCTCAAACTGTAAAATAAATCCCAAAATCACCGAAAAATATTTATGAAATTATTTTTATTGTTTAGTGTATTACTTGCAAATACCTATGCACTGGCAACCGCTGAAAATCAACTCTCCCAAGAATTTCACTTAAGAAAGGAAGCCTCCAGCTATCTTGAAGAAGCCCTCTCTTATATGGAAGAAGGTTCGGTAAATAGAAACGCTCTTGATTGGAATTTATTAAAAATAGAAGTGTATAAAAAAGCAGCAAATGCCGTGACGACAAAAGACACCTACGAAGCAATCGAACTGGCCCTGTCCCTACTAAACGATAATCACAGTTTCCTCCTAAGACCTACTCAAGTCAAATATCTAGAAAGTAGAAATAATAATCAATCTGCTAGTGTGATTCAATCATGTAGCAAGCTAATAGAAAACCAAATTGGTTATTTGCTAATTCCATCTTGTTATTCATTATCTGAAAATGAATTAAAAGAATACACTATGAGCATTCAGCAAGAAATTCAAACTTTAGATAAAAAAAAACCTGGTAAATGGATTATTGACCTACGAGGAAATTCCGGAGGGGATATGTGGCCTATGGTTTTAGGGCTAAGACCATTCATTAAAGGAAACATTTTCGGATTTTTCTCAAATGGCCTAGGAGACTCTTACGCTTGGAATCTTGAAGACTTACCTGAAACATACTTACTTAACACATCACCTTACTGCTTAAGTCAACCACATCCTCAAATTGCCATTCTTGTAGATAAAGAGACAGCAAGCTCAGGAGAAGCCGTAACAGTTGCTTTTTTAGGGCAAGATCAGACGAGGGTCTTTGGACAAAAAACAGGTGGTTATACTTCAGCAAACGAAGCTATTTCACTTAGTGACGGAGCCATTATCTTTCTTGCGACTACTTATTTAGCAGATCGCTTAGGAAGAATATACACAGATGGTATCACACCTGAACAAATTACCGAGATTGGAGATGCCACTTTGTATGAGGCTATCCAATGGTTACAAGAAGAAGACAAGTGATCTGTTAAATTTTTAAAAATAAAATCCTCTGGCCCACTCTCAAGAGTGAGCCAGAAGAAGAGCTATTCCTTGGCAAAAGGACCTATTTTAGGCTGAACAATGCTTAAAAGGTCTTTTGCCGGCATAAGAATCGATTCTGTAACAAGGCCGCAGTTAAACGCCGCGTTTTCCCCGGAAGAAATCATCTCATCAAAAAATGTATCCAAATTAAGAAGTTGACCAAAAGGTGGCACGCTGCCAATAACAAGACCAAACCTCTCTAAAATAACAGCAGGATCTTCAAATTCACACTTTTCCCCTACAGCTTCTGTAACTGCTTTCATATCGAGTTTTAAGTGTGCCGGTATGTTAAACTGATAGTTTTTCTTGGTATTTTTACCTCGTAAAATAAGTGACTTCACCCCTTCACTTAACTTAGAGCCGCGAGCTGCTGCTGATTCTTCCGATGTAGAAGTCTTTTCATGAACTATATGCTTAAAAGGAATCTCCTGATGTTTTAAAAGACGAATGATCTCATTACGAATATTTTCTGAACCAAAAAAAAGTTTTGCTTTAATGCGATTCCCCGCGATCCTTTTAGGATCGGAAGGAAACAACGAAGCCTCTCTAATGTTTTTAAGCCCTAGAATTGTCATTGTAAGGCGCTCTAACCCCATACCAAAACCGCCATGAGGAGGCATTCCGTATTTAAAAATACTCAAATAATCAGAAAAGCTATCTGGATTCATTCCTTTAGATTTAATCCCCTCTACCATTGAGTCGTACGTATGGCACCGCTGTCCGCCTGAGGTGATTTCTGTTCCACCGCAAAGAAGATCAAATGTGTTTGTTAGGCTAGGATTTCCTTCTGTTTTGAAAGCATAAAAAGGACGCTTACTTGTTAGCCAATCTGTAATAAAAATTAAATCTGTGCCAAATTTCTCAGCAGCATACTTACAAAGATCTCTTTCTGCTGCAGGACTTAAATCTGGCTCATCTCTTTCATCGATACCCGTTCTTGTAAAGTAAAGCTCCTGCGCTTCTTTGAAAGTCAATCTAGGAAAAGGAACTTCCTTAGGCGCTTTTATAATACGTCCCCCAAGTACTTGAATCTCATAGGCACATACCTTATGGAGATATTCTATAATAAATTTTATGCAACCTTCTTGCACATCCATAATTTCATGCCAGTGCTCGAAAAAACCCATTTCGAATTCAAACTGCTTTCCCTCTGTTAAATGACGAGTTGTTTGCGAGTTTTCTGCGCGGAAAAAAGGCATTAAAGCAAAAACGCGCTCATTTACCCCCACCATAATTTGCTTATACAGCTGACTGCTTTGCGCTAAAGTGGCTGTATAACCAAAATAATCCACATTAAAAAACTCAGAGCCCCCCTCTGAAGAAGCTCCTAAAATATTAGGGGCAAAATACTCCACAGCTTTTACTGTATCATGCATGTAAAGGCGGTAGGCATGGGTCATTTCCGCTTGAATCTTAAATACTGCCTGAATTTGTCTATTGCGAAGAGAAATCGGACGATGGTCTAAAATAAAATCTAATTCACAGTGTAATTCAGGCTTATTATATTCTATAGGGCATACTTCTTTAATAGGCACTTCCACGTGCAAGGTAGGGCTCAGGACCTCTACTCCTGACTCTGCATAAGAAGATGCTGCAGCTACGCCTGTAACTCGAATAATAGACCCTGTTTGTAAATGCGCAATTTTTTGGTACTCTGCCTTATCTTCTATTAAAATCTGAGCAAACCCAGACCGATCTCGAAGTATCAAAAAATTCAATTTGCCCATTGACCTTACAGTATTAAGCCACCCTCTAAGTTCTACAGGTTTTCCTACGTGTTCCATCAATGAGGAGGCTAGAGTTCTTTCCATATTCAATACCTTTATTTTAAAATAATGCGGAATGCTTTTTAGCTATTTTATCAAGGTTTAAAGATAGCAGTTTAACCGTTTTGCAACTACATATAAAATGTTTTTCACAAAATAAATATTTAAATTATATGTATACAGACCATCCTATGTGGACGAAAAAGTTAAGACCAAAGACATTGTTCCCGTCACACCTGAAGTCTTATAAAACCGCCTACTTTTTACAAAAATAGGCGATAAAAAGAGTTAAGATACTATACAGCAAGCAGCAATAGGCTTTTTATTTTCCTCTTGGACTTGAATTGCATCAACCTCTAATACATCAGCTTCCTTCTTCATAGCGTCAGTGAGCCTTTTGACAAGATCTTCCCCTTCCGTATATTCAAAGTCAGAGCCTTCTACTTTATGAGCTTCAGCTTTTTCTTTTTCTTGTTCGTAGGTTCCTATAATACTTACATGTACTCCCTCTAATCCTTCTAAGGACTCTTTATAAGAAGAAAGATCCATACTAACATGGGGCTGAAAACTAAAAGCAGCTTTTTCAAAATATGCTCCATCAACAGCGATATGATCTGCAAACCACTTAGCAATAGCTTCAACGCCTGCATCAAGAAGTCCGGCAGTAAGAACTGTCACTATAACTTTCTTTTCTGTGGGATTACTTGTCCTTTGCTCTAACACGCGGTCCAAAGTTTCTAATAAGGGCATTGCATCAGAAGGGGTCCTTTCAGTCAAATCTGCACTAAACCCTTCAAAACTGGTAAAAGTTTTTACTTCAAGGTTATTAAAAAAATAAACAGAAATCTCAGAATTAGATAAAAAGGCAAATTCCATAATTTTTTTAGCGGTTCCCATAAGGGTAACCCTACTTTCCCCTTGGATCGTCGAAGATCTATCATCGAAGACAACAATATGTTCATACTTGCTTGCCTCATCAAGTGAGCTTTTATATTTAGAGGGAACCCCATAAGTGGTCATGTATTGATCTAAGGGTGTTAACGTTTCAGAGGAAATCAACGTACTCATTTTCTATCCTTTTTTATTAGTTTAGATATATTCTTAAGCCATATGGCTCTAAAAATAAGAGCTTAAAATAGGCTCCTGTTTTTCAGTCCAGATTGTAAAGATTAGATCAAAATAGTAAAAGAAAAAAATAAATACTCAGACAGCCTCAGCTCTTGCTTAGTGTAAAAACAGCCAAGGAAATCTAAGATGAAGTGGCTATCTATACTCTAATTAAACTTTTCTAGTAGGTCTAGAGTCTTTTCCTCCCCGCTCTTTTTTGCAAAAAAAAGAGCATCCCTTCCGTAATAATCTTTAAAAAGGATGTTTGCACCGCTATCTAATAAAAGCTGAACCATCTCAAGGTCCCCTTGCTTTACCGCAAGAGCGAGCGGCCTTTCTCCGGCAAAGTCGGGAAGATTAACCCATGCACCTTTTTGGATAAGAGCTTTGGCTACCTGCGGCAATTTTTTTTGGACAGCAAAAGCTAAAGCGCTTAAACCCAGAGCATCACGATCCCTAATCTCCTTACCTTCTTCAAAATACGTAAGAAGCTCTTCTTCATTTAAAGAAGAAAAGTCCCTAGGAATCCCCTGAGAAAAAGAGTTCATAACATTTAGAGCTGCTCCAAAAAGCCCTGCGCAAGGAGGCCCTGAAAATAACACAACGGGAAGCTCTAAATAAGAAAGAACCTCTACAAGCTTATCTTTATATGTATCGATATGTCCTCCAGTAAAGACAATTGAACCAACCTTTGGCAAATTTTGATTAGAAAGAACCACATCTAAGTAAGGTTTCCATGCCTCTGCAAACTGTAAAAAAGATTGTTCAAGATCATTTTTTTGAAGAGCTCTATCAAAAACACCAGAATTACAAGCCCTTCCCAGATACTCTCCACCGCTCTCTTGTATATTCCAAGGAAGAGACCCAAAAGCCTTATACACTGTAAAAATAGGAGCTACCTTATGATCACTTCCTGCATAAGCTACACCAACTCCTGTTCCAATTGCAAAATTCCATACGCTACCTTCAGGAAGCTTATTTTTTAAAAAGTGTAAAGAAGCTACAAGATGCGCTGTACCATCGCCAATTGCCGCCACCTTATCCTTTGGTAGATCACAAAGAACGCTCATGTCACTAGAGACAAGAGGATATGATCTCAGTTTATCTAAACCTGCAAGAGAAAAGCCAAAAAAATACCCTGCTGCTATTTCTTCATCTAAATTTTGCTGTGTTTTTTCTTTTAAAGCTATCCGAATCCAGTCTTTCACCTCTAATGCATCAGGACATTTTCCAAGTTGGGTTTGAGGCTCTATCCAATTCATCTTTTCTGAATCTGTATCATAAAGAAGCCTTGCTGTTTTTAGTCCACCTCCTCCCAAGTCAAATGCTCTAATAAAAAATTCGTCTGCATAGGCAAAGCCAGAAAAAAAGAGATAGAGATAGAAAAATAAAAGATAGAACCCAAACATAGTAAAATCCATTCGTTCGTTTTTTTAAATTTTAATAAAGCATAACATTTTTATAACAAAAATATAGACATAACTGAGATAAAGCAACAGTTTTTCTGTAAATTCAGAAAAATCTGAAATTACTTTCTTTTTAAAAACTTACGTTATAAGGTGGAACCTTGCCTTAGTAGCGGCGGGAAGCGTTGCCTCTTTTTTTCTTGTGATAAATTTTTTGTTAACGCATGCTAAACTCTTCTTTGGAGGGGTGATTCTAATGCAGAGAACAATTGCTTTAAAAATAAAAGCTTCGAATTTTGCAAAGGCTGCTTTAGAGGAGTTAATAGAGGCCTATACTAAAGCTTCTAATGAATTTTCCTTATCCGCTTACGAGGATCTTTGCTGGAACAGAATCGGTCTACATAATAAAGTCTATTTCTCTACAAGAAAAAATTCTTTTAACTATAAGCCGCGTCCTTTAGGGCGGGATAGTTGACGGTAAGATGCCAAATCTTAAAATCCACCCAAAAGGCGTTGAAATCGCCATTAAAGTAGTAATTAAAGCATCTTGCAACGAGCTAGTTGGCTGGGAAGAAAACGTTCTCAAAATCAGATTAAAAGCAATTCCCCAAAAAGGGAAGGCCAATGACCTCTTAGTAGAATTTATGGCAGAAACTCTAGAGATCGGAAAATCTAAAATTGAGCTAATTGCAGGCAAGACCAGCAAACACAAACGATTACTAATTAATGGAGTAACTGCAAATTACGTAATAGAAAAATGCAAATAGCAATGCCCACTTGCAATTTATAAAAAACCTAAGAAGCAAAACCCCTTAAAACAAAAGGTAACATAAAATGTCTAAAATCCCACTTATTGGTATAGGAACCTGGCAGCTTCAAGGGAAGGAATGTGAAAAAACAATTCGTACAGCCTTGGATCTTGGCTATCGACATATCGATACAGCTGATGTTTATGGAAATCACGAGGCTATAGGCCTCTCTATTAAATCGCATCCAAGAGAGGAAATCTATCTAACAACCAAACTTTCCATAGATGATCTCTTACCAGATGATGTATTAAAAGCTGTTCCACGCTTTTTAAAAGAGTTAGACACGGACTACTTAGATCTACTACTTATCCACTGGCCAAATCCCAAAGTTAATCTAGTAAAGACCTTAGAAACCATGTTAGCCTTTAAAAATGAGGGCATAGTTCACTCTATTGGAGTAAGCAATTTCAACTCTGCTCTACTAGAAACTTTAACTCCTTTTGAGTTTCCTATTGCCACGAATCAAGTGGAGCTGCATCCCTACTTGCAAAGAAAATCTCTTGTTACAACCTGTAAAAATCTAAATATACCTATTACAGCGTATCGTCCTTTAGCAAAAGGAGCATTTAAAAATGACATCACCCTAAATACCATCGGCCAGGCGTACAATAAAAGCGCCTCTCAAATAGCACTTAGATGGCTTATTCAACAAGATATTATTGCTATACCTAAAGCTGGATCCTTTGATCACCTTAAAGAAAACCTTGCTATTTTTGATTTCACCTTATCAAACTCAGAAATGGAGGAAATCAGAAAACTCGATAGAGGCCAAAGGTTTTGTGCTCCCAAAGATTTCCCCATCCTTGAAGGGTAGAAGGCTGTATCAGCCTTATACTACCTTAGGATCCTAGTCCAAGTGAGCTCATGTTTATTATGAAATAAGTGCACTATATGACTTCCCTCTATCTTTTCAAACTCTCTAATAATTTCATAGCCACCCTCTCCTTTAAACTTTAACGTACACACAAAATTAACTTTGGCATCTATTTCAAGCCACTGGCTAATCCAGTCTAACAGTTTTTCCGGAGAGCAAATTACATCACTAAAAATCCAGTCTAACTTCGGAAAATTAGCGGGACCTAAAGAAAACGCATCTTTTTTCATAAAAACTACACCGGGAAGAGAAGCAATAGACTCGTCTAGAGGGGCTCTATCAACTGCTATAACCTTAGAGCCTAGCTGCTGTAAAACCCAAGTCCAACTTCCAGGACTAGCTCCTACTTCCAAACAGACAGCCCCCTCTTTAGGCATACACCCTATTCTCGTCAATGCTTCCCAAAGCTTAAGGTATGCTCTACTCGGAGGAATTTTAGACTCTTGAAAAACAATTTCTCCTTGAGAAAACGGGCTAGAGCACAAAGAAGAAGCAAGTAGCGTCTTCTCATCTAAAAGAGTCCAAGATCCCAAAGGAGACTGTGGAAGGGATGAGGGGAAAATAAGAGGCTTAGGAGAAAAATAAGGGAGCTTTTCAGAGATTAAAACTCCTTTTCGCATATTATTATAAGGATAAAATGACCAAAGCTTTTGCAGCTCTCGCAGTTTTTTAGCTGCCTCAGAAATAGAGTTAAATACAATCACCTGAGGATTAAACCAAATATTTTGAACCCAATACACTTCCTGAGGAGGTCCTTCTGCAATAAATAGCCTCCCATATTGATTGGTAATATTCTTTAGCTCCGCTCTAAGGTTTTCATCAAAACCTTCAGGGGCTAAGTAACCAGTAGTTTGCTTAGAAATATCCTCCCTCCCTATTTTATAATAACGATTGTACGAACTCCCAAGAAAACCTGCAAATCATTTTATCTTTCCTTTTTTTAGTCGATAACCTAGGGATAGACCTGCCTTATCTCTAAAAACTAAAAACCTAAAAAATGTATTAACATCATTCACCGATAACTATCTAGACAAAAAGGATTTGACTGGATATAACATCTCTATAATCAGCCAAATCAGAAAAAATCACGACTGAAGAGAATTTTTTCGGCAAAGAAGCTAAATTATTAGCAATTTACCTTAGACACGGCGATGCTTTTCTAGCTAACAAAGGTTCCTTTTTATGACCCGCATTTGCCTCATATCTGCCCTGTCTTTCTTAGTTATTAAATCCACGCTTATCTATGCAGAAGAAGCTGAGCACGGCATCAGCGGAAACCCTGGCGCTGTCAATATCTTGACAGGCACTGGAGAGCTTGGACACTTAGTTCGTATCCCAGAAGAATCTGGCATTCGACTTGGAGGCCTATGGATGGGAGACTACAACGTTCTTTTAACCAATCAAAACAGTAGGCACTGGACTGGAAACAGCTTATTTATACTCGATCTATCCATAAACCTATATAAAGCGTGTAAATGGAAAAATGCTTTCTTTGGCGCAGAATTTCTGCAATTTAATGGACAACCCACAAACGCCGATGCAGGCGTTGTTCAAGGATATAATAGCCTACCTGGAGCTCCTCCCTTAAATCGATCAGAACTCTACCAGCTGTGGATACGACAAGAGTTTCTTGATAACAAATTCAGTATACGCATAGGAAAAACGATTCCAACTTATCACTTCAACAATGTATCCAAACCAGTCCCTACAGAAAATCCAGCTGTTTCTATTCCTTCTGTAACAGGCCTCATCTATACGCCCATCTTTGTAAACACCACTTTGCTAGGAGCTATTGGAGGTTACTACAACTCGGTATACGGTCTGGTGGCCACAATATCTCCCATCAAACAAGCCTATGTCAATATAGGCGTTTACGATGGCAATTTGGCAAGAGGAGTTCAAACAGGACTCACGGGACCTCATTTTAATGGGTACTACTTCTCCATCATGGAAGGAGGCTATGGATGGAGCACTCCTAAACCCGGCATAGCAGCTCTTGGTGGATGGTATCAAAGTGGGCTTTTAGAAGCCGGTAAAGAGCAAGAAAATGGAACAGGTGGTATTTACGCATTTGGTTCGCAAGCCCTCTGGATAAAAGACTCTCATACAGCAAATAAAGGAAATCTTTCCGGGTTCTTTCAGCTTGGCTGGAATAATTCTGAAACGCTCCCCATGAATCTTTTTGTAGGTGGAGGACTAACTGTATTTTCGTTAATCCCTAAGCGCCCTAATGACTCTTTTGGTATCGGTACTTCCTGGTCTCGTCTTAACCCCCATATCTTTTCACAGTATTCGGAATTGATGTTCCAAGGCTACTACCAAGCGCAAGTTTATAGTTCCATCTACTTCCAGCCTGTATTTAGCTATATTCCAAATCCTGGAGCAAAACCCGGAGAGTCTGGTGTCTTTGCAGTTACAGGTAGACTTACAGTCTTATTCTAGAATAAAAAATATTTTCTTGTCTTTTTTTGTAGCAAATATTAAATGTACATTTTTCACTTAAAGCAGGAAGGTTATGTTAAAAAAAATAAAAATTTTCTCATTGCTCACAGTTATATTAAGCGCTACTTCCCTAGCAGCAGAGTCTTATAGGGTTTCAGCAACGCCAGAGACAACAACCCTTGGACTTTTTACGCTAAATAAGCCACCGTCCGTAAAAATTCGCTCAGGTGACACTGTTTCCATAGAAACATGGAACAGTTGCCTCCATGAAATGGTTTTTAATAAAACAACCCCAGCTGACGTAGCTAAATTTTATATAGCACATGATATTCAAAAAAGACGTGGCATGCATACGCTAACTGGTCCAGTTTATATCGAAGATGCTGAACCAGGAGATGTTCTAGAAATTCGCATTCTTGATATTAAATTGAATGACTTTGGATATAACTTTTTAAGTCCCACTCAAGGGATTTTATCAGAATTTACCAAACCAAGGATAAAATATTTCAAATATGATAAGAAAAACAACACAACTGAATTCACTAAAGGCGTATGTTTACAACTAAGACCCTTTCCTGGAGTATTAGCTGTAGCCCCTCCCCTTGATTGGCCTAAAGAGTGGCCCGTTAATATAGAAACCAAAAAAGCGCAACCTGTAACTGGAGAATTCAATTCTGTTCCTCCAGGGCCTTTTGGCGGAAATTTGGATCAACCAGAGCTTCAGGCCGGCTCCATTCTTTTTCTACCGGTATTCCAAAAGGGAGCCCTTGTTTGGACAGGAGATTCCCATGCAATGCAAAGTAACGGGGAAATCGATATAACAGCATTAGAGACCTCATTTGAATCAATCACCCTACAGATTATCGTAAGAAAAGATCTTAAAGCAGAAGGCGTGTTTGACAAAACAAAAAGAAAAGGGGGAAATGCCTTTAGCTGGCCAATTATTGAAAACTCGACGCATTGGATGATCGTGGGCTTAAATGTAGATCTTTTTGAAGCCATGAAACTAGCATCTAAAAATGCCATTGATTTTTTAGTAAGAACACAAGGTCTTTCCCCAGAAGAAAGCTACCAGCTCTTAAGCATGGTCGGTGATTTTGAAATTGCTGAGGCAGTTAATATGATAAAAAATGTAACAGTACATATTCCAAAGGCACCATTCAAAGGAACCGGCAAAGCATCCACGCTTTGCTCTGAAGGTACTTTTCCATTAAAAACTCCAATATTAAATGTAGATGCTCCATGCATTCCTCAAGAAGGGATAACTCTTGAATAACAAAGGTGGTATTATGAAAAATATTCTATTAATTTTCCTTTCTCTATTAGCGATAACAACAGTCGGGTTTACTGAAAATATTACGCTCGACAATCAAACATCCTATCCTATCAAAGACCAAAAATCAAAAATAGCAGTCCAATGGGCAAATTCTGCTAAAGACATTGACGAAGGCAACAAGGCAATCATGCACGGAGAAAAACTAAATTCAGGCAGCTTACAGATTCTTACTAATCAAGGAAAGATTGAGCTAAAGATCCCTAAAAAAGCTGAGTACTTTAGAGTTCTTGTCTGGTCAAAAGGAGAAGGAGATCCGGATTTTCATACAAACTGGGTCGATGTCATACCGGGTAAAGCCTATACATTACAAACGGACCATCTGGTTCCTTCAGTCCTCATGCCCGGTATGGGGTGTTAAGCAATTCTTCCATCCAAAATTCCTATTTCCAGTAGGGATTTTGGAGATCTTTGCCGGCACTTGCAAAGATTTTAAAGCTAAACTAATGGAATTTAATGGTGAAGATAATTACGTTCATCTACTTATAAACTACCCGCCAAAAATAGCAGTGTCAAAATTCGTAAATAGCCTCGAAGGAAAACCTTCGTGAAAACCTATTGGTTGGAGCACTATGGTCTCCTAGCTACTTTATGGACAGCTGCGAAGAAACTCCCATTGCCATTATTCGCCAATATATTGGGAAGAGAGCAAACCGCTTTTTACCCCCCACTGACAGCTACCCAACTTGTAATGGGAAACAGAAAAGACACACTAACTTTTTTTAATTCTATTACCTAGCTTTGAACCAGGCCCAAAATTGTCATTTTCTTCACGTAAAAAGTGACAAAATTGTCATTTTCTTCACGTAAAAAGTGACAAAATTGTCACTTTTTGGCAACATCAAAGATAACGGGAGAAAAGAAATGAAACGTCTTATGATGCAAAGTCTATTAAAATGGAAGGATAGCAAAGATCGCAAACCTCTTATTTTAAAAGGAGTAAGACAGGTTGGAAAAACCTGGCTTTTGAAAAAATTTGGGGAAACCTCTTTTTCAAACTACCACTATGTTAATTTTGAGAAAAACCCTGGTTTATCTAAAATTTTTGAGCAAGACCTCTCTCCTCAAAGGATTTTAAACGAATTAAGCTTTCACTTAGGGAAACCCATAGATATTCATAAAGACCTTGTGATTTTTGATGAAATCCAAGAGGTCCCAAAAGCTCTTACCAGTTTAAAATACTTTTGTGAAGAGTGCCGAGAGCTTGCTATCTGCGGAGCAGGTTCTCTTTTAGGAATCCATCTAAACTCAGGGTCTTTTCCCGTTGGTAAAGTGACATTTTTAGCTCTAAAACCTATGACGTTTGAAGAGTTCCTGATGGCAAATGACGATGAGAAGTCTTTGCAGTTTTTGCATCATCCCACGCAAAATTCTATTCCTGAAGTTGTTCACGAACACTTATGGCAGAGACTGAAACACTACTTCATTGTCGGAGGATTACCCGAAGTAGTTTCTTCCTATCTCTTGCACAAAGAAGATCCCTTTACAGCTTTTTCTAAAGCAAGAGAAAAACAGAAAGATCTTGTCCTGTCCTACTACGCAGACATTGCCAAACACTCTGGAAAAGTCAATGCAATGCACATAGATCGCATCCTAAACTCAATCCCCTCGCAAATACAGCAAACACAGGACGGCTCAATTAGTCGTTTTAAATTCAAAGGCGTTGTACCAGGAATCTCCCACTACGACCGTTTAGCTGGAGCTATCGACTGGCTCGAAAATGCAGGCCTTTTAATTAAAATACATATTGTGAACACAGGATACCTTCCTTTTAAAGGCTACAGTAAAGAAAGCTTCTTTAAACTCCTTCTATTTGATGTCGGCATTCTAGGAATCATGACAAATCTGCCACCTAAAACCATCTTAGACTATGATTATGGCAGCTATAAAGGATACTTTGCAGAAAATTTTGTAGCTGAAGAATTTATAGGAGCCGGACAAGAAGCTCTCTTTAGCTGGCAGGAAGCTAACTCTGAAGTGGAATTTTTACTAGAAGTTGATGGTAGCGTAGTTCCTGTCGAGGTGAAATCAGGATCTGTTACTAAAGCAAAAAGCTTAAGTAAATTTGCAGAAAAATATAATCCTCCCGTTCAGGTTATTTTAAGTGGCAAGAGGCCTTCTTTAGAGAAAGCTGGAAGGAATCAATGTTTCCCTCTTTACTTAGCTGGAAAGCTTACTCAGGCACTAGAAGCTAAGTCTTCTTCCACTTTAACAACCGAAGACTTACCAAAATCACTATGATGGTAACGCCGACACCTGCTAAGATGGCAAGCGCTAGTTGGCTCATCCATAAAAAAGCAAGAGCAGGTTCTAAAATCGCTCAACTTTATCAAGGCCGACAACTTCTCTAAAGTGGTCTTAGAAGCTATCAAAGATGTAGAAGGGCGCTGTCAGAAAATCCACGAAGAGATCCCAGGATTAGAATTTTAAAGGAAAAGCGCTTTTAAATCCCCTCCCAAAGAGTGGGTCGAACATAAACTGGAAAATTTTATTGGCACTTTGAACCAAAACACTAAAGCATCAGCTTTGGCATTAAAAGATCTTTTAGGGAGCATTGAAATGCTGTGCCCACAGAATATGTAATTGAGTGTGGAAAATTAATTCAGAACAGAGCCTATTACCTAGCTCACACCAAGATCGATACCCTCGCACTTAGAGTACAAGGGTCCGAATTGGTATCTTATTCGGAAGAGGTAGGATTCGAACCCACGGTCCCCGCGAAGGGACTGCTGTTTTCAAGACAGCCGCGTTAGGCCACTCTGCCACTCTTCCTTAAGATGGCTCATATCATACCAAAAAGGAAAATAAAAGCAATCAAAATTGTGAAAGAAATCGCAAATCATTTTCCGTAAAAAGCCTAATATCTTTTACGCCGTATAAAAGCATGGCGAGTCTTTCAATACCAAGCCCCCAAGCATAGCCTGAGTACACTTCGGGGTCAATTCCCCCATTTTTTAAAACCTCAGGATGAACCATACCGGCACCGGCAATTTCTAACCATCCTGTTTGTTTACAAAGGCGACAGCCACTACCTTTACAAGAAGAGCAGCGAATATCTACCTCGACGCCAGGTTCTACAAAAGGGAAATAGCTAGGACGAAATCTAGTTTCTACATGTGTTTGAAATAACTTACTTAGAAATTCACTCATAGTAGAAAAAAGATCAGCAAAAGAAACGTTCTTATCTATATAGAGCCCTTCTATCTGATGAAAAAACACATGAGACCTCGCACTTATTGTCTCATTACGATAAACCGTGCCTGGAGCTATAATTCGTATAGGGGGCTTATGAGATTCCATTACACGAAGCTGCACATTCGTTGTATGGGAGCGCAAAAGAAGGTCTGGAGCCAAATAAATCGTATCTTGCATGTCTCTTGCCGGATGATCGGGAGGGAAATTGAGCCCCTCATAATTATAATAATCCGAATCCATTTCAGGCCCATACTGAACAGAAAAACCCATGCCAGCCAAAATAGAAATCAACTCATCCTTAAGAATATTTAAAGGGTGCTTTTTACCTAAAAACCTCTTTCTTCCTGGAAGGGTTACGTCAATCTTTTCTTTTTCTATTCTTTGAGATTGTTCGATAGAAGCGAATGCTTCCAAAGCCTTTTCAGAGAGCGCTGATAAATCTTCTTTTAAATCATTAATGGCTTTTCCCATCAAAGGACGTTCTTCTGGAGAACAATTGCGTAAAAATGTCATTAACTCTTGTACAAAGCCCTTTTTACCCAAGTAAGCCACTTTAATTTGTTCTGCTTCTTTGGCAGTGTGAACAGTAGAAAGTTCTCTTTGAAATTGCGTTTTAATTTCTCGAATTTTTTCTTGCATATATAACCCATAAAAAAAAAGCCTATGAAGCAAATAGATGCATCATAGGCAAAATATAATACGAAAACCTTATGCTAAAGCTTGTTTAGCAGCTCCTGCAACAAAAGCAAAGCTTTGAGGATCGCGAATAGCCATATCAGAAAGAACTTTACGGTTTAAAAGACAACCCGCTTTTTTCAATCCATATATAAACTTACTATAAGAAATCCCGTTAAGTTTAGCGGCAACTCCTAAACGAATTGTCCATAGACGACGGAAATCTCTTTTTTTAATCTTTCTATGCTCATAGTTAAATGCCATAGCAGACATCACCGCACAGGTCGTAAGACGAAGGTGATTTTTACGATCGCCTACAAAGCCTTTAGCTTGCTTTAGCAATCTTTTTTTTCTGCGATGGCCCGCCACTGCATTTGTGACTCTTACCATTTTATTTCTCCACTATTTAATACAATTTTAAGCAACACCCATTAAACTAGCATACATTTTCGTCTGTCCTTTATTTACAACAGACTGTTTTTTTAGGTGTCTTTTACGCTTAGATGACTTTTTAGTTAAAATATGCCTTCTTCCGGCATGATTCATCATAAGTTTTCCGGTTGCTGTGACTTTGAATCGTGCTTTCACAGCTTTTTTAGTTTTCATTTTTGTCACGATACTCTCTCCAATTTACGCAATTGATTTTTCATTAGGTTTTTGTTGCACTTCTACCTTCTTTTTAGCTCCGGGAGCTAGCACAACAGATAAATTCTTTCCCATTAACTTAGCTTCTGCTTCTGGGGTAGCCACATCAGCTAAAGCATCACACACTTGTTGCATGGCCTTTTTTCCAATCTCGGGATGAGCTAGCTCTCTTCCTCTAAATGTACAAGTTATGCGAACCTTATTTCCCTTAGCAATGAACTCCCTGGCATGTCTCACCTTTACTTCGATATCATGATCATCTGTAGTCGGCTTGATTTTAAGCTCCTTCACCTTCACCTGATGCTGAGACTTCTTACCTTCCCTATCCTTCTTAGTCATCTGATAACGATATTTACCATAATCAATGATTTTACAGACTGGGGGTTCAGCATTAGCTGCAATTTCTACTAAATCTAAACCTGCAAGCTCTGCTTTTTCAAGAGCCTCTACTAAAGATAAAACGCCAAGCTGACTTCCATCTTGGTCTATCACTCGCACATTTGCAGCGCGAATTTCTCGATTAATTTTACAGTTCAGGGTAGCACTCCTATTTAGTTTACCACTAACTCGATTATACTTTTTACAGTCAAAAAAGCAATTCTTCCTTTGACTTTTCCACAATTAAAGCAATGATTCTCTCTAAAGAAAGAAACAAGGAAAAAGGCAAAAAGAAGAAACCTTCTCTACCTTCCACTTTTCTAGGGGCGTACACACAAGAAACAGGCCATTCTAAACCCAACCTATCTTGAATTCGGCACTCTATCCTTGAACCATCTTTTAGATCTTCCCTGGTCTCCGTTTCTAAAGTGTCAAACGCTTTTAAAAAGCCATCCTTCAACCATTTACTTCGAGACTTGGGTTTTTCTACTAAAACCATTCTGAATTCAAAGCCTAGGATTTTAAAGATTTTAGTCACAAAATGCAAGCAAGAAATCACTTCTTCTAAAAGAAAACTCTCCCTGCAAAATACCCAAGAAATATTAGACACATAAACAGGAGTATCAAAAAGGCCAAAATCACACACGTTATCATCTAAGCCACAAACAGTTACATTTTCTCCACACACCTTTTTCAGATCCTTTCCCCCTGTTTTTTCAAACATTTTCCATTGATCCTTTAAAAAAGATGTTATAATAATCTCTTCAGAAACAGATTTTGTAGAAACAAAATTCACTCCAAACTCTTCCGCTAGCTTTTCTAACTTTTGTAGCAATTGAGATTTTAATTGCAATCCCTTAGAAAACCAAAAGCAAGAAGTGCCCTCATAAAAAGAAAATAAGCCCTTCTTCTCACCCAAAATCTCATGAGAAACCCCAACCCAATCCCCTTTTTCTTTAAAAAACTCCTTCAACTCCATTTTTGAAGAAAAGGCAGTGCCATGAATTCGCACCTTTCCCTTGCCCAAAACCTCTTCTTTTAAGATTTTTACTGATCCAATCTCCCCTAGATCTTTAACCCCTCCTTCGGCCTCTGTCAAAAACATCTGCCCTGCTATTTCCAAGAGGGACACCGTTGAGGAAAGACTTCTTTCAACCTGATCAACTAAAAAACTTTCCTTACGAGATAAAAAATACTGCTTCGCACTATAGGGAACCATCTCTCTAAAAGAAACTTTTTCTTTTTTTAAAATAGAAAACAACATACGTTCTTCTATTTGTTTTAAAAAATTCTTGTCAAAAGGGAAAGGAAGGAAAAAATTGTAATAAAAGCCTAATGAAGTAGCTCGACCCCCAAGCAATAATGCCTTAGGGAACAGTTCTTTCACAGTCAAAGCAAGCAAAACAGCCGCTACGTTTCTTAAGTTTGCTAAGGAAATAAATGCTCTCTTTATAAAATGGGACATGGCTGACTCGAACAGCCGACCTCCACGATGTCAACGTGGCGCTCTAACCAACTGAGCTAATGCCCCAATGATTTAACACGTGCAAGATCATAATATGAGAGCAAGTTATTCGCAACTTCTTTTTTTAGGCATGTTAGCGTTGCATAAAAATATCGCTTTGAGTCCTAAAAAAAGTTGCGAACAACTTATTAGTTTTCTTATATAGACAAAACTACTAAAGTATTACCATTTTAAGGAATTCCCTTTTATGCGAAGTCATTTTCCGTTGTTTAACACCCCACTAGATCTCTCCTATATTTTTTGGCAGAGAATTGTATGCGATAACGACACTGTCATTGACGCTACCTGCGGCAATGGAAAGGATTCACTACGGTTGGCTCTTCTTTTGCAAAACAAAAAAAATACAAATCTTTTTTGTGTAGACATCCAAGAAAAAGCTATAAACAACACTAAGAAAATATTACAAGAAGATGCTCCTAGTTTTTTTTCACATGTTTCTTTTTTTTTAGGGTCTCATGAAAATATCAGCTCCATTACACAAAAAAAATGCAAACTTATCGTCTATAACTTGGGATACTTACCGGGGGGTGATAAAACAATAACCACCCAAAGTAATTCAACTATAAAAAGCATCTCTTCTGCACTATCCGTGCTAACTAACGGAGGAGCACTTTCTATAACCTGCTATCCGGGTCATGAAGAAGGCAAGATCGAAGAAACTGCTATCTACAAACTAGTCTCCTCTTTAGATCCAGCAACATGGTCGGTTACCTCTATAGCTTGGAATAATAGAAATGCATCCCCCTCTTTACTTTTAGTGCAAAAAAAACTACAATTCTAGAAAGTTTAAACTAATAGCAAAAAAATTATGTCAAAATCCTCTTCTGAAAAAAAAATAGCAAAAAAAATAGCAATTGCGTGCACTATAATCTACACATTAGTGCTCCCTTTTTTTGTTCTTATGTCCATACTGTCTGCTATGATATTCGATACTCCCGACATGACTTTATTTTTAGGACTTTGGCTTATGAGTCTTATTTTCTGTCTTCCCTTGTCTATCCCAATCACTATTTACCTACTTTGGAGAGCTATTTACAAACAAGAGTACAAAAAAACATATAAGATCTGGTCTCTTCCTCTTGTTACTTTTTTTCTTGTCTATATTCTCACCTACAACTTTTAAAGTTTAAATTTTAAAAAACCTTAAAGCGAATTTTTCGTGCAATAAATTCGATTAAGAAGTAAGTAAAGGTTATGACTAAAATTGAAACCTCTACTTTCTTAGTGCAAGCCATTATAACCGAGATAAAAAATCGGATAGAAACCCCCGTATCCCCTAAAGATCTCCATGCGCTTTTCAAAAACTTATCTTCCGCTCAAAAAATGTGCAAAAACGAAAGAATGGCAGAGCAAATCGTGTCTCTCTACGGAAAAGTTGTTGACGCTTTCAATAAGCACATAGAGCAAGAAATTTCCGCGCTAAAACAAATTAAAGACGTTTCGTTATTACAAAAAAAAATAAAGTCCTTAGAGCAATATCCCGGAATTTCTAAAACAAATCTGACCACGTTAAGTTTTTTTAAACAGTCTCAAGGCAAAGTAAAAAAAATACCCGGTCAATTTCTTCCAATACAAGAAATCCCTCCAGAAGAAATCGAAGAAGTTATTACAGAGATCTTTGAGTTATCAACGTTCATATACTATGAAGAACACGAAAAAACAAAAAAAGCGCTTAATAAGATCTCTACCCTAGCCCAGAATCGGCTACTAAAACATTTATCCTGTCTTCGTGCTCCATTACTAAAAGACAAGCTAAGCACACTGCAAGCCCTTTTTGCTACAGCATATGAACTAGCAGAAAAACCTTCTTCAAAATATCCCACCCCTCAAGAAATTAAAACATTTTTCGAAGAAAAAGAAGAAATTCTAAAAGAAGAACAAGGGGCCCCTTCTTTTACAAGACTTTTTCTACGTCATGCTTAAAAACACTTAGATGTAAAGATAGAAGCAAACGCTTCTTTTTCCACGTAAGAACAGCCAAGAAAAACCTGCGGTTTAGCAGATCCATGAAAATCAGAACCTCCGCTAATTAAAAGATCTCTTTTCTTAGCTATGTCGAGCCATTTTTTCTCCTTCCCATAAGAAAAGCGTCCATAGTAGCATTCTATACCATCAAAACCTAAAGATAAAATCTCTTCCACAAACTGATGATTTGTGTATAAATTAGGATGAGCAATGAAAGCTTTTCCTCCTGCTTCATGAATAATGGAAATACCTTCTTGCACAGGGAATGGCTCTCCCTGCACAAAACAACATCCCTGATCTCCAAGATAAGACTGGAAAGCTTCTTGAATAGACCTTACATACCCCTTTAAAATCATAGCCTCTGCTATATGAGGCCTGCCAATCGTCAAAGGGTTGTCGTGAATTTTTCGAAGATCTGATTCCTCAATAATAATTCTAAGCCTCCGCAATCTATCGAGTATTCCTTTATTACGAATTACTCTTTTATGCTGCTGCCTTAAACAGTACGCTTTAAAATTGGCATTTTCTAAAGAAAAGTCATAACCTAGAATGTGAACACTCTTTCTCTTATGTTCACAAGAAAACTCAACCCCGGGGGCTAATAAAATACCTTTTTGTTTAGCATAAGGAATAGCTTCTGCGTAGGCGTCAATTGTATCATGATCTGTAATGGATAATCCCTGTAGATTCTCTTTACAGGCTAAATCAATTAACTCCTTCGGCGTAAAAGAACCATCAGAGCATGTTGTGTGAGTGTGAAGATCCGCCTTAAAGGGATCTACAGAATTTGATAAGGAACACATCGAATCTCCATTTCTAAAGTAATCCCTGAAGACTCTTTAACTTTTTCTTGCACCAGTTTTACAAGATCCAGAACATCTTGAGCAGAAGCATTCGATCTGTTTACAATAAAATTTGCATGTTTTAAAGAAACTTCAGCTCCACCTATAGAAAAACCCTTTAACCCACTTTTTTCAATTAACGCGCCCGCGGAAGCTCCTAAGGGATTTCTAAAAGCGCACCCAGCTGACGCATCTTGCGTTGGCTGAGAGGATGTTCTATACTCTATAATATTTAACTGTCGACTTCTTGCTTTATCACAGGGTATTAAAGAGAATTTTGCTGAAGTAATCACTCCCTTTTTCTCATGAAATATCGAATGTCGATAGCTAAACTGCAAATCATCCTTAAGAAACTGACAAAATCTCCCCTCTGTGTCTATAAAAGAAACCTGAGTTAAATGATCTGCTGTCTCTAAACCATTGGCCCCAGCATTCATAAAAACAGCACCTCCAACACTTCCTGGAATTCCCGAAGCAAACTCTAATCCCGAAAGCCCCATTTTTGCTGTTTTAAAACCAAGTAAAGAAAAGCTATAACCACTACCTACATCTACTGTAGTACCATCAATTTTTAAGTGAGCTATTTTATTATGGATAACAAGACCGTCAAATCCTCTATCCTCAAAAAGGCAATTAGATCCCTTGCCCAAAACAAAAAAAGGAATCTTTTCTTTTGTGGCGTAAGCTAGAGCTAATTCCATATTTTTTTCAGAATCTATTTCAACAAAAAGACGAGCAGGCCCCCCTATACAAAATGTGGAGACCTCTTTAAGGGGCTTATTATGTTGAAAGGGCAGAAGGTCGGACATCTTTTTCCCCACTTTGAAAATAAGCATCCAAGACAGCATTTACAAACAAAGAACTTTCTGCTGTAGAAAATTTACGAGCTAGTCGAATAGCTTCTGCAATTACTACTTTAGAAGGGATTTCAGGTTCATAGCAGAGCTCATATATACCAAGACGCAAAATAGTCCTTTCAACCTTACCGATACGATCAATGTCATAGGCAGAAGAAAATCGACGAATTATCTCGTCAATTTCAGAAAAATGAAAAGCAACTAACTTCCCCTTTTCTAAAGCTTTGCGCATAGTGCTCTTAGTTACAGCAAGCTGGTGCATCATAAAATCTAGGATTTCTTCTTCTATTTGGACAAAGTCCTGACTAAAAAGAAGCTGAAAAACAATCTCTCTAAACTTTTGCTGTGAAAATGCCATAACTCTACCTTATAGAAAAAAAACAGAGGATACCATATTTTGTCATTCTGAGCACCAAGAAAAAGCTTATCTATTTTTTTCGTGCCCTTCCCAAAGGAATAACGTAAAATGTATTTTAATTTCAATTTTTCATTGAGAATTATTCCAAAATACTGTTATCCAATCTATTTACTACAACAAAAGCGGGGCATTATGCTGGGCATTTTTTTAGACACTGAAACAAACGGCCTAAACCCCTTCACCCATAAAAGCATTGAAATAGCATTTAAAATTATAAATATAGAATCAGGAGATGAGCTCGATAGCTATGAATCCATCGTTTTTCAAAGCTACGAAGAGTGGCAAAATAGCGACCTTGCAAGCTTACAAATTAACGGATTCAATTGGGAGCAAATAAGCTACGGTAAAACACCGGAGGTTATTTCCGAAGAAATCCAAAATTGCTTTGCTAAATGGCAAATCACTCGCACTAACGCCGTATTTATTTGCCAAAACCCCTCTTTTGATAGAGCTTTCTTCGCGCAGTTTATCAGCCCCGATCTCCAAGAAAAAAAGCTTTGGCCCTACCACTGGCTTGATCTAGCTTCGATGTATTGGGCAGCTTCCCTCTTAAAAAAAGAAAAACCCTGGCTAACAGGGCTCTCTAAAGACAAAATAGCAAAAGCCTACAATCTCTTTCCGGAAAATAAACCTCATAGAGCGATGAATGGAGTAAACCACCTCATTGCTTGCTATAAGGCAGTTATTGGATTTTCTTCTTAGCAAAGAGCGAATATAGGGTTGCCGCGTGGCACGTTGACAGCGCATAACGCTTGAAAAATCTCCCTATTCCTCACTGAGAAGAAAAGCTATTTCCCTCTCAGTGAAACTGCGCATAAAAGAGTTTTCCTCCTCTAAAGAAAAAAAACGCCACTATTAATAACTAGAAGGCCCTATTTTTACTTTTCCTCTAAAAATCCTGTAGATATAAATCCCGTATCCTAAAACAAAAGGAACACCAATTACAACAACAAGTAAAAGCATTTTCAAGGTAGGAGCTGATGCGGCAGCATTAGAAATTGTCCAGCTATGCGCTACAGGATCAATACTAGAGCGTACAAGCACGGGATAAGTCCCTATGCCAAAGAGCCCCACAAGTGAAGCGATCCCTACGCAAGAAGCAATAAATGCTGTTCCATCTCTTCCCTTAGAAAAAAGTTTAGGAATGCTAAAAAAGAGAAGAAAAGCCACAGCAGCTAGAAGACCAACCCAAGGGATTTCCCTTATCTTATCGGTCATATAAGGCATGTAAATAAGAGTAGCACATGTGGCAAGAAAGTAAAAAAAGAAAAATACAGCTATAGAGCGCATGGCCCATTTGCGTATTTTATCGTGCAATTCCCCTTCTGTTTTCATCACAAGGTAGATAGCTCCATGCATAAGAAAAAGCGCTACGGCTAAAAATCCAATTAATATGGGATACGGTTGAAAAAACATCCCTAAAGAACCTTTAAAATCCTTATTGACATCCAATGGAATACCTTGAATTAGGTTACCTAAAGTGAGTCCTGCACCAAAAGCAATCCCAAAACTTGCTAAAGCAAATGTATAATCCCAAGTAGCTCTCCAATAAGTGGATTTATGCTTACTGCGAAATTCAATGGCGACGGCTCTAAAAATCAAGGCAAGAAGAAACACCATAGCAAGGTCATAGAACCCGGAAAAAAGAGTTGCATACACCCCGGAAAACCCAGCAAAAAGAGCTCCACCAAAAATAACGAGCCACACCTCATTGCCGTCCCATACAGGTCCTATGGCATTGAGGAAAATACGTTTTTCTTCATCTTTTTTCGTGAAGACATGAAGCATGCCAACACCAAGATCAAATCCATCTAATACTACATAAGCAATAAGAGAAAAGCCCACAATAAAATACCATAAATGCTCTAAAACGAACACACTCATAAAATCCACTCCTTACTTATTTAGATAATTTCGATATTCAACTTGAGTAGGATCTTCCTCTCCCCCTACTCCATCGGGACCATGTTTTATTTTTTGATCTAATAAATAGACAAAAAGAGCAAAAAGAAGGATATAAATAACAACAAACATCCCGATAGAAAACGATACTTGACTTGCAATCACAGAAACAGACGTACCATCTTGTGTCTTTAAAAGTTTGTACACAAGCCATGGCTGTCTGCCCATCTCTGCGGTAAACCAACCTGCCTGATTAGCTAACTGAGGAAAAAATACGGATAGAACAAGGGCTCTCAAAGTCCACTTGGCTTTTTCTAGTTTTTTTCTCTTTAAAAACCACAAACCAAGCAAAACACAAATAACCATAGCCCCCCACATAGCAAGCATAAGATGATATACTTGAAAAACAACAGGCACATTAGGCCACTCATCTTTAGGAAAGTCGTTTAATCCTGAAACAGGCGTTTCAAGGTCTCTATGAACTAAAAAACTGAGCATAGAAGGGATGCTGACTCCCTTTACAGTCTCTGTTTTGGCATCAACCGAGCCAAAAAGAGTTAAAGGGGCGTGTGAAGTTGTTTCATAAAGACCTTCTATAGCAGCTAACTTTATCGGTTGATTTACAGCTACACCTCTTGCCGTGGAATCAGCCGATAGCATCTGTAAAAATAATACAATAGCTCCCACAAAAAGGCCTAACTTCATACAACATGTAGAAAAAGCCACATGCTTATTCTTAAGTAAGTAATAAGCACTTATGCTAAGCACTAAAAAAACACCAGCAAGCCAGCACCCTAAAATTACATGAACAAGTCGATCTACTGAAGATGGGTTAAAAATCATCTCCCAAAAATCTGTTACAACAGCCTTAGCATCTCTTCCTTCTCCTACAATTTTATATCCGGCAGGTGTTTGCATCCAAGAGTTTGTGATCACAATCCAAACAGAGCTAAAATGAGCTCCAAAGGCAACTAAAACAGTAGAAAGGTAATGCACCCTAGCAGAAACTCTCTCCCAACCAAAAAGCATAATTCCTATAAAACCAGCTTCCAGAAAAAAAGCAAAAATCCCCTCCGCTGCTAAAGCGCTTCCAAAAACATCACCAACAAAACGAGAATACCTTCCCCAATTTGTCCCGAACCCGAAAAGCTGAACAAGTCCTGTAGCAACTCCTAAAGCAAATGTAAGACCAAATATTTTAGTCCAAAACTTAGCCATCTCTTTATAAAGAGGATTTTTCGTTTTCAGATACATCCCCTCCATGATTACAAGCATTAATCCAAGACCTATACTAAGCGGGGGATAAATATAGTGAAAAGCGCTTGTAAGCGCGAACTGAATTCTCGATAATATAACAACATCCATATCCATCTCCTGCCTAATTTTTTTCCTTAGTAAAGGCACATCGTACGACTCCGCTTTTAATTAGTAAATAAGAAAAAATTCATCACACGCATGTGCAATGGCCTCAAGCAAAAGATCCACCTCCCAAACAGCAAGGCGAACATCTTTAAATTTCATCCTGGCTAAAGTATTCGTATAATTATGGCAGGCAAGTCCAGCACTCTCCAATATGGATATGTTTTTTTCTTTTCTTACAGCCCTTTGAAACTCTGAGCAATACCAAAGATTTCTAGCAATCGCTGGATTCGATGCAAACAAACGCAAAAGCTCTCTATCTAACTCTAATTCTTGAATAGCAAATGCTCTAACAGTGTTTGATAATAAATATCTAACATCCTCTTTGCCTCTTTCTTTAAAATCACAACTGTTTTTATAACGTTGAAAAAGAATTTGCATATCCTCTCTTATCTGTTTCATCACAAGTAATCCTTCATGTGATGGCTGGACTCCTGCCCCATCTAACCTTGCCTTAACAAATTGCTCTACCCTTTGCATAAAGGCAAATATAATATCCTCGTATCTGCTTAAAAAAGGTAATGTCTTTACTCTTTTTTTCTCATCAGAAATAGAGACATATGTCATATCTCCTAGTGGAGAAATTTCAATCGCATCCGTGAAAAAAGAAACCTCTTTCTTAAAACAGCTTTGCGTTTTAAGTAGGAGATCGCACAAATCAACGCTCTCCATGTCATCATCCTCTACTATAGAACTATGAGAATCGAAGTCCACCTCATTTAAATCAGGCGTTTTCCTTACACTCCTGGCAACCCAAAAAGCAGCAGAATCTTCGGAAATATCAAAAATAGCAGAATCTACAACTGAATCAAAAGAAATAGCCGTACCGCGAGTTACTGTATTATTCTCTTCAATTTGATCGAGAATCACATAGTCAACCTTTAAACCATTTAAATCATTACTAACCATAACACCCCTCCTTAGTCAAAAAAAATGCCTCACAAAAACATCGTTAATTAATTTTTAGTTTTATATAAAAATTTTATTAAGATGCAAGAAAAAAGCAGATCGCCTTGTACGATTTTCGAAAATCTGGTATAAAGTGGGGGGTCTTTTACACTGTTAACCGGAGGTTCATATGTTATCGATTGATTTGAAAGGGAAAAAAGCATTTATTGCAGGTATCGGCGATGACCAAGGCTACGGCTTTGCTATAGCTAAAGCTCTTGCTGAAGCTGGCGCAGAAATTATCATAGGAACTTGGACCCCTATACTAAAAATCTTTACCACATCCTGGACTATGGGTAAATTTGATGAGTCCAGAAAACTTTCTAACGGTAGTCTTATGGAGTACTCTAAAGTATATTCTTTAGACGCAGCTTTTGATAAGCCGGAAGACGTTCCTCAAGAAATAAAAGACAATAAAAGATACCAAGATGTATCTGGTTACACTATTTCTGAAGTAGCAGAAGCTGTACATCGTGATTTTGGAGAAATTGATATCCTTGTTCACAGCCTAGCCAATGCTCCTGAAGTAAAAAAAGACCTTCTTGACACCTCCAGATCAGGGTATTTAGCAGCCCAAAGCGCCTCTTCTTATTCTTTTATTAGCCTCCTAGCTCATTTTGGGCCTTTTATGAAAAAAGGGGGAAGCACGCTTTCTTTAACCTATATGGCATCAGAAAAAGCAGTACCAGGTTATGGCGGGGGGATGAGCTCCGCAAAAGCATCATTAGAAAGCGATACAAAAACACTAGCTTGGGAAGCTGGCCGCAAGTGGGGTATCAGAGTCAACTGCATATCAGCAGGTCCTTTAAAAAGTAGAGCTGCTAAAGCCATTGGATTCATTGAAAACATGATAGAGTATTCCAAAGCTAATGCCCCTCTAGCTAAAGATCTAGAAGCAGAAGAAGTAGCTAATACAGCAGCATTTCTCCTCTCTTCCCTTAGCTCTGCAATTACAGGCTCCATTGTCTATGTAGATAATGGCCTTCACTCTATGGGAGTTTCTGTAGATAGCCCCTCCTATCAAGGAAAAGCAGAGTAGTTATTCGCATTTCCCCTAAGAAGTTACACTTAGGGGAATTTCCATAAAAAGATCCTCTCAATAAGAATCTGACGGCTATAAATCCACTCATAACACCGCATTGAGCATTAACTATAGATTTTCCATATCTGGCATTTGCACGCTAAATAAAATTCACACAAACAATTAATTCTCAAAAACTTAAAAAAAAATAAACTCACATCAAATTACGAAAGTTGTCAATTAACAATAGAATTCATTAAAAAATCACACCAATAACACTAATTAATAACTTTACTAAAATAATTACTATTATGATACGATCATAATTATATACAAAAGGTAATTATGAGCTATGATTTTTCTTCAACAAGTGGTAGCAACCCGAATACAGGGATCCCCCTAATAGGACCAAGCTCACGGAACCCATCTAGCACATTAATAAGACCCGACCTTTTCTGGAAGCCTGTTGCAACAAAACATTCTTTAAACGATTATAGTTTTTCTAGATTAGAAGACTCAAAAGACCCAGAAGAGTTACACAGCCTAAGCAACAGTGTCTATGAGTTAGTTCTTAGCAAACCCGGAAGTCCTTTTAGCGATGACACAACAGACGTTGAAGAAAAAACCCCTCCTCTACCTGAAAAAAGCTCCCCTCACACACCCCACACCTCCACAAATGGAAACGAGGCCGTTAAAGATTTTGCCTTACAGGAACACAATCCTAAAAAAGAACCAAAAATCTTTGGAAAGTTTGTTCCTATCGAAGGCAGCCCAAATTATAGTTTTGACGAACTTGTTCTTCCAAAAAAGGCCGCCCTCAAGATTGACATCCCTTTTGATAAAACCGCTAAGTCTCTTGGTAAGACTGCCCACTCTCTTGATAAGACTTCTAAAGTAGAAAAAAACATTCCCATAGATAAAGAGGAAATAGCTAGAGATCTTGGACTAACAAAATATAGCGCTAAAGTACAACAAAAAATCGTTGATTGTTATTTATCTGAAAAAGACTCTCTAAATTTAAGCGGATGTGAGCTTACAGATATCCCCCCCTGTCTTTCGACAGACTTTCCATGGCTTTCTAAATTAAATCTTTCGAACAATCACCTGAAAGTTTGTGATCTTGAACATGACACTCTTATCTACCTAAACCTTGCAAATAATAAGTTAGAAACCTTTGAGGGAATTCTTCCTGGACTAGAAACTTTGAACTTATTTAATAATCGACTTGAGCATTTTAGGCCTTATTCAAGCGACTTACTCTATCTACATGATCTAAATATTGCCAAAAATAGTCTTGTTGATTTCCCTGAAGATCTCCCTTCTCTTGAACACCTACACTGTCAAGGTAACAAATTGACAAAGATGGCTAATCCAGCAATTCGCTTCCCCCTTTTAAATTACTTAAATATAGATCACATTGAACTTTCGTCATTAACTACTCATAAACTCAGAGAATTTAGCTCTTTTTTATTGATTGTAGATCAGCTTCAACTAGAAAATTATAGTTTTGCCGTTCAGTTAAAAATTATAGACTGCTATCTAACGAAAAATGCTGATCTTGATTTAAGCGGATGCGAGCTTAATGATATTCCTCTATGCCTTTCGACAGACTTTCCATGGCTTTCTAAGTTAAACCTTTCTAACAATCAACTAACAAATTGTTCTTTAGAGCACAAAGGATTGAGTGAACTACTTCTTGAAAATAATCAACTTAGAACCTTTGAGGCGAAGATTCCTAATATAATTATACTAAATATAGCAAGAAACCAACTTGAACGATTTCGCATTGACCCCAAACAATTTACTAAATTACTCCATCTAGACCTTTCAAATAACCAACTGATAAAGTTTTCTCTTAATCTCCTAGGTCTAATTTACCTAAGTCTTCAAAATAACAAACTTAAAGCCTTAGATATCGAATTTCCAAGCGCAGAAGCATCTGGGGGAAGTGTAGACTTATCAGGCAGTATAGACTTTTCAGAATTGATTGTATTACCACCTGAACACGAACATATAAAGCTAAAATGGTTAGATTTATCAGGTAATGAATTTGAAAAATTAGATGCCAAATTACAACTTCCAGAACTAGCGTATCTATCGATCGATAGAAATAAGCTCACAGAGTTCCCTAAAAACATTCCCTCCCTACAACAATTGTCTTGTAAAAACAATCAAATAGCACAGGTTTCAGCTCGAGCAAGTCACTTTCCTAAGTTAACTTTCTTAGATATCACAGAGAATAAACTCTTAAAGCCTCTGGATATAAAATTTCCTAAGCTAGATCCTGATAATTTACATAGCGACTTCACTGACTTTTTATTAGAGGTAAAAAAGCTTGGACTTTCAAATTACAGTTTCGATGTACAACAAAAAATCATAACCTGCTTGCAAACTAAGAGCACTTCTCTCAACCTCAGCGGATGTAATCTTAAAATAATTCCCCCTTGCATAGCTTCTCACCTATCCCATATAACTCATCTAAATTTATCTCACAATAATTTTAAAGGAGTTTTTAAAATAACTGCAAAGCTTTTACATTTAGAAAGTTTAGACCTTTCTTTTAACAAGATAACAGCATTCAATAAAGATCTAACTTCTAAGGGGTATATATATAACCTCCCCCCTCCAAATTTAAAAAGACTAAACTTGTCACATAACGAGTTTGAAATATTCACTTCTCCCCCAGGAAATTTAGATAAACTTGAGGATCTAGATATTTCAGACAACAAACTTATCCGTTTTTCAGCTAGCAAAGAGCAATACCCTGAATTAAAAGATCTAGACCTTTCTTTTAACCCGAATCTTTCGGAAGACCTCATTAATTTTTATGACGGCTTAGAAATTATACCAGTCTTACTACAACGAGATAATCCAAAAGAAATTGAAAAGTAATAGCTTCTACCAAGAAATCTCTAAAGTAACCTCTGCCTTGGATTCTCTTCGCAGTGTCCTCCAACCTATCTTCCAATCATATGCAGCATACAGCTTACGGTTCTTTTGGAAGGAACGGTTAGCTTTAGAAATGTGCCCAAGAAACTGTCCTTTATTAGGATCTACCAAGAAAGTAGCAGCGATCTGTAAAAAAGGAGAAGTTAGGTGTAGCGTCTCTTCTGCTTTAAAAACTGTTGCCCTCTCTGCGTTAACTGTAATAGTTTGAGAGCTATGGGCGCTAAGATATAACGCTATTTCTACACTATCTTCTTCAGAAGGAACGATCTCATCATACGTATAAACAATTTCGTATTTCTGCAATCCTTTAGGAACAATAGAAAAAGATCCTGTCTTAGCTTCTACGGTAAGTGAATGAGTTTCTAAGGAAGATCCACAGTAAACAGTAAAACACTGCCTACTTTTTTCTTCTACTAATACAGCAATCGGTTCTTCTTTTCCTAATAAAATAGGCTCTATAGGCTGGATTAAAGCAGCTTTCATATGAACTACTTCAGCTGCAAGAGCTCTTGTAGGAAACACACGATAAGCTTCCGCCATGAAAAGGTCTAGTAATGTTACAGCCGGTTCTAAGCCATCTTGTAATCTTTCTAAAGAATCACCTATATACACGCAGCAACCAGGATTCCAGACAGCAAAAGCTTTTGACAAAGGTTTCTTAGCCATCTGAGAACAAATACAAAAATCAGCCCACTCAGAAGAGGTTTTAGGAACCCATGCATCTGGATTAAATTGCCCTAAAAAAGCTTCTAAACGGTTCTTAGCTATAGTAGAAAGACTATCTAACGACTTAAGGTATAAGACGATTCTTTCAGAGAGCTTTTGCAACTTTTCTAGTAAAGACTCCCCTAAAATAGAAGAAAAATCACCAAGTAAATAAAAAAGAGGGGGAAGAAACTGCGAAGAATGGCAAGGATCAAAAGTATTAGGGTACTCATGTAGGTAATGCGGAAAATTTCCATTCACCTCAAAAGGGAGCAATCTTTCTAAAAGACTTTTCCCCTGTTGGATATTATCTACAAGCTTTGAACGAAAAAGGGTGTAGGCATAGATAAAATTTTCTAATGTAGGGATTGTATCTTGATAAACAGCTAGAGGATCTGCTGCAAAAAAGTGAATAAAGTTGGTTTGCAAGCTATACCTTTTTTTATAAGAAGTTAAAGCTAGCTCTACTAGTTTTCTTTTATGATCTTCTTCCACAAATACTCCCATAATCTATATCCTCCCTACTGCCTCTAATAAAGCTTCAAAGATCCCCTCTTGCCTTGCCGACCTGGCTATAATATCCCCTAAAGCAAGAAGCTCTTTAGGAGATGTTTCCATAGCAATAGCTATATCTACCTCTTTCAAAAGAGAGATGTCATTATAATCATCCCCGGCTCCAATAAAAACAGCCCCACTTGGAAAATACGAGCGCACCTTCCTTACTATATCGCCTTTAGTGGCCTTAGGCGCTGTGATCAAATTTAAATACACATCATGACCTAAAGGATCTTTAATAAAAGTGGCCTCAATATCTGTCATTTTCTTTAATTTTTGATTTAACAAAAACATATCCTCTTTTGTCCCCAAGCTTTTAAGTAGAGGAAAAGAGTCTTCTAAAGAAAACTCAAAAACATTCTGTTCTTTCCAAGGGGCAGATGAAAGAGCTCTAATTTTTTCTATATGCCCTAACATGTCAGAAGAAAATGCAGAGGGGTTATAATAACAAAAATCCCCTTTTTGCCACCCCGCATAAATAAGGAAACCTTCACGGAAATTTTTCTCTACTTCTTCTATTTTAGGAATGACTTCTGCCAAAAGATATTCTTGCGATAAGCATTTAACTTCCGGCATAAGTAAAAGATCAGCCCCATTTTGAACAGCAAAAAAATAAGGGAAATCTATTTCACATAACGTCTTTGCAGCAAAAGTAAAAGTCCTTCCCGTCACAAATAAAAACTGCCATCCATCGAGGTAGAGCCTCCTAAGAAAAGTCACAACTTTTTCAGGAATAGTATACGGATCTGCTGTGATTGTTCCGTCAATATCTAGACAAATGCACCCCTTCACCCGACTCTCCTTGTAAGAAACTAGTATTTTAACACAACAGAATATAATTCTTCTCTTGCAAAAAAAACTTTTTTCAGAGAAAACTAATACTCTAGAAAATACCATCTATTTTAAGGAGCGTATGGGACTAAGACTTATAACTATATTTTTTCTTTTCCTTAGCAATATCTTTGCTCTGCAAGCAGAAGAACCGGTTAAACAAACACCTCCAGAAGTAGTGGAAACAGCGCCAATCCCTTCCTATGAAAGCACATTAATAAAAATGCTTTTGACCTTAGGGGGTCTTCTTCTCCTTGTCTTCCTTACCATTTGGGCACTGAAAAAAATAAGTCATGGAAAATTCGGTGGATTTGGCTCTCAAAAAAAAATCAACATCATAGAAAAAAAACCACTGAGTCCCAAAACTCTCTTATACTTAATTGAGTTAGAAGGAAAAAAAATTCTGATCTCTGAATCACAAGTAGAAGTAAGGTCTCTATCTATAATACAAGAAAACGACCTTTACGAGTAATATTCAAGCTCTCAAGAACCAAGAACCTAAGAAAGCTCCCTCAAGGCCGCCGCAATGCCCATGGGTTCGGCATAATGGTAGTTATGGAATTCCAAGCCCGACCCAGCGAACCCCCCAACAACCATATGAGATCCTTTAACCACATCTTCACAACGCGTATAACTCAAGGATTTGCTACTAAATAACCTTACTCCTCCTCCGAAAATAACATATTCTAGATAAGCAGCAGCAGCAACCTCAATCACTCGAGGGACTTTGTAAATAATCCCAGGCCTTATAGGGAAATTTGCAACCATAGCTTCCTGGTTTTCATAGCTCTTATTTCTACTCCCTACAAGAAGACCCTTGGAGATAAGTACATAGTAAGATTTAGAAACCTCTTGAGAGGTTATCCCCTGAATAATGTAACTAAAGCCATTTTTACTCTTTTGTAAATATCCTTTGGACTTAACAAGCTCTCCCAAAATTTCCAAGGTAAAAGGTTTTCCGTTGACTGTTTTAGGAATAAGTAAAAGCATATGCGTATCTCCGATCTTTGCTCCTTCCCGATACCCTTCAAGACCAACACTTCTTTCCTCTAGTATCTCTAAAACCCCTTTAGGAATCGAAAGATCCTCTACTTCTCCAAGGACGCTCCACTCCTCAGCCCCCCTTAGACAACCGGGGAAACGTTCTCTTATTGTTTCTTCAAGGTTCACCTCATCTAAATACTCTATAAGAATATCCCTAACCCCTTGTAAATTAACTCCCTGAGCTATCGCTTCCCCGACTCTTCCAATAACTTGCTTTTCTTTATAAGGCTTTAGCTGCAAGCCCTTTATCCCATAAAAAGCAGCAAGAAAATCATCCAGCTTTCTTACAAACTCTTCTTTTGCTTCCTTTAAGGGCATCCATTCTCTTAGTTTTTCACCCGTCACCCTAATAAACTCTGCTGCATAAGGATAGCACTGCAAAGTAACTCCTGCTTTTTCAAAGTCTACTCCCTCTACAAGGTCGATACAATCTTGAATAGTACGTCTTGCGTAAATATCTTCTTTAAATACTTGATAAGGTTTTACTATTCCTTGTAAGCCTATAAGATATTCCTTATTAATTTCTACATATGCAGCTTTCACTGCTAGTAAAAAACTTGTACTTTGTAATTCTGGAATATTTTGGGAACAATTAGGATCCACTTCTAAATAGGGGTACACTAGAGAAATAAACCTACTTTCTATGAATTCTCTTGCCCCTAGATCAGTCTTTATATCTTCTAGCCCTCTTTGCTGTCTTGTTATCGGGTCAGTATGATTTGCGTCAATCCAAGAAGATATCGCAAAGCGATCATAATACTGCTTATGAACTCTGCCTGTATTAGGATCTATGGTCTCCAAGTACACAAAGTCCTCTTTCCAAGGCAAGTCAAGAGTAATACCGCATTTATAATTTTGTAGCTCCCTATCCTCATCAACTTTTTTCTTAATCTCTGGATCTTTTTCAATAAGCTCGGCAATTAGGTTGCTTACTACCATGTGAATCAACCCTTTTGCTAAAGCAAAGGTCAGAGCCTCCTTAGGAGATTTCCCTTCTGACAAAGCCTTGCCATAAAAACCTTCTACCCTTGCCTTAAAAAGAGCGATACGGTGAGGGGGCACTTCTTTCCATATAGAGGTCATTTTAAGCTCTAAAAGCTTACCCTCGAGAATCTCTCTCATGTCTCCTCTTAAAGCTTGGATAGCCACTGTATTTACTGTTCCAGTTACAGGAGGGGCACCAAACATTCCCCAAAGAACCCTAACTCTATGGAGCAACTCAGGAGAGGCTCCCTCTAACTCAACTGCTATATCCTTACCTTTTAAGATCCCCTCTATAATCCTCTTGACCAGTCCTTCAGCTTCAGGCATTTTTGCTAAAGCATCTAGCTCACGGGCAAACCCTTCCTGAATTTCTCGCCTTGAATTAAAAATTGAAAATGATGACGATGACGATGACGATGACGATGACGGCGTAAGTATAAAAAACCTCAATTAAATCAATTTATGTTAAATTTAAAATTAACATTAAATAAATTAAATCACAAAGAAATAATATTTTTTATATTAACAATAAATAAAAATGTCAGGCTTTCAAGTTTATAAATTCGATATTATTAGACTTGCGAGCAACCCGTCATAACCGGGCATATCCAGCTCAAAATTACTCCATACAGTACTTTCACCCTAAACAAACCAAATAAAAAATATCAACAATTGATTATAAACAACTTAAATAGACTAAGACACAAGCTCTCCTAATAAATATGTAATATTTCCCCTAGTATCTCCATTTTTTCTGGACATGTTAAGAAAAAATTAGAAATCGATATAGGTCCTCCTTGGAGATTTCATACGGAGATTCGCTATCTTACAAAACCAATTCCTTTTTCTATCCGCACTTACGCCAAGGAAAATCTATTTGCAGGTAAAAATGACATTAAAAAATTCATGCAAAACCCTAGAGAAATCGACGGATGGTCTGCGGAGTTTTTTATGAGCTTAGCAGCTTAAATACAGTTCTTCGAAAATCTCAGCAAATAGGCTATCTCTTTGTATAAAAGAGATAGCTTCTTTTTATAGTCTCCAAACAATACCGGAAATACCAAGTAGTATCAAATAGATAGCTACAATATAATTTAAAATTGCAGGAAATAGCAAAATAAGAATCCCTGCTACTAAAGATCCTACAGGACCAATTAATGGATGCATATACCCTCCTTGAGATAATGATCTACCCTACCTGACTCATATAAAATAAAAAATTTATTATCCAGGAAATAAATATGATCCGATGCGAATATGTGTACTACCCTCTTCTATAGCTACTTTAAAGTCTTCTGACATTCCCATAGAAAAGTGGGGATACTCGGTTTGTATAGAGTGTAGTTTTTGAAAGCAATCTCGAATTTTCTCTTCTTCTTTTACATGAGGAGCCATCGTCATTAGTCCCTCTATGTGAATTCCCTCTAAAGAATCTAATTCCTCCTTACACCTCCAAAACTCTTCTTCCGTAAATCCCTGTTTAGAAGGATCTCCATAAATATTGATCTGTAAAAAACAAGAAGTGACCTTTCCTTTTTTCAAAGAAATCTCTGAAATAATTTTAGCAATTTTTAAAGAAGAAACTGAATGTACACAAGAAAAATACTCAGCAATTAACGCTGCCTTATTAGACTGAATAGGACCAATGAAATGCCATACAATATCGTTTGGCAAACAAGCCTCTTCCCTTTTTATAAGAGCTGTTTGCAGCCGACTTTCGCCAAAGTGGCGAAGGCCCGCTGCATAAGCTTCCTCTATCTGTTTACCTGTTGCATATTTAGATACGGCAACAACTGTAATTTTTGCAGGATCTCTCCCTTTTTGCAAAGCTACCTGCGTTATTTCTTGCAATAGAGCTTCAACCCGACTTTTAACGCTCATCGACCCTCTTAAAGATCTCAGATAAAATAAAAGCCTGCTTTAAAGAAGAATTCTTCGACCACCCTTTTTGCAAAATAGGCGAAGGTTTGCGTTTAGGAGCCTCTGGAGGCATTACGCTATGTAATGGCAAAGACTCTATAACATGTGTTTTTCTACTTTTACTTTCTTCTTTATGTTTATAGGGTGTAGCTGCAGGAGGTTTTTCTATAGAACGTTGAGAAACCGCCTGGGGAGGCTTCTTTTTGCTCCTTGTAAATAAGTAAAATAGCAAAGAAGCTATTAAGAAAATAAAAGTAGAACCTCCTCCCTCACTACTCACTAGCTTCCGATCCTTGTCCTATAGACTTTCTCATTTCCGTATCTGATTGCAAATTTTTGAGTTTATAGTAATCAAAGATCCCCAAATTTCCTTTTTTAAAAGCTTCGGCGATAGCAAGCGGAATTTGAGCTTCTGCTTCAATAACCTTGGCTTTATTTTCTTGTTCCATAGCAACAGCCATAGCTCTTCTTTTTTCAGCTTCAGCTTGCGCTATAATCTTATTGGAATTAGCTTGGTCTGCTCTCAACCGAGCTCCAATGTTTTCTCCCACTGCAATATCAGCAATATCAATAGAAAGAATTTCAAAAGCAGTTTGTGCATCTAATCCTCTACCTAAAACTAGCTGAGAGATAGTCTGTGGACACTTTAAAACATCAGTATAGGTTTCAGCAGAACCGATAGCGTTAACAATCCCCTCACCAACCCTAGCAATAATCGTCTCTTCAGTAGCACCTCCTACTAACTGTTGAATATTTGTGCGGACAGTGACTCTAGCTCTTGTCTTTAGCTGAATACCATCTTTAGCAACGGCTGTGATATATTCTCCGTGCTCTTTATCTGGACAGTCAATCACTTTAGGATTAACAGAAGTTTTAACAGCTGCTAAGATATCTCGGCCGGCAAGATCTATAGCTGTTGCCTGTCTCCAGGTAAGTGGAATATTCGCTTTATCTGCTGCAATAAGAGCTCGTACTACATTAGAGACATTACCTCCAGCTAGTACGTGTGTTTCTAAATCAGCCACAGTTACATCTTTTAATCCCGCCTTGTGAGAATTAATATATGCATTAACAATAACTCTAGAGGGTATTTTCCTTAGACTCATCCCTATAATGCTAAAAAAAGCAACAGGAGCTCCGGAAACAAAGGCCTGAAACCACAAACTAACAAATCTTCCTAAAATAGATAAAATTACAACAAGTAAAATAAATAACACAAATGCAACAACAGAAAAGCTTAAGCCAAATTCAGCATCTGCTAATAAATTATAAAATATATTCACAATCCCCTCTTATTTTTTAATGACTTTAACAACTAAGTGAGCTCCTTTAACCGCAATAACCTCTACGGGGCTCCCTTTAAATAAAAACTCGCCCTGAGAAACAGCTTGATACACCTTTTCCTCAATGCGTATATGACCTGCAGGCTTAAGTTCTGTAGAAACAACACCTTCTTTACCTATTAATTCTTTCGCTAAACTAGCCGCAGTAAATCCTTCTTGGTCTTTTTGTAAAAAAAAAGAGTTCTCTTTTCCTGATCTGCGGATATTTCGAATAGCAAAAAGACAGACTAGCGCGCTGGCTACAATGAGCCCGACAAAATATAAAAATGTAGCTAAGCTAGAATCGCTCTGAAAAAAGAAAAGAATGCAGCTCGCAATAAGAATTACTCCACCTAAAAAAGCTAGAACACCCCCCGGAAGAAAAAACTCAAAATACAAACAAAGAAGACCTAAGAGTCCTATAAAAACAGCCAAAATCATAAAACCACCTTGCTAACAACTAAAACATCTCCTGCAAATCCAATAATCTTTACTTTCACCCCTTGCTCTATAAATTCACCTTCTGTCTTTGCTTCGTAGATTCTACCTTCTACTTCTACTTTTCCAAAAGGACGAAAAGAAGAAAACGTCACTACAATACTCCCCTCCTTAGGCTTACCAAAAGAAGGCTTATCTTCAAGTACCTGCTTATCTTTTAAAACCAAGCGCCTTCCAAAAATTCCTCTTGGAAGCAAAAATCGGCTGGTGACTCCACTAATCACAAAAGCAAGCACTAAGCTAGAAAGAAAAAGTCCTAATCTATAAACCCATTCAGAAAAAACCACTCCCCATGTTGTAGGATCATAGGAAAAAGAGACGCCAGCTACAGAGGGCAGCAGCATAGTAAAAAGCCCTCCAACAATAAAGAAGATACCCACGCCTCCTAAAAAACTAAATCCAAGTAAAACAATATCTAGCAAGAGTAAAAGAATACCAAATACACAAAAAAGAAGTTCAAGCCACCCTACTAGCTGCGTAGCAAAAGTAGATAACAGAACTAAAGCAAGACAACACAGGGCTAATATAGAAGAAAAACCCAGAGTAGGATTTTGGATACTACCATAAAGTCCTATCATAAGTCCCATTAGTAAAAAAGAAGAAACAAAAGGATGACTCAAAAAAGAAAAAAACTCTATTTTCCAGTTAGAATATGGAATAAACTGCATAGAAGAATTAAAAAATGGCTCTTCTTTTAAAATGACTTCTCCCGAGAGAGGCCCATATCCAGAAGGAAGAAGAAAGTCAGAAACTCCGAGCTCTTGCATTAAAGCTCCGCTTAAAGTTAAAAGCTTCCCCTTAGATATAATTAAGCGATCTTTATCTTCTATTTGAGCATCATTTAAAAGACTTATAATTTTCCCTTCTCGAATAACAAGTACCATATCTTTATCCACCATAGCTTCTGCTATAAGAGGATTCCTTCCATAAAACTCTGCTGTTTTAGCAAACTCTACTCTAAGAGCAGAGACCATCTTTTCTGAAGCAGACTCCATTTTGCCTTCAGAAGACATAATAACGGGCTCTGCAGCTCCCATGCTAGATTGCTCCTTAGCTCCTATAAAGCGACAAGAATAAGCAAGCAAGGCTCCTGCTGAAATAGCCCAGTCATCCACCAAAGCAACAATAGGGATCCCATATTCTGCATCCATTTTACGAAATTCTTCCACAATACGAAGAGCAGAAAAAACTTCACCACCTGGAGTGTCTAGGTCTAGTAAAACAAATCTAACCCCCTTCTTACGAAAAGACTCCAAAGCATACTTAATATATAAATACGTGGCATTATCTATAGACCTATCCTTTGACAAGCTTAAATACCCAATAAGAGAATCTTTCCCTTGTTCTAAAGTGATATGAGAAGACAATTCCTTCAAAACATTTTCCTTGTTTTTTTCTAAAGAAAAATCCAAAGCAGATAGAGAAGTACATACACAAAACAAAAAGAGGATAAGACTTTTTAAGACCATGATTTACCAAATACGTAAGATAAAATACCTCCTAACGGTAACAAGATCCTTTAAAATACACAAGGCGCATTTTTGGTGGATTCTCAAAAAATTACAGCGAATAAATTTCTTCAATCTTTGCAGTAAAAAACTAACCTTATAGCTACTTTTTAGATAGAACATGTAAGCCTCACCTCAGCCCCTGAAAAAAGTCTTTTACAAAAACAACACTAAGGAAAGGATAACTTTTATAAATTTCTCTAGGTCTTTTTCTAAATAAATTCCTCTTAAAATCTCAAAAAAGCTTGATTTATCTTGGGAATTGCCTTAAACTGCGCCAAATTATTTATAAACTATAAGGAAAAAATGACGACTCCTAAAAAATCTCAAGTGCCTTGGCTAATATTTGCAGCGATTATTTCAGCTTTTATCATAGGAAATATAACAGGAACGAGTGCTGGTGTCTTTGGAATCACTTTTTACTCTTTTTTTGATTTTTTTGGGACATTATTTATTAGAGCCCTTACCATGGTTGTCGTTCCTCTTGTGGCAGCATCTATTATTACAGGGGTCGCTAAGGTCGGTGGCGAAGAGTCTTTTCAACGTATTGGAATAAAAATCTTTGCCTTTTATGTAACCACTACCCTAGCAGCTGTTCTTGTTGGACTTTTATTTGTAAACTTACTACAACCAGGAGTTTCTGAAGCTTTAAAAAACTCCATACAAACCACTCCAGAAGCTCTCTTAGAAATCCAAAAACATGTTTCCTCTCAAGAAACCGGAGGATTTGCCCGCTTATTTCTCAGCATTGTCCCCTCCAATATTTTTGGTGCCTTTGCTGGGGGAGAAATGTTAGCTATCATTTTCTTTAGCCTTCTTTTTGGATATAGCTTATCTAAAATGCAAAATGAAGCTGCCACAGTCATGAAAAATTTTTTTCAGGGTTTATTCCAGGCAATGATTGCCATTACCCACCTAGTTATGAAATGCCTTCCTTTTGGCGTATTTTGCCTTGTAGCCAAAGTTGCAGCCACAACAGGACTCGGGTCTTTATCTTCCCTTGCTCTTTTCTTTTTTACAGTAATTGGCGCTCTTCTAACTTTCAGCGCAGTGATTCTTCCTCTTTTTTTACGATTCGTTGGAAAAGTCAACCCAATAGATGCTTTTAGAGCTGTTTCTCCCGCTCTTATTACCGCTTTTTCTACTAGCTCTTCTGCAGCAACGTTGCCCGTTACCATGGACTGCGTAGAAAAAAAAGCTGGAGTATCTCACCGTATCTGCAGTTTAGTTATCCCTTTAGGAACTTCTTTAAACATGTCAGGGTCAGCTCTTTATGAATGTGTTGGAGCTATGTTTATAGCTCAGGCTTACGGCATAGAAATGAGCATCTTATCGCAGGTAGTGGTTGTCTTTTTAGCTCTTTTGACTTCCATGGGGGTAGCTGGAATCCCTTCTGCTAGCCTTGTTGCTCTCATTATTGTCCTAAAAGCTTGTGGACTTCCTGTAGAAGGCATTGGTCTTTTCTTAGCAGTTGATAGAATTCTTGACATGTGCAGAACCTCGGTAAATATTTTAAGCGATAGTTGCTGTGCTATTTTGGTGGCTAGGTCAGAAGGAGAAAAAAATGTTCTTAGAAAAAAAGAACCTACTTTTTAAAGGAAGGGGTAGAATGAAAAAACTACATCTATATCTAGGGGCTATTTTCCTATTAGCCAATACCTCTTTATTCGCTCTCCTTCCTCCTGTTTATGAAAGTATCAAAGAAATACAAACAGTCTTAGAAAACCCTATCTTTTCTAAGTTCTCAGGGGAAGTTATTACAGCAATTACCAAAAAAGAAACTGGATATCAAATTGAAACCACCAACTACATTTTTTTTGCAGAAATTACACCCCTTCCCAATTCTAAAATAGGCCCCTTAGAATTTACAGTATCCTTCCAAACTCCCGTAAAAAAATGAGAGTAAAATTCTCTCTAGCTCCTCTCTATAGTGAAGTGCATTTTCATGCCTCTTTTAGAGAGGGAGCTTCTTTGTTTAACAAAATTGCCTCTTTAACAAAAAATGTTATACTGCTTGCTGAAAGTTTATACGCCAAGCAGGTCGAAATAGAACTCCAAAAGCAAGGTATTACCGTTTTATTATTCCTTCTTCAAGGAGGCGAGTTAGATAAATCCAGAAAGCTAAAAGAAGAAATAGAAGATTTTCTCATAGCACATAGCGTCGGAAAAGACTTCTATCTTGTCACCCTTGGCGGCGGCGCTATTTTAGATCTTGGAGGCTTTGTAGCATCCACCTACTTAAGAGGCATCCCTTATATCAGCATACCAACTACGCTGCTTGCCATGGTTGATGCTTCCCTTGGAGGGAAAACAGGGGTAAATGTCCTTGGCGTTAAAAATAAAATAGGAACATTCTATCCGGCATCCCATATCTTCATCTGTAGAGAAGTCCTGCATTCCTTAGATGAACCAAAGATGCATAGCGCTTTAGCTGAAATCTGTAAATATGGACTAGTCTCCTCCCCCGCTATTTTTTCTTTGTTAGAAAGAGAAAATAACCTTTGGCAAGAGCGGAATGATCTTTTCTTAGAAAAACTGATCTACCTAAGCTTAGAAGCTAAAAAAACCGTCGTCGAAAAGGATTTTTATGAACAAGGGCTAAGACGCATTTTGAATTTCGGCCATACCATAGGTCACGCTATAGAAAGTTTCTTTCAATACAGCTGCTCACATGGAGAGGCTATAGCAATAGGTCTTTTTATAGAAAGCTACCTAAGCTTTCAAAAAGGATTCCTTAAAAAGGCCGATCTCCAAGCTATCATTAATCTGCTACTAAAATATAAATTTCCTAAAGAAAATAGATCTTTTTCCTTTAAAGAACTTAGACCATTTTTAATCCAAGACAAAAAAAATCAAAACAAGACCTGCCGTTTTGTACTGCTTAATTCTATAGGACAAACCGAAGCCTTTGGCGGTGAGTACTGTCTTCCTCTTTCTGAAGAAGAGATAGAAAATGGCATCCTCTGGTACCAAGAAACAATCCTAAAAATACAGTAGTATCCTATCTAAGCCAAGCTAAAAGCCACCCTCACTCAAGACTTGGTCTTTACAAGATTTTAACAAAACCAATAAAATATCTATATTTAATTAAATATTACATGTGCTATATTGTAATTTTAAGGAACAGCGAGGAAGGGTTATGAATATCATGCTATTTGGATTCAAAAAATGTGGTAAAACCTATTTCGGACTAAAAGCTGCCGAAAGACTTCACATGCCTTTTATAGACTCAGATCTTTTAGTGGAAAAACTCTATACCAAAATCCATCATAAAAAGCTTTCTTACCGAGACATTGTAAAAAAGCATGGATTTCCTTTTTTCTGTGAATTAGAAAAGCACGCTGTCTCCCTACTTTTAAAAGAAAAAAACAGCATAATCAGTCTAGGTGGCGGAGTAATTTTAGATCCTGAAAATGTCGAGAGGCTTAAACAAATAGGAAGCCTAGTCTATATAAAAGCCCCCAAAGAAGTCTTACTCCACAGGTTTTTGTCCCATGAACCTCCTTCTTATGTAGACCCCCTTAATCCCATATCTTCCTTTGAAGCTATTTATCAAAAAAGACTCCCTATTTATGAAAGTATAGCCAGTGACGTTATTGACATAGGAGAAGACAGTGAAGAAGAAGTCTTAGATAAGTTAACTTTTTTAATTAATAAAATTAAAGAAAAAGACCTCTCAGAAGACTCCTAAACTTTCTATAAAAGATTCCAAAGAAGGCTTCCTTCCTAAAAAATCCTCAAGCATTTCACCAGGGTCTTGCTCCCCTCCTTTCCCGATAATCTTTTCAATATAAACAGTCCCCGTTGCAGAATTTAAAAGACCTTCTTCTTTTATTTTAGAAAAAACATCAGCAGAAAATACCTTCGACCATAGATAACTGTAATATTTAGCTGAATAACCATCTAAATGACCAAAAGAAAGAGGAAAAAAATTATCCTCTTCAAAAAAATATGCACCCAAAAAGCGATTTCTTACTTCTTCAAAAAGTTTTAAAGGGTCTTTACTAGACCCTTCTTTAAAACACTCTAAAGAAAGACTAGCTAAAAAGCACTGTCTTTCCACCCAAAAACCTGACTCGCTATTTTTTGTTTCTAAAAGCCTTCTTATCTTTTCTTCAGGCAAAGGTTCTCCTGTAACATAATGAGATGTCATCTTTCTTAAAATAGATGGCTCCCAGAGCCAACTTTCTAATAGCTGAGAAGGCATCTCTACAAAATCTGTTTTCACCCTAGTTCCACAAAAAGCCATTAAATCACTGCTACCCAAAATTTCATGGGTAGCATGCCCAAATTCATGAAAAAGCGTTCTAACTTGTTCGTGCGTTAGTAAAGAAGGTTTTTCTAAAGAAGGCATGGGGAAATTAGTCACCACTAAAGAAAGTGCCTTATATCTCCTATTTCCCTCTTGATATGCAGGAATAAGCATACACTCACAAGCGTGAGTGTATTTGTTTTCTCGAGGAAATAAATCTAAAATGACATATCCTAAAACATCTTGAGATGCTTTACTACTAAGCTCTAAAACCTGTAATTTTTCATCCCAAAGAGGCACTTCTACTTCTTGTATTCTTAATCCCAAAAAAGGTTCATAGATAGAAATAAGCCCCTCTATCACTTTGTCTATCGGAAAATACTCAGCAACCTCTAATTCATCTACTAAAAATTGCTTTTTTCTATACTGATTAAATACAAAAGGCACATCATAAGCATATAATTTACCCTGAGGGGTTAAAGAAACTCCCTCTGGTAAAAATTCAATCGCAGCTTGAAATTCAAGCTGCGTTTTTTTAGCTGCAGCCTGAGAAAGTGTAGAAAGAAACAGCTCTACTTGATCTACTTTTTTAGCCATTTGCTGCTGCAAATCATATTCGGCAAAGGAAGAAAAGCCAAGAAGCTTTGCAAGAAGATCTCTTTCCTTAATTAAAGAGTGAAGAACCTTTTCATTAGAAGGATACGCCCTGCTATTAAAAAGTTGAAAAAGTTGCTTTCTAACATCTACATTAGAACAGTTACGAATAACGGAAAAATACGTTGGATAATCCAAAGTCAATTTACACATACCTTCATCACTTTTTTCTAAGGAAGAAATAAAACCTTTAGAAAGTCCCCTTAATTCTTTTTCTAAAACTAAAAGGCTCCTAGCATCTTCCTGAATGTTTCTTTGAAAAGTAGCGCAAAGATCTCCAATGACACGTTGTTTTAGACTTATTTCTTTTCTTATTTCCGCATCTAAGTGGCATCCTAAACGTTCAAACTCTAAAAGAAGCTCTTCTAAATAATACATTTGGTAAGGGGGTAAAGAGGCGTTTTTTTCTTTTACAACAAAAAAAGCTTCATAAATTTCTGGATGGTCTGCAAGAGTGTTAAAAAAAAGTTCTTGTAAGAGGCTTTGGGCTTTTAAAGAGCTTTCTCTTATTTGCTTTTTAGGATGGACAAGTCCGATTCCCTCATAAAAAGACAGAAAAACCTGTAACTTTCCTACAGCAACATCCCAAGCCTTTACCGTATTTTCAAAAGTCCTATGTTCTTTTTCTATAGAAATAATAGCGTCTAACTCTTCTTGAAATCGCATAGCTGTTATTTGCGTAGTTTTCTGTATTTCTTCTTCACTATCTGGAATAAGTAGAGCGATATCCTCTGCTCTTTCCAAATAGGGCAGCTCCAAACTCACCACAAAGTTATTTGCTATACAAAAACAAAAAAACAAAACAAAAACCACTGGCATATACCCTCCCAAATAAAGAAGGAAGGGTACCTTCTTTTTTTTTAATAACCAAGAAGAAAAGCTGAGCCTCCATCTAAGGCTTTTGGCTCCTGCTAATTGTATTAATATTTTAAATATTAATCAGCTTTAAAATTAGGCAACTTTTTTGGATGTAACCAAACTGCAATAAGTGCTAGCCCATCATCGGGGTTAAAGAGGGGGATAGGAAATAAAATCTTTAAAATAAACCCTTAAATCCAGCATTACTTTTTCTAGCGGGACAGGTTCGTGCGCGATGTCTTTTAAGAAAGCATTCCACTTGTCTTTTTTGATTGAATCTCCATAAAAAGATTCTGAAAATGCGGCCGGAAGAGTACCGGCTGGCGTGCCGCGATTGCTAAGAACTTGCCGCATGATTGCATACAGCGCCGGCCGATCGAAATCGAATTGCTGGGTCAGGAGCCAGATGTCATAAAAGTCCTTCATGCGCGTATTGGCGACTCCCAGCCGAATGATCGATTCAAACTTTTCTGCTATCGAGGTTTCTGGTGTATAGCCTTTAAGCTTGGGAGCGGGGAGGTCTAAAAGGGTGGGATACTTCACATTGGCAGGGCGAGGTAGAATGGTGTCGCTAAACCCGAAATCGATCCTCATCGGCAGCTTTGCCGTAAAGAGCTGAGCCGAAAAAGCCGCGCTGATCCCGCGATATTCTGCGTTTAGCTGAGCTTCCTGCAACTTTAATAAGTCTGTCGCAAAAAGCACCCCGTCGGGAACCACCTTAATCGCACAAATCTCGGTGATGATGGTTCCTAAGTTGGGAATGTTGTTCGGTGTCTTCGCAAGGAGGTCTATGTCTACTGTGGCCCGATGGCTCGTCGGGTCCCACACCATCAACATCAAGCCCCCCTTCAGGTAGAAGGAGCCGCAGTAGGGCGATACGCTAAGACGATATAAAAAACGCTCCATCGCATAATATTTAAGGATCTCCTGCGTCGGACGATTCCGCTCCTTGGCGACATTTTTCAAACGGCTATAGATCGATTCCTCAAGATTTTTTTTAGGCTTATCCATGGTTACTGACTCACTATTGCTTCCATTATCGGTTGCAAGATTTTTTCGACGCGATTTACTTTCGCATATTCGAATAATTTATCGATTTTAGGTCCTGGGCGCTGCCAGTACATCTTTAATGCCTCAATGACAATGTCCATCCCGATTTTGTTCCGGAACTTCACGCAATCTGCGAGAGTCTTTTCGATGTCATAAATTTTAACCGGGTATCCGCCAATTAGCAGGGTCTCAACGCCCGTGTGATAAACGTTATCCGAATAATAGAAGTAGCGGATTGGAGGGTAGTCCAAGCTAGAACGTCGAGAGCTGGTTGGGATAGCGACGTAGACAAAATGAGGAATCTGGGTTGTGATTTCATAATAGGCCAAGGCCGAAATCAGACATATAATACCATTTGGAATTTTCTTGGAGACCAGCACCAAATCGGGTTCGGAGAAGTCCGGTACCTCAATGAGTCTAAAAACTCCTCTGGCGAGCTGTTCTAGAAGCCCTCTATCCCGCATCTGATACAAGGTTCGGTGATGGATGCCGAGTCGGAGAGCCTCTGCAGTCCGAAGCAATCCGTGGTTCTTTTTAAAGAGTTCTATAGCTGTTGGTATTGCTGTTATATTCATGGGACAGTTTTGTCTGTAAATGTTGTCATTTACCTACATTTTTGTCCAATGCCCCTTTTGCCGTCAAGAGATATTATGCAAATTGCCCACCTTTCCTTCGATTTCGAATTTGCAATTCCTAAAAATTTTTCAAAAAATCGCTATCTTGCTAACTTTTTCCAATAATCATCTTAGCAGCTTGCCTTACTTTGTATTTTATAATTAGAAATTTTCCCAAAAAGAACAAGATACCTATTGATAAAATTAAAAAAAATTCCTATAAAGAGACTAGCCGAAGGAGTCAAAATGGAATCTAAAAAGGTAGTATTAATCAGGCATGGAGAAACTAGCTGGTCTTCAAGTGGAAAGCACACTGGACTAACAGACATTCCTCTTATAGAAACTGGAAAAAAAGAAGCTTTATCATTAGCCCCCCTACTAAAAAAAAACCATTTCAACTTTGAAAAAGCATTTGTAAGCCCTCTGCAAAGAGCTAAAGAGACATTTGATCTCATGGAACTGGACGTACCTATGAGTCTTGATAAAGACCTCTACGAATGGAACTACGGAAGCTATGAGGGTCTTACCTCCGAGGAAATCCATAAGACAGACCCCTCTTGGTCTATTTTCACTAAAGGAGCACCGGGAGGAGAATCCCTAGTAGATATAGAACAAAGAGTTCATCGAGTCCTTGCTAAAATAGAGGCCTGCCAAGGGAATGTTATCCTATTTTCTAGCGGCCACTTTCTTAGAGCCTTAGCCACTTTATGGCTGAAACTCCCTCTTTCTTTTGGGGATAATTTTTCTTTAAATACCGGCTCAATTTCTATTCTAGGTCATTTGCAAGAAACCCCCTCAATCATTCTTTGGAATGGACGAATGAGTTTTTTTTCATGATAAGGGTTGTTTTATCATTGCACATATCCTATAATCATTTCAACTTCACTTAAGAGAGTTTGTACTATGCCTATTGCTTGGTTTTTTCTTCTTCTTGCAGGCTTTTTTGAAATCTGCTTTACCGTTGCCTTAAAATACACTCATGGGTTCAGCAAATTAATTCCCAGTTTAATTACAGGAATGTTTGTCTGTCTTAGTTTTTTTTGTATTTCACAGGCTATGAAGGTAATTCCAATTGGGACGGCTTACGCTATTTGGGCAGGAATTGGTACGGCTGGAACTGTGATCTCAGGCATTATTTTCTTTAATGAATCCTACCATGTGATAAGAATAATCTCTATTGCACTTATCGTTATTGGCATTATAGGACTTAAGCTAATCCATGATAGCTAACAACCTATTTTGTTTTTTTTCCTTCCTTTCTTTTTTTTTAGGAATTCACTGTTTTTTACTCATGAAAAAAAAGAATATTTTCAAAAAATCCATTTTATTCTTTCTTGGTTTTTCCTACTCCATTTTAGGCGCATTTCTCTTCCGCTTTCCCGGTCTTCTTTTTTTTATCATAGGGTGCGGTTTGCTTATCCTAGGAGAGTACCTCCTAAAAAAAAGATCCTTTTCGTTTTTAATACATCTTGTTTTTTTGCTTTTTCTTATCCTTATGAGCTTGATTTCTCTTTATCCCTATAGACCCTCCCCTCTTACTTTACATATGAAAGGCAAATCTCAATTGCAAGATGTAGAGTGGAAAATGGCAAATGAACCCCTTAAGCAAGAAAAACTCCCTTCTTATGAAGTGGAAATAGAATTTTTAAATACAAAAAAAACAGAATTTTTTTTAGGAGAAATCTTAGGGGTAAGATATAAAATTTTAGAAATAAGCCCCTGGCTTCATTTTTTTGGCTGCTTTGATATTATTGAAATAGAATGCATTCAAAGCGATTACGTCTCTACGGAAAAAATAGGAAAACTGCCCACGACAACTCTACAAATACAGCAAAATAGGAAAGGGCTAGATTATTTACAGTGGGTCTTTTGGGAAAAGTTATTTTACCGTCAAAAAATTAGATTATTCTGGATTAAGTCAGCTTCTATTAAAAGTAAATACTACCCTCTAGTTGACCTAAAAAAAAATCCACAAGAAGGATCCTATAATTTAATAGACAGATGATGAGTATTGAACAGTTTCTCCAGAAGCCTTTTCAATACGGTTCATAAGCCCAAAGTCTTTTTTAATTGTTGGATCACAAACAATTAAAATTTCCTCATATTGACATCTATCTGCCATACGTAGTCTTGAGTAAAATGAAGGAGATGCTAAAGGAAACCTAGCAACCCTTTCTATATAAGGATGACCTTCGTTAGAAAGAATCATTCTCTTAAGGTCTGGTTCATGCTTACAACGCTCAATTACACCTTCTAAGTTATCGTAGAGAAAAACCTTTGCATCAGGAGCGTAGTGCTTGTATTTCATTCCGGGAGATAATGAAGTTCCTTTTTCCCCTCCTGAATATATCGATACAGGCATCTGTAAACATTCTTCTATCTCTTCTTTACTGATGGATCCTGGGCGTAAAACCTCTATTTTTCCTTTTAACAAGGAAACAACAGTAGATTCTATTCCAATATGACAGGGCTCTAAACCAGATCCTTGTCCTACGATTACCCCAGGAATCTCTCCCTCAAAATCTTCCAATACGTGTAAAAAATCTGTAGCGCTGGGCTTTCCTGATAGGTTTGCAGAAGGAGCAACTAAGGGCTGGCCCGTCAAATGAATTAACCTCAAAGCAAGCGGATGGTTCGGCATTCTAATACCAATTGTAGGCAACCCAGCTGATACAATAGCTGGAACGCGGGAAGCTTTCGGAACAACTAGAGTTAAAGGACCAGGAAAAAAGTGTTCTGCCAGCTTATAAAAAACAGAGGGCACATTATGAGCGATTTGCTCCACAGAAGCAAGGTCGCTAATATGGGCAATAACCGGATTATCTTTAGGCCTTCTCTTTGCTGCAAAAATTTTCTGAATAGCCTTTTCTAAAAAAATACAAGCACCAAGTCCATAGACTGTCTCTGTGGGAAATGCAATAATCCCTTCCTGCAGTAAGATTTCTACGGCCCTTCCAAGATCTTTCTCGTAAATAAGCTCTGTTTTTCCGGAATACATATGTAAGCCCTGGGTCTAAACTTTTTCTAGATAATTATCGGTTAAAATAGCAGTTAACCTAAATTTTCGCAAGGGGAAATTCTGTAAAAAATAAGAAAATTAACAAAAACCCCTCCCTCTCAAGACGAAACATTATTATAAATTTATTTTTTACATAAATAGTTAAATTATTTTTGATGCTATAAATAAAATAAATAATATACAAAAAGACCGACCCCGCCAGTCCATTCACTCTAAAAAAGACCTAAGAAATTAGTATAAATTTAAAAGAAAAAAATAGAAATAGATTTTAAGAAATTAAAAGAAAACAGTTGCTATTATCAAAAAAAACCGATATAATGCTAGTTGAAAATTAATATTTTCTTGAGCTTAAAACAAAAGGACAACCTATGAGTTTTTATAAAATATTCCCACAACCATTTAGAGAAATTCTAACAATCTCAACTCAGGAAGACGCTCTAGACGATGATAAAAAAAAAGATTTACGCATAACAATTTTCCGTGTTGCTTTAGCGGCAATAGGAATGCTAGCTACATATCAGTTAGGGCTTTCCCTAGGAGTAGCTGTCACAGCAGGAGCTGTTCTAAATCCTCCAGCGCTTGCTATTGCAGCAGGAAGCTGGCTAATCTATAGTGCGGTAGTAGCAACGGCTACAGCTGTCAGCTCAGCTTCTTTTACAGGCCTCGCAGTTGGACTTGCAGGCGGAGCTGCGGGAGTTTACATTCTAGAACACACCGCTCCTACAAGAAAATACGGTCACGCAGTAGAAAATTTCGATGATTTTATCACAGGCCCTGTTGGACTAATAGAAAACGCCATACATCACTTTACAAAATAAGAAGGCTAAAGCTCGTTTCTTTGGTGTCACGGAAAGAACCATCGTGACACCCTTATCTTCCAAAGATAAAAAATCATTTCCCTATACAATTATACCTAAAAGCTTTTAGAATCTTCCCAACTTTAGGAGACTTTTATGCTGTATGAACTGGGAGCCTTTTTTCTCTATTTTTCTTGTATTTTGCTTATTGGAGCTACTGTTTATAAAAAGAAAATCAGTTCATCTGACTTTATTTTAGGAAACCGGTCTTTAAATTATTGGGTAACCGCTTTAGCTGCCCATGCAAGCGATATGAGCGGATGGTTATTTATGGCATTTCCTTCTATGATTTTTCTCTATGGAGTCGAAAAGATTTGGATTGCAGTGGGATTAACCCTCTGCATGTTTTTAAATTGGCACTTTATCGCAAGAAAGGTGCGTGTGGCTACAGAAAAATCTGGAAGCCTCACTTTCTTTTCCTACCTAGGAGATCATTTTAAAGATGACTCCGGATCCTTAAGGCTAACTGCTGCTATCCTTTGTTCTTTTTTTTATATCTTGTATGTTTCAGTGGGATTAATGGCTCTTGGAATATTACTAGAAAGTCTTTTTCCCATCTCTTATGAGCTAGCTACGCTTCTTAGTATATTAGTAACCCTGCCATACGTTCTTATCGGCGGCTATAGAACCCTTGCCTGGATTGATCTTTTTCAAGGTCTTTTCCTTATGGCTATCATCGTTTTTGTTCCTTGTTTTATTTTTGGTAAGGTCGGAGGTTTTGTCGGAATTCAAGAAGCTGCTGCACTAAGAAGCTCTACACTAATCTCTTTTCCCCCACTTTCCTTGCAAACAACACTCCAAATCATCGGTGTTATGCTTGGATGGGGCCTTGGCTATTTTGGACAACCGACCATTATTACAAAATTCATGGGAATTAAACACGCCAGTGAAATCACCAAATCACAAATCATTGGGATGTCTTGGATGGTACTATCTCTTGGAGCTGCTGTTTTAGTCGGGTTGGTTGGTATAGCTTTTTTCCAACAAGGCATAGAAAACTCTGAAATGATTTTTATTGAAATCGTTAAAACCTCTTTCCATCCTTTTTTGATTGGATTAATGCTTTGTGCAATCATTGCAGCCTGCATGAATGTCATGAGCTCTCAAATACTTGTTCTTTGCTCTACTTTCACAGAAGACATCTACAAAAGAACCTTTAAAAAAGACGCTTCTTCTAAAGAGCTTCTTTTAGTTTCTAGACTAAGCACCCTTGGCATTGCCCTTATCGCCTTCTTAATTGCCTTCTATAAAATTAATACGGTATATGAGCTCGTATTATATGCTTGGTCAGGTCTTGGAGCTTCTTTTGGCCCCATTCTAATTTATTCCCTATACTCTAAAAAAACGAGCACCTCGATTGCTTGGGCCGGGATCTTATCCGGAGGAATCTTCTCAGCCCTTTGGCCTTGGATAAACAAAACACTTCACCTTCCAATCGATCCTATTCTTATCGGGTTTGCTGCCAGCTTTCTTTCTATTTGGATTACAGCAGCTTTAGCAGAGGCAAAGAAAGAAAAAGCCCTTTCTTAAAGGGCCTTTTTTACTTAGAAGCAGCTTCAATAGCTTTCCATATAGCTATGCGAAAAGAGTGCCCTTCTAGCTCTTTTATTCCTTTAATAGTAGTTCCTCCCGGGGAAGTCACCTGCCATTTTAACTCCTCTGGAGTCTTGTCACTTCCTTTAAGTAAAGCGACTGAGCCAGCTAAGACCTGGAGTACAATTTCTTTAGAGTCCTTGGAAGAAAAGCCGCTATAGATACCAGCTTCTATCATAGCTTCTATTAACACAAATATAAAAGCAGGAGAAGACGCAGCCAGCGAGGCAAAAGCGTTCATCTTGGTTTCCGGAATCCAAAGCGATAAACCTAAACCAGCAAAAAGAGAGTCCATTTCCACTTTTTCTTCAGAAAGGGATTCCTTAGAAGAAAAACCTAAAATACCTTGACCTGTTGTGATAGCTAGATTAGGCATCATACGAATAATTGAAGCGTCGGGAAAAAGCTCTTTAAGAGTTTTAATTTCTACACCTGCTAAAATGCTTATAAGACGCTGGGATAAAGCTATACTGCCTAAAAGAGTTCCTGCTAAACTCTCTAAATCCTTGGGCTTTACTGCTAAAATAACAAGGTCTGCTCCTAAAACTGCTTTTGCCGGATCTAATACAACCTGCGCCTCAAGCTCTTTAGCAAGAGATGAAACTCTTTCTCTATTATGATCGCAAAGAACTACCGAGTGACTTTGACTTAAGTGCCTTGCAAGGATACTACCCATATTCCCCACACCAATAATTGCAATTTTCATTTTCCCCTTCCTTATTTTCTTCGAATTTGTCTATGATAATCTTATTACAAAAGGATTCTTTATGATTATCGATTTCAATAAAAACCGTCGCTCAAAAAAGTTTAACACCCCATTCTATAAAAATAAAATAGTACTAGCCCTTTTTATTTTGCTTACTGTGGCTTCTTTTCTTTTTATAGACAAGCCCTTAGCTTTATTTTTCCATTCTTCTATAAACTTTTTGCAAGATCCCCTACTTCTTATTTCCCGTCTATTCTCCCCTTTTTTTTCCTTAGTATTATTCCCTTCTCTCTTTTTTGGAATCCGTTTTGTCGCAAAAAACGAAAAAAAAAGCCGAAAGTTCCAATTCCTATCTCTTAGTATTGCCCTTTCTTTATTTGCCTGCCAAATCCTAGCTGTCATCTTGGGAAGATCTAGCCCCTCTTGGCTATTTGATCACGGAGAAATGACCTTCCGTCTTTTTCAATGGAACCCCTCCTTTCACTCCCTTCCCTCTGCTTTATCTTGCAATATAGCAACTATAGGAACTGCTTTCAGTTTCTTATATCCGAAACGAGCTCTACTATTTTTAGCTTCCGGATTTTTGCTAGCACTTACCCCTGCTTTCCTAATAGACTGTTTTCTTAGCGATGCTTTACTTGGAGCCTCTTTAGGGTTCACCGTTACCCTTTTTGTTTTTCAAACAGTAAAAAAAGAGATCTCTCTTACGTAAGAGAATCACTAATAGCATGAGCTGCAATCCAAGCGCCTGTCCAGGCGCTTTGGAAATTAAATCCTCCAGTTATCCCATCTATATTGATAACTTCCCCAGCAAAATACAGTCCAGAAGCTTTACGGCTTTCCATGGTCTTGGGATGAATTTCATCTAGGGATACTCCCCCACAAGTAACAAATTCTTCTTTATTAGTACTTTTACCAATCATAGTAAAAGGCATCTTGTACAACGTTTCCGCTATAGAATCGATCTCTTTAGGTGAAAGCCTTGCAAAGGTCCTTTCTTCTAAAGAGGGGTTTATTTGCAAAAGTAAAGACCTCCAAAGATTTTTAGATAACCCAAAAAGAGGTGTTAATAAAACTTTTTTACTAAGACTTGTTTTTTTCTCTTTAAAAAAAGCCTCTTTCACATCTAAAAGTCTTTTTTCCGCAGTCCAATTTACATAGATAACAGCTTGATAATTAGAGGTAAAAAGCCACCTAGCAGCAAAAGCTGATAGTTTTAAAACAGCAGGGCCGCTAAACCCCCAATGCGTTACAAGAAGAGGCCCTTTTGAAGAAAATTTAGTACCTTCTATAGAAACTTCTGCAAGCGGAGCAACAGATCCGCTTAAAGTTTTTATCCACTGCTCTTCTACTTCAAAAGTAAAAAGAGAGGGTATGGGCTTTTCCATAAAATGCCCGAGCTCTTCTACTATAGAGTAAGACTTGGTAAGACCCCCAGTAGCGAAAAGAATTTTTTTTCCCTGTAATACAACCCCATCTTTCATAGTAAGTTCCCAAAAAGAAGATTTAGGGGTAAGTTTAACAACCTCACATTCTAAGAGTAACTGGGTATTCTGCTTTTTGATAAGGCCTAAAAAACAGTCAATAATAGTAGAAGAAGAATTAGTCACCGGAAACATCCGTCCGTCGGATTCGACCTTTAAGTGCACTCCCTGATTTTCTAACCAAGCAATCATATCTTCTGGCTGAAACCTGTGAAAAGCCCCTTTTAAAAAATCAGATCCTCTTGGATAATTAGAAACTAGCTTGGACACATCAAAACAATTATGCGTCACATTACATCTCCCTCCCCCAGAAATGCGCACTTTAGCAAGAGGTTGTCTTGTCTTTTCTACTATAGTAATTTTAAATTGAGGAGAAATTTGTCCTAAAACAGCGGCAGCAAAGCAACCGGCAGCTCCGGCACCTACGATAATCACATCTTGTATTTCCATTTTTGACTCCACCTATTCTTCTAACTGAAAAAATAGTGTACACGAGATGCAGTCATTAGGCAAAAAAAAATCGAGTAAGCCCTGAACTTACTCGATTTTGAGACACAAAAAAACCTTGATCGCAAAATTTATTTACGAACAGCCTTTTTTTTGCTTGCTCTTTTGGCTGCTGGAGCTTTTTTAGCAACAGTTTTTTTAGCTACAGCTTTTTTAGCAGCTTTACGAACTGTTTTTTTAGCTACAGACTTTTTAGCAGCTTTACGAACTGTTTTTTTTGCTGCTGTTTTCTTAACCGCTGATTTTTTTGCGGATACTTTTTTAGCCATGATAATTTCCTTTGTTTCAATGTAAAGGCGGTTAATTTGTTTATTCATCCTCTACAATTATTAATATATAAAATTAATTATTATTTTTAAATAAAAAACTTAATAATTAATCTTTTACTTTTGCATAAAAACAAAAAAAAGAATCTAAAACACACTGTAAACCTGAAAAAGAATATGAAATATTTTTTCACCAAAAGAACTGAAAAAGAAATTTAATGGTGAATTATTATAATAAATTACTAAAACTCACCATTAAAAAATCACTTTAAAACAATGTCAATTTTTTCAATTTTATCACCAACTTGAATCTTTTTAAGAACTTCAAATCCAGAAACGGTTTGTCCGAATACAGTATATTCGCCGTCAAGAAAAGAAGTTTTACTCAGGGTAATATAAAATTGTGATCCGCTAGACCGCTTGGAAGGATTAATTGAATCTGGAGTTCTTGCAAAAGCCAGTGCTCCAAGCTTATGGGGAAGACCTATCTCAGCTGGAACAGTATAACCTGGTCCACCTCGGCCTGTTCCATCGGGATCTCCTCCTTGAATAACAAAACCAGGCTCAACTCTATGAAAGGTCAATCCGTTATAGAAATTCCCTCTAGCGAGCTGCACAAAGTTCGTCACAGAAAGTGGCGCTTTTTTTGTATTAAGTTCACACTCTATATTGCCTTTACTTGTATAAATAATTGCATAGTAAGACTTATTTGCGTCAAAAGACATACTATTTTTTGGTTCGCTAAATTTCATAGGCTGCGCACTCCCGTAAGCACAATTAGAAAAAATAAAAAAGATAGCAAGGCAAAAATAAGCCTTACCTATTTTACATAATGACTTCATGAAAATTAAATCCTCTTCAAGGTTACTATGAGAAAAACACTACCAAGAAAAGAAAATTGCGTCTATAGAAAAGTCGCTTAAGGCTAAAAGCTTAAGCGACAAAAAGAAGAGGTTAACAACTACATCCTGGGCGAGTTTTTGGAAGAGGATGATTTGTTTTAGTAGAACATCCCGGCTTGGTTTCTTCCTTTGAGCACGCTGGCGTATGTTCTGTTTTATTTCTACTACGTCTATCTTGTTTTTTAGAATGTGACATATAAAACTCCTGTTTTTTTTATTAAGAAGGGAAATATTTCCCTTACATCTTTAATCTAACCTTATTTTAATTAAAAAAACACAAATAATTACAATATCATGCGTTACAAATACATATATAGTTTATATTTTTCAGATTAATTATAAAAAACTAGCCAAATGTCCCCTCTATCTGTTAGAGTAGCCTTGATATAATCCCTTTTTCTAAGGCAAAAAAAAATGAAATGCCCTCTTTCCGAACAACTTAGACCTACAATTCTCGATGACTTCTTTGGACAAACACATATACTCCAAAAAGACAAAAACTCCCTTTTCTCTTCTATTTTAGCTGGAAAAAAGCCACTTTCTCTTCTATTCTGGGGTCCCCCCGGCTGTGGAAAAACAACTCTTGCTAAGATTTATATGAAGTCTTTCTTAGCAGAAACCTTTTTCTTTCACCCTGCAAGCCACGGAATCGCAGATATTAAAAAATGGGTGCATAAAATCCAAGAAGCTCCTCTATTTCATAGAACAAACATTCTTTTTATAGATGAAATTCATAGGCTAAATAAAGCGCAACAAGATACCCTTTTACCTTTTTTAGAAGATGGCACTTTCATTTTAGTTGGAGCTACAACGGAGAATCCTTCATTTAGCCTAGCAAATGCTCTCTTATCAAGACTGCGCGTCATCCCCTTAAAGCCTCTAGAAGAGTCAGCCTTATATCAAATCTTAGAAAAAGCTATTTCTCAAAAAGAAATACCCCCTATTTCCTCTGAAGGTAAAAAATATCTAGTAGAGCAGTCGCAAGGAGATGCAAGACATCTGCTTAACTGCCTAGAAAATCTTTTATCCGTAAAATCAAACGAGCCTCTTTCTTTAGAAGAGCTATCTTCACTATCTTCGATTAAACCTGGACTATACGACAAGTCTGGAGAGGAGCACTTCAACTTAATTTCCGCTTTACATAAATCTATCCGAGGCTCTGATCCTGATGCTGCTCTTTACTGGATATCTCGAATGCTTGCAGGAGGAGAAGACCCTAACTATATAGCTAGAAGGCTTGTAAGAGTTGCCATCGAAGACATTGGCCTAGCAGCACCAAGTGCACAAACCGTCGCATTGAACGCCTGGCAAACCTATGAAAGACTCGGCTCTCCAGAAGCAGACTTAGCACTTGCCGAAGCTGCCATTTTTCTAGCACTTTGTCCTAAAAGCAACGCTTGTTATACGGCTTTTTCTGCAGCTAAAGAAGTCGTAAGTAAATCTTCCCATCTACCACCTCCTAAAACAATCCTAAATGCCCCGACTAAATTCATGGAAAAAGAAGGTTACGGAAAAGGCTATATATATGATCCTGATGCCCCAGGAGGATTTTCAGGACAAAACTATTTTCCGGATGGAATGCAAAGACCATCGCTTTACAATCCACAAGATATCGGAGATGAAAGGGAGATGAAAAAAAGAAAAGAGTTCTTCACCCGCAAAAGAGAAGAACTTTCTAAAAACTAACAAACAGGCTCTACCCACTTCCCCTGTGATTTGATTAAAGAGATAAGTCGCTCATCAGCATCTGCAAAGTCTATATTTTTTTCTACACAAGATTTCCCTATATATAGGTCTATCTTGCCAGCTTTTGAGCCTACATAGCCAAAGTCTGCATCGGCCATTTCACCAGGGCCATTTACAATACACCCCATAATAGCAATGCGTACCCCGGGAAGATGAGCAGTCTTTTCTCTTATTCTTCGGGATACAGCTTGGAGATCAAATAATGTTCTTCCACAGCCAGGACAAGATATAAACTCCGTTTTCACTGTTTTCCTTCTTGCCGCTTGTAAAAGAGAAAAACTTAGTGATTTTCTTGCCATGAAAGACCCTTCCACATCCAAACAAATACCATCAAAAAGACCATCTATAAGCAACGAACCGCACTCAGCAGAAGCTCTTATAACAACGTCTTCAAAAGAAAGATTCTTTTTAGAAAACCAAAGAATAACAGGTGTAGTATTTTTCCTTCTCGAAAGCATTTCAAAAAACTTCCGTCCTTCATGTAGTAGCGACTCCCCTTCTGCAAAAAGAAAAAATCTAGGATTTTCGGTGGTCACTTTTTCTAGGTCATCTCCTGTATATCCCTGGATTAAAAAGACCTCATCCTTAGAGGGGGTTTTCCGAACAACCTTTAATACAGCAGGATGAGTCACCGTTTCTGAAATAATCCCTATCTTAGCCTCTACCAGCTTCTCTATAATAGCATCCACCTGTTTTTGACTCTGTAAAGGCCCTTCTATCCATATAAAATCAGGAGTATGAAGTCCCTTGATCCCCTCTTTTAATTCAAGACCTAAGAAAAATCCAGGATCTAAAAGCTCTTTTTCTGAGAGTTTAAGAACAACCCCTCCTCCTGGATAAAGGGAGGGAGAAGATTGAGTTAAGGCAAGGCCTCTTTTAAATCTATTTCCTTGTATACCCCGAAAAGACTCTTCAAAGGGCTTTACTCCTTTACCTAAGTAATTTTCTGCTAAAGACACAAGGCGTTTGCAGGGATCTATCTCTTCCCAAGGATCTTCTGTTAAAGACACTCGAACGGTATCGCCGATACCGTCTAAGAGAAGAGAACCTATACCAAGGGCAGACTTGATCCTCCCATCTTCCCCTTCTCCGGCTTCTGTGACACCAAGATGTAGGGGGTAGTCCCAATTAAGTAAAAACATCTCAGCTGATAAAAGTCTATAGGCCTCTATCATAACAAGAGGATTACTTGCTTTCATAGAAAAGACAAAATCATGAAAATCATACTTACGACAAATCCTAGCAAACTCTAAAGCAGACTCCACCATTCCTTTAGGAGAATCGCCATACCGATTCATAATTCTATCGGATAAAGAGCCGTGATTAGTGCCTATACGAAGGACTTTTTTAAGAGCTTTGCATTTTAAAACAAGTGGAACAAAGGTCTCTTCTATTTTTTCTAGTTCTTGTGCATAAGATAGATCATCGTATTCTTTCTTTATAAAAAGAGCTCTTTTATCAACGAAATTACCTGGGTTAATCCGCACCTTATCCACCCAGTCTAGCACTTTCATAGCTGCAGGGGGGTAGAAGTGAATGTCTGCTACTAAAGGCATAAAGCATTCTTTTTGCAGGAGTCTAGATCGGATGGCTTCACAGCTTTCCGCTTCTTTTATCCCTTGGACAGTCATCCTGACAATCTCACACCCGGCTTGCTCTAGCCTTAGAATTTGATTAACAGTTGCTTCCACGTCCCTGGTAGGAGAAGTAGTCATGGACTGGACTCGCACCGGATTATCTCCTCCAATTCCAATCCTTCCAACTAATACTTCTCTCGTTTTCCGTCTCTTTGTCGTAAAAACTTCTTCAGAATATCTCATTAAAATGCCTCTGCCTTACAAAAATTCACCCTCATATATCAAGCATTCTAACCTAATCACTTCTTAAATGACCAATTTTAAATTAAATATTACAACCCAAGAAAATTACACGAAAAAAAACCATTCCCTATAAAGAAACCTAATCATACTAGATTAAAATCCCCCTATACAAAAAAAAATCAAAATAGAATAAATTATTAGTATACTCCACCTATTTATTAGATTTTTTTTTACCAAGCACCTAATCAACTATTATTAGACCAAAAAACACAAAGAGCTACAGACCTACCAGGACATATGAATTTAAAATAGGTTTTTTTTATTAAGACCCATCCGTACATACATTTTTGAAAGCTCTTTATGAAATCAGTCCAAGGGCTTTTAAGTTATCTGCAACAGATTGAATCTGCTCATCAAGTAGACAAGAAAATCGAAGTTTAGTTTCTTCTGTAACCTCCCCGTTCTCATCTCGAGGGAAAAGAGCGCCAAGATCCCCTTGATCTAGAGACGATAAATCTAATCCCTGCAATTGATCTTTAGAAATTAACTCAAGCAATCCATGCTCTCCTAGTTTAGCTAAGATAGGTTGAACTTGCTTAGCTTTTAGACGAGGAAAAAAAAGCTGAACTTCCTCTGTGAATTTTGGACCAGAGCTACGACCTCGGGTGAACATCCTATTAAAATCGCCATCTTCCAAAAGAGATAAATCTAATCCGCTAAGCTGCTCTTCAGAAATTAGTTCAAGCAATTTAAATTTTATTAAATCACCTAAAATAGATTGAGCTTGGCTTATAGATAAATAAGAAAACCTATCTTTAACTTCTTTAGAAAATCCTCCATCAGAATTGCGTCCAAAAACAGATTGTAAAATTATTCTTAATACAGCTAAATCTAGCCCTTGAAGTTGCTCTCTAGAAATGAGCTCAAATAAAGCAGCGTCCCCTAGCTGAGGTAAAACAGACTGAATTTGAGCAACCGATAAACCAGCAAAACGAGCTTTTGTTTCTTCTGAAAAACTCCCACTACCCTCTCTTGGAAAGATCTGCGAAAAATACCAGCTATGCAATGTAGATAAATCTAACCCTTGAAGCTGAGTCCCTGAAATTTTCCTTAGGGCTTTTGCAGATAAGAACTCTAGGTAAGGCTCCAGCTCCGAAGAAGACAAACCTTCAATTTTATTAGAGGCTAAAAAATAGCACATTTTTTGATAGGCACTTTCCTCTACTAAATAACAACCTACTCTATCTGAAAAAAGGGTTATAAGGTGTCCTAAAAACTCTTCTAAATCTCTACCCACACAAAATGCGTACATTTTTGCATCAGTGTCTTGAAGGTAGGTGCTTTTCAAGCCTTCAAAAAGTGACATAGACAAATGGTAAATTACTTTTACTATAGCTACCGCAGCTAGGGGAAGAGCTACAACTTTACGCCCCATCCATCCCTCTGTAGACTTGGCAAAAGAAG
>CAYTOK010000001.1:147629-231846 GCA_964439595.1 uncultured bacterium | reverse complement strand
ATTCAAAATTATACCAAAGTAAAAATTTTATGGGTAATAGTCAGCCCTAAAGGACAAGCTTTCCGCGCTGCCAAGAGGATGGACATCACCTAAATAAAAATGAGAGGAATTTCCATCTTAACCAACACTATCCAATTATTATAAGTGTGATTACAAATAAGTTAAGTATTGGATGCAACTGGATTTTGCGGGTTATTGTCGGTGCAACAAAAAGTTCACTGCACCGTCACTGCACCAAGAAAGACTATTTCTTTGAACGAATATTTTTAGGGGAAGGAGATACTGGCTCAAAGCCCATATATCTTACATTTGGGCGCACCAGTTTAACCTTGGTTCCTTCACAGGAAACAAGAAGCGTCCCAGTACGAGCCGCCGTTTCATTTGCTATTTTTAAAGCTTGTTTATGAGCTTTTGAAATAATATTTAGTTCATTAGATTTTGACATTCTGCATCCCTTTGTATTTTCTCCCAAATTTCCTCATCTTCTATAAAAAGAGTGTTTTTATCTTCCTTCCTAGCTATTATTTTAATTGTATCAAGCTCAGGCATCGAGTTATTTACAACATAAGCCGTATCAGCAATAGGCAAATAAATATCCAACAAGTTTTTTAACCCTCGGTAATATCTTCTGACAATATCCTCTTTAGGGATATTATGCCCCCCCTGCTTTACTCTTAAAGCCACTCTTTTAACTGCTTGCTCGGGACTTGACAACCACAAGAATAACAAATTAATTTTATACCCAGCATTTTTAGCATCTTTCAAGTACTTATCGTAAATTCTTGCGGAACCTGTTATTTCAAATATAAAACTTCTGCGCTCCTGCAAATAAAGCCGTAATTTCCTTAACATCAATTTACCAGCCTCTAAATTCGCACTTTCCGGACGCATAGGAGAAATCCCCTTGGCAATCTCATCCGCATTTAGAAAGTCCTCGTATCCTTCCTCTAAATCGGTAATTAAAGCATATGCCATTGTCGTCTTACCTGCCCCATTGGGACCTAAAACCATTCTAATTTTTTTCATACTAATACTTTAAAGGAGATTTCTAAATATACCTAAGTATAGAAAGAAAAAACATTGGGCACAACTAGATTGTGCTGGTTATTACTAATCCAACGACAGATTTCCCGAGCTACCTCACAAAAATGTTTCTACCAAGATCAAAACCACAACCAGCAATTTGAGACTTGTATTAATAAAAGCTAACAAAATTTCATGGGCCAAGAAGCTAAAACCTGTACCGAACTCAAGAAAAAATTGCTCAAGCTCGCGCATGATAGAATTTTCAAGGTCCTTCTCCATATATCGATCGTTAAGATTCAAAAATTCCCTCTGAAATATGATCACTGAATTTTTTACTATTTTTGGCATCAAGACTTGTATAAGGCAAAAGCATCCATAAAGTAGAGTGCCTCTTAATCTGTATAACAGCGCACCGTATGGATGATTCATTTGTGCGTTTATAGATTGACGCCGCATTCCAACCTCATTTTTACTCGTTTGTTGGATTGCGCTGATTAAGATTGTTTTTCATTCCACCGGTAATAAGTTCAGAAGAAAAACTATAGAGATTTACCATCTCCAGAAATAAAAAAAGCACCTAGGAAACTAGGTGCTTTAGTTTGAGACTTGATGGACTCGAACCATCGACCCTCTCATTAAAAGTGAGATGCTCTACCGACTGAGCTAAAGTCTCGTTTGACCCCAAGGGGATTCGAACCCCTGTTACCAGAATGAAAATCTGATGTCCTAGGCCGGGCTAGACGATGGGGCCATAACTTATGGCGCTATTTTTTACTCTTCAAACTAACTCCGGAAAGAGCCTTTTCGTAAAGTGGCTATATCTTAGCAATTTTCCGGTTTTTTTTGCAAGCTTAAACAGTCATGATTTCTTTTTCTTTTGCATTTATTAAATCGTCAGCCTCTTTACAGGACTGATCTGTCAATTCTTGAATGCTTTTTTCCAGCTTTTTCATCTGATCTTCCGCTATGTCCCCATCCGCTTTTTGCTTACGCACTAGCTCATTCTGTTTACGGCGAATTTCTCGGATAACCACTTTAGCATCTTCTGCTTTTTTCTTGCCCTGCTTAACCATCTCTTTACGCATAGATGCATCCATAGGAGGAATATGAATACGAATAATATGACCATCTAGTATGGGCTGAAGGTTTAAATTAGCTTTCTCGATCCCTTTACTAATGGAACCGGCTGTTTGCGGATCAAAAGGCGTAACAAGTAACTGCCGAGGCTCAGGAGCTGTCACATTAGCCAGTTCCTTAAGTCTCATCTGAGAACCATAAACTTCTACCTGTACGTTATCTAAAACCCCAGGGTTAGCTCTTCCAGTTCTTAAATTTTTTAATTCCTGTTTTAAATGGTCAATGGCTACTGCCATCTTTTTTTTAGTCTCTTCTACAACACTCATTCTAATCTCCTGTCACCAACGTACCCCCTTCTTGGAGGCAAAGAGCTTTTTTAAGAGCTCCTTCTTCGAATAAATTAAATACATAAATAGGAATCTGACTCTCTCTACAAAGAGCTATAGCAGCTGCATCCATAACATTCAATCGTTTTGTTAGAGCTTCCGTATAAGATAAAGAAGAAAATTTACTTGCTTTAGGATTTGTTTTAGGATCTTCACTGTAAATCCCGTCTACTTTTGTAGCTTTTAACAAAATCTCCGACCCCATTTCACAGGCCCTTAATGCTGCAGCGGTGTCTGTGGTAAAATATGGATTGCCTGTCCCTCCTACAAAAATTACAACACAGCCCCTTTCCATATAATGCCTAGCTTGGCCCCACACATACTTTTCAACAACAGAATCGCCAATAGCGCTCATTACACGACTTTCAATTCCAAGAGCCGTTAAAGATTGCTGTAAAACAAGTCCGTTAATTGTAGTAGCTAGCATGCCAATATGATCTGCTGGAGTGCGAGAAAACCCAAACTCTGTAGCTTGGGCTCCTCTAAAAATGTTACCACCACCGACAACAATTCCTATTTCCAGGCCTAGAAGATGAATCTCTTTAATAGATTGAGCAATGCGCTCACAAGCCGACCTCTCCACTCCAAAAGTTTGAGCTCCCATAAGAGCTTCTCCCGAGAGTTTTAAGAGAACTTTTCTATAAAGAGATTCACTCATAATAAAACCTCGTGTTATCCACCCACTTTCCAGCGGATGAAACTTTCTACAGAAAGAGGAACCCCAGTCTTTTTCGCCTCAGCAGCAACTACTTCGGCAATAGATAGCGAGTTATCCTTAACGAACTTTTGCCCAAGCAAACATACTTGGTCATAGAACGCTTTAATTTTACCAGCTACAATCTTATCGACAATGTCAGCAGGCTTACCTTGTATTTGCGCTTTTGCAATATCTTCTTCTCTTGCTCTTACCTCAGAAGGAACCTCTTCTGGCTTAAGATAATCAGGAGCTTCAGCCGCAGTGTGCATAGCAATTTCTCGAGCTAAAAGCTCATGACCGGAAGCTCCAAGAAGAACCACAGCAGTCACAATCTTTCCACCCATATGAGAATATAAACCAACAGACTTCGAAGATTCTTTAGGAATGATTGCTATTCTCTTCACTTGGATGTTCTCGCCAAGACTTTGCATGATAAGAGCTCTTTGCTGATCCAAAGTAATACTTTTATCTTTGCTATAAGGCTGCTTGAGAAGCTCTTCTACAGAAGAAATCTGCAACTCTGCAGCTTGCAAACAAATGTCTTTAATGAATTGCTTAAACGTTTCATTTTGCGCTACAAAGTCAGTTTCTGAATTTACTTCAATGACAGCAACCGCCTTATCAGACTCAGCAAAACCAATTAGTCCTTCATTAGCGTCTCTACCTTCTTTTTTTACAGCAGAGGCTATTCCCGCTTTTCTTAGGACATCTATCGCTTTTTCTTCATCTCCTCCAGCTTGTTCAAGTGCCTCTTTGCACTTTCCCATACTAACTCCGGTACGATCACGAAGTCTTTTTACGCTTTCAGCAGTAACCTTCATAACTTACTCCTTAGCTTCTGCAATTTCTTGATCTTCTTGTCCACTATCGTCAGATTCTTGCGCATCACCTTTACTTACTGAAACGCGTAAATCACTTTTTTTCTCTAAAATCGCGTGAGTTAACGATTGAAGAATAAGTTTAATGCTCTTTAGGGCATCATCGTTACAAGCTATAACATAATCAATAGGATCAGGATCACAGTTTGTATCTACAAGAGCCATAACAGGGATACCCAATTTTCTAGCTTCTGCCACAGCGATGTGCTCTGAGCTAGGATCTACAACTACAATAAGCCCAGGCAGCTTTCTCATAGCGCGAATACCAGACAAGTTTTTGTCTAATTTAACTTGCTCTTTAGCAAGCATAGACATCTCTTTTTTTGTCAGACCTTCTCCACCAGATGCAATTTTCTTTTCAATTCTCTCTAAAGTTTTAACTGACTGACGAATAGTTGAAAGATTTGTTAGAGTTCCTCCAAGCCATCTTTCACACATGTAGAACTCGCCACACTCTTCAGCGCACTCTTTAAGAACGATCTTAGCTTGCTTTTTAGTTCCAACAAAAAGAATAGACTTTCTTTTCCCAACAAGATCTCTCACAACGTCCATCGCATTACGAATTTGCTGCATGGTTTTTGCAAGGTCAATGATGTAAATGCCGTTGCGCTCTTCAAAAACGAATCTCTTCATTTTTGGATTCCAACGGTGTTTTTGGTGGCCGAAATGCGCACCAGCTTCTAACAGGTCTTTAACGGTAACTTCAGTATATTGAGTAGCCAAGCCTTGTCCCTTTATTTTGACGACGGCATCTCCCCCATTAATTTATTGAGGAGATTTCGGTCTTGGTTGATATTGATGGTTTATAACAAAAAGAAAAAGCGCCTGGTCAGAATCGAACTGACGCGAGTAGCTTGGAAGGCTACGGTTCTACCATTGAACTACAGGCGCTTACATTACCCAAGATTTATACTAAATTACCAATTTTTTCCCAAGAAAAATCGAAAAAAAGTTATTTTTTACCTATTTTAACCTTTTTGCCCATTCTTTTTTCTGGAAAATAAGCACCTTTCCCCTTAACCTTAAAAGCATGGACAACCACCGTAAATAATCTATGCGATCTGACTTAAATATCCCCCACAAAGCAAGTCGAGTTTTAAACTTAGTCCTACTAGCATTTCTTCTCATCTTACTAAGAACTTGGTATTTGGGTTTTGCACAAGGCGATTACCATAGACAAGAAGCGAGGAAGCCTCAACGCAAAACCACTCTAGAAAAAGTAGAAAGAGCAACCATTCGAGATCGCTTCAACATCCCTCTTTCTCAAAATAAAATTAACTATGCCGTAGCTGTTCGTTATGCAGATATTCGAGAAATTCCTTCTCACAAGTGGGTTGTAAATGAGGAGGGGAAAAAAAATAAAGAACCAATACGGGGCCCATACATATCTTCTTTAGCACATCTACTTGCTGAATTACTCCAAATGGAACCACAAGAAATCGAAGATACTATCTATGCTAAAGCAACACTTTTTCCTCACACACCTTTTATTATCAAAGAATCTATTCAAGAAAATCTTTACTACCGCGTACGAGCGTTACAAAAAGACTGGCCAGGAATAGAAGCTATAAAAAATGCCAATAGAATTTATCCTCAAGGGAAAACAGCTTGTGATATCATAGGGTATATGGGAGCGATTAGCTCTTCTGAATACCTACAAATCGCCGAAGAAATTGCAGAACTGGAAGAATACATACAAAAAAGAGAAAATGGGGAGCTTGCCTTTCTTCCTAAAGGACACGAATCCCCTCTTACCGTAAGAAAGCGGCTCCTTTTATTAAAAGAAAAAGCTTACACTATTAACGATTCTGTCGGAAAAACGGGAATAGAAGCAAGTTACGACGAACTATTACGTGGCATTCACGGAAAAAAGATAGCGGAAGTCGATCCTAAAGGAAATGTTTTACGAATATTACCAGGAGCTAAAAAAGGAGTTTCCGGCCAAAGGATATTTCTTTCTATTTCTTCAGAGCTTCAAGAATTTGCAGAGTCTCTTTTAGCAGAAAACGAAAAAATTAGAGACCTTAAAGACCAAAATGGTAAAAGAATCCCGGGAGTTCCTTGGATAAAAGGAGGGGCCATTGTAGCCTTAAATCCTAAAACAGGTGAAGTCCTTACCTTGGCCTCATACCCCCGTCTTGATCCGAATGATTTTATCCCCTCTCAAGATCCCCTATTAAAGGCGAAAAAACAACAATCCGTGCGCAGGTGGGTGGAAAATGAAGCTCATATAGGAGAAGTTTTTGAAGGAAAAGCAAAACTAACTAAAGAAATATATTCCTTTAAAACAGGTTGGGAAGAAGAAAGCATTCCTCTAACTTGGGACTACTTCCTCTCCACAATTCTTCCTCCTAGCAGTACTCTTTGGCGCTGCTTAGAAATGGTTAATAACATAAAAAATGCCCATTCCCTACAAAGCCATTTTTTACATATTATGCAACAAGTGGATTTTAAAGATCCTAATGCAATTATAGAAGTCTTATTTCCAGAACCGGCCCACGTAGCCGGTAGAAAAAAAATATCTGCAGAGACAATACAGTTTTTACAAACAAAATTAGCTTCTCAAAAAGAAGAATTACAAGAAAGTATAGCTACTATTAACACATTTCTTTCCCCTATTCCTTATAATGACGATAAAATTCTCCTTCTAGACATTCTACGCCTTCTTATTCTCGAAGACGCTTGGACTCCCTCCCTTTTGCAAAAAATAGCGCATATATCTCTTAGAGATTTTTTTGCCCTTTCTCAATCTTTAAATATCATCCAAGGATCCTTAAAAGAAAAAACGGAAAAACTCCACCATCAGCTGGGTTTTCAAGAATGGCGAGAAAAATACTTAAAAAAGTTTTTAGCGCAAAAGCGCAAAGAAGAAAAAAAACAAAAAAAATACGCCAAACCTTATACGGAATATTTGGAAAAGGTAGAAAAAACCTTATTCAAATCTTTTTGGAATGCTTGTAAATACCTTTTTTTAGATGCAATTATCCATGGAAAACAACGAATTAGCCTAGAAGAATATCCAGAGCTTAGACCTTACCTAGCTAGCATAGAAAAAACAGAGACCCCAGGCTTAACCACTCACATACAAAAAATGCAAGAGGCGCTCTCAGAATTAAGCACACTAGAATCAGTAGCATTTTTAAAAACCATTAGAAGTTTTGAGGAGCTCGATAGACCTTTATATGGAAAATATCGATTACTCCGAAATACCAAAGGAGTTCAACTAGAAAAACACCTTGCTGCTGCTTTTTACCCACTTGTAGGCTTTGGATATGGAAGATCGCAAGCCTTCAGACAATCAACTCCACAGGGCTCTGTTTTCAAACTTGTTATCGCTTATGAAGCCTTAAAAGAAAAATATGAATTTCTAAAGGAAAACTTTCTTAGTTTAAAGGATTTAAATCCCCTAACCCTAATAGATGACCTTCGAGCTGGAGGAAAAGGGGGGAGCACTAAACAAGTTCTAGGATACACAGTAGATGGACAGCCTATACATCGACTTTATAAAGGAGCAATACTTCCAAGAAGTAGTCACGGAGGAATCGGCAAAGTAGATCTTCTCCAGGCAATTGAACAATCTAGTAACCTATATTTTTCGATACTAGCAGCAGAGCATGTAGCCTCCCCTCTACTGCTTGAAAAAGCTTCTAAAGATTTTGGATTTGGAACTAAAACAGGAATTGATCTACAAGGAGAAATTTCGGGAGCAATTCCAAACGATTTATCGGATAACAAGACGGGGCTTTATTCTTTTGCTATCGGCCAACACTCTCTTATTGGAACCCCCTTACAAGCAGCACAAATGCTTTCTGCCCTTGGAAACAAGGGGCATATTGTTCGCCCTAAAGTAGTAAAACTCACCGCTGGGAAAAACCGCGTAGAAGATCCATTTGCCTTTTCCCTGGAAAAGGCTTTTCCCTTTCAGGAATCGCTTTCCCTTATAGGTATTCATTTTCCCCTATTTACAGAAGCTCTTGCTAGTTCTTATGATCCTTTTGTCCAAGAAAGTGAATCTGAAATTTCTCGCTCTATTTTCTATCCTCCCGAAATTCGCCATATGCTTCTTTCTGGTATGGATAAGGTAATTACAGGAGCAAGAGGTACGGCCCGCCCTTCCATTATTCGCTATCTAAAAACAAACCCCCAGGCCATGCGAGACTATCTAAGCTTACAAGGGGAAATGATTGGGAAAACAGGAACCGCTGAAATCCTTTATAAACAGTGGATAGATGCAGAATCAGAAGCCAAAATTCACAATCATATTTGGTTTGGAGGTCTCGTCTTTCCAGAGGGGAGCAGCTGGCAGCAAGAAGACGCTGAGCTAGCGATAATTGTCTATCTTCGCTTCAGCGAGGCAGGAGGAAAAGAAGCGGCCCCCCTTGCTGCTTCAATTACAAAAAAATGGAGAGAAATACAAAAAAAACACCGAAAATCACTGTAAAGCTTCGGCTAGATCTGTTCTTAGCGCCTCGACTCTGCTTTTCAGTTCTTTTTCAGGGAGAGGACTGCTTCCAAATAGCATATTTTTAAAAATGCTTAATCTACCAAACCATTCTTGAGCCTTTGTAGCTGTAAATACAACATGTTCGTGCCAGTGAGGCACACTCTGCCCTGCTCTAGCCCCCGTTTTATCAAAAAGATAGGCTGTATGATATCCCTTATTTCCATAGAAATGGACTAGTTTTTGAGAGAGTTGCATAGCTTCTAAATACTCTGTTTCAGTTAAATCAGAAAATCCCGATCTATGCTGTTTAGGGACCACTAAAAAGTGTAACTTACCTGCACCTAGTACTATCGGAGCATAATTATAAAGAATCCTCACCTCTTTTCCTTCAAAAACCACCTGTCTATCAATCACTTGCTTATTACAAAAAGCATCATTTCCTTTCACAATTTCTTGTATCGACTTAATTTGTCTAATTTGTGGCTCTGAAAACAATTCTTTGTCTTTTTGGAAGTCCTCAGTAATTTTCAACCTTTCCGCTCTCGATAAGTAAAGCCCTCCAAAAGCAGTGTGCCACAAAACTTTAAATTGTTGCCAATAGCTCCAGGCATTTTTAGAGTAAGGAACAATTTCCCATCCAAATACAGAATTAGATTCAGAAGATTCTTTTCCGTATCTAAGATAGTCTGTAATCCCTTTTTCCTGCCAGATTTGCACTACACGTTGAATCAGTTGGAATGACTCAAGCTCCTCATCTTCCGTCCATTTAGAAAAGCTTTCCTCACTAGAATTGGCGACAACCTTTACAGAACCCCGGTCAAGAGAACGCTCCGGAATTATCAATTTCACAAATCGACCTTCATAAATAACCACTTCATCACTAATTAAAGCTTGGGTATTACTATTTAAAGGTGCACTTCCAAAAATTGCAGACAAACTTGCAATCCCTACGCAACAAAAACTACTCATAAGAACCTTATACTTATTTTTTATAAAAAAATAACATAAATTCCCATAAAAAGTAAGATAAAAGCAGTTTGGTTTAAAAGAATTTCAATCACTCACAACTATACTAAAAGTAGATAGAAGATTACTCTGTAAAAAAGCCAAGAAAAAAAACTACTCGTTTCCTAAAACAGATAAGTGAGTCCCTTCTTCTTTTCATCTTTTTGCATTCTTTGTAAAACAGAAATACCAAAATTTAAATGAATCTCTGCATGCCCTGTAATCGTTTTATTGAAACTTTCTATTTTAATTCCCTTAGACTTAAGAGGTAAGTCTGAAATAAGCATTAAAGCTCCTATAGGAACATAACGGGCAAAACCCACTGTAAACAGCGTAGCACACTCCATATCAATTGTCTGGGCCCTCTCTTCTTTTAACTTTTCTTTAAATCCTGCATTAAATTCCCAAAACCGGACATTGGTAGTGTGAATCACTCCTCGAAAATAAGGGAGTTTTTTTCTTTCTAGTTCTTCTGAAACATAACGTTGGATTAAAAAAGAAGCTAAAGATGGACACCGCGGAGGCATATATGCATCAGAGGTTCCTTCTTCTCGAATTGCTGCAACAGGAACAAAATAAGCCCCAACAGAATGCTCGGGGCGCAGTCCTCCACATAGACCCAGCATCAAAGTTGCCTTAGGTTTAATAAAAGAAAGAAGGTCTACCATTAAAGCCGCCATAGGAGATCCTAAATGGTAATTAATAATGGTAATACCTCTCTTAGAGCAGTGACATACCGACATAGCAGAACCCTGATAAATTGGCTCTTTAAGTTTTTTAGAAAAATCTTGGATATACTGATGGAAATTAGTGAGTAAAATATATGGTTGAAACGCGGAGGCCTTACTTCCTGTATAACGTTCAAGTGTAGCTATCCCAACTTCAGCCTGACTAAACTGCTCAACCTCTTCTATTTTGTAGTTTTTTTTTATATTTTCATCTCTAGACATACAAATCCCCATTTTTCAATGCTAATTAATAAATTGCTAAAATTTTTATTTTAAATCAATGCATTTACAACAAAAAATTACTCCGCATGTACTCAAAAATAAATTCTCCCCACTTTTTTATAAAAGATATCATTCTTTAACTTCTCTAGAAGCCCATACCATAAAAAATAAAAAGATAAAATCCTCGAGAAGAGGATGTGACTCATCCAAAAAACAAGCGGTGTTTATCTATGTGAACAATGCAGCAGCCCAATACACCCTTCTTCTAGCAAGTTTTTTTATATATGAGCGCTCGTTTTGAAGAAGAAACTTCTGGATCTCTAGAAAAAAATTAGATCTCGATAACTTTAAGACGGAAATTTCTTGCAGGGCTTGAAAACACCTTTTAGGGCATGCCTTCAAAGAAGAGGACTGTTAACTACTAAAAAGATAAGATACTGCATTATGGTAAAAAGGGCATCTGTAATATCGGGCTGTTTTCTCTTGCAGAACCTCGACCTATATATTCACTGAAAAGCCGTTTGCGGGAGAACTACACGTACGGTTCAGAGGGAAGATGAGCTCTATGCCTTCCCTCCCTCTATCAATAAGTCTTAGTGCAAGTCCACACTATTCTATTTCACAAAAAAGCAGTACCAAATAGCTTTAAAGCTTCTTGGCGATACTTCCTAAAAAAGCCACTAAACCTATGTAAGAACCACTGCTAGAGGCTTTTTAGAAAAAGCCTCTTCATAAAAGACATCTTCTCCATAAACAACCGAAATATCCGAAACTTCTTTTAAGGAGTTTCCTTCTATAGAAGAAGGCTCTATCTCCATAGAAAGTATAACAATGTCATAACTTTGTTTTTTTTCAGCAATTAGGGCAAAAAAGCTCTTACGACAGAGGAGTTCTGCAAAAGCCCCATAATAAGATCCTGGAGCAATCCAATCAACCCCCTCTTTTTGCATAGCAGTCACAGAACCTTTATCCATAAGGTAGTCGTAAAGTCCTATCTGATTTTGCCCATGGCGCAAAGGAGGTGTACAATCAACTACAAGAACTTTTAAACCTCGTAAATAAAGTAAGGCCCCTACATTTGAGACAAGAGGGCAAAGAGATGTACCAAAAAAGGAAACACAGACGCTTTGCTTTTCTGCATGATGAGAGCTAATAAAAGCAGAAATCCTCCTTAAACTTTCCTTATCTTCCCCCCTCACCTCTTGTAATGTGCAAAAGACGGCCTTTTCCAAAAAGCCACAAAAAGTCACCCCTAACATCTTAGCCGTATCTGCTGTAATGGCTGTACCTTTCTGAAGCCAACGCAAAAAATGTCTTCCAAAAGCAATAGATACAAGAATCGCACCAAATAAAAAACACTGACCTAATAAATACACTTTAGAGGCTTTATAAGACACAAAAGCTCTATCAATAGGTTTAGATTCTACTTGAAAAAGTTGGTGATGAATATTTTTAGATTCAGCAAGTTGCGTTAAGCCTTCAACAACCCCAAGACTTAGATCCCTTTGCATCAAAAGCTGACTTTCTCTTTTCCATTTTTCAGGTAACGACTGCATTTTTGTATGCAGAGAATCTAGCTGCTTTTGTATAAGCTTTTTTTCTATTCCCAAAAGATGTGCGGTGGTTTTCTGCAAAGAAGCTATTTTACTTTCTAAAACAGAACTACGGAGTTTATAACTTTCTAAAAGCTGCAAAACATGTTGAGATATAAACTGTTTTTGTATTTCCATCCCTTTTTCTATTCTCTCAACATCCTTTTCGCTATAGTTTACTCTATCTTGTTTTTCAAAAGCAAAGCGAGAAGCTTTTTGGATTATTTCCTGACTAACTGCATCGTCCAAAATACCGCTTAGGGATGTTATCTCAAAATCTTGGTGCATCATTTGCTTTTGTACATGAGTAAGTTGCTCTATTTTCATACGCAAAAAATCCCACTCTTGATTATATTGGCTAGTCAATTTTTGCGCTGACTCCACACTTAATCCTTCAAATTCCTGACAATCTACCTCTTGCTGCGTTGGTCTTTGAGCAATTCTCTCTAGAGCCGAATCGAAGTTTCTCTTTCCATTTTCTTTTTGCAAAACAAGGGTTTCCATTTCCTGGAAAGAAGATTTTTTCTCCTCTTTTCCCTGACAAAGATGGATGCTCCTTACTCCTTCTTGTTCCTCTTTAGGCAAAAGCCGATTCAGAGTCAAATCCACATCATATAATCGACTTAAATATTCTTCATTAGGCTTTTCTAAAAGGTCTATTTCCTGCTTAAAACTTAAAAAACCGGTAGATTCTAAGCTAGCAGATAAAAAAGCGACATGCTCTTCTAGGGAATGTTCATATTTTTGGAGCAGTTCTTTTTGCCTTTTTTCTAAATATTCCATTTGCAAAGAAGAAATATCTTCGTTTTCTTTTTTCAAATAGTCCTGATAAGCACTCATCAAATAATTTAAAAAAGAAGCCGCCACTTCTTTTTTCGGATGAGCAAACAGCAAATGGAGTACATTCTTATCTTTTTTACTAGATTTAATACTCAGCTCTGAATGTACTTTATCTAGAGTGTCTATCCACGGAGAAATTCTAAAACGGTAAAGGCGAAAAGGCTCCGGGCTCTTTACTGTTGTCACCGTAAATAGCGCATCTTGAAATTCCACCTGGGAGCCCACATCTCCCCTAGCTACTACATAACCTAAAGAGTCCAGGACTTCAAAGGAACTATTATCTAAAAATCGAATAGCTCCCTCTAATGCTACAGGTCCCTCAAAGCAAGCATGAGAAAACTGTAAAACGTCTCTTTCCGGTAAAGCCCAACCTATTTCTGTCCAAAGACGATCTTTAGCGGAGCTTGCCCACTTTAAAATACCAGACCTTCTTACTTCTATGTTTAAAGCTAAGTCTTCTATAACTCGTTTTAAAATAGACCTAGATTCTAAAATAGACTGAACTCCCGACTCCTTAAAAGAAAAGCTCGATTTTTGCAAAAAAGAACGTAAAAGCTCTGATTCCCCACCCTCTTGAGATGCATATTTAAAAACAGCATTTGCTTTATAAAGAGGAGGAAAAGAAAAATTTACTACTAAAGTAAAGAAAGCTCCAAGAAAAAATAAACGCATATAAAGCTTTTTTTTTCGTATAAACAACCGTTTAAGATCTTTTCTTGTAAAAAAAAATTCCTTTTCCATGTTCTTCTCTCTTTTCCTTTTTAAGGCACATTCACGCCAATTGATTTCACTCCTTTTGATACCAGATCAAATCCAATCAAAGTAGGAAGTACTTGCGTAACAAAACGATTCCACTCAGTTAAAGGCTTAGCAGCCACGTAGACAATATCTCCAGGCATAAGTAATAAGCTATCGCTTGGTAAATGAATAACATGCTTCCAATTTAATGTATAAATTTTAGGGTGCATAATATTGCCTCTAATAATTTGGATATAAGACTTATCTCCCGTATAGGGTATTCCACCAGCTTGACCAAGCGCAGCTCTAAGCGTAATAAATCCATTGGGGACTTCAATAGAACATTCTCTACCTACTTCTCCTAATACCATTAAGGACGAGTCAGCCGGGTCTGCTATATAAATCTTATCCCCACCCCGCATTACTACGTTTTGGCTCATATCACCCTCTTTCACTAATTTATAAAAATCTACCGCAAGCATTGTCTGATCTCTTACTAGATAACTTCTAAAAAAATTAGCTTGAGAAGGCACCTTTGCTAAAGCTAGCGCTTCAAAAAGACGCATTCTCCCATCTACAGGAATAGTAGGTAGTTGCACTAGTCCCGCTAATTCCACTTTTCTTTCAATACGATCTTTAAAAGATAAAAATACCTGCATATCTTGAATATGCCTTTGGTACTCATTTTGTATTTTTTTTCTTGCCTCTTCTAAAGTAAGACCCTGCACTGTAATCGGGGCTAAATCTGGAAGAACTACTTCACCTGCTTGCACTCTAAAACCTACCGTCTGATTTAATGTAGCAAAAGAAGCGACAAGATCCCCCCTGGAAGGATGGATAAGAACTATTTGAAGTACATCCCCCTCATGAATAAGATCCGGATAACTTTCCAGTAAATCTTGAGAAATAGGGGCAAACTCTTTCCCTTGCATAATTTCTAAAATAGAAAACTTGCCTTCTTTAATTTTATAAGAGTCCATGACAAATTCATCTGCTCCAAGAACATCTTTTCCTTTATAAGGAAGATTAGAACAACTAAAAGTGTAAAGCGCTAAAAAGGCAAACATCGCCATTTGATAAATCCAAGACATGAAAAAAACCTCTTTTCTTCTCCGAAAAGATGCATCTTACAAGGAAGGGGCAATTTTCACGAGAAGAAATGCACTATTTACATAACCTGGCCATTTTATTTACCGCTATGAAGGAAAAAACCTTTCCGTTTTTGCGTAATAGGTCTTTGCACACAAATCCCACCTATGATAGATCAAATAGCATAATTCATTTTACAAAAAGGTACTTAATCATGGTTTTAAGGTGTGACAGCAGTCAATATGAAGTTCTAGAAAATGCAGCAGCAAGTATCAAAGGAGTCCGTGGAATGACCTGCGAAGTAGGTGTACGAGCAGGAGGTGGAAGCAAATTCATTATTGATGGACTTATGAAAGCTGAAGATTTAGGAAGAACTCATGTCTGCATCGACCCCTATGGGCATATTGACTATCAAGAAAACGAAACCTCCATTCGAAAAATTTACTACACAAATGGCATGAGAAACCGCTGCATGATTGATTTATATGAATATGTCGTCGGCAAAGACATCAACCTTCTTTTCTTCTGCCTAGAAGACACAGAATTTTTCAGGCTATTTCAAGAAGGAGTCCCCATTTATAAAGAAAATAAAACGATAGAAACCAAATATGCTCTTGTGCATTTTGATGGTCCTCATAGCCTTGCTTCAGTTATGAATGAAGTGCATTTCTTTGAAACAAGGGTAGATAAAGGGGCCCTATTTGTATTTGATGACGTTATAGGATACTACCCTCACAGTAAAGTAGAAGAGCATCTTCTACAAACAGGATGGGAAAGAGTGATGATAGAGCCTCCTAAGGCTAGCTATGTAAAGGTGCTCTAACAAGCTTTGGAATTATTGTATTTACAATCCCACCCAGAATGTAAAAACTCCTAGAAAAAAAGCGCTCGATTACTGGAAGCAGCTAACGGTCAGTACACAGAAGCACTGCAGTCCTTCTCCGCAGCCAAAATCAGTGAGACCGTCTCCTGATGTAATAGTAATACCTACTTGAGATAAAGACACCTTTAGCACGTCGGCTACCCTCTGTCTCATTTCTGTATTACGGCTTTGTAATCTAGGTCTTTTTCCTTCAATAGATAAAGCAACATGAACAATTTTCATAGACCCTAATGACTCTAGGGCTTTTTCTAAGTATACCTGGCTATCTGTAATACCGTCTTTATGGCAAAGCTCTATAGCAATACCTCCTAAAATAGGAACTCCCGAAAGAGAGGTAATAGCATTACAAATAGCGTGGAACACTACATCGCCATCAGAGTCCGCCGCAAGACCGGGGACATCTTCGAAAATAAGCCCCCCAATAGTACAAGGTTTCGTAGATTCCGGAGATAAAAATCGGTGGCTATCTTGACCTATTCCAACTTTACACATATTCATATTTAAGAAGTCTCTTTAAGGTAGGTTGTTTGTATTTCTATTTCTTGAGTTTTTCGCTCTAAGGCAAGCTGAATTAAGCGATCCAACAGGTCTTGATAAGGAAGTCCACTAACTTGCCACAATTTAGGGTACATGCTAATTTTCGTAAATCCGGGAATGGTATTAATTTCATTAATAAAAAACTGCCCGTCTTCTCTTAGGAAAAAATCGACACGAGCCATACCCTCGCAGCATAGAACTTGAAATGCCTGTATAGATAAATCTTGTACCTGCTTTACACTTGCAGCTGAAAGTTTAGCAGGAATTTCATAAGAGGCCCCCTCTTCATCAAGGTATTTTGCCTCGTAAGAATAAAATTCATGTTTTGGGATTATCTCTCCGGGCAAAGAAGCTATCGGATAGTCATTTCCCAAAATAGAACACTCTATTTCTCTCCCCTGAATAAATTCTTCTATTATGACTTTACGATCGTATAAAAAAGCTCCTTCCAAAGCCTTATGAAAGTCGCTTTCTGTTTTAACTTTAGAGACACCAACAGAAGATCCTGCATTGGCCGGTTTGATAAAAAAGGGAAGGCCTAGCTCTTCAACAAAATAAGAAAAAGAAAACCGCGCCTTTTCAAAGCTACGCAAAACAACAAATTTCCCAATAGGAAGGCCTGCTTCTTTTAAAAGCCTTTTCATCACATCTTTATCCATACCAATAGCGGATCCAAGAACAGCAGCTCCAACAAAAGGAATCCCTATTGTTTTTAGCAAACCCTGTATGGTTCCATCTTCTCCATAACTCCCATGTAATACGGGGAAGATCACATCAATGCCTGTCTCTTTAGAAGAAGACATGTTGAGAAGAGAGTCTCCTTCTTCTTTAGGAACTATTGCCAAGCTATCTTTACAACCTTCCAACTTAATTTGTTTCGGATTCTCCGGATACATAAGATAGTTAAGAGCATCTCTAACGTGCCAAGAACCCCCTTTATCAATACTAATTAAGACAGGTTCATACTTATCTCTATCCAAAGCATCTATCACACTTCTTGCTGAAAGAAGGGAAATTTCATGTTCAGAAGACTTTCCACCAAATAAAATTCCGACTCGTATTTTTTTCATAAAAAAACCCCTTTCCTTGCAAAAGACTATGGCTTTAGGTATACTCAGTTTAACTAAAAAAGTCCATCATTACAATATATAATCTCATGCAACACCTACTTTTTACAAACACTTGTTTTGAAGATGAACTTCTTTTTAGTTCAATGAACTTCATAGATTTTTTCAAAAACTCGCCTATTCACCTACACCTTCATTACTTATCATGCCTTCTTGCCAAAAAAGAAGAAACTGCCCTACTCCTTTTCAAACCAAATGATGCCTATTTAGACACATTATATAAACTCGGACTTACCCCTCCTAAAGTTGCTTACCTAGAGGATCCCTCCTTAAAGAACTTATCCAATACATTAGACTCTTGGGGGAACTCTTCTTTTTTAACTGCCTGGGCTAAAGAAAATAACTGCGTCTATGAAATGCCCGATCTAGCTTTAACAAAGGCCGTGCATTCTAAAGAATTCTCGTTTTATGCAGGACCCTCTTTGCCTGGAGGAGAGCTCATTTATCTAGAAAAAGACTTAATTTCTTGGTGGCAAAAAACAAAGGGCCCTAAAGTCTTAAAAACACCACAAGGATCTTCAGGAAAGGGGCATTTCATTTCCAAAAGAGACGATCAAGATTTGCCTTTAGCTTTAGCTTTTTTTAAAGCAAATGAAAAACCCCTTTTAGCCGAGCCTTGGGTTGAAAGAATAATGGATTTTAGCTCTCAATGGAAAATAGCAAAGGACGGCTCCTATAAATATCTAGGAGCTACCCTTTGTGAAAATTCACCAAGGGGGGTATATCGGGGAAGCTTTACAGGACCTGAAAAGCTTCTTTTCAAAGAAAACCACGACCTTTTAGAAAAACATCTCTTTTATGCCAACCAAGCTATAGAAAAAATGTCCACTTTAGGATTTTTTGGACATGTTGGAATAGACTCTATGGCATATAAAAATCCTATAAATGAAAAAATAGCAGTGCACCCTATTGTAGAGATCAACGCAAGAAAAACAATGGGCTTAGCAGCCATTACCCTTCATGAAAAATTAGAACGTGAAGAAATCCTTCATTTTAGATATGAATTAAAACCAAAAAAGGAAAGCGCAAGTTTTCTTCCAGAATTTGCAATAATAGAAGGAAAAAAAAACCGCTTTCAAGCAAGATTACTGATTGAAAAAATACAAAGATCAAATCCTATTTGCTTTTAATCTTTTTTCAAGATAAGAGTACAAATAGATGCCGGAGAAAAATTATGGAAGTATTGAAAATTAAAGGGGGAGTCCCCTTAGAAGGAAAAGTTAAAGCTGCAGGGGCGAAAAATGCTGTTACGAAAATCCTTGTCGCCTCACTAATCTCCGACAAGCGTTGTACGTTATATAATGTACCAAATATAGCTGAAGTAGAAATCACTGTGGAGCTATGCAAAGAAATAGGCTCAGAAGTTCACTGGGATCGCAAAGAAGGCGTTCTCGAAATTGTTACTAAAGATCTTAAATCTCTCTATATCCCCCAAAGATTCTCAGGTTCTAATAGAATACCTATCCTTATGATCGGGGCTCTTCTAGGAAGAACTGATGAAGATATTATCGTTCCAACAGCCGGAGGCTGTAAGATAGGACGTAGACCCGTAGACTTTCATATTGAGGCTCTAGAAAAACTTGGAGCCATCATAGAATACAGAGTCATGAAAAAAGAAGGGGCTTATTTTGCAAGAGCTCATGAAGGATTAAAGGGAACCCTTATCCAATTAAATTACCCATCTGTGGGGGCAACTGAAAATTCCATTTTAGCAGCCGTTAGAGCTAAAGGAACTACTGTTATTAAAAATGCAGCTCTGGAACCTGAAATCTTAGACCTTATTTTATTTTTACAAAAACTCGGAGCCCATATTTTTGTAGATGTCGATAGGACAATATGCATTAAAGAAACAACAAAATTTTACGATGTCGAACATACAATAATCACAGATAGAATTGAAGCTGCTTCTTTAGGAATGGCTGCCATCAGCACAAAAGGCAAAATTTTCGTAGAAGGCGCCCAACATCAGCACATGGTTACCTTTTTAAATAAACTAAGAGAGGTTAATGCCGGTTTTCACGTAAAAAATGACGGTATTGAATTTTTCTATCAAGGACCTTTGCAAGGAGGAGTACATATTGAGACAGATGTTCACCCAGGATTTGCTACAGACTGGCAACAACCTTTTGTTGTGCTTTTAACACAAGCAGAAGGAGTCTCTATTGTCCACGAAACTGTTTATGAAAATCGCTTTGGCTACACAGAAACTCTAAATGAAATGGGGGCAAATATCTCCTTGTTTACGCATTGCCTAGGAGGAAAAACTTGCAGATACGCCAACCAAGGATATCATCACAGCATTACAGTGAAAGGACCCACCCCACTAACTGCTAAAAACATTGCTATTCCTGATCTTAGGGCGGGTTTTGCTTATGTTATGGCCGGATTACTTAGTCAAGAGCAAACAACTATATCAGGGCTTCACTACCTAGATAGGGGCTATGAAAACCTCGAAGGGAAGTTGCTTTCTCTTGGAGCAGAAATTAGTAGAGAAACCACTGTTTCAGAAGATAAAAAAACATTACATGCGCTGAGCCGTCTTAAGGCCGAGCAACTCTAATCCTTTTTTAAGCACTAGGCCGGCGGCTTCGCAAAGAAGAAGTCGGCTCTCTTCTTCTAAAACACCCTCCACTCTACAGTCGCGATAGAAAGCATTAAATTTCTCCGCTAGCACATATAAATAATCTGCCAATCTATTTGGCAAAAGATCTCTTGCCACTAAAAGTAGTATCTCTTCAAACTGGCAAAGATGTAAGGCTAGTTGCACTTCTGCATTATGACGGAGTTCGATAGATGCTTCTTGCACTAATTTAGTCATATCTCGTCCACTTTTTCGCTTAATTCCTTGAATTCGGACAAAAGCATATAGCAAAAAGGCGGCAGTATTCCCTTCAAATTTGAGCATTTTATCGTAGCTAAAAACATAATCTTTTACTCTATTTCCCGAAAGATCTGCATATTTAACAGCTCCGATTCCTAGAGCTTTAGCAACCTCTTTTTTCTCCTCATAAGGAGCTTCTGGCATCCTTTCTTCTAAAATAACCATAGCTCTATTTACAGACTCTTGAAGTAAGTCAATGAGCTTTTCTGTCTCTCCGCTACGCGTTTTAAATTTCTTCCCATCAGGTCCAAGAACAACACCAAAAGTCACATGATCGAGCCGAGTTTTTTCCGGATTATAGTATCCGGCTTTTTTAGCCGTTTCAAAAACCATTTGAAAGTGTAAAGCTTGCCCTGCATCTGTTAGGTAAATAATACGATCCGCTTTTTCGACATCAACTCGATGCTTTAAAGCCGCCATGTCGGTTGTCTCATAGTTAAAACCCCCATCCGATTTTTGAATAATCATGGGTAAGGGTTCCCCTTCCCTTCCCTTTATCCCAGGAAGAAAAATGCACTTAGCTCCATCTGAAATGGTAACAAGCCCCTTTTCTTCTAAATCAGCAACAATTTTTGCTAAAAAAGGATTATAAAAAGACTCCCCTCTTTCCTCTATCGTGACATCCAATAGGTCATAAATTTCCTGAAATGCTATACGAGAAATATGACAAATTCTTTTCCAAGCACCTAATGTCTCAGCATCCCCACCTTGTAACTTGACTACTTCCAGCTGTGATTGTTTTTTAAAGGCGAGATCCTCGTCAAATTTTTTCTTCGACTCTTTATACCACCCCATTAAATGTAGTAGATCTGTGGACTCTTTCCCAGAAAGCACCTCAGGGTGATAAAGCTTCAAAAAAGCAATAAGCATGCCAAACTGCGTTCCCCAATCCCCTATGTGGTTTAGTCGCAAAACATTCATACCTAAAAAACTAAAAATACGAGCTAAGCAATCTCCAATAATGGTAGAGCGTAAATGCCCTACGTGAAGCTCTTTTGCCACGTTAGGTGAAGAAAACTCGACAATTACTTTCTCTACAACACTGGGTCTTGAAACCCCAAGAAAGGGATCTGTTAAAAGAGAATTCACCCTCTTTGAAATAAAATCAGGGGAGCATGTCAAGTTGATAAATCCAGGACCTGCAACCTCTACTTTAGAAAAGATAGAAGAAAAATCAACATCTTTTTGCAAACCTTCGACCACTATCGCGGCTACTTCTTTAGGATTTTTCTGGAATGCTTTACCTATCTTTAAGCAGGAATTGCATTGATAATGCCCAAACTGCTCTTGAGTACTTTGCATAAGCTCAATTCCCCATTCTTCCAAAGAAGGAAACGCTACTTTGACAACTTGCTCTAACTTATGAGCAATCACTGCTTGAATTGTGGCCATAAATTCCTATTTTATAAAGCGTGATGAAAGCAAGGAGGTTGCGTTCTTGCTCCTATCTTATTTTCTATATGATATCTAGCCATTTTCTTTGCGGCTTCGTGTGTAGAACAGTTTTGCTCTTCAGCTAAAGCAAAAATCATCAAAAGAGTATTCCATATACCATCAATTTTCTCTCGAACCTGCACAGGATTATATCCTTCAGGCATAATTTCCTCAGTCACGTTTAAAAGGCCTCCGGCATTAATTACAAAATCCGGAGCATATAAAATTCCCCTGGATCTTAAAATATCAGCATCAGACTCTACAAGAAGTTGATTATTAGCTGCTCCAGCTACAATTTTGCATTTTAGATCGGGAATCATCGCCGAATTTAGTATCCCTCCGAGTGCACAGGGAGCAAAAACATCACAAGGAATCGAAAATATTTCGTCAGAAGACACATAAGTTCCCCCATACTTTCTAGCTATATCTTGGGCTTTTTCTACCGACACGTCTGCCACAACTAAATGGGCCCCATTCCAAAAAAGCATATCTGCTAAAAAAGAGCCGACACTTCCAACGCCTTGAATTGCTACAGTTTTTCCTTTAACAGACTCTGATCCATATACTTCCTTTAATCCCGCTTGAATCCCTCTATAGACGCCCCACGCAGTAAAGGCCGAAGGATTACCACTACTTTTCTTATGCGGAAGACCCGTTACATACTTAGTTACCTGACTAAGAACTAAAATGTCCGCAGGAGAGCTTCCAACATCTTCAGCTCCGATATACACGCCCCCGAGCAATTCAATAGCCCTTCCAAAACTACGCAAAAGCTCTTCTGTTTTCTGATGAGGAGCTGCTATAATTACGCTTTTACCCCCACCTAAAGAGCAACTAGAAATAGAAGCCTTATAACTCATAGCTTCAGCCAGTCTTTTTACATCCGTTAATGCAGCATCCCAACTTGTATAAGGATAAATGCGTATGCCTCCAAGGGCAGGACCTAGAGCCAAGCTATGTAAACAAATGATAGCTTGAAGCCCTACAGACGGGTCTTCTATTTTATACACTTTCTCGTAACCAGCAACAACAATCTCCTCTACCTTAAGCGCGCCTTCTTGGATTAGTAACCCCACGTTTATCCTCCCCATAAAAAAGATTATAAATTAATTTTACTGAGGATAGCATACTCTTTACTTTTTATCCCTACTTTTTTGCACTCTTGAAAAATAATCCGTCTTAAGTTAGACTTCCTTTCTTGATATCCTTTATGGAAATGGTTTCCTTTCGACTCCATCCCTAAATGCCAAACAAAAAATTAATAACACAACCAGAATTGAGGTGAAAATGGCAGCACTTGTCATCACAGATACCCTTAAAGATGAGTTAAAAAAGTTTTTAGAAAAAAACAAGAAAGCGGACCTCATTACAACATATCTTTTTTTTCTAGAAAAAAAATTTAACATCAAACCTGTCTTGTATATAAGAGACAAAACCATCTATCAAGGAGAAGAAGAGCTCCTTAAGATGCTTGAATCTCAAGGGAAGTTATGGAGAGAAACTGAAATCAAAATCCAAACTGGACCTCAAAGCGTAAATGTAGACACGAAAAAGGTGTATATATGCCCATTTACCGGAAAGGTTTTTGGAGACAACACCCATCCTAATCCTCAAGACGCGATTTACGATTGGGTCTCTAAATGCCCAGAAAATACGGAACGAGTAGGAGGGCTTAAAGTAAAAAGATTTTTCACCTCTGAAGATCCGGAAATTATAAAAGGCTACATCACAAAAAGAAAAGATCCTATCTCTAAAATTGTATTTTCTTCTGTAGCAACAGGGAAACTTTTTAACAGCAAAAATGCAATCATTGAAGATTTAACACACAATCTTTTAAAGCCAATTCCTTTAATAGAAGTTCCTAATCAAAATAAATTTCAAATCAATGAAGTTCTCCTAAATTTTATTCAAACACATTTAGAAGAAAAATTGATTTCAGCTTTTGTTGAAGCTCTTTCTAAAATAGACGAATTTGCAGATCACCTTGATGAGTGGCTTGACGAAGAGAAAGAAGAAGATTCATGAGCCTTATAAAGATGGGAACAAAACAAACTCCTGCTTCTATTTTTTTCACACATTCGGCTGAAGAAACAATAGAAGTAGGAAAACAAATAGCCCATCTTTTACAAGAAGGAGACATCGTCTTTCTTTTTGGAGATCTTGGATCAGGGAAAACAACCCTGACAAAAGGACTTATTACCGAGCTAACAAATACCTCGATGCAAGAAATTACAAGTCCCACTTTTACTTATCTTAACACCTATAGCGGGGTAAAAAAAGTCCATCATTTTGATCTATATAGACTATCTTCTCCCCATGAATTTTTAGACGCAGGATTTCACGAATTTCTATCAGAAGAGGCTATCTGTTGTATTGAGTGGCCAGACAAGCTACCGCAAGGAATCAAAGAAACCTATAGAATCGAAATACTCTACGAAGAAAAAAATACAAGAAAAATTACCCTCTACCCCGGATCCTCTCATGCTTCCTGACTTTTCTAAAGCAATCTTTATTAAATCCTGCTTAGAAGAAAAGGACTTCCCTTCTTTTTACCTACAAAGAGATGTTTTTTATCCAGAAATTGCTATTATAGGAAGATCCAATTCAGGCAAATCTTCCTTAATCAACCACCTTACCCAAAAGAAAAATCTCGTCTACACCTCCTCTACTCCTGGGAAAACACAATTAATCAATTTTTTTAACATCAATGACCAGCTCATTTTAGTGGACCTCCCCGGCTATGGATTTGCTAAAGTCGATCACAAATTAAAAAAAACATGGGGACAAACTCTTGGTAACTACCTAGAACACCGCCCTCAGCTCCGTCTACTTATTTTACTTCTTGATTCACGAAGAGACCTATCAGAAGATGACAAGCAAATGATTAGATGGGCCGAAACACAAAATAAAAAAATTCTTTTCATTTTTTCTAAACAAGACAAACTCACTAATACAGAAAAGCCCTTAGCAGAAAAAAAACTACTTACCGAACTCCAAAATTTCTGCATAAACAAAGAGCCTCTTTTATATTTACCCTATTCTATTAAAGAAAATCCGTGTAGACTAGCTCTAAAAAATGTAATTCTCTCTTCTTTACACCCTGAATTCAAAGGATCCCATGGGACTTCTTAAAAATGATATTTTTATCTGCGTAGACTGTGAAACGACAGGCCTAGAACCAACTAAAGACCGCATTATAGAGGTAGCCGCAGTCCTATTTCAAGGAGACGAGCTTTTAGACAAATTTGAAACTCTAATAGATCCCCAAACAACTATTTCTCCCGAGTCCACATCGATTCATCACATCACAAACGATATGGTCGCAGGCAAACCCCTTATTGAAGAAGTCCTCCCCTCTCTTCTAAAAATGATTGCAAGATACATTATTGTAGGCCACGGAATCCCTTTTGATATCGCCTTTTTAGATAACAGCGCCAAACGCTCTTCTATTCACTCTACTTTATCAACCCACCCCTACTTAGACACCCTTAGACTCGCTCGTTTATATGGACAAAGCCCCGTCAACTCTTTGGAAAAACTAAGAGAACATTTTAATATCGCTTCAGAAGGAGCTCATAGAGCTATGAGCGATGTTCTTGTAAATATCGATGTCTTTCGATTTTTGACACAAAATTACAAAACAACCGAACAATTAACTGAAAAGTTAAAAAAACCCATTCTTCTTAAAACTATGCCTCTTGGAAAACATAAGGGCAGACTTTTTGGGGAAATACCTCAAGAGTATTTGCAATGGGCCTCTAACAAAGACTTTGACCAAGATCTTTTATTTTCTGTACGATCAGAATTAAAAAAAAGAAAAAGTGGATCATCTCTTTTTACACAATCGGGAAACCCTTTCTCCTCTTTATAATTTTTCGCTTTCTATTTTAAATAAGTTTGCCTATATAAAAACTAAAGCAAACAAATAGGGGTTTCTTGTGAGCCGTCTTTTCCTAAAAAATCTAGATCTGAAAAATAAAAAAGTTCTTGTTAGAGTAGACTTCAACGTTCCCCTTGATGAAAATGGAGCTATTACAGACTCCACGCGAATAGAAGAATCGCTGCCAACCATTCAGTTCGTACTAAAGCAAGGAGGGAGTGTCATTTTACTTAGTCACTTAGGAAGGCCGGAAGGGAAGGTAGATCTTAAATATTCATTAAAGCCCTGCGCGCAAAAACTAGCAAAGCTCCTGCATAAACCTATTTATTTTGCCTCTGATTGCCTTGGAGTCGATGCAAAAAGTAAAAGCTCGCAGCTAAAACCAGGAGAAGTTCTTCTTTTAGAAAATTTACGATTTTACCCCGCTGAAGAAGCCCCTCAGATAGACCCTGATTTTGCAAAAAAGATAGCTTCTTATGGAGACTGCTACATCGATGATGCCTTTGGAGCGGCACATAGAGACCACTCCTCTATTGTCCGGCTACCAAAAGCTTTCCCTGGAAAAGCAGCAAGCGGACTTCTTTTAGAAAAAGAAATAGGGGCTCTAACTCCCTTATTTTTGAAGCCGGCCAAACCATTCCACGTCATTATTGGAGGAGCTAAAATCTCTTCTAAGCTCGGCGTTTTACATTCTCTCCTTCAAAAAGCAAATGCTCTTTTTATTGGAGGCGCTATGGCCTTTACCTTTTTAAAAGCAAAAGGGATCTCCATTGGAGAGTCTCGCTACGAGCCGTCTCTTCTTGATGCCGCTATTGAAATCATGCAACTTTGTATGCAAAGAAACATCTCCCTATTTCTTCCGCTAGATATCGTAGTTTGCAAGGAATTTTCTGCTACCTCTACATCTAAAATAGTTGATGTAGAAAGCGGTATAGAAAAAGGATGGCGAGGCATGGATATTGGCCCTAAAACACTCTTTTTTTGGGAAAATGAACTCAAAAAAGCCCATTCCATTTTCTGGAATGGCCCCGTTGGAGTTTTTGAATTTCCGGCCTTTGCAGAGGGGACCTTTAATTTAGCTACCTTCCTCTCTTCCCTAACTTGCCCTCGAATTGTAGGAGGTGGTGATTCAGTAGCAGCTATTAATCAGCTTAAGTTGACAAAGAAATTCTCCCACATCTCTACAGGAGGAGGAGCCTCTTTAGAGTTTCTCGAAAAAGGCACCCTTCCAGGAATTGAAGCTCTATCCAAACTCGAATAAATTTCTCGTGATAAACAACCCATAACTTTCATTTAAAAAAAAATTATATATCATGCCAATGTTTTTGTAGGGCAGGGAGAGCATACCCTCTTACATCTACTTGGGATTTAAAGTCTTTATTTCAATTTGGCATTTTTGGCTAGCCGGTCGACTTACCAGACTAGAGAGAGCTTCCTCTTCTTTTGCGGAGCAGCAAAGTCTTATCCTACTCAGTATTAAGGAATATTTCTAGCTATCTATAGGTTTTCCTAGTCTATTTTCCGAAAGCACTGTAGCTTAATTCTCTTTACTAGAGGCACGGGGGCAATATCTACTATTATATTTCCGATTCTTTGTATTATCTTGTTGTCAAATAAGTAAAAGTCGGTATAATAGATGCAAAAGTGGGCACCTTAACACCTATTATGTAGGCAGTTCATATGTCGTCATCAGGTAAAGATCTTGGAAGATTAAGATCATTTTTATGGCCTATCTATAAAAATGAACTAAAAACCTTCGTTCCTATGTTAATTATATTCTTTTTAGTAGGATTTAATTACAACATTTTACGTGTAACAAAAGATGCTTTAGTAGTCACAGCCCGCGCTTCCGGAGCTGAGGCTCTTCCTTTTTTAAAAGTATGGGCTATATTACCAATGGCTCTTCTTTTTACTTTCATACTCACAAGAGTTTCTAATAAAGTCAGTAGAGAGAAAGTTTTTTATTATATGATTGGTCTTTTCATAGCTTTTTTCATTCTATTTACTTTTGTTTTACACCCCTATAGAGAATCGCTCCATCCTCATGCCCTAGCGGATAAAATTCAATCTTACCTTCCTCTTGGCTGCAAAGGAATGATCGCTGTCTTCAGAAATTGGACATTTACTGCATTTTATATCATGTCTGAAATGTGGAGCACCATTGTTATGACCATTTTAGCCTGGGGATTCGCTAACGAAGTAACCTCCGTAAAGCAAGCTAAAAGATTTTACGGTCTTCTTGGTATTGCTATTAATCTTTCAAGCATAGCAGCAGGCGTTGTCACGGCCCATTTATCCAAACACATTTTTAACGCAAGTATTCCTTTTGGATCTGATGGATGGGGCCAATCTATTTTTCTTATCAACTGCGTTATCATTTTAGCAGGGCTTATTACAATGGGATGTTTTAGGTACATCCACAAATCAGGCAACGGATACAATTCGATCACTTATAAAAAGCACCACGAAGAAGTAAAAATTAAAATGGGCATGAGAAAAAATTTCGCCTATCTCGCAAAATCGAAATATTTAATATACATATCTGTTATTGTCATCGCCTACAACATTTCTATTAACCTCGTAGAAGTTGTTTGGAAAGATCAAATTAAACAACTGTATCCCAATCCAAGCGATTTTAATGCTTATATGAGCTCCGTATTGACATGGACTGGGATTATCGCAGCCCTAGTTAGCGTGTTTGTTTCCACTATTTTACGAAAGCTTTCTTGGACAAAAAGCGCCCTTATCTCCCCGCTAATCTTGCTTACAACAGGGATTGCCTTTTTTTCCTTCCTTTTATTAAAAGAAGCAGGCATCTCATCCATAGCTTCTTTTTTTGCATCAACACCTCTTGCTATTGGCGTATTCTTTGGCTCGATGCAAAATTGCCTTTCTAGATCTTCTAAATATACCTTTTTCGATGCCACAAAAGAACTAGCTTTTATCCCTCTTTCCAAGGAAAGTAAGTTAAAAGGCAAAGCTGCTATTGATGGAGTGGGCTCAAGACTTGGAAAATCCGGAGGATCCGTTATTCATCAAGGACTTCTTGTTACTCTTGGAACCGTCGCCCTTAGCACCCCCTTTGTAGCAGTCATCCTTTCCGGTGTTGTTTTTGCATGGATGCTTGCTGTTAAAGCTTTAGGCAAACAATTCAACGAACTTACAGAAAACGACCAAATACTGTCTGTCCCTGAAGACAGCACCCTTAAAGATTTGGCTCCTATAAAAACTGTCTAAAGGAATCCATGGAAAGCATCGTCCACTTCCTTAAAGAACATGCAACACACTCTCATTGGTTTATACTAATAGGACTTTTGCTTGCCGGCTGCAACGTGCCTATCAGCATTGATGTACTTGTAATCATTGCCGCTATTCTTTCCTCTCAATTTGTTCCAGAAAACACCTATCTTCTCTATTTTATAGTACTTATAGGCTGTTATCTTTCAGGATGGATAGCTTATTTTCTAGGGAGAACACTCGGACCTAAACTCCAAAAACTGCGCCTATTTAAATATATCCTTTCAGAAAAAAAAATAACCTCCATGCAAACATTTTATCAAAAACGGGGTGTTTGGGCTTTTATTATTGGAAGATTTATCCCTTTTGGTATTCGTAATTGCTTATTTATGACAAGCGGTCTCAGTAAAATGCCATTCTTTCGTTTCGTACTACTCGACGCAATAGCCTGTTTCCTATGGGTGACAACCTTTTTTACACTAGTTTTTCACGTAGGTCACAACTTTGAAACGATCTGGACTTACGTTAAAAGAGGCAACATCCTCATATTTGCTATTTTCTCTATAGCTGTAATTGGGGGATTTTGGTATAAGAGAGTAAAAAATGCTCCTATGCCCAAAGACCAAAATACAATTAATTAACGCAGGAAAAATGTTTACTTTATCAAACACACTGTCTTTATTTAGAGCCCCTTTAGCTTTTCTTTTTCTTGTAGAAAGCGTGCCAGTCCGTCTATCAGCTCTTTTTCTTGCCATGTTAACCGATTGCGTTGATGGATATATAGCAAGAAAAACAAAAACAGCCTCTCAGTTAGGCGCTATTTTAGATCCTCTCATGGATAAATTTTTTGTGTTTTTTGCCCTAACAGTTCTTTTTATAGAAGGAAAATTAGAGCTTTGGCAAGCTCTAGCTATGCTTACAAGAGATTTTTCTCTATGCCTATTTGCTCTATATTTAAGCCTTGCAAAACTGTGGAATAACTACAAATATAAGTCCATTCAATGGGGGAAAATTAGCACCTCGATGCAGTTCATTATTCTTATCGGCTTAACAGCTGGCTACACATTTCCAGGCTACATTTATATTCTTTTTATCCTTACAGGATCCCTAGCCTTCGTTCAACTATTCAAAGTCAGAACTTCATAACATAAGTTTTTCCGTAATTTTTTAAACCGCTGTTCAAAACTTAGACACAGTTAAAAATTTCATCGCATTTTCATCGAAAGATACCCCTAAGAAGCAACAAAATGGCAGTCGTCAAACTCTTTTTTTAAATTATTTAAGAACAGAGAGAACACATTGCTATCTTAAAAGATGGGAGCCACAAAAAAAACATTGAATTTAAGAAACAAAGTATGATAAACCTCTAAAAATTCCATAACATACAGAAAATTTTATAGGCACAAACAATGCGAAAAACATTTTTTTTACTACTAATCCTCTTTTTTTATATTTCTGAAAAAGAGACTCTGGCAAACGCAATCACTTACCCCGATTTCCGCTCCTCAATGCTAAGACTAGATGTTCCTTCAACAGATCTTACAAAAGAGGCTCATCGAGAGGCCGTATATAACTCATCAAACTCAAAATATGTGACTCTATTTAACGATCTTTACACCCAAAATATAAAACAGCTTGAAAGCGAGCCTTTGGAAGAGGGCTATCGAATTCCACGAATCATACATCAAATTTGGCTAGGAGGTGAAGTTCCTAAGGAATTTCTCCCCTGGATGGAAACCTGGGCTTCTTTACAAGGATGGGAGTATAAACTTTGGACGGATGAAGATGTGAAAAAGCTTTCTCTTGAAAATAAAGATCTATATGAAATGGCGACAAATTTAGGAGAAAAAGCAGATATTTTACGCCTTGAAATACTCGCTCTTTATGGAGGACTCTATGTCGATGTCGACTTTGAATGTATAAATCCCTCTATTTTTGAAGAACTTCATAAATCTTTTCATTTTTATATAGGTTTTGAGCCGTTAGAGCATGGAAAAGTGGCAAGATTCAATATGTTTAAAGTATGTAATGCCCTGATTGCTTCTTGCCCAAGACACCCCTTATTAAAGGATTTACTTCTTAACATGAAAGCTAATTATTTTGCTTACCTTCCTTTTAGAGGTGTAATCGAAAAAACAGGGCCTTCATATATCACTAGAATTCTTTGTGAATATGCAATGGCAAGTCCGGGGAAATATAAAAACATGTATCTTCCAAGTACATTCTTCTACCCTCTAACAGAAAACGAGCTGCTCTCTCTCTCTTTACAGCCAAGAGAATTACCTCTTCCTAAAGAAGTGGCAGGAATTCACTATTGGAGCGGAAGTTGGTTTAAAACCGAAAAAGAAAATCTCAAAAAAGGGTACTTTCGATGAAATTTTTAAAACTAAAATTTTTTACATTTGTTCTTCTTGTTCTAAATTTACATCCACTGCACAGCAATGAATCCATCGAACCATTTACCCTTCTTACTATCCCTAAATCAGGATCACATCTTACAATCAAGGCACTGCATTTTATGACAGGGGGGGTCCCGATATGGCACACAAAATTCCCATCAGCCTTTTATATATCCCCTAAAAAGGGATTCCTCTATACCCATCTTTGCATCTCTCCCGGGCTAGAAGATGACTACGCGCACTTACCTAAACTAAAAAAAATCATCAACGTAAGAGATTTAAGAGATGTTGCCATTTCCATGGTCCATCAAATCCTAGCAAACTTTTGGCCAGGAATGTCCTACGAAGAAAGAGAAGCTTTTAAAAAAGCTTCCTTTGATGAACAACTTCTTTGGGTTATTAATTATGACTACGAGGTTCAAGATAAAGAACCAGGAACGTTGCAAGTCTCTTTGACTAAAATCGGAGAACAAATAAGACGCTACTGCCAAGATCCCCGCAACCTCATTTGTAAATATGAAAATTTAGCAGGGAAAGAAGCCGGGGGCTCGGAAGAATTACAAATAGAAGAGCTATACCGCATAGCAAATTACCTAAAAATTCCCACTTCTGACATAGATTTAGCGCAAATTGCCTCTCAACTTTATGGAAATGAAAACAATCCCTTTCAAAAAGGAACCTTTAAAAAGTTTAAAAGCACTTTCCGCAAAGGAAGCATAGGAGCATGGGAAACTCTTTTTACAGAAGAACATAAGGCTGCTTTTAAAGAAAAACACCAAAAAACCCTAGAAATCCTAGGATACGAACAAGATGCAAATTGGTAACTGATTCTAAGTAAAGGGGTCTAGACATAACTTGGATAGACTCCTTCATTCTATCTGCATTTTATTCTAAATAAAATTTTAAACTGCCAATAAAATTTACCACCAGATATAATACTTGCAGTTATTATTAACATGATTGTTTATCCATGATTCATATTCCTCATACCTCTTTTTCTCAAATTAGAGAAAAAGTAGAAGAAAACTACCTATCTTTACAAGAAATGCGCATTTCAGAAATCGCCCTCACTGCATTAAAGTATCTTACAATCGGGGGGTTAGCTACAATGACCTCAGGAGCTTTAGGAATGCCCGTGTGCACTTTTGGACTTACTTTGGGATTCGTAGCGTATTTCTATATTCTCACAAATCACCAACTTCCACCAGAACATAAAAAACCATGGATGATAACAGCTCAATCAGTCTCTCAAATTATTATCATGTCTTGTCTAATAGGAATTTCACTGCTGCCCTTTGGCGCAGAGACTCTATTAGAAGGCGTCGCAACTGCTGCTTGTTCCACGGGGTACTCTTTACCCATAGCTAGCTATATTTTCTCTATGGAGTCCCCTGTTTTCTTAGAAAAGGATATCCAGCAATTGGAAATACGTACTGACGTCACTACAATACAAGAAGAGATCCTTACAGCAAGAACCCTTATCCAAATGACGACAAAAGAAATCGGCGCTCTTGCAATAAGACTTCCTCATATTTTTACCCCCCTTTTCCTTAAAAATCATCTAAGTCCTGCCAGGCTTGGAAAAGTCTTTAACACCCTAACTGAAATAGCCCCCTTAAATCCCCAAGATTTCACACAAATAAGTAGCCTATGTGCGCAAATAGATACCTGGAATACAGAATTCACACTCTCTGATAAAACAACTGAAGAGCTTCAAGAAAAGCTCTACCGATCCGGAAGCTTGCTACTTAAAGAAATCGATAACTATGAAATCAAAATGCGAAAGCACTTTCTTCTTTTTCAAATGCAAAACAACATCGAGAAAGCAGAAATACTTAAAAAACAATTAGAAAGTGTGGATCAATTAAATAAAAATCTAGAATCTCTAGACGACATAATACCAATTAGCTCTGGCTTACGTTTTACCGCCCCTCAGTGGAAAGAGATCCTTTCTACTTTAGGATTCCCCGATAAAAGAGACTTTGAAAATACCGTAAAAAGAGGATTTCGAGAAATCGGACTATACACATACAATCATCTGCAAGAAGCTGGGATCTTACACTGGGGACAAGGTGAAGCAGACCTTACCCCTGCAGCATTTTTAGATAATATTGATCACTTTAAAAGTCTTTCCACGAAAGCTGATCTTGATAAAATGACAATACTTTTGGCTCAAATGCAAAGCTGGACTACTACAAATTATAGGAATATGACAGAGAGCGATGAAAACGTTATAGACCAATTATTTATTCTATGGAAAAAAATGCAATCTCATATGGAGTGGTATCAGACCTCTATAAAAACGCCAAATCCAGACTTTCAAAAGTTACTAGAAAGCTTGCAAACCGTATATAATAATAGAGCATCTGATCTCTTCATAGCCTGGTCTCTTATTAGAGCTAAGGACTGGAATGCAACGCATTTTCCAATAGGAGATGTAAGTTTACTAGAAAAAGAGCTTCTTTATAAGAAAGGAAAGAGAATTCTTTCTCAGCTAAAAAACGCACTATCAATCAACGAAGCAGAAGCAAAAAGCGCTGATACAACCCTCGCGCTTATACGCACAATACAGGCCAACCTAGCTTCTTTAAACATTCCTCCCGTTTCCTCTTATCTTCATTTTTCTCAGGAAACAACAGAGAAGCTATTAGACGCCTTCGAACAAGCAAACCCAATAGACCTTAATAACTACCTTGATATACTTTTTGAAACGCTTGGGATCTATACGTACTCTGATCTAGTAGAAAATGAGATTCTGGAAGTGAGTGAAGATGATCTTTCGTACGAAAACTTTATGAAAAATATAGTTAACCAGGGAATGAAGTGTAAAACACATCTCGCCACCCAAATACCTCCCCCTATCCCCTCTCAAAGAAGCGTAGCTGATAAAGTTTTCCACCACACCCTTAAGCTATTCCCTACTCTGCTATCCCTTTTCCTATTTCCTACTCCAACAATACTAGGAATAGCCTGCGGCGCTATGCTTAGAAACACTGAGCGATACAAACGTGTTGTTAATAACTCACTCCAAATGATCTCTAAAGTCTTTAATGAAGTCATTAAAGGACCTTTTACCTTCAAAAATCCTCCTTCCAGAGAAATCCTATCTATAGAAAATCACGCAAGGAGAAGCTTCCCGTTTCTTTTGTGTTCAAGCATTTCCTTCGACCTTCTGCCTTCTCCACTAGGTGCCTTTATGGTAGGAATAATAGAGGGGCCTCAAATCGATGAGTATGTCACATCTATTACGGATAGAGCTAAATCTATCTCCTATGACTTACATAGTAAAATGTTTCCCACTCCCTCTCCCTTGCAAAGTGTGTAACAAACTCAACTGAAAAAACAAAAAGAACTGGCTACCTCTACTAATCTTTCTATACGGAGAAAAAAGATAAAAAAATCAAACTTTTTAAAGTAAATATAGGGTGCTTTTACATAAAGGATTTACTCTTTTTGACTTAAAAAACATCTTGAGTTTTTAAAAAAATAGAATTTTTTATGTTATGAGCTAGTGCAAGCCGCAACCTATATTATAGGCTCTTGCGATAAAGAAACAGGAAATGCTACGTGAGCTCCCTGCTTTTCTATGATGGAAAAAGCAAGCTGCAAAACTTGCTCTTTTACAACCACGTAATCCTTCCAAGAAGTCTCTAAGGTGTAAAAATCGAGTGTAAACTCCAAAGAATATGCTCCTATTTCACTAACAAAGACCAAAATAGGACTTTTTTTATCAACCAAAGAAGAATTACCTAATGACTCTTTAAGGGTATTGATAATAGATGTCATCTTATCAAAATCTGCAAACCGGATATGAACTGTTTCTAAGACCCTTCTTCCAGTCCTTCTAGAGGCATTAACCACAACAGTATGCGGAAATAACGAGTTGGGCAAATACACTGCCCTTTTATCTTTATCCCGGATAACGGTAAGGCACCATCCGATTTCTTCTACATACCCTTCTATTTCCTTCCCTTGCAACAGGATTAAATCTCCCAGGGAAAAAGGCCTTGTAATAGAAAGCAGCATTCCTCCAAAGAAACTACTTATAACATCTTTTGCAGCAAATCCCACAGCCGCAGCTCCAATTCCTCCAAAAGCAAGTAAAGGAATTATATCCACCTTAAAAATACGTAAAATCACAAGCATTGTCAAAATAAAGATCGCTATAGAACATATCTTACTAACAGCCGGAAAAAAATCCTGCTTAACTACTTCATGTGGTTTTAGCACATCTTGTTTCAATCGATATAAAATCCAGGCAAAGGCAATTGCAATTATAGAATCCTTAAAGGGCTTTAGCCATATAACCAAAGGAGAAAAACCAAATTGCTCTCCAAAAATTTTAATCACATAATAGGAGCCAATGACTAAACAAAGAACCTTCACGGCAGGAAATAAAATTTTCTCTTGATTGTGAACTCTCGTAAAAAGGCGACCGAACAATCCTTTCTTGCCTTTTTTGGCCGTATTTTTGCAAAAAAAATAAAATAAAAAAAGGCAAGAAACGCCAAAAAAAAGCTTAAAAAGCCACATATATTCTAGCGCATGTTGCGATGTCCAACTATTTTCCAAAATTTCAGCTCCTTGATTATCACTTAAAAATAAACCAAAAAAAGAGACGAGTCAAGAGTTATATGTAGAGAAAAAAACAAGGCTAATTTACTATCTCCTTTTTACACAAATTAAGGAGCCCATATGCACTTTACGAAAGAATCTATTTTTTTGTCTTCCATTCGCAGCCTTTGCAATGCCCTTGGAGCTATATTAGGCATTTTCCTAGCATTTCTTCTTGCTGTTTTTGCTATCTCAGGCCTTTCTAATCCAGAAGTACTCCCTGAAAAAAGTGCTATGAGCATAGCTCCTGATGCTAACGGTCAAAGAAAAATGGTGCCGCCACACTCCCCTGTAGTTTTAAAAATTAACATTGAAGGCATCATAGGACTAAATAAGCTGACCTATGAAAATATCCAAAATATTCTTTTTGACTCTAGAGAAGACATGCTAGGCAAAAATAGAGTACAAGCCATCCTTCTTTATGTAAACACTCCTGGAGGAGAGGCTACTAACTCCGTGAATATTTATGAAGCTCTCATCAACTACAAAAAAAAATACAACGTCCCTATCTATGCTTTTGTAGACGGTCTATGCGCTTCAGGGGGCATGTGGATTTGCTCTGCTGCGGATAAAATCTACGCTAGCCCTACAAGCGTTATAGGATCTATCGGGGTACGCCTTGGAACGAATTTCAATTTTACAGATCTTATGTCTAAAGTAGGCATACAATCACTTACCATTACAGAAGGCAAAGATAAAGACGCTCTTAATCCTTTTAGACCTTGGCAGCCAGAAGAATATTCTTCTCTTATTAATATTACAAAAGACTTGTACGAGCTATTTGTTGACGTAGTCACAACAGCAAGACCAAACTTAAATAAAGAAAAGCTCATTCAAGAATATGGAGCTCACGTCTTCCTCGCTAAAACCGCCCAAAATTTAGGTTATATCGACGTTTCCGATGCTAATTATTTTCAAACTCTACAAGCTTTAACTGCAGCTTCTAGCATTCAAGACCAGGAATATCAAGTAATTGAGCTAAGTAGACCAGAGAGTTTCTTTGCGCAATTAGCGCAAAATAAACTCTCTCTATTTTCCGGAAAAGTAGAGCACACACTACAGATGACTCCTGCGGCAAGTGCTGAATTTAGCGGAAAATTGTTATGCCTGTATCAACCTTAAACATGCAAAAAATTCTCATTATCGATGCCGTAAATTTCATCTTCAGATCTTATCATGCAATTGCCCCCATGACAGGATCTGAAGGGCAATCAACGCATGCTCTTTTTGGATTTATCCGTTCTTTACTAAAAGTAATGAAAGATTTTCCTACTGATTATATTGTCGCCGTATTTGATGGCCCTAACAACAAAAAATCACGTACAGAGCTCTATAAAGACTATAAAGCGCAAAGAAAAGTAATGCCAGAAGATCTTTATGCTCAAATAAAAGAAGCTGTTACTTTTTGTGAATTAATGCGCATCCCCTCTTTAATGATTCCGGATGTGGAAGCAGATGATACCATTGGCAGTCTCGTTACATGGATAAATACCACTCCTGGGATAGAAACCTACATATGCACAAGTGATAAAGATCTGTGTCAATTAGTATCAGATTCCACATTCTTACTACACACCCATAAAGAAAACGCTGTCGTTGACAAAAAAAAAGTAGAGGAGCTTTTTGAAGTAACCCCCGAGCAAATTGTTGATTACCTAGCATTAATTGGAGATGCTTCCGATAACATTCCAGGGGTGGCCGGAATTGGTCCTAAAACAGCCTCCACTTTGTTAAAAGAATTTCATACCTTAGAGTCTATCCTTTTACATGCAAGCACTATTAAAGGGAAAAAAGGAGAGCTCCTTGTTCAAGGAAAAGAAAATGCTCTTCTTAGTAAACAGTTAGCTTCGCTAAATACCAAAGTGGAAGTGCCCAAAGACTGGGGCTTCTATAAAAAAGATTCTCCCTTAAAAGAAGAACTTGTCACTTTTTATCAAAAACATCGTTTTTTCTCTTTTTTAAAAGAAAATCCCTCACAAGAGAAAGAAGATACAACAAATCAGACTCCTACCTATACTTTAATTGCAAATCTAGATGAACTCCCCCCCCTACTTGCTCTTTTACAAAAACAAAAATCTCTTTGTTTTTCTATAAAAGCAAACCGAAAGTCCCCTCTTAATGATACTATCGCCGCCATCGCGATCGGATACTCTCCCAAAGAAGCCTGGTACATTCCCATTAGCGATAAAATCCCTAAAAAATCGATCTTAACATTTCTTCACTCCCTATTTTCAACTTCCCACCTTTCCTTCTTTGGGCATAACATAAAGTACGACTTACACGTACTTTTAAATGAAGGCCTCTCCATTCCCAAACTAGATTTCGATACCATGCTGGCCTCTTATCTGTTAACTCCACACATACCAAAACATAGTTTAGAAGATCTTTGTATAGAACGATTTTCTTTTACAAAAATCAATGTGGAAGACCTTATAGGGAAAGGGAAGTCAGAAATCCCTTTAACCGAAGTGCCTGTAGAATCCGCTATGCAATGGGCCTGCCAAGAAATCGATTTCACCATCCAGTTAAAAAACCTTTTCTCCAAAGAATTGCAAACTAAAAACCTTACCTCAGTCTTTTTCGAAATAGAACTTCCTCTACTTCCAGTACTACTTACCATGGAACGAAAAGGCATGTTCTTAGACATTCTTAAAATAACTAAGCTGTCTCAAGAGCTTGCTGAAAAAATCTCTTCTTTAGAAAAAACAATTCACTCGATTGCCGGAGAAACCTTTAATGTTAGCTCTCCTAAACAGCTCTCAACAATTCTATTTGAAAAAATGCAATTAAAGCCTCCTAAGAAAACCCAAACTGGATTTTCTACTTCTGCAGAAACACTAGAGAGCCTAGCAAACGAGTCTCCCATTATTGAAAAGATCCTGCTCTATAGACAACTAGAAAAATTACGCTCAACGTATACGGACTCTTTACCGACACAAATAAATCGCTTTACAGGAAGGATTCACTGCACCTTCAGTCAAACAACCACAGCAACAGGAAGGCTCTCTTGTGTCAACCCCAATTTGCAAAACATTCCAGTAAGAACAGAAGAGGGAAAGAAAATTAGGGAAGCTTTCCGTCCTGCAAAAGAAGGGTGGAGTTATGTATCGGCAGACTACTCCCAAATAGAACTCAGACTACTCGCTCACCTTAGCGAGGACCCCTCTCTTATTACCGCATTTACTTCAGGGGAAGATGTTCACACCTATACGGCTTCTTTGATTTTCAATATACCTTTAGACGAAGTCACGCCAGATATGCGTTATAAAGCTAAAGCTGTGAATTTTGGAATCCTATATGGACAGCAAGCTTTTGGTCTTTCGCAAGAACTGCAAATAGAGCAAAAACAGGCAGCTAAATTTATAGAAACCTACTTTGAACGCTATGCAAAAGTAAAAGACTACATAGAACTTTGTAAAAAGACAACAATCGAAACAGGTTTTTCAACCTCTATGACAGGAAGAATTCGGCCTATCCCTGAAATACAAAGCAAAAATCAAATGTTGAAGTCTTTAGGGGACCGATTGGCTGTAAATACCCCCCTCCAAGGCACTGCTGCAGATCTTATTAAACTTGCAATGATCCACATATACCAAAAATGGCCATTTAAAGAATCTTTTTGCATTCTGCAAATTCACGACGAATTACTATTTGAGTGTATAGACCACGAGATCCCCTCTATAATTCCCTTTATAAAAAAAGAAATGGAAGATGTTTTTTCTCTTAAGGTGCCTTTAATAGTGGATATTTCCGTTGGCAAAAATTGGGGGGAATGCTAAACTTTGAAGAAAGTAGTAGTAACCGGAGGGCTCTCCTCGGGGAAAAGCACCGTTTGTCACATTTTTGAAGAATTAGGAGCTTACGTAGTTAGCGCTGATAAGATAGTCCATGACCTTATCGCTAACAACACAGATGTCCGCCAAAAAATAGTTGACCTGCTAGGTCCCGGAGTTGTTATTAACGGCCAATTAAATAGACAAGCTATAGCTCAAAAGGTATTTCCCCATCCCAAAACACTTAAAGATTTAGAACACATCTTACATCCACTAGTACTCCATGAAATTGAATTACAATACCAAATTAGCAAAAAAGAATTAAAACATGACATCTTCATAGTAGAAATTCCTCTTCTCTATGAAACCAAAAGTGAACCTCTATTTGATTTTGTCATAGTGGTCCTTGCAGAGGAAAAATTATGTAAAAAGCGGTTTTGCCAAAATAAAAACCAAAAAGAAGAGGACTTTGCCGAAAGAATGTTTCGACAAATAGCCCCTGAAAAAAAAGCAGCTAAAGCAGACTTTCTTCTACTTAATAACGGATCTGTAGAAGATTTAAAAAAAGAAGTCACTAAACTAGCCAACAAAATACGTTTAACCCAACCGTAAAGAAGGAGATTCTTTGATCAATGCAACCAGAAGATAGAAACCCCACTCAACAAGAAAACGACCAAGATCAGACCCAAGTAGCAAGCGAACCGGTAAAACAAGCTTCCATTACAAAAATTGCTGATCTCCAAAGAATGAATATAGATCAACTGAATCAATTTGCTAAACAAATAGGCCTCAAAAACCTAGGGGCTCTTACAAAATCACAACTAGTCTTTGAAACAGTAAAACTGCTTTCTGAAAAGCCAACAGAAACACTTGTAGGTGAAGGCGTACTAGAGATCCTTCCTGATGGGTTTGGTTTTCTAAGATCTCCCAATTACAATTACCTACCCTCCGCTGAAGACATCTACGTATCTCCTGCTCAAATTCGACGTTTTGATCTAAAAAAAGGAGACACCGTATATGGAACTATCCGTTCTCCTAAAGAAAAAGAAAAATTCTTCGCCCTACTTAGGGTGGATAAAATCAATTGGTGTCCTCCGGAAAAAGCAAGGGAAAGAATCTTATTTGAAAACCTTACCCCCCTATATCCAGATACACGTCTTGTCATGGAATCGCAAAAAGATAATCTCACAGCTCGCGTTCTAGACCTAGCATCTCCTATTGGGAAAGGACAAAGGGGTCTTATTGTGGCTCCTCCAAGATCCGGTAAAACAATGATCCTCCAAAACATTGCCAATGCCATTGCTCAAAACAACCCCGACGTATATCTCATAGTTCTCCTTATCGACGAGCGTCCTGAAGAAGTAACCGATATGGTCCGAAGCGTAAAAGGAGAAGTCATTTCCTCTACCTTTGATGAACCGCCTGAAAGACACGTCCAAATTGCTGAAATGGCGATTGAAAAGGCAAGACGTCTTGTAGAGTACCACCATGACGTCGTTATCTTATTAGACTCCCTTACCAGACTTGCTAGAGCCTATAATACCGTACAACCCCATTCAGGAAAAATTCTATCCGGTGGTATCGATGCCAATGCGCTTCATAAGCCAAAACGTTTTTTTGGAGCCGCAAGAAATATTGAAGAAAAAGGATCCCTGACTATTATAGCCACAGCTCTTATAGATACCGGTTCTAGAATGGATGAGGTAATTTTTGAAGAGTTTAAAGGCACAGGGAACATGGAACTTGTGCTTGATCGAAGACTTGCAGACAGAAGAGTTTACCCAGCCATCGATCTCATTAAGAGCGGCACAAGAAAAGAAGAGCTTCTCTATCATAAAGAGGAATTAGAAAAAATCTATCTGATGCGCCAAGCTCTTGCAGACCTTTCCCCTCTCGATGCTATGAACCTTCTTTTAGGAAGACTTAAAAAAACAAATAGTAACGTAGAGTTTCTTCTTTCCATGAAAGACTAAAAAAAATAGCAACCACTGAGATCAAGAATTTTGATTTCAGTGGTTATATAAAAAATATGAATAAATATAAAAATACTCTCAAGTCTATAGTTCTTCTATTACAACTAGTTTTCATAACCTCATGCACATCTCCCCCCCCCGCTAAAAACCCCATAAAACAGCTTCGATTAGCTATTAGCGACGATCCTGTTACCTTAGATCCTAGAAAAGGAGGCGATGCCCTTTCTTCCACTTTTCAATTTTTTTTATTCGAGGGTCTAGTTTCTTTACATCCTGATGGATCCATAACACCAGCTCAATGCTCTTCCTACTCGATTTCTTCCGATCAAAAGACCTACACATTTTACCTAGGAAAAACTATCTGGTCTGATGGAACACCTGTCACATCCTACGACTTTGAAAATGCCTGGAAACAGATTCTTTCCCCCGTATTTCCTTCTCCTAATGCGCATCTTTTATACCCAATTAAAAATGCAGAAAAAGCAAAAAAAGGAGATATCCCTCTTGAAGAAGTTGGCATCTATGCTAAAGACCCATTTACCTTAATTATAGATTTAGAAGAACCTACACCACATTTTCTCAGTCTGATTTCTTTTTGTGTATTTTTTCCTGTAAAAACTCCATTTCAAGAAAAAAAGCCCATTTCCAATGGCCCCTTTGTCTTATCTTCTTGGTCCCACAATAAAGAAATTATCCTGCAAAAAAACCCTTGTTACCAGGGATTTATAAAAACTAACTTAGATTCCATTCATATTAGCGTAATAAATAACGACTCTACCGTCTTACAAATGTATAAAAATGGAGAGATAGACCTGATAGGAGACCCCTTTTCCTCTATTCCTCAAAATGCCCTAGATTCCTTACCCAAAGAAGAAATTCTCACTTGCCCTGTTGCAGCTACAACCTTTATCACTTTTAATACAGAGAAAAAACCTTTTTCTAATGCAAATTTACGCAGAGCTTTTAGCTTAGCTACAGCAAGAAAACAGATCACACAAACGGTCATGGAACTCGGAGAAACCCCTGCCTTTTGTGCGATTCCCCCCTCTTTAAAACAAGAAAAAAATATCTACATCTATGAAGATGACTCTGAAGAAAAAGCAAAAAAGCTTTTCCTCATCGCATTAAAAGAGCTTGCCATGACAAAAAAAGAGTTAGAAAACTCCCTTACCTACCTCTACTCCCATACCCCGATAAGTCATAGCGTAGCTCAAATTCTGCAGCAGCAGTGGCTAAAAACTTTTGGGATCCACGTAAAACTACAAAATGCAGATCATAAAACTCTGATGTCAAAGCTATCTGTAAGAGAATACTCTTTTGGACAAACTCTCTATAGGGCGCAATATTTTGACTGTCTTAGTATTCTAGAAAGATTCCAATATAAGACGTGCGTCAAAAACTATCCGGGATGGGAAAGCGCCGCTTTTTCTCACCTACTTAAAAAAGCCTCTTTAGAATCAAACGTAAAAAGACTAGAGACCCTCCTTGCAGCAGAAGAGCTACTTCTAGAAGAAATGCCTATAGCACCCCTTTTTCACTGGAGCATGTGTTATATAAAAAAACCCTATATAGAAAATATAGAACTCTCCCCTTCAGGAGGGATTTTTTTTGAAAGACTTTCTATAGCAGCCTCATGATTTGCTCTTTTTTTCTTCTTGCTTCCCTGCTACTCAACCCAAGCTACGAAGATCAAATACAAGAGCGCTCTTCAGAAATAACTGAGAAAATAGAAAAATGGAAACCTTTTATAGAGAAGGAGCGTAAAGAAAACTTCGAGTTCTTTGCTGCATTTGATGCAATCTTAGAAACCGGATACCTACTCCTTGCTTCCCAAGGGCTCAGCGGCACCTACTTTCTGTATAATAAAGAGAATGTTCCTAGCTTTATTGTTAAACCTTTTGATGAAGATATTTTTTGTCTAAATAATCCTAAAAGACGCGAATCTGTTCTTCCAGATAAACGCGCCAAAGAACATATCCCAGCATACACCTCAATACAAAGGGCTTTGGCTAGTTATCATGTTGCCAAGTTATTAAATATTGAAAATGCTACACCTCCTGTTTTTCTTGCAATCCTTTCTAATGCTTCTTTCTATAATTACAATAACATAACAAATGGACAAGAAAAGCTATGCTCATTACAGCCTTACCTACCTCAAACTATCCCTTTAGTAACCCTGCTACAAAAATTGTTTTACTTAGGTTTAAGCGACTCGGAGATGGAGAAATATTTTGACCAAGAAGACTTTGAAGACCTTAGCCTTTTTCTTTGGATAACGTATGATAATGATGCAGGCCCAGAGAATTTCTTGGCGTACGTAAAAAAAGTAGACGAGAAAAACAACCAAGTCTACGGAATAAAAAAAATTGATAACAACCAAACTTTTCCCGAAAAAAATAAAGGTCTTTTATCTTTTTTCTGGGAGTTCCCTCATGCAAAAAAACGGCTTTCACAAAAAACCATACAAAGAATCAACACTCTTTCTTTTGAAGACTTAAAGACCTGCTTAAAAGAGTTCTGTCTTGAACAAAGTATCTCTTCTTTAGACGAAAGAGTCCTTCTTCTTCAAAAACTCGTAAAGAATCCTAAAATGACGTACTATAAGGTAAGCAAGAAACTCCAAAGATTATAATTCCTAAAATTAAAGCCGGAAATTCTAATATCCGCAATCCTATTTTAGCTTCCTTTGTTGCCAAAGGGCTACTTCCTTATAAAGGACTAGGATCCGGTATAACAAGAGCTTTAAATGAATGGCCAACCATTGAATTTATCGATGATAGAGAAGGCTCTTTATTTATCGCAAAAATATATCGAAAAAAAATCCCACAACCAAAAACTGAGAATTAAAACCACGAATTATATACAACCTTGTAGCAAAATAAGTAGATGTTCTATGATAAGGAAAACTACAATTTTCTAGGCAATTGATGAAGCTTATTATATTTTTACTACTACTTGGCCCTATAAGTTATGGCGTATACTGGAATCTCCAAAGACATCCTGAGCTAAAAAATAAAGTAACCGAAATGCTCCCTTCAGGAGAATTCCATACATTAGAAGTTCGCTATACAGCTGAACAAATCATGGAAACCCATAGAAAAGAACTTCTTAAAAGCAATAGACATAAATATCTAGAAACAGAACTTCGCTTTTATCCTTACCTACTCATGGAAGTAAAATACTCTGTTTCTCTTAAAAAAACAGAAGAATCTTTAATTCTCTGGGATCTTTGCGATGGAGAGATGGTACTAGAAACAAAAGGGTGGGAAAAAACGCACGGATTTGGGGACTGTTTAACCGCCGGCACTGACCGTCAGGAATTTAAAGTAATCAATCTTTTAGCTAAAAAAGGAGGATCCTGCAGTAGACAAGACCTTCTTAAAGGACTTCATTTAGAAAGCAATGCCCTAGATCTTACCATCGAAAGTTTGCGAAAAAAACAATTACTAGTTCTTTCTGACCATTACTATAGACTTCACTTAGAACATCCCAATTTAAACACAGAGCCATCAACGCAAATGAATGAGCGTCTAGTCACAAAAACATGGAAAAACACACACAAGGTCTCTAAAAGATTTTCTTTAGCTCAAGTGATTCGGCTTACTAAAGCTGCTTTTGGTGAAGACTTTGCTATTAGACACACTTCCGATGTCTATCTGCCGGTACACAGCATTGCAGTACAAAACCCCGACGGGTCCGTACACACCAGCCTGTGGAATGCCCTTAACGGTAAAAAAATCTTATATTCCTATGCTAAAGATTGAAGCTTGCCGAAAAAGAACACTCTAGTTAGAATGATCCCATGTTTTGTATTGGAAAGGTGGCTGAGTGGCCGAAGGCACGTCCCTGCTAAGGACGCGTACCAGCAATGGTACCGTGGGTTCAAATCCCACCCTTTCCGATTTTTATCTTAGCTTTTTTATCGAGGCTTTTTTTGCATGAAAGACGCTAGAGCACTTGTCCCCCCTAATTCTAAAGAATCCGAAATCATGGTACTCGGCAGCATGCTGACTAGTGTAAATAGTCTAAACATAGCAGCAGACGTTCTTCATCCTTTAGATTTTTATCATGCAGAGCACCAAGCCATATTCGAAGTATTAAAAGCGGCTTATAAAAACGACAAACCCGCAGATGTCCACCTTGTATGCGAAGAGCTAAAAAGACAAGGAAAGCTAAAAGCAGTTGGCGGCGCAGGGTATGTCACTTCAGTAGCGCAGTATGCTGGAACTTCTGCTTTTATCGAAGAATACGTAGAAGTCGTTCAAAATAAGTCGATCTTGCGTCGGATGATCCAAACAGCCCAAGACATGGAAAAAAATGCCTTTGGAGATCCTTCAGACGTCCACGCTCTTTTAGATGAATCTCAGCAAAAGCTTTTTACAATAAGTCAAGCAGCGCACTCTCAAGGAGGGATCCTCATCCGAGATATTCTATCTGGATCAAAGGCAGTAAGTAAAATCCCTTACCTAAAAGAGCTACAGCTTAGACAAGAAGAATTTTTGACTAAAGGGCCTCAAGATATTGGGATAACAGGATTACCTACCCACTTTCTAGATTTGGATAAAATGATCAACGGCCTTGGATCCTCCAACCTCGTTATTTTAGCAGCAAGACCTGCTATGGGAAAAACGGCCTTAGCTTTAAACATAGCAGAAAATATTTGCTTTAAAAGCGGTCTACCTGTTGGCATTTTCTCCTTAGAGATGTCCTCGGAACAACTTTTACATAGACTTATTTGCTCTCAAGCAGAGATCGAATCAGATAAACTTCGCACGGGAAACTTAAGCGGCCTAGAATTCCAAAAAGTAGTAGCAGCAGTTAGTTCTATGCAAAAAGCCACTATGGTCATAGATGATCAACCGGGACTTAAAATTACAGATCTTAGAGCAAGGGCTCGAAGAATGAAAGAAACCCACGGGATCCAGTTTCTTGTCGTAGATTACCTGCAACTCATTTCAGGGTCCGGCCAATCCAAATCTGTCGAAAATAGACAAAACGAAATTGCTGAAATTTCTCGTATGCTAAAAAATCTAGCAAGAGAGCTAAATATTCCCCTGCTATGCCTTTCTCAGCTTTCAAGGAAAGTAGAAGAAAGACCTGGACATAGACCTATGATGAGCGATCTTAGAGAGTCAGGGTGCTTAACAGGCGAGACCCTTATCCAAGACGGATTGACAGGAAAAGAAATCCCCATAAAAGAGCTGGCAGAAAGAAAAGAGCAAATCCCTTTCTTAGTAAAAGCAATAGATCCAATCTCCATGCAACTAGATTTTTTTCCTATGTCAAAAGTGTTTTATTCAGGGCGCAAAATCGTCTATGAACTCAAAACAAAATCTGGAAAAACCATAAAAGCTAGTGCTAACCACCCCTTTTTAAAACTTTCAAGCAAAATGCAATCAGAGTGGACTCGACTGGATGAACTACAGGTAGAAGATTCTATTGCCATTTACGATGCACCAGAAGTACGGTGGGACGTTCTTCTTCACATCACTAAACTGGGAGAAGAAGACGTATACGATGCCACTGTAGAATCTAGACATAACTTTATAGCCAATAACTTTATCGTCCATAATAGCATCGAGCAAGATAGCGATATCGTAGCATTCCTTTTAAGAAGAGAATACTATGATCCCTATGACAAACCAGGTCTTGCAGAACTTATTGTGGCTAAAAATCGCCACGGCGGTGTTGGCAGCGTATTTCTAGCTTTTAGAAAAGAACTAGCACAGTTTGGCAACTATGCAGGACTAGCCTCAGGTAGTCAGAATTTAGAAGAAGATGCTTTTGCAGCCTTCTCTCCTAAAAAATAAAAAAACCAACCATTGACTTCTCTTTTTTTGTATGATATTTCCTTGAAATATGCTCCAACACACAAAAGGGTATTTTTATGAAAATGCTGATAGTGCTTTTCCTTAGCTTAAGCTCACTAACATTTTCCTATACAGAAACGGCTCCACAAGTCCCAAAAATAGCAGCTACTAAAGCTTCCTCTACCATAACACCTAAAGAAGCTCTAAATAAACTCATGGAAGGAAATATCAGGTACACCGAAGACCATCCCTTACATGCCGATAGCGGAAAAGAACGCAGAGAGGCTACTAAATCTTCTCAAACTCCCTTTGCCGTAATTTTAGGATGCTCTGACTCGAGAGTTGCTCCCGAAATCCTCTTCGATCAAGGTGTTGGCGATCTTTTTGTGATACGCGTTGCCGGCAATGTTGCAGGGAGCGCAGAGTTAGACAGTATAGCCTACGCAATTAAAAATCTTGGGTCTTCCGTAGTTATGGTTCTCGGGCATAAAAATTGTGGAGCTATTAAAGCCACCATGGATGGTCAATTAACCGAAGCAGATGCTCTTGGAGCTTTAATTAAACCCGCCCTTAAAAACTGTAGTGAGCTAAAAAATTGCATTGAAGCCAATATCGAGCATGTCGTGCAGCAAATTACAAAATCCACTCTGATAGGTCCCCATATTGCAAACGGAGAAATTTCTATAGTCGGAGCGTATTATGACCTAGGCACTGGCAAAGTAAAACTATTAAACTAAAAAAAACTATCCGGGCTAAAAACTATGAAAAATTACAAACGATTTTACCACAGGCTTCTTTTAGGAATTCTTGCGATAACCCCTTCTTTAGTAAGAGCCGATGACGAAGAAACTCATAATGTCCCAGGCTTAGAAACTCTATGGTTCACAGGCCCTTTACTTTCTCCTCCTGGGTACACTGTAAAGCCTGGGCATATAAATATTGAACCCTACACAAATGTCAACGTGACTACAGGAACATATAACAAACATTGGAAAGTCGAATCAACTAATAATTTTTACAATAACGTTGAACAAATTCAAATAAGAGCAGGGATTACAAAAGGCCTAGATTTCCAAATCTTCCCTCAAGTTTATTTTAATAAAACAAAAAAAGAACATTACACAGGATTTGGAGATTTACCGATAGGGCTTAATATACAACTTCTTACTACCTCAATTGCAGACCCGTGGCCAGCTATAAAAATCACCCTAAGAGCAACCGCTCCGACAGGAAAATACCAACACTTAAACCCTAATAAAAAAGGCACTGATGCTATTGGGGCTGGATCCTGGTTACCTGCCGGATCACTCATCTTAGCAAAGCTCTGGAACACATCTAAAGCTCATTTTTTAGAGTCAAGGTTATACATTAACTATCAAATCGGAACAGCAGTTCTTGTCAAAGGATTAAATAGTTATGGCGGAGCTAAAAATACTAAGGGATTTGTATACCCAGGTAATGTTTTAACTGTTGATGCAGCCTTTCAATATAATCTTTCTCAAAATTGGGCGCTCGCTTGTGACTTCTACTATTCACACTCTAATAAAAACCGTTTTTCAGGAAACCCTGGAACGCTTGCAGATGGAACAAAAGCAAAATTAACAAGTCCTTCTAGTCAAAACTGGAGTATAGCACCAGCTCTTGAATATAACTGGAGTAACAATATTGGTTTAATAGCGGGTGTATGGGTTTCTTTAGCTGGAAGAAATTCTTCCGAATTTGCAAATGCAATGATAGCATTAAATATTTACATTTAAACAGGATATTTTCATGCAAAAAATTAAAATCCTCTTAATTTTCTCATTAGGTATTTGCTTAAGCATATTTGGAGAAACCTCAAATCCACCTATACCAACTACAGCGCAGAGCGCTTCTCCTCATGCATCTGCAATGCATGACCCTGAATACGGATCAATCATTTATGTTGGGCCTATTTGGAACTATGTGACTTCAAAGTGGGGAAATGGCAAAAAACAGCAGGGCTCTCTTGGAGGTGTTGTTGGAGGATACTTCTATATCGCCCCAAATGCCGTATTTTTTAATGCGGAATTTGACTATACAAGTGGGATATTGAAAGGTAGTGCAGGGAACGACCCCACGCAAGAATATGTAACAGAGCTCAAACTTGGCTATAGTTTCTCCTTGGCGCAAAATAAGCTCCTAGTAACTCCTTTTGTAGGAGGTGGATCATATATTATTCATCAAAGCCTATCCCATCATCTAGACTTCAATAGCTACTTTTGGTACACACCCATTGGCCTAGCAGGAACCTATCACCTCAATTCCCACTGGACCATTGGCTTAATAGGATTTGGAGCTCCTACTTTTGGAGGAAGATGGAAAGAGCACCACTCTGATAAAGCCTCGACTAAACCTCTTTGGAAAGTCGAATTCCCCCTTATATACTTAGGATCTTTGCCATTTGAACTTGCTATTATTCCCTTTGCCACAGGATGGGGATTTCATAAAAGTGGAGATTTAGTTGCGCAAAATAACACATACTACGGTATGAGATTAGCTTTTGCTTATCATTTCTAAGATTTCCAGATATAATAATTTGCCATCCAGAATTTAAATAAAAAAATTGACGCAAATATCGCATTATCCTATTTTTCGATAAAATCTAGGAGGTATCATGAAGTCCATTTTTCGCAAAAAATTGATCAAACCTGAAGAAAGCGGAATAAATTTAAAAAAGTGTTTAAACGCGTTTGATCTTACTTTTTTAGGAATCGGTGCTATTATTGGGACTGGGATCTTTGTCTTAACGGGTATTGCAGCTGCAACACAAGCTGGACCCTCTCTTATTTTAGCTTTTATTATAGCTGGAAGCGCTGCTGCTTTTGCTGCTCTTGCTTATGCAGAACTTGCTGCTATGATCGGTGGTAGCGGCAGCGCTTACGGTTACTCCTATGCTGCATTTGGGGAAATTCTCGCCTGGTTAATTGGTTGGGATTTAATTTTAGAGTATGGCGTAGCTGTAGCTACTGTAGCCAACGGGTGGTCCGGATATTTTAATAATGCCTTGACAGCTGTTGGAATAGGCTTACCTATATCCTTACTAAACGGACCTTTTTCCGGAGGAATCATCAATTTACCTGCAGCTGGTATCGTTTTACTCTTAATGTGTTTTCTTATCATTGGAGCCAAGGAAAGCATAAAGCTAAATTTTATTATGGTTGTCATTAAACTCCTATCAATAGCTGCTTTTATTCTAATAGCGTCTTTTAACGTGCATCCAGAAAACTGGTCTCCTTTTATGCCTTTTGGATGGTTTGATTATGGAAAAGAAGGCCAAACAGTAGGTGTCTTTGCCGCTGCTTCTTTAGTGTTTTTCTCTTACGTAGGATTTGACGCCATTTCTACAGCTGTAGAAGAAACACACAATCCCAAAAGAAATGTTCCTATAGGTATTCTTTCCTCTTTAGGGGTCTGTACGCTAATTTACATTGTTGTATCTGGTCTTTTAACGGGTATCGTTTCCTATTCCGCGCTAAATGTCTCATCTCCAGTTGCCTATGCACTTCAACTGATTGGGATTAATTGGGCTTCAGCCTTAATAGCAACAGGCGTAATAGCAGGGCTCACCACTGTTATGCTCGTAATGTACTACGGGTTAACGCGTATCACCCTAGCGATCTCTAGTGACGGATTAATCCCTTCTTTTTTTGGGCGAATTAACCCAAAAACCAAAACTCCAATTCGAACAACGGTTTTCTACGGTCTCATTATCGCTATAACAGCAGGGTTCTTTCCTTTGGAAGCTTTAGCTGAAATGGTAAACATCGGAACACTAGCTGCATTTATTTTTGTATGTGGTGGAGTAATTGTTTTGCGCATCACACACCCAAGCTTGCCAAGACCTTTTAAAACACCTTTAGGCATCTCTTTTCCCCTACTAGGTGTTTTAGCTTGCGGGGCACTGATAGCCTTTCTTCCACTCATTACCCACATGCGTTTTTTAGTTTGGCTTGCCATAGGAGTGGTTATCTATTTCGCCTACTCTCGAAGACATAGCAAGCTTCAGTAACCACGTTTTCCTACACTTATAAGAGGTGCCTAAGCGTTTCCCTCTCTATAGATGGCTCTTTAACAAAAAGAGCCATGAAGAGAGAAATGAGAAAACCTATAGGAAAAATAAGTAATGCGTAAGTAAAATCATAAGATCCTTTTACCGATCCTATTTCAATAAGAAATCCTGTAAGGGGTTGCCCGATAAAAGCAAGTCCCATAATAAGAAGAGCTGCAAGTCCCATAGAAGTCCCCTTCAGTTCATCCTCCGCAGAATCTGTAATCATAGGATAACCTAACACTTGAGAAGCTGAAAAAAATCCAAGACTAAAAAACGCCATAGACATCGTAAAAATACTAGGGTTTTTTAGTGTCATAATAATAAAAAAGCTTAATAGACTTAAGAAAGCTCCAGCTATCATCCATACTTTTTTTCTTTTAAAGTAGTCGCTAAGAAAACCATACAAAGGGGATCCCACAATAGTCCCTATAGAAATCATGCTAGTAATTCCAGAAGCTTGCAGTAAATTAAAATGAAGCACCTGAGTTAAATACAAATTCCCAATCATAGCGCTAATAATCATAAGAGGTAAGTTCAAAAATCCTGTATACAACCCACACTTCCACACCTGTAAATTAAAAAAAGCAGGGCGCAGTTTAAAGAAAAATTCTTTGATTGAGTAATTTTGTCTAGTAAATGCCTGCTTAGAATTTTCCTCTACAAATAAGTAATTTAAAACCCAAATAAAGCAGCCAATAACTCCATCCACAACAAGCATTTTTTGCCAACTAAACTTTTGCGCTAACAAAGTAACAGGGACCTGTCCAAAAACCCCACCTAAAAGGCCTACCGTTATAATTACCCCTATAACTAAAGAACTTTTCTTGCCAAACCAACTGCTTGCAAGCATCATACAACTTAAAAAACAAAATGCATTTCCAATTCCAGATAAAAAATGTGAAATGGAGGCTTGTAAAAAAGTAGTAGAAAAGGCAAAGCCAAATGTACCCACAATGCACAAAGCCAAAGAGGATAAAATAATTTTCCTCACAGGCTCTCGATCAAGAATAATTCCTGCAGGAATTAGAAAAATTACATCAGCTAATAAATACGCAGAGCATAGAGCTGAAAACTCTGTTGTAGACAAAGCTAGATCTTGTATTAACATAGGGGAAATCGCGTTTAACATATGAAACTGCGTAAGTTCATAGCAAAAAAAACAAGAAGCTATAAGACAAACAAGCCAGCCTTTTATTTGATCTTTCATTTAAGTCCCCACGGTTTGCAAAGAGTTTTCCTTAGAAAAAGTTTTATTAGAATCTCGAAAATGCCGCATACAAGAAGAGACATAACTTTCATTACCTCCTAGTTGCACCTGCTCCCCTTCTTCTATAGGGTTTCCTTGAGAATCTATACGAATATTCATAGTTGCCTTTTTACCACAGTGACAAATGGTTTTTATTTCAATAAGCTCTTCTGCCCAAGCAAGCAAGTAAGAACTTCCTTCAAAAGGCTCTCCTTTAAAATCAGATCGAAGACCGTAACATAACACAGGAAGCCGTAACTCAGTGGTAATTTTTGTTAACTGTTTAATTTGATTTTTTGTCAAAAAATGCACTTCATCAATTAATACACAAGTAAGATTAGCTAAAGTCTCCTTTTGCTTAGAAGCTATTTCAAAAAAATCTGTTTCCGCCGTAAATCCTATAGCTTCTTGGGTAAGACCTATTCTAGAATGTATTACCACCTTTCCAAGGTGACTATCCATAGCCGGAGCAAAAAGAAGTGTTTGCATGCCCCTTTCGACATAATTATATGCCGACTGCAAAAGGGTGGTACTTTTTCCTGCATTCATTGCAGAATAATAAAAATATAGTTTAGCCATAATAAGAAGCTCTTAATGGGATGAATTGCAAAAGAAATACCTGATTTTGGATTTACTGTAAATCCTAGATTTTTTCAAAACAGAAATGCAAATTTCTTATAACAATCCTAGTTTAAACAAACAAAAACTAAGCTTCAAAAACACCATCAAGCACAAGAGTGTCAACTTTAGTTTTCAATAAAAAAATCGGTTTTTTTAAATAGTCTCAAAAGTCCGATAAAGAAACAGTCTGTATTGTCTATAGGATATAAAATACCCCTTCAAGAAACACTCTACCAGGATGATTTCCGGTTTTAGAAAAGCTCCACAAGTTAATCCTTGCACATTTTCTCCAATTATCTTATAATTCTGGGCTTCCCGTTAAGAACAATCCAAGCAGATGTTCAACTTATTTTTAGCAAGGAATACCTATGGCGTCAGTCAAGAAAAAAAGAAGAGCGAAAATCGCTAAGCACAAAAGAAAAAAGAGAAGAAGAAGAGATCGTCATAAAACATAAGGACGAAACTTCCCATCAAAAAAACAAGAGCATTTAAATTCCCATGTGGACATATCCTGAAACATTTGATGTAATCGTTATTGGCGCAGGACATGCCGGCTGTGAGGCCGCGCATGCTTCTGCGCTTATGGGGATGAAGACCTTACTTCTCACCATGAATTTAGATACGGTTGCTAAAATGAGCTGCAACCCAGCAATCGGTGGGACTGCTAAAGGGCACATAGTTAGAGAAATCGATGCTTTAGGCGGCCTTATGGGAAAAGTTGCAGATGCAACCGCTATCCAGACAAGGATGCTTAATGCTTCTAAAGGACCCGCAGTTCACTCCCCTAGAGCTCAAGCCGATAAAGTTGCCTACCAAAATTACATGAAACACCTTCTAGAGAAAACGGATAACCTTTTTCTCAAACAAGGGACCACAGAGAACCTCCTCATAGAAAATAATCACATTATCGGGGTTAGCACCTTAGAAGGAATTGCTTACCATGGAAAAACTGTCGTTCTTTCCGCTGGAACCTTTATGCAAGGACTCATCCATATCGGAGAAGTTCAATATCCTGGAGGAAGAGCTGGGGACAAACCAGCCGTTGGAATTTCCGCCTCACTTACCGATTTAGGCTTTCATTTAGGAAGGTTAAAAACAGGAACGCCTCCCCGCATTCACAAACGTAGCATTGACTTTTCTAAATTAGAAATACAACATGGGGATGAAGGCGTTTATTTTTCTCACGATCCAATGCAAACCACCAGACTTCTGCAAGTCCCCTGCTATATAGCTTATACAAATCTCACCACAAAAGAAGTTGTACAAAAAAACCTTCACCGCTCTGCCATGTACTCTGGTAAAATTAAATCAGTAGGACCCAGGTACTGCCCTTCTATAGAAGACAAGATAGTCAGATTTGCTGATAAAGAACGACACCAAATTTTTCTAGAACCAGAAGGCCTTGGCACAGAAGAATATTATGTTAACGGCATTTCCTCTTCTTTACCCTTTGATGTACAACTTGATATGATCCATACAGTAGAAGGTCTAGAAAAAGCTGAAATACTTAGACCCGCTTATGCCATCGAATACGATTATGTCAAAAGTGGACATCTCAAAAGTTCCTTAGAAACACACTCTATAAAAGGATTATTTTTAGCCGGGCAAATCAATGGAACGACCGGTTATGAAGAGGCGGCAGGCCAAGGCCTGATAGCAGGAATTAACGCAGCGCTTCTCATACAAAACAAAGAGCCGTTCATCCTTAAACGTTCTGAAGCGTACATTGGAGTTATGATAGATGAACTCACAAGACATGAGCTCGACGAACCTTATAGAATGTTTACAAGCAGAGCAGAGCACAGACTCGTTTTAAGGCAAGACAACTGTGATTTACGCCTGCGAAAATATGGTTATGATCTAGGACTCATTTCTCAAGAGCAATTTGAGCGACTTTGCTACAAAGAAAGTTCTATTAAAAACCAAATAGCTTCTCTTTCAAAAATTTTTAAGACAGTAAATGGAAAAGTAGCATCGCTCTCACAACTTCTTTGCCGTCCAGAATTCACCTACGAAAGCCTTCAAGAGCTATACCCAGAACACCTACCTGATTTTGGAATAGAAACTAATAGACAAATTGAATTGCAGCTAAAATTTGAAGGATACATACAAAGACAGCAACAAGAAATATCCAGGCTAGAAGGCCTAGAAAGCTTTGCTGTTCCAAATGACTTCGACTTTAGAGCGGTCTCAGGAATCTCTAACGAAGCTAAAGACAAACTCACCAAAACCCGCCCCATTTCTCTTGGTCAAGCCTCCCGGGTTTCAGGAGTCTCTCCTTCAGACATAACCATTCTTATGATCTGCCTTCAAGGAAAAAAATCTCCTTCTATAAAACTGTAGAGTTTCTCTTGTAGCAAGCGTAAATTCCCGGAGCTTAAAAAAAAACTCAGGTAAAAAAAGTACATTTGAAGTCAGCCTCGTCCTTAGGGAAATAAAAAAATAAACTACTATTAAAAGCCGTGAGTTGCTTTAATAAAAAAAAAGGATGATGGATTTTATGCGAAGCACCAGCTCTCTAGCTACAGCACTTTTACTATGCAAAGACCCCTATAAAGTAGCTTTCTTCACAAAACATCTAAAAGGTCTTTATTATATAGTGACAACGGAAGACTGCGCCTCCGCTATCGATTGGTTAAAAAACACCGTCGTAGAAATAGTCCTTATAGACCACTCATCCTTAGATGAGCCCCTAACTAACTTCTGCCCTCACTTAAGAAAAACTCTGCCTAAAAAAACGATTCCCATCTTCTTAATCTCTCAAATAATTAAAAAAACACTTGTTAATGAAGCTCTGCAAGCTGGCGTCACTGACTTCATCCATGAGCCCTTAGATGCAGAAGAACTCTATGAAAGAATTGCGGTGCATTTCACTCCTTCTCTTACCAAAAAAATGAAAACGATCACAGGTAAAATAAGAGCGCCTGCTTTAATCCCTAAAGACACCAAAGCATTCTCTAGAAAAACACTGATCAAAGATCAAACTCTTAAAAAGATCATAGAAACAAAAAATATAGCAACACCCCTTAGTGTATTCACCATCCAAATAGATTCTTTTGAAAAATTATCCAAATCTTTAAAGACACAAGAAATAAAGCAAATGGTAGAACAGGTAGAAAAACTCTTAAAAACAAGACTTCGTAAACACGACTTTTTACTCACAGAAGGTTTGGGACATTATCTTATGCTGCTCCCTAAAACCTCCACTGCTGCAGGTAAGATCATTGCTGAAGACATCCGTAAAGAAGTATCTACTACTACTCTTAAAACCTCCTTATCAGAAATTTTAGTCACAGTCTCTATAGGAATTCTCTCTTTTGAAAAAGATCTCTCAGGTTCTGCTAAAGTTCTTACACAGCTAGAATCATCTATAGATAAAATCAAAAGTTCCTTAGAAAAGAAACAAAAAGCTGGAAATATTGTTATTTCTAAATAATTCGATTTGTTCTAATATTTACTTTCAAGCAAAACTTAATAAAAAAACATGCCATGTCTTTTCACCTAATTCATTTAGAAAATATTCCTATTTTTGAGCAGCTTCTTTTAGAAGAGCGTTTACTAAGAGAAGATACAAGAAATTTTATTATCTTAAATACAGGATCTCCCCCCGCTATTGTTATGGGGATTTCAGGGAAGGTAGAAGAATTAGTTCACAAAGAAAATACTCTTAAAAAGAATTGTCCAATTATTAAAAGATTCAGTGGGGGGGGGACCGTCTTCATTGACGAATCCACCCTTTTTCTTTCTTTTATATGCAGTAAAAATACTTTTGACTTTCCAGCGTATCCTGAAAAGATTTTAAAATGGTCTGAGTCTTTCTACCAAAAAGCTTTAGCTCTACCTGAATTTGCCCTAAGGGAAAATGACTTTGTGATTGGAGCCAAGAAATGTGGTGGCAATGCGCAATACATCACAAAAGACCGTTTTTTACAGCACACCTCTTTTCTGTGGGATTTCACGCCAGAAAACATGGAATGCCTGCTACACCCCCGCAAAACGCCAAATTACAGGGAAGGAAGACCCCATAAGGAATTTCTCTGTACTTTGAAGGACCATTTTCCTTCTAAAGAGGCTTTTTTCGAAAAAATCCATACCTATGCAAAAAATAACCACGAAATCACCCTCATCCCCTATCAAAAAGAAAATACCAGTCCAAAAACACGCTGCTCCACTACATATATAAAAATAGAATAACAAAGAAATTTTTGTCAGAAGCTTCTGCAGCTCCCACGACCTGCCTGAAAAAGATTTAGAAAGAAGCCTCCATCTGTTTGTCTTAGGACTTTTAGTTTCTCATCAAATCTAGAGTCCGGATATGGACGCTATGACATTATGCTTTGTCCTAAAATGCCTAATCTCTCTCAAAATAAAGGTGTCATATTAGAATTTAAAAGGGGCAAAAAAAAGACCTAAAATCACTTGCTAAAGAAGCTCTACTTCAAATTAAAGAAAAAAAATACATATCAAGACTGCAAAACCTTGGATACTCTGGAGAGGTTTTTTGTTATGGTGTTGCCTCTTATAAAAAAGAACTTGTTATAGAAATGGAATCACAATGCCAAGAAAAAGATCTGCTTTAAGGGTCTATCTACCGGCTGCATTAACCTAAAATTAAGGTGGGACCCTTCTAAGAAAAGGGAAAACTCCTATTTTCTTCCTCAAAGTCCCCTAAAAATGAGTATCGTTAAAGAGCATTACTAACGTAGTTAGGTGTCCCAAAAAGCAGAAGGCTCCATTATATAGAATCCTTCCTTAAATGACGATCTAAACCATAGAAAACAATAAAGCAATACACCAAACAGCTTCTTTAAACTGCCACCCGCTCTATAAGATTTAGTTTATCCATTTTTTCAGATCCCACTACCTCATTCGTAGCAGTAACCTTAGCTTGTGGGATATAGTAGACGGGAGCATTTCTATCTACTATGTTCTCCTCTACAAAGTCCGGGAAGAAGTACATCTCTCCGGCAAGGCTACCTTGCTCTGTTGTGACCCCTGGAACAAAATATATGTTTGCTGGAACTCGTATGCTATGGTGGGCTGGTACTGGCGGTGGTGGTGGCGGCGGCGGGGGAGGAGGTGGTGGTGGTGGTGAACTACAAGTAATCGTGGTACCGTTAAGTACCAAAAAGTCTGGTAGTTCTTGCGGATCGCAGTAAAGAATATTACCTAATGCGGTTCCTGTAAAATACCCGGGCCCAATAGCGCCAATAAATGTTTGCGCATTTGGGAAATCTATGATCATCGGTAGAAGGGATGTACCTATGCTGCTATTTATAGAATCAATAAAAATCGCCTCTATTGTCGTATCTGCAATAGTAAACTGCCCAGGATTTTCAATATCTCCAAAAGCTTTAAACAACATCTTTCCTGTAGCTGAAATATTTCCTGTTAGACTGACAGCAGTAACATCTATCGCAAGGCCTCCAATAGGGTTAACCGTGCCAATGTTTCCTATATAAAGAGTTCCTGCTACCGTATTTATTGCCACACTGCCAAAAGCATCTGCCTGCAGATTAGATAGAGTTACATCTCCAGATCCAACTTCTACTGTCAAGCTTGTATCGGCTACTAGCCTTATGGGAGTGTTAAAGCTAACTCCTGAGGCTAGCGCTTTAAAGAGCATCACACCAGAAACATCCATTTCCATACTACTTGCACTATAGCTTTGCGCATTAGCAGCAACTGTCGTAGAATGCATAAGGATAGTTCCTGTTGCAGTGAGATCAAGGGATCCAATAACTCCTAAATCACCGACTGCTCCTATATTAGCATCCATCTCAACGCTTGCAGCGCTCATAGTCAAATTATTAAAAGGTCCTGACACTCCAACATTTCCTACAAAAGTAATAGGTCCATTTAACGCCGTAATCGTCAAGCTATAAGCAGGGTTGCTACTATCTGCCGTACTTGACATAGTAACTCCACCACTTCCCGTTGCTGTAATGGAAGCGTTTGCTGTCCTTAGAATAAGAGCACTATCTATAGTAACTGTGCCTGCTGTAATGTCACCAAAAAGCTGAAGATTACTATTATAAAGAACAGTCCCAGTAGCAACTACATCTCCATTTTGTGAGATAGTATCTCCATGTATAACAGTGGATTCTACATCTATACCCTGGAACGATACATTGCCGCTATCCCCTGCACTGAGTATTAAGGTAAAGGCTCCTGTAAGATCATCCCCTAAGGTAATGTCTGCATTATCTATAGTAGTGATGGTCAAATCTGCTAAAATAGTGACAAGACCCCCTATAGAGATAAAGTTATGGCCAGATATCAAATCCCCTGCTAAACTAAGGACTCCCCCCGTCTGCGTAAAGGAGCCTCCCGTGCTAACAGCTTGAAGAGAAGTTGTCCCTGCAACGGCAAAGGTCATGTTGCCAAGTATAGAAATGGCAGAGGAAGCAGTAAATGAACTTCCCGTGATAGATAAATCTCCTACACCAATTGTATCACCTATAAGGCCAAAAATAGAAACAACTCCTGCTCCTGCATCTATAGTTACGTTATCCCCCAAGGCAGTAGCATTTAAAGTGCCATTTACGGTAAAATTCCCTCCATTTGTGGTGAAGGTAGCATCTGCTGAAGAAACATTACTAAAGATCATATTACCTGTACTAATTACACTACCTGTCATACTATTCATACTTGGAAAAGTAGAGAATAAGAAGCCTGATGACGTTAAGTTTCTGGCCGTCAAAGTGCCTGTATTATTAAAGGTTGTATCTGAACCGATAGTAGCTTCGCCTAAGTTTATAGCGTAGCTATCTGTTACGGTTGTAAGCTGACCGACTGTAAGCGTGTCAACGACAGTGAGGTTTCCGGCGGCGAGTATATGTAGTGCAAGTGCTGTAGCATTAACAGAAAACGTATAGCTTGTCCCTGTAAGAGTCATCTCACCTAAACCTATTGTAGCACCAACATTTCCTGTAAAGGCAATACTCCCTCCTGTTATTAAAAGGTCTTCCACTCCAGCTGTAGTTCCTCCTACTGCAGCAAAAGATACAGCCCCTGTACCTGCAGATACAGTTGTAGCTGCCGTTAAAGTAGCTGTTCCTGCCACTGTAAATGGTGCATTACTTGTAGTAAACGTTCCACCCATAGAAAGAGTCGTATCTTCATAAGACTGCGCTCCTGTTGTTGTAATGTTCCCTCCAAGTATAGCGCTGCCTCCCGCACTTGTTGTAATAGTTGTTAAAGGAGTTGTTTCTCCTAGATTTCCAGAAAGAGTGGTACTTCCGGTACTATTTAAAATAAAATTATGTGCTCCATTCACCGTATTAGAAAAATAAATATTGCCAGCGCCTACATTAACAGTGACATCTCCTCCTAGTAAAGCATCTCCTGGTATGTTAAAGGAGCCGTCACTATTACTTGTATAAACACCATTTAAAATGATCGGGCTTCCTCCCAAGGATTGACTTCCTATTGTTCTTACATTAACAAAGCTTTCACTTGCAGTGCCAGTTGTAGTAACAGCAGATAAAGCGGTACTTCCTCCTATGCTGCCACTAAACGTTCTTCCTCCAGTGCTTGTAACACCTAATGTATAGGGTCCATCTACGGTGCTATTAAATCCAACAGTCCCGGAACCTGTTGCAACTGCTGTATTAGCACCAAGCGTCACAGCTCCAGCTGCTGTAAAAGAAGAATTTGTTGTTTGAAAATCTCCTCTTAAAGAAATATTAGCATCCCCTAAACTTTGCGCTCCTGTTGTCACAATGCCATAAAAGCTAGAAGAGCCTCCCCCATTTGTAGTGAAAGCCGCAAGAGGCGTTGCTCCTCCTATAATCCCTCCAAATGCCGTGGTACCCGTGCTATTAGCTGTTAAAGAAAAAGCGCCATTTGTTGTTCCTACAAAAATAATGTTACCGGTTCCAGCATTAATAGTTACATCTCCCACTAAGGTAGCATTGCCAGGAATAAGGAAGTCTGCTCCTCCTGTATCATACGTCCCAAATAAAGCAACGCTACCTCCACAATTATTAGTGCTTTGAGAGCCAGCATAGAGTGTCCCAATGCTCACAAAAACGGCTGTGGCTGTAAAAGTGCCAAGAGGATGTGAAGCGCTACCTAAATCTTGTGCATTAATAGCCCCGCCAGTACAAGCATTTAAAGTAAGATTATAAACCCCGCCTGTGCTAGTTAAGTTGCTATTAAATGCGATACCACCTCCTAGAGTGACCATCTCAATATTCGTAGTTATATTAAGCACATTTGTGAAGTGAATAATATCTCCCGTTGTTGTGATATTGCCTCCTAACTGTACCGTACCTCCAGATCCACTCTCATTAAAAGCCCCGTCAAGGGTTAAATTGCCATTAAAGGTGGCCACCCCAGTATGTACTAAAGTAAGGGGCCCTGTTCCAGAAGTGTTAATTGTGCTTGCAAAACTAAATATATCTCCTGATAGGCTAATTCCACTTATTCCATTGGTATTTAATAATCCTGTAAAAGTCGTAGTTCCTATAGCACTTGCAATATTCAGTGATGCAGATCTAATCTGTCCTGAAGCAGTGATATTAGATCCACTTACAATTGTAATAGCACCTAGACGCACTCCTGCTCCAAGACTTTGCGTAAATGTAATAACTCCAGAGCCTGCAGTGATCCCTATGCCTCCAGGACCATCTATACTAGAAGCAAAATTAACTGCATTATTAGTTGTAATAAAGTTAGTATCACCGGATAAAACAATGCTGCCTGCTCCATTTTGTGTAACCCCACCAGGTGCTGTGATCGTAGCAATATCAGAAGTCCAGGTTCCTGAATTTGTGATGGTCAAAGTTTTCGTAGCACTCAGCGTCGTAGATCCTCCTAAATTCACGGCAGCAGCTGTAATGACTAAAGACCCAAGGGAAGCTCCACTTCCAAATCCTCCAAAAGAGGCATTTCCTGTTCCTATGGGAACAGTCAAAGCTCCGGGTCCATTAATTACCGATCCAAAAGTCACATTATTATTTGTCGTATTTAGTGTGACATCGCCAGATAAAGTTGTTGTACCGCTACCATTTTGCGTGATACCACCAGGCGCTGTTAAGGTAAAGTTACCAATAGTCCAGATAGCAGAGTTAGTCACCGTAAGAGTTTTGGTAGCAGCAAGGATAATAACACCCCCTAGATTTACTGTAGATCCTAACACCGCCACATTACCTAAGCTTGTTCCTGTTCCAAGAGCGGCTAAAGATATCGATCCTGCTCCAGCTGTAATAGTTAACGCTCCAGGTCCATTAATTAGCCTAGCAAAGTTAACGCTACCGTCGGTTGTCAAAAAGACTACATCGCCGGATAATGTGATCCCAGCAGATCCATTTTGTGTAATCCCACCTGGAGCTGTAAGAGTGAAGTTACCGATGGTCCATGTACTAGAATTAGTTATAGTGAGCGTCTTTGTGCTAGCTAAAGTTACATTACCACCCAAGTTTACCGTAGAACCTGTCACCGCTAAATTCCCGATAGGAGTGGTTCCGCCAACACCTGTTAAAGAAACGGTGCCGGTGCTGGCGAAAATAGAAAGAGCAAAAGCTCCGTTTATCTCGGCTCCAAAGCCCACATTACCTGTACCTGTATTAATCGTACTATCTCCTGCAAGAGTTACAGAACCGGTAGCAATAGAAAAAGGAGAATTTGCCGTAACATAGCTACCGTTTAACGTAACTACTACATCCGTATCATATGTCTGTACTCCTGTCGTTGTCACTGAATGTAAACTTAACGTACCAGCTCCTAGGGAAGTTAAACTAGTTAATGAGGCAGTCCCTCCAGCCGCACCTCCAATAGATTTAGCTCCTGCAGATGTTAACGTCAAACTAAATATACCGTTAACGGTACTGCCAAGAGTAATGTTTGCAGATCCAGTGCCTATAGAAGTATTGGCCGTTAGCGTTACAGCACCCGCCGCCACTGAAAAAGCAGAATTTGTGGTAGTATAGGATCCATTTAACGTAACTGCCGTGTCACTATCGTAGGTTTGTGCCCCCGTTGTTATAATAGAATGCAAACTGAGAGTCCCGACTCCTGTAGATGTCAAGGAGGCAAGAGGTGTGGTCCCTCCTACAGCTCCCCCTATAGTTTTTGCTCCTGTAGAATCTAGAGTTAGGGAAAAAGCTCCATTGACATTTCCTCCTAGTGTAATTGCCCCTATTCCTACAGTAATTGTACTATTAGATGCAAGGGTGACATTACCTACTGCAATAGAAAACGCAGAATCTGTTGTGGTATATGTCCCGTTAAGTGTAACAGCTGTATCTGCACTAGAGCTCTGCGCCCCTATTGTTGTAACAGATAACATCAATAGGGTCCCAGCTCCCGTAGAAGATAGAGCCGTTAGAGGAGCAGTCCCTCCAACGACGGCTGAAAATGTCTTTGTTGCTGTAGATCCTATAGTCAAGTTGTGAGCTCCATTTACAGCACCCCCAAAGCTAATGGTTCCAGAACCTGTCGAAACTGTAGTATCCCCTGCTAGAGTTACTGCTCCCGTAGAAATAGAGAAGGTAGAATTAGTCGTAGTATAGCTTCCTTGTAATGTAACACTACTATCACTATCAAAAGTTTGAGCCCCCACTGTCGTTACTGAAAATACAGATAACGTTCCAGCTCCTAAGGAAATCATAGAAGTAAGAGGAGAGATTCCGCCAATAGCAGCGCCAAATGTTTTAGCTCCTGTGGATGACACACTCAAGCTATAGGCTCCATCAGCGGTACTACCAAAAGTAATACTTCCGGCTCCCGTTACGATGGTAATATTACCTCCAAAAGTCACAACTCCTGCGGCGATAGAAAAAGAAGAATCCGTAGTACTATAAGTTCCATTTAAAGCGATGGCGGTATCTTCATTATACGTTTGCGCTCCAACTGTTGTCACTGAGTGCATAGATAACGTGCCAACTCCTTCTGAAAGGACGCTTGCAAGTGGGGTACTCCCCCCTATGGCTCCACTAAATGTTTTTGATCCTGTAGATGTTATGCTTAAAGCCGAGCTTCCATTGATAGTGCTGCCAAAGACAATAGCCCCTATTCCTGTAGTAATAGTAGTAGTACCAAGAAGAGTCACTGCCCCTGTAGAAATAGAAAAAGTCGAATCTACAGTTGTATAAGTTCCATTTAAAGAAACAGCGGTGTCGGTATTATATGTCTGCCCCCCTGTTGTAGTGACAGATAATAAAGATAAAGTCCCGATCCCTGTAGAGGTTAAAGTAGCTAACGTAGTTCCCCCCCCTACTGCTGCTCCAAATGTCTTAGCAGCGCTCGATGTGAGCGTTAGATTATAAGTTCCATCTACCGTACTTCCAAAAGTAATAGCGCCGGAGCCTGTTGAAACTGTAACATCCCCTGCTAGAGTTACCGCTCCTGCTGAGATGGAAAAAACAGAGCTTGTCGTTGTATAGGAGCCATTTAAGGTAACTGCAGTATCTGCATTATAGGTCTGCGCTCCAAGGGTTGTAACAGACAGCAGGGATAGGGTCCCAGCACCTATAGAAGTTACTGTATTTACAAGAACTCCACCACCACCAATAGCTCCGCTAAATGTTTTTATCCCCGTCGATGTGACCGCAAAATCATAAACGCCATTGATAGTACTTCCAAAGCTAATATTTCCGGAACCTGTTATGATCGCAGTATTACCCACCAAAGTCACAGCTCCCCCAACAGAAAAAAAGGAATCTGTCGTAGTATAGGTCCCATTTAAGGTAATAGAAGTATCATCATTATAACTCTGCACCCCTGTTGTTGTAACAGATCGTAAAGATAGACTCCCTACACCAGAAGAGGTCATACTACTAAGAGGAGTAGTATCCCCAAGAGCTCCAGTCAATGTTTTTGTTCCTGTAGAAACCAGCGTAAGGGCTACAGCACCATTTACTGTAGTACTAAAAGTACTATTCCCGGATCCTGTTGTAACTATGGTATCTCCTGCTAAGGTGGTAGCTGTCCCTGTAAGGGAAAAAGAAGAATCTGTCGTAGTGTAAGTCCCATTTAATGTAATGGCATTATCTGTATAGCTTTGAGCGCCTGTTGTTGTTACGGATAATAAAGATAAGGTGCCAGCACCAGTCGAAGTTAAGCTCGTAAGAGGGGTAGATCCGCCTACATTACTACCAAAGGTTTTTGCTCCTGAAGAGCTAAGTGCTAATGTATGTGCTCCATTCACTGTGCTTGTAAGAGTAATTGTCCCTGTACCTGTAGAAATAGTGGTGTTCCCTCCTAGGGTAATCGCTCCTGTCGGTATCGAGAAAGTTGTATTTGTAGTAACAAAAGCTCCAGCAAGCGATGTTGCATTAGTTCCTGCATTCATACCATTTGTGAAGGTCATACCGGAGCCAAATACCAGTCCCCCTGTATTTAAAAAAGTGGTGCTCCCTGTAATAGTGCCGCCGCCGTTAAAAGTCATGCTATATACTTCAGCTGTTGTTGTAAGAGAACCTAGAGTTACAGCTCCTGTGACAACTACACTTGCTGCATTTGTCACAATAAAAATATTAGCTACTAAAGCTCCTGATAGAGATACGCCTCCTACACTTCCTGCATTAACCGTCAAAGCCCTAGTACCCGTTTGACCTACTGCTTCTGTTATAGAAATGTTCGCACCTAAAGGAGATGCTCCCGCATCTGTCGTATCAAGGCTTACATTACCCGTCAAAGTTAGCGGGCCCCCAAAGCTAATAGTATTTTCTGCTGTGGTTACGTTACCCGCCGTAAAAACGCTACCGCTACCACTTTGAGAAAAGACACCTCCAGCGCTCATATCAGCTCCTGAAGCAATCGTAAGCGTGCTAGAATTACTAATAGTGATAGGTCCGCTACCTGCTGCATCCATCGTGCTATTAATTGCAAAGGCGCTTCCAGTTAAACTAATTCCTCCTGTAGCTACCGTGCTAATAGCTCCATTAAAAGTCGTTGTACCACTCCCCGCTACCTGCTGTAGAGTCTCCGCGCTAATAGATGCAGCCGTTACATTAGCTGCGCTATTAATAAGAAGATTTCCTAGCCTTGTCGATCCAACAGCTCCTCCAAAGGTCACATTCCCTATCCCTGCGGTAATAGTAAGGTTCTGAGCCGATGCCGTAGTAGGGTTTATTGTACCGGTAAAACTAAGATTCCCTCCATTTGTTGTAACAGCAATGCTTGCCCCTAACACCGCATTGCCTGTATACGTCTGAGCTCCTGCATTGTAGATACTGCCATTTAGAGTGATACCTCCCGTAGAACCATTTACACTAGTTGAGCCCAAAACCCCAGCAGATACTCCGCCAATACCTGTTAAAATCACAGCTCCGCTGCCACTAATAGTAAGAGATGTAAGAGCAGAACTTCCTCCGATAATTCCACTAAACGTTCTAGCTCCCGAAGAAGTGACTAGAAGAGAATATCCTCCATTTAATGTACTACCAAAAGTAATACCACCGGATCCTGTAGAAATAGTCGTGTCATTTGTTAACGTTGTTGCCCCCGAAGAGATAGTAAAGGCTGCATTACTTGTTAAGAACGTCCCTCCTAATGACACAGTATTAGTTCCTGTTACTACTCCATTACTAAATGTCATCCCCGAACTAAAAGCCAACCCCCCTGTGTTAACAAAGGTTATAGGATTAGTAATGGAGCCTCCTCCGTTAAAAGCGATGCTATAGCCCTGCGCTGCCATAGAAAGTGAGGTGATTGTAGCAGAACCTGTAAAAGTTGCAGAAGTTGTCACATTAGAAAGAGTTACTGTCGGAACCACTGTTACCCCAGAAACTGTTAAACTAGCGCAATTTGATACGGTAAAAGCATTTACTGATAAATTATCAGAAAAGGTAATAGCTCCTCCCGTTCCTGCATTGACTGTGAATGTGATAGATCCTGTCTGCGATATAGCTCCTGTAACAGAAATATTAGCTCCTGCAGAAGATCCGCTTGTCGTATTCCAGGTAGTCGTTGCTGTCACAGTTACAGGGCTGCCAAAACTAATAGAGTCTCCTGTTGTAACAATATTACCTCCTATAGAAACGCTTCCTCCCCCACTTTGCGTAACAGCGCCTCCAGAGGTGATATTAGCCCCAGAAATGATTGTAAGAGCTCCCGAATTGACAAAGGTGACAGTCCCGCTAGTTCCCGTTGTCACAGTGCTGTTGATCGTAAATATCGATCCTGTTAAGTTGACGCCGCCGACAGCTTGTGTGTCAATTGCTCCATTAAAGATAGTTGAACCACTACCAGCTTGCTGCTGAAGTGTAGCCGCCGTAATAGAGGATCCTGCCGTTACGATGCCAGCACTGCTGATAACTAAATCTCCAAGTCTTGTACTCCCTATAGTACCTGTAAATGTGATGTTACCGACACCAGCTCCAATTGTAAGCCCCTGAGAAGAAGCAGAAGTCCCACTTACAGTGCCGCTAAAAAGCAGGTTCCCTCCATTTGTTGCCATAGAAATGGTAGAACCTAGTACCACGTCACCTGTATATGTCTGCCCATTTGCATTGTATATAGAGCCGTTTAACGTAATACCGCCAGTGGAACCATTAATCGTCGTGGCTCCTGAAACACCGGCCGAGACTCCTCCAATTCCCGTCAAAGTAACAACCCCTATGCCGTTTACAGATAGACTAGTCAAAGCGGCAGTTCCCCCAATAATCCCACTAAACGTCTGCGTGCCGGTAGTAGAAACGGTTAGACTACTAGCTCCATTAATGGTCCCACCGAAGCGGATGAGAGCTGATCCAGTAGAAACAGTGGTGTTTCCACTAAGAGTTGTATTGCCAACTAGAATAGAAAAGGTGGAATCTGTTGTAGTATAGGTGCCGTTTAAAGTAACCGCCGTATCGGTATTATATGTTTGCGCCCCAAGTGTCGTTACAGATCTCAAAGATAAACTGCCAGCTCCCGTAGAAGTAAGAGTAGAGAGAACCCCTGTGCCTCCTACAACCCCACTGAATGTCTTAGCTCCCGTAGAAGTCACCGTAAGAGACTCTATATCTACCCCTGTATCAAACGCATTGACCGTCGAGCCAAAGCTAATAGCCCCTGAGCCTGTAGTCACCGTTGTACTTACCCGAAGAACTACCACAGCGCCAGCATTAACAATAAAGCTTCCATTTCCTGTTGTTGTATAGGTTCCCCCATATAAACTGAGCGTGCCACCACTTCCACTACCTGAATATGTTTGGTTTCCTGTAGTTCTTACAATATTGGCAGTCATCGTAGTGCCAAAAGTAGAGGTAAAAGATTTCAAAGCAGTAGTATTTCCTATATGGTTATTAAGAGTAACACTACCTCCTGTGCCCGCATTCAAAATAAAGTCTGTAGCCCCAGCGCTACTATCTTGCACAGCTCCTGATATAATGATATTAGCGCCTGTAGGAGATCCGCTTGTTGTGTCTAAACTTACACTTGTCACCCCTCCCCCACCTAAAACTACACTATCGCTAATGGTAATAGAATTTCCAGCTGTTACAATATTAGCTTTTAAAGTGGTGGTAGCCCCGGGTCCATCTAAATAAATAGAAGCATTGTCGTTACCGGTAATCTGCCCGTTAACCACAATAGCTCCCCCTGCAGAAGGAGCCCTAATAATCACAGGATCGGTAAAAATCACTCCGGAAGTTCCGATGGTAATAGTACCGCTCCCCGAAGAGCTTCCTATAGTAATTTGCGTAAAGCCGCTTTGTAAATAGCCAAGTGTTGCTGTAGATAGAGAATAGACTCCGGTGCCGTCTCCTATGCCAATACTAAGACTACTTGTAGAGGGTTGTAACAAGAGAGTGGACGCCCCGTAAACATTTCCTCCAAAGCTAAGAGCATTGCTTGTAAAAGATATAGCAGCTAACTTAATACTGAGTGTCCCAACTGTCCCTCCTAAAGTAATCCCCCCGGTTCCGGCCCCTACGGTTAACCCCTGCGTATTATTCGTTGTTCCTGTAATACTTCCTTGCAAAGATATGTTGGTATTAGAAGTGGACAAGCTTGCTCCAGAGCTTGTCAAGTTTATGCCACCAGAGCCATTTTGTATAATTCCTCCGGGCGCTGAAATTGATGCCCCCGGGATAGTCCAGGTTCCCGAATTTGTCACAGTAAGAACCTTAGAGCTTGCCAAAGAAACACTGCTGCCCAAATTCACAGTAGACCCTGTGATCGTAAGAGTGCCTAGAGTTGTGTTAGCTCCGATACCTCCAAAGGATACAGCACCAGTTCCCGCTGCAACTATAAGATCTCCTGGGCCATCAATATTTCTTGTAAAAGCTACAGGACTATTTGTAGTAGTGAATGTCATATTACTAGAAAGGGTAACTGTATTACTCCCATTTTGTGTAATACCCCCAGGTGCTATAACCGTGGAACCCGCCATAGTACATGGATTTGAATTAGTGATAGTAAGAGAGCTCCCTGAGCTAAGAGTAATCGCTCCATTTAAACTCATATCAGTACCTGTAAGCGATACATTTCCAAGGGGGATTGTATCACCAAGAGTTGAAAAAGATAAGCTTCCAGCGCACGTTACTGAAAGACTTGCGGCTCCATTAATTGAGGAAGAAAAACTCACTGAAGAAAAAATACTAGAATTTGAGGTCATAACAGTATTGCCTGTTAAAGACACAAGCCCGCTGCCGTTTTGTGTGATTCTTGAAGGGGCTGTAACTGTAAGGTTGCCGATAGTCCAAAGGGCTGAGTTTGTGATTGTTAGAGCCCCAGATATCACAAGAGATCCCCCTATATCCACTGTAGACCCCGTGATGGCTAGGTTCCCAAGAGAGGTTCCAGCAACCGACATACTAACTGCTCCCGTCCCCGCCGAGATGGTCAAGCTACCGGGCCCGCTAATAGCCCCCCCTAGTGTCACTGCATTATTGGTGGTACTTTGTGTGACAGTCCCCCCGGATATAGTTATAGTACTACTCCCACTTTGAGTGATGCCCCCAGGTGCTGTAATTGTACAAGAAGAACTCGTCCACACTCCGGAATTCGTGACTGCCAAAGTTTTGGTTGCAGCAAGCGTGACATTCCCTCCAAAATTGAGAGCTCCACTTATTACCGAAATGGAGCCAAGAGAGGTGGTAACTCCTAAAGTGGCCATAGAAACTGACCCTGTTCCGCTATTGACACTCAATGCTCCAGGCCCGTTGATAATCCTACTAAAAGCAATGTTTCCATTATTGCCACTAGTATTTAATGTCACATCCCCTGAAAGCGTTGTAGTGGCAATACCATTTTGTGTAATGCCACCTGGTGCTGTGATTGTAAAGTTCCCGATGGTCCAGATATCCGAATTAGTGATAGTTAAACTCTTAGAGGCAGATAAAGTGACTGTTCCTCCTAAATTAACCGTAGATGCTGTAATAACGACATTACCAATAGATGTTGTAGTGCCAAGAGCATTAAGAGAAACGGCTTCCACTCCAGCATTTACAGTAAAATCTCCAGGGCCGTTAATAGCCCTCGTAAAAAATACTAGACCATCTGTAGTCACAAGGGTAGCATTAGCAGAAAGTGTAACGGATCCGGTTCCAACCTGTACGATTCCATCAGGCGCTGTAATTGTAACGTTACCGATAGTCCAGATCCCTGAATTAACAACAGTCAGACTCATAGCAGATGCAAGCGTTACCGTCCCCCCTAGATTTACAGTAGAACCTATAACAGATAGGTTGCCAAGAGCAGTTCCTGTGCCAAGGCCTCTTAACGACACAGCTCCTGTTCCTGCCGTGATAGAAAGAGCTCCTGAACCATTAATTACCGTATTAAATGTAATAGGGTTATTCGTAGAAGCAAGAGTGACATCACCTGATAACGTCGTAGTACCTGTTCCATTTTGCATAATTCCTGTATGCGCCGTGATCGTTGTAGAAGTAATAGTCCATACCCCTGAGTTAGTTACAGTAAGGACCTTACCTATGTCAAGATTAACAATCCCCCCAAAGTTAACAGTAGACCCTGCAACAGCAAGATTTCCAAAATGTGTAGCAGTGCCAACTCCTGTTAATGAAATAGCTCCTGTTCCCGCTGTAATTGTAAGCCCCCCGGATCCATTCATGGCAGCTGCAAATGTCACACTGCTATCTGTCGTCACAAATGTGGCATCACCGGACATAGTAGTTGTTCCGGATCCAGACTGTGTGATCCCTCCTGGAGCTGTGATAGTATAATTCCCAATAGTCCACACCCCTGCATTAGCCACTGTTAAAGCTTTACTTACCGCTAAAGTAACTGCGCCTCCTAAGTTAACTATCCCGGCTGTAACTGCAAGGTCCCCAAGGGAAGTAGTACCTCCAACTCCCCCTAGTGATACACTACCGGCGCCTGCAGATAAAGTAAGATCATGCGCTCCATTAATAGTTCCTGCAACAGAAATATTACCACCTGTGCTAGTTAAAGTGACATCTGCTCCAAGGACAACGGGATTAGAGCTACCACTAAAGACAATATTTCCTCCATTAGTAGTAATACTATCATTTAGCGTCGTTGTCATCGCAGCGCCCGTCGCTGCTTGAAATGTAATACCAACACCCGGACTAGTTATATTAATAGTTTGGCCTGCATCTTGTGTAATACTTGTTACAGCGCAAAGGGTTACATTAGATACTGCACCATTGATAGTAGCTGCCGTAATTGTTACAGCAGTTGCTATATTAGTGCAGTCAGCTGCGTCAAGTAAACTACCACTCCCTGCTCCAGAGATAGTAATTGTTGTTGGATCAATAAGCCACTGTCCTATTTCTCCTTTTAGCGCTAGCGTATTTACCTGAGCTTTCTCTCCAACTACTAAATGAACCTTTCCGGAGGTTTCAACAAAACCGCCGTTGCCTCCAAAGGCTCCCCCCCTTGCAAAAATCTGTCCGCTAAAAAGTGTCGTGTCGTCAGCCCAAAGAATCACTCTGCCACCGTCGCCACTTGTAATGGAATCAGCTTTAATTACGGAGGTTTCATCCATGAAGTTAGTAAGGGCATTACGAAGAGGACCCTCCCCTTTATAGTTACCTCCTATAAAAACCCCTCCTCCTGCCAAATCTCCAGAGGCATCAATGCTAGCCCCCTCTAGTCTGATATGATCTCCAAGGATCTTTACCACTCCTCCTTCCCCACCGAAGGATAGGTTAGCCGCATCGATGCTACCTTCAATTTGCACTTTAGAGCCAAAGTCCCCATCTATAGATATAGAAGTAGCTTTGATGTTGCTAGTACTTACAATATGAATAAAACCATTTTCTTTTACAATTCTAGATCCCTCTACAATGCCGTCCGTATTAATGATGTCGCGAATAGCTTTATTTGCTACTTTTAACTTCATAAATACTTCACCAGCATATAAAGTACCAAGATGCTCTATTACTGCTTCTTCTAAATCTCCTTCCACCATAAAGCTCATAAGGCCGTCACCTGAAAAATCTAAGGTAACAGACTCTACGGAAGCAAAAAGCACCTTACCGGCATTTGCTGTGATAACGCCTTCGTTTCTGATATGGGGAGCTAACAAAACAATCGACCCTTCCGAAGCAGTTATATTTCCTAAATTATGAATAAAACTATTTTTTAAACCCTTTGCTGAGGAGAAATGAAAGTGATCCTCTAAAAAATCCTGATCTAAAATGTCTAAGGTTGAAACAACAAGTGAGCCGACATTAATAGATGCACCAGGACCAAAATATATCCCGGATGGATTGACAAGAAATACCTTTCCATTAGCATCTAAAGATCCTAATATAGAAGAAGGATCTACGCCATTCACACGATTAAGCACACAAGATTTGGAACTTGGTTGGATAAACCGTACCCTCTCTAAAGGGCCTATATCAAAACTATCATAGTTAATAATGGCCTTATCTGATGTTGTGATTTCAAGAGATTTCTCCTCTACCCGAATGAAGTCTGCCTCCCCACTTATAACCTTCTCTACTTTAGGTAAAGAAAATGCTAAGGTCGGAAACAAACTAAGAATAACAAGAAAAAGCATCAAACTAAAATCTATTTTTATTCTTTTCATACAAATACACACCAAACAGAGAAAATCCATATTAAATCACACATAACACAAATAATTTTAATTAAGTAATAAAAATAAACATCACGCATAAAAAAATATTTACACAGCTAAAAGACCTTGTTGCATAAATGACTTAGAATAAATTTCAGTTCATCCCTTACAGAATTTAATTCTTTATCATGGTATATTTGTAATTAACCTAAGGATTACTTATGCAAGATCTGCCAATAGGAATCAGCGAGTTTCCCGAACTAAGAGAAACAAACTGCGTGTACATAGACAAAACAGAATATGTGTACTCGCTACTAAAAAAGAATCGCAGAACCTTTCTTTCTAGGCCAAGACGCTTTGGAAAATCCTTACTAGTCTCCACTTTAAATGCAGCTCTTCAAGGCAAGAAAGAATTATTTAAAGACCTATGGATTGCAGATAGTGATTATTCTTGGGAACCTGTCGGAGTTATTCGCTTGGATTTTTCCAGACTAAGTATAGAAAATAAGGAAGAATTTAAAAATAGCTTACTATACATGCTGGAGCAAATCGGAGAAAAATATAACATAGAACTAGCTCCGGGTGCAGATTTAAATTCCTCACTCGCTGCTTTAATACAGTCTTTATGCGATACAAATCGACCCAACCACTTCCCAAGTGTAGCCGTTCTCATCGACGAATATAATTATCCAATTTTACACACCTTAAATAAACCAGAGCTTGCCGTAGAAATTCGAAACATCTTAAAAAGTTTTTCCTGTGTTATTAAAGCAGAAGCAGAACTCGTTAAATTCGTCTTCGTTACAGGTGTTAGCGCTTTTAGTAAATCTGGACTATCATCTGGCTTAAACAATCTCGATAATATTACTATAGATAAAAGATTTTTTTCTATTTGTGGTTATACCGATATCGAAGTAGATTTATATTTCAAAGATCATATAACAGATTGGGCCAAATCAAGTAAAATCCCCTATGACATATTACGCAAGCAACTAAAAACCTGGTACAATGGATATTGTTTTAAAGAAAATACACCCACCATCTACAGCCCCTATACGTTCACTCTTGCTATCAGTAAACAAGAACTACAGAATTTTTGGTTTGAGTCCGCAACGCCGCAATTTCTTCTTCACGAGCTCCGTAAAGAAGAGAGAAAAAGTGAGCTCAAACTTTTGGAACTAGATCAATTAGAAGGTTCGTGGGACCTTTTACAAACATTTGAAATTGAAAATATTCCACTGCCTGCTTTACTTGTCCAAATGGGCTATTTAACTATTGACACCTATAATCCTTTAAGCCGCAACTACACACTCAGATATCCCAACCTAGAGGTAAGGTCTTCCTTAAACAAGCATTTACTAGCAACAGTCACTAAGCAAACTACTACCGAAATCAACCCGATTATAGGAAACATTTACCAGTATCTTGTAGAAAAGAAAGTCGACAAGATCATTGAGTGCATAAGTACTATTATAAGTAACATTCCCTATCCTCTTCATATAGAAGAAGAAAGATACTACCACGCTCTTTTGCAAACCATTTTCTTTGCTACAGGAGCCGATGTTGAATCAGAGAGATTCACTAGTATCGGAAGGATGGACCTTATCATTAAAGTCCCCTATACTACTTACATCATAGAACTCAAAATCAATCTTCCTCCAGAAGAAGGATTAAAGCAGATCAAGTCACAAAAGTACTACGAACCTTTTCTCCTTACGGAAAACACCATTTTAGGCTTAGGAATTTCGTTTTTACGAAAAAAAACTATAGGAAACGAAAAAAGTGCATTTGAAGTCACTTACGTCTTAGAAGAGCTAAAAAAGTAAATCACAGTAAAACCTGTTACTATTTTTCGAGATCTGCAAAAGTCTTGCACTAGGTTAACCGCGCAAGGTTTAGAGCTTGGGTGGATAAAATCCACCCTCTCTAAATACCCTTAATAAAACAATAAAGCAATAAAGAAAGCCTTACTTAAACAGCTACCTGGCCTACAAAATTCGCTCCATCCGTTTTTTCAGATTCCACTACCTCATTCGTAGCAGTAACATTAGCTTGTGGGATATAGTAAACAGGGGCATCCCTGTCTACTATATTTTCCTCTACAAAGTCCGGGAAGAAGTACATCTCTCCAGCAAGGCTACCTTGCTCTGTTGTAACCCCAGGAACAAAATATATGTTCGCTGGAACCCGTGTGCTATGGTGCGGTGGTGGTGGTGGGGTAGAACAATAGATTGTTTTACCGTTAAACACCAAGAATGTAGGCATCTCGTTTGGATCGCAATAAATCGTACGACCTAGAGCAGTTCCTGTGAAATACCCAGGCCCAACGGCGCCAACAAATGTTTGCGCATTTGGAAAGTTTATGATCATCGGTAGAAGCGATGTCCCTATAGTGCTATTTATAGAATCAATAAAGATCGTCTCTGTTGTCGTATCTGCAATAGTAAACTGCCCAGGATTTTCAATATCTCCAAATGCTTTAAACAGCATCCTTCCTGTTGCTGAAATGTCTCCTGTTAGGCTGATAGCAGTAACATCTACCGCAAGGCCTCCAATAGGATTAACCGTACCAATGTCTCCTATATAAAGAGTTCCGGCTACCGTGTTTATTGCCACACTGCCAAAAGCATCAGCTTGGACATTAGATAGAGTCACATCTCCAGAGGCAACTTCTACTGTCAAACTTGTATCGGCTACTAGCCTTATCGGAGTGTTAAAGCTAACTCCTCCGACAAGTGCTTTAAAGAGCATTATACCGGAAACATCCATTTCCATGCTACTTGCGCTATAGCTTTGCGAGTTAGCAGCAACGGTAGTAGAATGCATGAGGATAATCCCCGTTGCAGTAAGATCTAAAGATCCAACAGCAGCTAAACGGCCGACAGCTCCTATATCAGCGTCCATCTCAATACTTGCAGCGTTCATAGTCAAATTGTTGAAAGGTCCTGAGACTCCAACATCTCCTACAAAAGTAATAGGTCCATTTAACGCCGTAATCGTTAAACTATAAGCAGGGCTGCTACTATCTGCCGTACTTGAAAGAGTAACTCCTCCAGTTCCTGTTGCTGTAATAGAAGCATTTTCTACCTCTAAAACAAGAGCGCTATCTATAGTAACTGTGCTTGCTGTAATGTCACCAGAAAGCTCAAGTGTGCTTCCGTAACTAACATTGCCTGTAGCAGTTACATCTCCATTTTGTGAGATAATGTCTCCATGTATAACAGCAGATCCTATATCCATACCTTGGAATGACACGTCGCCGCTATCTCCTGCGCTAAGCGTCAAGGCAAAGGCTCCTGTAAGAATATCACCTAAGGTGATGTCTGCATCATCTATAGTAGTAATGGTCAAGTCTGCTAAAATAGTAACAGGACCTCCTATAGAGATAGGGTTATAGTCTGCTGTTAAATCACCTGCTAAACGAAGAGCTCCTCCCGTCTGTGTAAAGGAACCTCCCGTGCTAACAGCTTGAAGAGAAGTTGTCCCCGAGACAGCCAAGGTCATATCGCCAAGTATAGAGAGGGCTGAAGAAGTAGCAAATGCGCTTCCTGTGATAGATAGGTCCCCTACTTCAGTTATACCACCTATAACTCCTGCAATGGAAACTATTCCAGATCCTGCATTTATAGTTACGTTATCCCCCAAGGCAGTAGCATTTAAGGTGCCATTTACCGTGAAATCTCCCCCATTTGTCGTGAAGACAGCATCTGCTGAAGAAACGCTACTAAAGGTCATGTCCCCTGTACTAGTTACACTACCTGTCATACTATTCATACTTGGAGAAGTAGAAAGTAAGGCGCCTGATGTAGTTAAGGTTCCGGAAGTCAAAGTACCTGTATTATTAAAGGTCGTATCTGACCCGATAACACCTGCACCTAAGCTTATCGCGTAGCTACCTGCTACGGTTGTAAGCTGGCCGACTGTAAGCGTACCAGTAACTGCGAGGTTGCCTGCTGAGACTATATCCAATGCAAGGGCCGTAGCACTAGCACCAAATGTATAGCTTGTGCCTGTAAGAGTCATTACACCTAAACTAGTTGTAGAGCCCACATTCCCTGTAAAGGCAGTAGCCCCTCCGGTTATCGTCAAATCTTGGACCCCAGCCGTTGTTCCTTGGATAGAAGCAAAAGATACAGCCCCTGTACCTGCAGCTATGGTTGTGTCTGCCGTTAAAGTAGCTGTTCCTCCCACTGTAAATGCTGCATTACTTGTAGTGAACACGCCACCCATAGAAAGAGTCGTATCTTCATAGGACTGCGTTCCTGTTGTTGTCACATTACCTGCAATAAGAGCACTTCCTCCAGCATTGGTTGTAAGGCTTACTAAAGCTGTAGCTCCACCTATATCACCACTAAGAGTTGTAACTCCGGTGCTATTTAGGATTAAATCATTAGCTCCGTTAATAGTGCTTGAGAAGGTAATATTACCTGATCCTACACTCACCGTTACATCTCCTCCAAGGGTTACAACGCCTGTTGCACTAAAGGATCCGTTGCTATCGCTAATATATAGACCGTTTAACGCAATAGTTGATCCCCCGAAGGACTGACTTCCCGTTGTTGTGACATCTAAAATAGATTCACTAGCAGCTCCTGTTGTCGTAATGCTTGTCAATGCAGTTGTTCCTCCAATAGCTCCTCCAAAGGTTCTAGCTCCAGTGCTTGTCACACCAAGAGTATAGCCTCCATTAATTGTGCTACTAAAGGTAACAGCACCCGTTCCTGTCGATACAGTGGTATTAGCGCCAAGAGTCACTGCACCAACTACGCTAAAGGCTGAGTTAGTCGTAGTATAGGCTCCTCTTAAGGTGCTACTACTATCTCCAATACTTTGAGCTCCTGTTGTCGTAATACCGTAGAAGCTAGAAGATCCTCCTGCATTTGTTGTAAAGGCAGTTAAAGGAGTTGTTCCTCCTATTGTATCTCCAAAAGCTGTAACACCTGTGCTATTAGCAGTTAAAGAGAATGCTCCATTTGTCGTACCACCAAAGATAATATTACCGGCATCTGCATTTATGATAACATCTCCTATTAATATAGCGTTACCAACAACGGTGAAGTTAGCTCCTCCTGTATTGTACGTTCCTGATAGGAATACGCTAGCGCCGCAGGCGTTAAGATTTTCAGTTCCACTATGGACAGTAACCACATTAATTGTATCAGCCGTAGCTGTAAAAACATCTAATGGATTAGGAACTGTTCCTACAGTTTGCAATGTAATAACTCCTCCGTTACAAGCATTCAAAGTAAGATCATAAGCTGTACCTGTGCTAGTTACATTAGCATCAAAAGTAATGTTACCACCTAAAGAAGTTAAGCTTGTATCACCTATAAGGTTAACCACATTAGTAAAGTGGATTAGGTCTCCTGTTGTTGTGATAGATCCACCCATAGATACAGTCCCTCCTGAGCCGCTTTCATTGAAAGCGCCATCTAAGGTAAGAGAAGATCCCACGCTAAATGTGGCAAGTCCTGTATGAACTATAGTAAATGGTCCCGTTGCAGAAGTAGTCACAGCGCCGCTAATAGTGAAAATAGCTCCTGTTAAGCTAATACCGGAAGCGCTATTTGTATTAAGTGCTCCTGTAAAGGTGCTTGTTCCTGTAGCACTTGTTACAGTAAGTAAAGAAGATCTTATTCCCACTGCATTAATATTAGTAGCAGATGTGATAGTAACATTCCCTAGACGAGTTGTACTACCCACATTCCCTGTAAAGGTTAGATCCCCTGTTCCAAGAGTAATACCCAAGTTAAAGGCTCCATCAACTGTAGAACCAAAGCTTACAGCATCATTACTTGTTATAATGTTAATGTTAGCTCCAAGGGTTACTGCTCCTGTATAAACTTGCGCATTAGCATGATAGGTAGAACCATTCAGCGTAATACCGCCCGTAGAGCCACTGATAGTTGTAGCTCCTGTTACCCCGGCTGAGGCTCCGGATCCAATACCTGTTAACGTAACAGCTCCCGTACCGCTTACCGCAAAAGAGCTAAGAGCTGTAGATCCTCCAATTACTCCATTAAAGGTTTGAGCTCCTGAAGACGTTGCCGTAAATGTTTGCGCTCCATTAATCGTAGATCCAAAAGTAATAGCTCCTGATCCCGTTGTAATAACCGTAGCTCCACCAAGGGTTACAGGCCCTGTAGAGTTAATAGAAAAAGCAGCGTTTGTTGTGATATACGTACCATTTAACGTAACAGCATTATCAGAATTATATGTCTGCAATCCTGTTGTCGTGACAGATTGTAAAGATAGTGTTCCTGCCCCTGTAGATATCAGGCCAGCAAGCGCTGTAGTTCCTCCAACTGCTGCGCTAAAGGTTTTAGCACCCGTTGATGTGACAGTTAGTCCTGCAGCTGGCCCACCTCCAAATTTATCTACCGTAGAGCCAAAAGTAATGGCTCCGGACCCTGTTGAAATAGTGCTAGAACCATTAAGAGTTACAGCCCCTGAAGAAATAGAGAAAGCAGAGTTCGTCGTGGTATAATTGCCAGCTAACGAAACTGCTGTATCAGCATTATATGTCTGCGCACCTGTTGTAGTAACAGATCTTAGAGATAATGTCCCAGCTCCTGCAGATGTCAGGCTAGCAAGAGATACACTGTTTCCTACAGAAGAACTAAATGTCTTACTACCTGTTGCTGTTAGCGTTAAGTCAAAAGCCCCATTTACCGTAGATCCAAAGGTGATATCTCCAGATCCTGTGGATAGAGCTGTAATACCCGCAAGCGTTACCGCCCCTGTAGAGATCGAGAAGGCAGAGTTTGTTGTAATATACGTACCGTTTAATGTCACGGCTGTATCTGTATTATACGTCTGCGTACTTGTTGTTGTAACAGACTGTAGAGATAATGTCCCAGCTCCGGTTGAGCTAAGCGTAGACAGCCCAGTTACCCCTGCTCCAAAAGTTTTAGTTCCCGTAGAATCCACGGTAAGGGCAAATCCCCCTCCTGCTATCGTGCTACCGAAGGTAATATTGCCTACACCTGTTGTCACGACTGTAGCACCACCAAGTGTTACCGCTCCAGAAGAGATCGAGAAGGCAGAGTTTGTCGTGGTGTATGTACCAAATAACGTAACAGCGGTGTCTGTATTATATGTCTGCGTGCCTGTTGTTGTAACAGAATATAGACTTAACGTTCCAGCTCCAGTTGAGCTAAGCGTAGAGAGCCCAGTTACTCCTGCTCCAAAAGTTTTAGTTCCCGTAGAATCTACGGTAAGGGCAAATCCCCCTCCTGCTATCGTGCTACCGAAGGTAATATTGCCTACACCTGTTGTCACGACTGTAGCACCACCAAGTGTTACCGCTGCGGAAGAGATAGAGAAGGCAGAGTCTGTCGTAGTATAGGTACCGTTTAATGTCACGGCTGTATCTGTATTATACGTCTGAGTACTTGTTGTCGTAACAGAATGCAGACTTAACGTTCCAGCCCCTGTAGATGTTAAGGTAGTAAGCGCTGCCACTCCCCCTACAGCTCCGCTAAGAGTCTTAGCACCTGTTGCTGTTAGAGTTAAGCCAAAAGCCCCGTTGACAAGACCTCCAAACGAAATAACACCAGTACCTGCATCAATAACCGTGTCGCAAGTAAGTACGGCATTTCCTGGAACGATAAAGTCCAGGTTTCCTGTGGTATATGTTCCGCATAAATTTAAACTACCTCCACAAGAGTTAATCGTCTTAACTCCCGTGTTTGTAATCGTATTAGCCATAAGTAGTCTAGTAGTTAAGGTCACATCTACTAAAGGTGTCGTATTTCCAACTAACCCCGTTAAAGTGATTGTCCCACCGGCACAAGCATTTAAGTCAATATTAAATGCTCCGTTAATTGTGCTAGCAAAGCTAATATTGCCACCAAATGTCGTTATAGTAGCATTGCCAGCTAATGTAGTAGCTCCGCCAACTGTAAATGCTGCATTAGCAGTTGTATAGGTTCCATTTAAAGATAGAGCGTTAGTTCCCGTATTTACACCACCTGTAAAGGCCATGACAGCACCACTACCAAATGTGACACCGCCCGTATTGCTAAATGTCGCGGCATTAGTGATAGTACCGCCACCATTAAAGACTGCGCTATACCCCTGGACTGCTGTTGTAAGCGTTGTGATTGTCACAGCTCCTGTAAATGTTACAGCACCTATTGTGTTAGTAAGCGTAACAGTTGGTACTGTTGTAGCTCCTGTGACCGTAGTACTTCCACTATGTGTTACTGTAAAGGCATTAGCTGTTAAAGAGCTTGCAAAGCTTACTGCTCCTCCTGTTCCCCCATTTACCGTCAATGCTCTAGTACCTGTTTGGGTAATAGCTCCCGTACTAGAGATATTAGCGCCTGTTAGAGTGGCTCCTCCAGCTGTTGTATCCCATAACACATCTCCTGTGAGTGTTACGGCATTAACAAAGGCAATAGCATCTCCTGTTGTTACGATATCGCCGGCTGTTGACACAGCTCCCCCACCGCTTTGACTAAAAGCTCCACCTAAGGTAAGGTCGGCTGCAGCCGCAAACGTTGCCGCTGCGCTATTTACTAGAGTAAATGTTCCTGAGCCAGATGTTGTATTTACAGTACTATTAAAAGCAAAGGCTGTACCTGTCAAGCTAACTCCTGAAGCGCCAGATGTGACAATAGCCCCGTTAAATGTAGTAGTACCTTGGCCTGCTGTCTGCACGAGTGCTTCTACTCTAATTATTACAGCTGTAGCATTGTTAGCGTTGGTGATTGTCAAACCAGCTGGTACTGCGGAGTCTCCCACAGCACCTTGAAGGTCAATAGCCCCACCTGTTCCCGCATTAAGTACAAGAGTACTTGTTCCTGCTGAGTTATCATTAATAGTACCTGCAATAGTAATATTAGCTCCTGCAGGCGCACCTGATGTTGTATCAAGTGTAATCGTTGCAGGTGTTCCTAAGATCACGCTGTCACTAATAGTAATATCAGTTCCTGAAGTTACAATATCTGCATTAAGAGTCGTTGTAGCCCCTGATCCATCTAGATAAATAGAAGCACCTGTTACCCCCGTAAGAGTCCCGGCAATTGTAATAGACCCCCCAGCTGGCGTTCTATAGAAAAGAGGATCTTTGAAGGTTGCTGTATTACTTGTTATAACGTGAGCTCCTGTTACCGGAGTTCCGATCGTAATAGAGCTAAAGCCATTTGCTAGGGCGTTAACATCTGTAGTAGTAATCTGCAGAGTTCCAGCTCCTCCTCCGATACCTATGGAAGTAGACGTCGTGGCAGGCTTCATAAGAAGGTCTGCCGTACCTGAAACACTTCCGACGCCACCATCAAAGCTGATGGTATTAGCTGTGATCGTCAAATCTTGAGCTCCTGCTGCAACTGTGCTAGAGAATGTAGCGCTGCCAGTACCTACAGCAATTACCGTATCTCCACCAAGAGTCACTGCTCCCACTGCAAGGAAAGCAGAATCAGTTGTTGTAAAGGTTCCATTTAACGTAATTGTAGTATCGTTATACGTTTGCGTACCTGTTGTTGTAACACTAAGCATACTAGATGATCCGCCTGCATCCGTTGTAATGCTTGTAAGAGGCGTTGTTCCCCCAACGATACCGCTAAAGGTGGTAGCCGCCGTACTATTAGCTGTCAAGGAGAAAGCGCCGTCAAGTGTTCCACTAAAGGTGATAATACCGCCATCAGCATTAATTGTCGTGTTACCAATAAGCGTTGCATTACCGCTAACGATAAACGGAGCTCCTCCTGTATTATATATTCCGGAAAGGTCCGTTGTGCCGCTGCAGTTATTATATGTCTGAGAACCTGTTGTAGTAATTGTTCCTTTAGTGAGGGTATCAGAAGAAACAGCAAGGTTATTTAAAGCTGTTCCTGTTCCCACATCTTGTAAAGTAACAGAACCTGCTGTACAAGCATTAAGCGTTAAGCTCTGAGCTCCTGCCACTGTACCATTAATATCAGCTAAGAAGGTCATGTTACCACCAGCAGATACCATAGATACATCACCTGTCAAGGTAATTGCATTAGTGAAGTCAATAGCTGCAGAGGATGTCATCGTAATATCTGCGTCAGTAGATACCGCTCCACCTCCACTTTGACTAAAGGCTCCTCCAAGAGTCATAGTCATATTTCCAAATGATGCTGCGCCGCTATTGACTAAAATAAACGGTCCAGTAGCTGTTGTCACAGCTGCATTGAAAGCAAAGGCTGTCCCTGTAAGGCTCACACCTCCTGCTGCGCTCGCATTAATAGCGCCGTTAAATGTGCTAGTACCTGTTCCAGCTGTCTGTGTCAATGTTTTCACAGTTAAAGCTGCTGCTGTTACATTGGTTGCGCTTACAATCGTCAAATCCCCTAAACGTCTTGTTCCTCCAACGGCAGACACGAACTGGACACTTCCTGTTCCAGCTGTTAAACTTAATGCCTCTGTAATGACTGTTGTAGGGTTAACAGTTCCGCTAAATGTGATATCTCCAGCTCCTGCTCCCGTAGATAAAGCCACGCTAGCTGTCAAAGTAACATTGCCTGTAAAGCTAATAGCATCATTTGTTGTCGTAATATTACCCGCAGTAGAAACAGCTCCTGCTCCACTTTGGTTAAAGGCTCCATCAGATGTTATATTAGCTCCTGATGCAATGGTTAAAGTACCTGTGTTCGCAATTGTAACAGTACCACTTCCAGTTGTCGTAATGGTGCTATTAATTGCAAAAGCAGCTCCTGTCAAGTTAACCCCGCCTATAGCACTTGTGTTAATGGCGCCGTTAAATGTGGTAGTTCCTGTTCCTGCTGACTGCGTTACACTTGTAGAAGTGATCGCTGCTGCCATCACGTCAGCTGCGCTTGCTATAGTTAAACCACCAAGTCTTGTTCCTCCAACAGCACCGGTAAATGTAACACTTCCAGCACCTGCCGTCACTGTAAGAGTCTCTGTAGAAGCCGTTGTAGGATTAAGAGTTCCGCTAAAAAGCAAGTCCCCTCCGTTTGTTGTCACAGCAGAGCTTGCGCCAAGAACTACATTTCCTGTATATGTCTGCGCATTAGCATTATAGATGCCGCCATTTAGCGTGATGCCTCCTGTTGACCCACTGATGCTTGTTG
>CAYTOK010000001.1:145921-147529 GCA_964439595.1 uncultured bacterium | reverse complement strand
CTCCAGATACCCCAGCTGAGCCTCCTCCTATACCATTTAATGTAACAGCTCCTGTGCTATTAATAGTTAGTGCTGTAAGAACACCCGTCCCTCCAACGGCTCCTCCAATAGAGGTTATTCCTGTACTTGCCTCTACTGTCAAGCTAAATACTCCGTTAACTGTACTTCCGAAGATCACGTCATCGTTACTTGTCGTGATTGTAGTATCAGCTCCAAGAGTTACTGCTCCTGTGTATGTCTGCGCATTAGCATTGTAGATGCCGCCATTTAGCGTGATGCCTCCTGTTGACCCACTGATGCTTGTTGCTCCAGATACCCCAGCTGAGCCTCCTCCTATACCATTTAATGTAACAGCTCCTGTACCACTCACAGTGAGTGCAGTAAGAGGAGTGCTTCCTCCAATAATCCCACTAAAGGTTTGAGTACCTGAAGATGTAACTGTTAAACTCTGAGCTCCATTAACAGTGCTTCCAAAATCTACAGTTCCAGACCCCGTAGAAATGGTCACATCAGCACCTAAAACTGCTACAGCAGCAGAGTTCACTGCAAAGTTTCCATTGGATATCGTTGTATAAGTAGTGCCATCTAAGTGAACAGCATTAGTAGCTCCACCGCCACCTGAGTAGGTTTGATTTGCCGTTGTTCTTACATTTGCAAATGTCGCTGTCCCACCGGATGTTGCGCTAATAGATTTAACAGCATTGGTAGCCCCGACAGCACCTGTTATGGTGATGTCTCCACCTGTCCCAGCTGTTAAAATAAAGTCCGTGCTACCCGCAGCATTATCTTCTACTGTTCCAGTTATAGAAATCGTGGCGCCAGCTGCTGCTCCACTTGTTGTATTAAGTGTAATACTTGTTGGCACGCCGCCGGTTCCCAAGATCACATTATCACTAATTGTAATCGGATTACCCTCCGTGACAATGTCTGCGTTCAGTGTTGTTGTTGCTCCTGGTCCATCTAAATAGATAGAGGCATTACCGCTACCTGTAATTTGTCCACTAACCGTGATAGATCCTCCTGCAGCAGGAGATCTAATTAAAACAGGATCATTGAATGTAATAGTACCGATACTAATAGCTCCAGACCCATCACTTCTTCCTATCGTAATTCCTGTAAAGCCATCTTGTAAATAGCCTATCTCTGCAGTACTAAGGTTATAACCCCCGACTACACCATTAATCCTAATAGGTTGAGCAGGTGTTGTCGGCTGGAGTAAAATAGTAGAATTACCAAAAATGTTTCCATTTAAAGCAATTGTATCACTTGTAAAGGAGAGAGCTCCTAGCTTAGTTCCACCACTACCTACTGTGCTAGATAAGGTTAGACCACCTGTTCCAGCTGTGACAGTAAGAGTTTCTCCTCCATTTGTCGTAGCAATGACGGCTCCTGTAACAGTAACATCGGCTCCAGCTCCTGTAGATAATACTGGATTCGCTCCTGATGCTAAAGTTAAAGATCCCCCAATCGTAATCACATTTGCTACTGTTGTAATATTGTTAGCTAAGCTTGCTGCTCCTGTTGTGCTAAATCCTCCTGGCGCTATAATAACCCCTGTGGATCCTTTAGTAAAGAGTCCTGAGTTTGTTATTACCACATTTGTCGCAG
>CAYTOK010000001.1:0-145821 GCA_964439595.1 uncultured bacterium | reverse complement strand
TCCCGTAGATAGCGCTACATTACCCGCAAGTACTGTAGACGTACCTATGCTAAGACCTGTATTTGTTGTGGTAATATTGTTAGCTAAGCTTGCTGCTCCTGTTGTGCTAAACCCTCCTGGCGCTGTAATAACTCCTGTGGATCCTTTAGTAAAGAGTCCTGAGTTTGTTATTACCACATTTGTCGCAGATCCCATGCTGTTATTTACTGTAAAGGCTGTTCCTGTAAGAGATACTCCTCCTACACTTGTTGTAACAGCTCCTGTAAAAGTTGTTAATACTGTTCCGGCTGACTGCGTGATGCTTGCTGCTGTCACTGCTGCATCAGCTGTTACACTCGCTGCACTTACTATAGTAAGATCTCCAAGACGCACTGTTCCTCCAACTACTCCCGTGAAGTGAACGTTTCCTGATCCTGCTGTTAACTGGAGCGTCTCTGTGTCATCTGTTGTACCATTTACCGTTGTTCCAAACGTGATATCTCCAGCTCCTGCTCCCGTAGATAGCGCTACATTACCCGCAAGTACTGTAGACGTACCTATGCTAAGATCTGTATTTGTTGTCGTGATATTAGCTCCAAGGCTTACATCACCACTTGTGCTAAATCCTCCCACTCCAGAAATATCAGCACCTGTTGCTACTGTAAAGGTCCCGCTGTTAGTAACAGCTATAGCTCCACTAGCGCCAAACGTATTATTTACTGCAAAAGCCACACCTTTTAACGCTGCTGATCCTACACTTACTGTTGAGCTAAACGTCGTTGTGCCTGTCGCCGCATTGGTTTGTGTGAGCGCTCCTGAAAGAGTAACCGCCCCCGTAAACCCTAAAGTTCCTGAATTTGTCACTGTAAGGGATCCGGCTGTTAAAGAGCTAGAAAAGCCCACCGCTCCCCCTGTTCCTCCGTTCACTGTTAACGCCCTAACCCCTGTTTGAGTAACTGCTCCACCTATAGTGATTGTATTACCAGCCGCTGTGCCGTTAGTAGAGTCTACTGATAGATCCCCTGCTGTAAGAGCTACGGCTCCTGTTGTGATCACTCCGCCGTTAGTATTTAGCGTAGCATTGCCCCCAAGAGCAACTGCCCCCATTGTCATCGCTGCAGCAGCTGTCGATACAGTCACCGTTCCCCTTACTGTCGTAAAACCAGCAGTTGTATCTACCGCATTAGTAAATGTCGTAACAGCTCCATCTACACTTCCTAGGGTAATGCCTGATGTATTGTTAAACGAAGTTGTCCCTGTTATGGCGCTACCTTGAGCTCCTGCATCATTGAAAGCTACACCGTAACCTCCGGCTACCGTAGTCACATTCGCAGCAAGTATCCCTCCGCCAACCGTTGTAGCAGCGTTAAATTGTAAGTTTTTCCCTGTAGCATTTAACCCTCCCGTAGTAGAAACAGTATTAGGAAAGTTTATAGGGTTTGTCGATGTAGAGGCAATAACTAAAGAATCATTCCCTGCAGCATCTCCAAGTGTTGTAATGGTACTTCCAAAAGTAAGGGTTCCTCCTCCAGCTGTAAGAGTAAGATTGTGAGCACCTGTAATACCACTATTAAATTGGATGCTAGCTCCTCCCCCTGTAATATTAGTCGTTATCGCTAAATCGCCGCCAGAAAGGTTCACAGCTCCGACTCCAACAGTTCCACTTGTTTGTATAGAAGAATTTCCCGTTACCGTAAGACCCCCAAGTGTTGTACCTCCACTTGTAACTGCCAAAATACCTTTCAATGTTGTAGCTCCAGCGCTTGTACTTACCCCATTACTAAAAGTGGTTGTAATAGCAGGACCGTCTCCAAAGGTTACGCCTCCAGTATTAGAAAATGTCGTACCGCTAGTAATAGTACCGCCGCCATTAAAAATCATGCTATAATCCTGCGCGAATGTTGTAAGCGTCGTGATTGTCACAGCTCCGTCGAATTGGATAGTGCCTGTCGTATCAGTAATCGTAACAGCTGGTACTGTCACTGTCCCTGACGCAATGACCCCCGTACTTTGCGTTACAGTAAAGTCTGCTGCTGCGAAATCATCAGAAAATGCTACGCCCCCAGCATTTGTAATTACGAGATGTTTAAGACGCGTTGCTCCTACTGCCCCTTGAAAACTAATATTCCCGGTTCCTGAATTAAGTGTTAATCCTTGCGTATCAGCAACTGTAGCATTAAGAGTACTTGTAAACGTAATAAAACTATTATTCGTAGTAATAGTGACATCTGCTCCTAAAATAACGGGCCCGGTTAACGTAAAGCTTGTCGCAGTCCCCGCAGTAGCTAAATCAATATCATTATTAATTGTAATAGACGTAGATGCCTCAATACATACAGCTCCCACGACTGCAGCTAAAGTAGATGGAGCCACTGTAAAAGTTGCTGCCCCTCCTGATCCACAATCAATATCCGCATATAGATCCGTACCACCTGTTTGGATGACTACAAGCGCAGGATCTAAGAGCCAAAGACCAGACTGTCCTAAAGAGGCCCCAGTATCTACTCTTCCTATCTGCACCCCTAAATTAATCTTACCGGAAGTTTCGACAAAACCTCCATTTCCGCCAAACTCTCCACCTCTTGCAAAAATCTGTCCGTTAAAAAGAGTGGTGTCATCAGCCCAAAGAATTACTTTACCACCATCACCACTTGTAATGGCATCAGCTTTGATTACGGATGTTTCATCCATGACATTTGTAAGAGCGTTACGAAGAGACCCTTCTCCTTTATATTCACCCCCTATAAAGACTGAGCCTCCAGAGAGGTCTCCGGAGGCGTCGATGTTAGCTCCCATTAATTTGATGTGATCTCCAAGAACCGTTACCGTTCCTCCTTTACCACCGGAAGATAAGTTGGCAGCGTCAATGCTACCGTCAACTTGCACTCTAGAGTTTGCATCACCATCTATATATACACCCGAAGCCTTGATACTACTATTACTTACAATGTGAATAAGGCCGTTTTCTTTAACGATTCTAGATCCTTCTACAACGCCGTCTGTGTTAATGATGTCGCGAATAGCTTTATTTGCTACTTTTAACTTCATGAACACTTCTCCAGATTCTGCATTAACAGATCCAAGGTGCTCTATAACAGCATTTTCAAGTTCTCCTTCCAATATAAAGCTCATAAGCCCATCGCCTGAAAAATCTAGGGCGACAGACTCTGACGAGGCAAAGAGCACTTTACCAGCATTTGCAGTAACAACACCCTCATTCTTGATATAAGGGGCTAAAAAGACGATTGAACCTTCGGGCGCTGCTATATGTCCTAAATTGTGAATTAGACCGTTTTTACCAGCTTCTGTGGAGAAGAATTTAAAGTCGTTATTCATAAAATCTTGATCCAGGATATCTAATGTGGAGGCAATGAGAGAGCCGACATTAACAGATGCGTTTGGTCCAAAATATATCCCGTATGGGTTAACGAGAAATACTTTTCCATTAGCATCCAAGGATCCTAATATAGAAGAAGGATCAGAGCCCTGCACGCGGTTAAGCACGCAGGACTTGGAGTTGGGTTGGATAAACCTCACCCGCTCCGAGCCTCCTATGTCAAAACTATCATAATTAATGATGGCCTTATCGGATGTAGTAATCTCGACAGATCTTTCATCCACCTGGACAAAGTCTGCATCCCCGCTAACAACCTGCTCTCCTTTTGGCAAAGCAAAAGCTAAAGCCGGAAACAGTGTGAAAATTACTAAACGCAAAAAAGAAGCTAAAAAAGTTCTCATAGTACCCATCTCATTAATTATTGTTTCAGCGTAAAACGCCATACCCATTTAAATTTCTAATAATAACCAACGCATAACAAATTAACCATTTAATTAAAATAATTTTTTTTAATTAATTAAAACGGTTGTAATCCTGCTTTAAAATAATACACTGGTGATGATTGTTTTTTATCATCCGTTAAAGGAAAGCCTACATCAAAACTAAAGTTCACATAAGGAGCAAAAACTCTTAGCCCTACGCCAGCTCCTGTCATAGAAATATGATGACTTTGATTTTCTCCCCCACCATTTAACTTCACACCACCTTGATCTACAAATCCGACAACCTGTAAAAACTCTTTCCATGTTCTTCGTTTAAAGAAAGGAACTTTTGTGTCCCTTATAAAAGGAAGAGCTGCTCTAAACTCTAAGTTTGCATAGTACCCATCATCACCAAGTGCGGCTGCAATAGGAAAACCTCGAACGCTATCTACACCACCAATATACAGCTGCTCTGAAATAGGCAATTTATAAGGAGTAGCCTGTCCGGCTATATGTAAATTGAGAAAACAGTCTTTAGGTAAGGTTTGGATCCTTGTATAATCTACATTCAAAATAGCAAAAAGCCCACCGGCCCCTGTTCTACTGCAAAGATCATCTACAGTACTAAGTCCGCCTAGGAAATGAGGGACACCATATGCAACAGAAATATCCGCTACGTTTCTTCCTCTAAAACTATCGCTGTAATCAAGATCAAATCCTAAGGTGAATACACGAAGCTTATCATAAGAATTGATAGAACCCCTTCGATAGTTAGCTATTTGCTTATAGTCAAAAGAAAGATAGACATCAGTGCTCATTCTTCTAGAGCGTAGTAGCGCCTGCGAAAATTCTAACGTGCCAATTTGTGATCTACCTTTTAAACGCAGCTCTGGGAATAAAGGGACATGAAAGCTCGAATACATATAGTTAAGCTTCATTTCGGTTCCTATAGTATTTAAGGGAATTGTATAAGCAGCATTCGTATAGTTAAGGTGACTAACAGGATTGCCTACCACCTCTGTAAGACCAAACTTATCTCCTTGCATAAACAAGTTTCCATATTGGAGCTGAGCGCCTGTACGCCAAATAGATGTTTGGTGGGATCCGTAGTTATTTTCATCTACATATAGATGACAAGGTCTTTTGTCATCAACTCGTAAAATAATATCTGCCGTCCCAACCTCTGAACCTTTTTTAAAAACAGCACCTACATTCAGATCTGTTTTTTCATTAAGAAGAAAAAGCGACTTTAAAAAAGCATCATAGTTAATGGCCTTACCCTGAAACTTTGTGAAAAACTTTTTAATATACGCTTCTTTATAGTATTTATTTCCTTGAACCGTTACTTCACCTAGTTTTCCTTCTAAAACTTCTAAAGTAAGATTCCCTTCCTTTACTTCTTGCTCAGGAGGAAACACTCTTGCTAAAAAGTACCCTTCATTTACATACTTTTCCTGTAACTTCAAACAGAGCTCTTTAATATCTCTCATTTTAAGCTCGCGCCCTTCATAAGAGGAAAGGATTTTGCGAATAACTTTACTAGAGAAAATGTCATTGCCTTCTAAAGTGATCTTTTTAATAAAAGCAGTCTCTTCATCTCCCATAACTAACTGTTCTTCGGGAATATCCACTTCCAAAAGAGGAACCTCTCTTGTTGGCTGAACATTCTGCTCTTGGTATTCTCTTTCTATTTGCTTTTCTACAATACCCGCAGAAGTATTGGGTGGACCAACAAATTCAGAGTACGCATCTTGAGAGCATAAAAAAACAGCTCCCATAAATAAACATCGCAGGCTAAAAACTACATTCGATAAGCGCATGACAACCCCTTACATACAACAGGTTTTTCTAATTATTTCTTTTATTCATACCCATATCTTGTAACTTCAATTAAAAGCAATCTTTTTTTTCTTGTAATCTGCAGAGAGAAAAATCGCAACCAAAGAAATAAAGAAATAAAGAAATAAAACAATCACAGAAAAAAAATGAAAAAACAACCTAAAACATAAACCTAAGCAAGTAAAATAAAGCAATAAAGCAATAAAAAAACACAGCAACACAAAAATACACCCATATTTATTGCTTGCAAAAAAGAACCTAATTTTGTTAGCGTGAACTCACTACCATGAATACAAAAAAGAACCTTTTAGCAACTTAACCCAAGAGAAATTTATGAGAAAAATCTGCATTAGTTTATCTAAAGGAGGCGTCGGGAAAAGCTCCACTTGCGTCAGCATAGCACACGGCCTAGCTCTTTTAGAAAAAAAAGTTCTCCTAGTTGATACAGACGATCAAGGCCAAGACTCTTTCTTATTAGGAGTTAGCCCTAAATACAATCTAGCAGACGTTTTAAATGAAGATGTCACCGCAAAAGAAGCGATTCACCTAGCAAGAGAAAACCTATGGATTTTAGCAGGAGGAAAGGCTTTATCTGGAATTAAAAGATCTATTGGAAGAAAAGATTTTGGAGCAGAACAGACCCTCTCGCAGGCTCTAGGGCCGTTAGAAGGACAGTTTGACTTTGTCATCGTAGACACATCTCCAAGCTGGGACACTCTCACAATCAACGCCCTTTTTTATTGCACGGAAGTATTAACTCCGGTAAGTCTCGAAATCCTCACCTTAAATAGCCTCGTAGAGTTCGCAGAGAGATTAAAAAGCGTACAAAACTTTAATAAAAAACTAGAATACAAGTATCTCTTGCCTACTTTTTTAGATAGAAGAGTAAAAAAATCCACGGAAATACTAGACCAACTAAGAAAGTACTATCCCACCCTTCTTTGCGAACCGGTTAAATACTCCGTACGCATTTCCGAATCTGCAGGATTTGGAAAAACCATTTACGAGTACGCTCCTAACTCTACCGGAGCAAAAGATTATGAAAACACCGTACAAAGGATTCTAGCAAATGCATGATCGAACAAGCACCCCGGACATCCTAGGCAGCATCATGTCAGGATTAATGAGCAGTAAAGCAATAAAACCAGAAGAAAGCAAAGAAATAAAGCAAGAAAGCATTAAAGAAATAAAGCAAACCGCCCCGAAACAAGTGCAAGAAGAAGAGCTCAAGGAAAAAGCAACGTTCAACCTTCCTTGTCAAATTCTTCTAGAGCTAGAAGATAAGTGCCACGCTATTCGCAAACTTTGCAAAAGCAAACAGGTATCAAAAACGCTTCTTGTAGAAGAAGCTTTAAAAATGGCTTTTGCCGATTTTGAAAGCAAAGGCGCCGCAAGTAAATTCCTTGCCAGGATAGTAAGCAATAAAACAATAAAGCAATAAATAAAACAAGCAAATAAGGCTACAAGAGCACATGTAGTCTTATTTGCATCTCATCCATCCATTTTGAAATCCTTAAATAACCAGCAATCCAATCATAGCAACTGAAAAAAGTTGCTTTAGGCGCCATTTTATGTAAGATAGATATTTGACAATAAATTATTGCAGTTCAAGACCTCTTACAAAAAAGGAAAATTCAGATGAAAAAGCCTCTTCTCCGCTTTATCTTACTACTAACAGGTTGCTTTACCTTACTTATCGCAGTATTTACTCTTTCTCCCTCTCAATCCAAGCCTGTAGGCAAAAACACCATTTGCTTAAACATGATTGTTAAAAATGAAAGTGCGGTAATTGAAAAGTGCCTAAACTCCACAAAAAATCTGATTGATTATTGGGTTATTGTCGATACAGGGTCTACCGATGGCACGCAAGAGATCATTAAAAACTGCATGAAAGGCATCCCCGGCGAGTTGCATGAAAGACCTTGGGTAAATTTTGGGCACAACCGCGATGAAGCCCTGCAGCTTGCTAAAAATAAAGCAGAGTACTCTCTATTCATCGATGCCGATGAAACGCTTGTTTTCTCTAAAGATTTTAAAAAGGGAATCTTAGATAAGGATGTATACGGTATAGTTCTTAAATATGGACAAACAGAAGGTATTAGAGACTTTTTAGTCCGCAATGCTTTAGACTGGCACTGGAAAGGCGTGCTCCATGAAATCTTAGATAGCACGGAAAGAAAAACCTCTGCAGTTATTCAGGGTGTTTTTAACCTTTCAGAGGTTGCTACAGGCGCTAGAGCAAAAAACCCAAGGAAACACCTAGACGATGCAGAAGCTCTTAAAAAAGGGCTAGAAAAAGAACCAGGAAACCTTCGCTACCAATTCCACCTAGGGCAATGTTATGTAGCAGCAGAAAAGTACCCCCTTGCCTTAGAAGCATATCAAAAAAGAATTTCTATGGGAGAAGGATCCTCTGATGACTACTTCTATTCTTTATACATGAGTGCAAGACTCCAAGACCTCTTAGAAATGCCCATACTAGTTGTAACAGAAAGCTATAACAGAGCTCATATGTATAGGCCCTGGCGATTAGAACCTTTATTCTACCTTGGATGCTACTATGTTAGAAAAGAAAAAGACCTGCTAGCCTATGAAACACTAAAAAAAGCATCTCTTATAACTCCCCGAACTGATGACTTTTTTAACATAGACACAGGAATTACCTGGCAACTTTATTACCAACTAGCGGGTGCATCTTGGAGACTCGGAAAGAGTAAAGACGCCTTAGAAGCCTGCAAGAAAACGGTGCAGTATCCCGATGTACCAGAATCCATAAGACAAGACCTTAATCGAGATATAATTGAGATTCAAAATCTGATACAAAAAGGACTATAAAGCTTTTGAAAATTGTTCTTTAAGCCAAGTCGTTTTACCGGTACCCTCGGCCCAAAAAGAAAAAAACTCTGCTTAGAAACCCTCAATCCGCGCTTTACAAACATACAATATGCTCTCTATTCCGTTATTTTGAGACTCAATATAGCGGAATAGAGAGCATATTACAAGCTAGCTCCATAATAAATTTAAGACGATCTGCTTTTCAAAAAAACGCCTTGTTCCAAGAAAAGAACTAGCTCAAGTCCATTTGGCTTTCTTGATCGTGCTCTTTCATCGCTACCCCCCTCTTTTTAAAATACTGAAGATCATCACGAAGCGTGCAATCCGTAGGAAGATTTGAATTTTTTATTGTTTTCTAATCAGTGTAAATCAATAAAGCAATAAATATTGCTAAAAAAACCGCTTGTTTAAACAAAGCTAACAAAGAAATCTTCCTATAGGAGACTTCATCCTAAAAAAAGTATAAATAAGGCAGGTAGAACCCTTAGACTCTTTACTCCCTTAGCACTTCTAGTTTATACTTACTTACAAAAAAGCTACCTTGCAGCTGTTTTTTCTTTTTTTTTTGAAGTGTTGATAAGTGTTCTACGACAATTAGGACTGCCGGAAATAGATTTTTTAAATTAAAATCCACCATTTTATCTGGACTAAAAATGTCAAAAAAAATGCGACTAAAAAGGCCCTTGTCCGATAGGAAAGGCTATATTTTCAAAAAAATCAGATAATTTTAAGACAAAAACATAGTTTACAGTTGAAATTTTAACCAAAAACTTAGACAATCACCCCGAAAAACAACCAAAATAAAGATATTTATACCGTACTTTTTCGCCAAAAAACAAAAAAACCAGCTAAAAAAAATGAAAAGACTTATAGATCAAGAACTTAGGAATTGGAAAATATCTACTACTAGAAAAGCCCTTATACTAAGAGGTGCAAGACAGGTCGGAAAAACCTTTGCAGTAAGATATTTAGGGAAATCTTATGATGATTTTTACGAAGTCAATTTAGAAAAAAGAGCAGAGCTTCACTCTATTTTCACGCAAAATTTAGATCCAATACGAATTTTAAAAGAGCTATCTATAGATAGAGGAACCTCAATCCAACCCGGAAAAACCCTTCTTTTTTTTGATGAAATTCAATCATGCCCTCAAGCTATTTTAGCACTACGTTATTTTTACGAAGAAATGCCATCCCTTCATGTTATTGGAGCAGGGTCCCTTCTGGAGTTTGCTTTAGAACAAGTTGGCATCCCCGTTGGCCGTGTAGAAACCCTCACGGTATACCCAATGAGCTTTGCTGAATTTTTAGTCGCAAAAGGAGGATTGTTAATGCTACAATCCATTTATGAAAAAGCCACTTTTTCAGAAGCTATTCACAATAAAATTTTGAAAATCCTTGGTGAATATTTTGTTGTCGGGGGCCTTCCGGAAGTTGTTTTTTCCTGGATCAATACAGAACAAATATCTTCACCTCAAACTATTCTTCGCGCTATTGTCGGAACTTATAAACAAGATTTTGAAAAATATGCAAAAAAAACACAGCTAAAATATCTTAACTTATTATTACAACATATTCCCTTACAAGTTGGAGGAAAATTCAAATTTCAAAGTGTTGGCGATTACCGAAAAAGAGAACTAGCTCCTTGTCTTGAGCTTATGGAAAAAGCGCATATTATTCATATCGCTTACCACACATCTGGTCAAGGGATCCCATTAGGAGCCTCAGCAAACCTAGAACGCTATAAAGTCATCTGTTTTGATGTGGGTGTTATGCAACAACTTTTAGGATTAGACAACAAAGACTGGCTCCTCCATCCAGAAACAGCTTTTGTTAATCAGGGAAAATTAGTAGAAAACTTCATAGGACAAGAACTAATGGCTTACGCTTCCTCTGACATACGCAATACCCTCTATTACTGGCATAAAGAAACAAAAGGAAGCGAAGCTGAAGTGGACTATTTATCAACAATCAAAGGAACAGTTATTCCCATTGAAGTAAAGTCTGGAAAAGGATCCACTTTACAAAGCCTACATTCTTTTTTAGACTCTCATCCAAAAAGCCCATACGGCATTAAACTGTCCACTCTTCAACGCAATCAATTTAATAAAGTCTTGTCAATCCCTCTCTATGCCGCTTTTGAAGCTATCGAAGGAGGCTCTGATAGAATCAAATCCCTTTTCTCATAATTGAGATTAATGCTTTACCTCGAAAGATAGGATAATTAAAGCAATAAATATTGCCAAAAAAAACGCTTGTTTAAACAAGGCTAATATACGATATTACAAAGTGAGCAGTATGACCACACTACTCAACCATAAAAACCCCTTATTTCAAAGGAGACTTGATAAATGAGACTTCGTCCTAAAAAAAATATAAATAAGGCAGGTAGAGCCCTTAGACTCTTTGCTGCCTTAGCACTTCTAGTTTATGCTTACTTACAAAAAAGCTACCTTGCAGCAGCTTTTTCTCTCTTTGTTTTTTTTGAAGTATTTATGAGCTGGTGCATCGTTTATCAACTTCTTGGCAAAAATAGCTGTCCTATCCAAAAAGCTCCTCAAAAAAACTCCTCATCAAAAGCCAAGAACGACAATCTGCACTCTGACTGTAAACAGTCCCGAAATCAGGATCATTTGCCTCCGGATTTGTAAATGCATGCATAGTATTTCCAAAGATATGCACTTGAAAATCTACAGATTTACTTTCCATTTCAAGGCAGAACGTTTCCACGTCCCTACATGAAACCATAGGATCTTTATTTCCATGTAATACTAAAACCTTAGAAAGGATTGGATGAATAGACAATCCTTCAGCTTCTTGGAGAAGACCATGAAAGCTCACGACGCCTTTAACATCTACCCCTGCTCTAGCTAAATCAAGAGCACATAGCCCTCCAAAGCAAAACCCAATTGCTCCGACTTTATCTATATCCGCTTCAGGAATTACTGAAAGTAGCGCTTTAGACGCTAAAATACGCCTGCGCAGCATTTCTCGATTTGCCATAAGAGGACCCATAAGAGAGGAGCACTCTTCTCTATCTTTTCCAAGAATCCCCTTACCATAAGGATCCAAAGCGCATCCAATAAAACCAATTTTTGCTAATTCTATAGCTTTTTTTTCAGCAAAGTCATTTTTTCCTTCCCAGGCAGGAAAAATAAAAATAAGAGGCCGCTTGCCTTGACTCTTTTCTAAAGCAACGGTCGCCTCTAATAATACTTCTCCATCATAATAATCAATTTTACGAATTTCCATAGTATCTCCCTAGGGTCAATGTAATTTTCAACTTTGTTATTAACATTCTTTGCATTTCTTGCCTCGTCATAGTTGACACACTAAATATCTTCAGCAGTCTAAGCTAATATTTCTTCTCTTTTGCAACTAAACATAGACTCTCTACTTACTCGTAAAAATCCTTGGCAGCATAGCACCAACAAAAAAATTAAAATAGTTTTATGTTAATTTATCACGCCTATCACATAAATAAAAGGCCTCAAAACTACATTGAAGCCTTTTGTTTTTTTCTATTGGTATTCTTAGTCTAGTTCCCTATCTGCAAAGATAATCATCCCTTCAGAGATAAATTCGGCAAGTTGTGGATGAAATGCATCCAGCTGTTTTCTAAACGCAGGATGTTCCAGGTATAGCTTTGCCATTGCCTTATAAACTTCTTGCGTTGCACTCTGCATCTTATCTGTAAACTCATGATGTTTTTTAATCCACATTTGCACCTCGGGGGATCTTGGATCCATCTCTTTTTCCATACAGACCACAAGTTCTTTAAAAATAGCATGCGCTGTATCAATAATATTTTGATAGAATACCTGGCCTTTTGCTTCAACGTCTTTAGTATTTTCAGTAGGCTTTCTAATACTGCTAAGGACGGTTTCTTCTACAGTAAATAAGACGGATTCCTTTTTTGCCTTTTTTACTAAAGTGATGTTGAAACCATCAAAAATTTCTGTATCTTTCATTTTCGTTTTTCCTTCTAAGTGATTAATTGTTTTATCGATGGTCTTAAGCAATCTTCCTATTTTCTCCTTCTCTTCTCTAAGCGATTTTCTATGCAAATAAAGAGCGGAAAGCTGGTCAAAGTCGCCTTTTCCTATAACTTTCTTTATTTGCTTAATTGTAAAACCTAGCTCTTTGAAAAACAAAATTTGCTGCAATTGCAGCAATTCTTTCTCTCCATAGTATCGATACCCATTAGACCCATAATAAGCAGGTTTAATTAGATCCTCCTCTTCATAAAAATGAAGGGTCCTAATCGTCACTCCGGAGAGCTCACTTAATTTTTTAACTGTATAAGCCATCAATCTTCCATCCTTGTAATATCCCTATGATTTTAAAGGATACTTTCAATATACACAATGACGTATACGTAAGAGTCAATAGGCTTTTTCCCTAATTGTATTAAATTAAAAACAACTCTCTTCTTAGGGGATCCAAAAAATGTCTATGTAAACACATTAATCCTTGAATATCCAAAAGCACTTAACTTCCTAATATTTTTTTACTTCTTCTGATCTCCTATCCCGTTACCCTTTTGTCAAATACATAGAAACATTTCCCCTGATTCGCTATACTTACCTAAAAACACTACGCACAGAAAAAGGACTTATAAAATGCAAAGAAGAAATTTTGATCTCGTCGTAATTGGAGCCGGCCCAGGTGGGTATGTTGCAGCCATAAAAGCTTCTCAAGCAGGTAAAAGTGTAGCTCTTATTGAAGAGCGGCATCTTGGAGGCACTTGTTTAAATGTTGGATGCATCCCGACTAAGACACTTATTGCAAGCGCTCTTATGTTAAGTAAGGTGAAAACAGCTCAAGATTTTGGGATAGAAACAGGCCCTGTTACATTTGACTACAGTAAAATGCATACAAGAAAAAATGCTGTGGTGGAAGGCATCCGAAAAAGTTTAAAAGGCCTTATTCAAACTAACGGTATCACTATCATCCAAGGAAAAGCAGAATTCACCTCTCCTAAAGAACTTAAAGTATTTAGTGAAGAAGGAGAAATCATCCAATTTGAAAAAGCGATTATTGCTACAGGATCCATCCCCCTAGACATCCCTGCTTTTCGCGCGGATCACCAAAAAGTATTTAATTCTTCTTCTATTTTAGAGTGCAACACACTTCCTAAAAAAATTGCTATTATCGGCGGCGGATACATAGGTTGTGAGTTCGCTTCTCTTTTTGCTGAACTTGGTGTCTCCGTTTCTCTTATTGAAGCGCTCCCCTCTCTTTTAGCTATGCAAGGAGTTCTTATCTCTGACACCATTACTAGAGCTTTTACCAAAAAAGGGATTGAAATCACCACAGGTGCTTTTGTTGAAGGAATCGATAAAACAGAAAAAGGTGTTACTGTTAGATTAAAAGGAAAAGACCCCATTGAAGCCGACATTGCACTTGTTGCTACCGGCCGTAAAATTGTATCGGAAGGCCTTGGACTAGAAAAAGCAGGTGTTGCCGTAGGAGAAAAAGGAGAAATCTTAGTAAATTCTCATATGGAAACCAATGTTCCTGGTATCTACGCTATTGGGGATGTAACAGGGAAATTCCTTCTAGCCCACGTAGCTTCTCATCAAGGGATGGTTGCAGCCTGCCATGCGACAAATAAAGAAGCTCACATGAACTACCTGGCTGTTCCCGCTGTTATTTTCACACATCCTGAGATTGCCATGGTAGGAATGACTTTAGAAGAAGCCCAAAAAACAGGAAAAGAATTGAGCGTTGGAAAGTTTCCTTTCCAAGCTCTTGGAAAATCGATTGCTTCAATAGAAACAGAAGGCTTTGCTCAAGTGCTTATCGATAAAAAAACAGGACAAATTTTAGGTGCTCAAGTAGTTGGCCATGATGCTTCCTCTTTGATTGCAGAAATGGCTGTTGCTATTGCCAATGAGCTTACCATAGAGTGTATCGAGGAAACAATCCATGCTCATCCAACGTTATCGGAAGCTTGGCTAGAAGCCTCTTTATTAGCTAAAGGCACTCCTATTCATTTTCCTCCTAAAAGTAAAAGAGCGTAAAAATCTATGTCCTGTATAAAAAGTAAGCTCAATGTTCTTCCTCAAAATCCTGAAGGAGAAAGTCTTGGCAGATTTCCTTCCTGGCTCCACCGCAAAATACCATCAGGAGGACAAACATTTAAAACAGACGCTATTTTAGAAAAATATCGTCTTAATACTGTTTGTGAAGAAGCTAAATGCCCTAATCGCATGGAATGCTACTCTAAAAAAACAGCTACTTTTTTAACTTTAGGCAAAGAATGCACAAGAAACTGCGGATTTTGTGATATTGATTTTAATAAGACGCCCAAGCTCCCGGAAAAAGATGAACCCGAAAGAATCGCTGCTTCCACAAAGGAGTTAGGCTTAAAGCATGTTGTAATTACTATGGTGGCAAGAGATGACCTTCCTGATGGGGGAGCAACGCAAGTAGCTCGTATTATCAAAGAAGTAAGAGCGCAAAATCCTGGGGTAACTATAGAGGTGCTCACCTCTGATTTTGGAGGGATCACCTCTTCTTTAGATATTGTGCTAGAAGAGAAACCTGAAATTTTCAACCATAACATAGAAACAGTTAGGCAGTTAACTCCACGAGTGCGCCATAAAGCATCTTATGATAGAACGCTAGAAGTACTTTCTTATGTAAAAGCGCAAAATAAAGCACAGTTTGTCAAATCAGGAATTATGGTCGGACTTGGAGAGACTAAAGAGGAAGTCAAAGAAACAATGCAAGACTTAGTCAATGCCGGATGTGATATCATTACTATTGGACACTATCTACAAGCTAACATCAAAAAACTACGGGTAAAAACTTTTGTAACTCCGGAAGAATTTAAAGAGTATGAAGAGTTCGGCTATCAAATAGGAGCAAAGCACGTGTACTCGGGACCCTTTGTGCGCTCTAGTTATAATGCGGCAGCCATTCAAAACACCTTATCAAACACCAAATAACCCCCCTCTAAAATTTTATGAACTGCGAAGACACTTTTTTTATTGAAGAAACAGATATAGAAATTTTAATGCACAAAGAAGTGCATTTTTCTGGGGAGTTTCCTCTAATGCTTGAATATTATTATAATGAAGGCAAGGGGATCCAAGAAGCTTTTGAGATAGATAGGATAGAAAGACTTGCCGTATTTGAAAAACAAAGCCCTTCCCCCTTAATAGATGCGCTTCTTGGCGAAGAAGACCTAGTAAAAATACAAAAAGCTAAAGAATCCTACCTAAAACTCAAAAAAGCCTCTTCCCCTGCAGAAAAAAAAATTGCCGACCTCATTTTATCAGAGGAAGAAAACCCCGAAGAAATTAAGGAAAGCCTCTATAAAATGGGAGAAAAAGTCATTCCTCTACTTATAAGTCTTCTTAAAAAAGAAGAGTTCTACGACCCTCTTTTCCCTGGATATGGACTAGCCCCCTCTCTAGCTGGAGAATGCCTTGGTCTTTTACAGGCTAAAGAAGCCGTCATTCCTTTATTTGAAGCTATACCCAAAGCAGAGTTTTTCAGTGAGCAGCCCCTTGTTGCGGCTCTTTTTCAAATAGGAGACGCCGCTAAAGAATTCCTTCTTTCCCAAGTAAAAAAAACACCTATTACCAAAGAAAATGAAAATGCTGCCATCGCTCTTTTACCATTCCAAGAAGATCCTGCAGTTATATCTACGTGTCTTACGCTTTTAGAGATGGTTGAAGTGCAAAAAAGACCTGTCTTTTTCACATACCTACTATTCATAATGGACTCCTTGCAAGATCCCGTATCTAGAGCAAGGCTCGAAAACCTTCGTAAATGCCCTCTATCCCCCGAACTCCTCGAGGAATTAGAGTGGACCTTGCGGTAGGAATTACCCATTTATATCCCCTTTCTAAAGAACTGCCATAAATTTCTGTAAGGCAGTTCTTTTAAAAATCACAGACCATCCACTTTCTTACCCTGCAGCTTTGGACGTTACGGATTACAATTCTAAAAATCGCTTTAGAAAATGCAACGCTCAAAAGATATTCAAAAAAAACGAATAAATTAAAATAAAAAACACGACTCGTCTCTTGATTAAAATGAGTAAACTTGCTACGAAGAAGTTAAATAATTTAATATATGGAAATGCATATGCCCCATTTCGAAGACCTCCAATTGCAAGACAAAGTAGCAAGTATTGTACTTGCAGGAGGAGAAGGGACAAGACTTTTTCCTCTAACGATGCAACGCTGCAAACCGAACGTCTGTTTTGGAGGCAAATATCGCCTAATTGATGTTCCTATTTCTAATTCGATTAACTCACAAATTTATCATATTTTTGTCATTTCCCAACATTTAGCCACAGGGTTACAAAAACACCTTACCGGATCTTATTCTTATCAAAACTTACAAAGAGGCAATCTGGAAATGCTCTGCCCAGAAGAGTCTGGAGGAGAAATCAAACGATTCTTAGGAACTGCTGATGCTGTCCGTAAAAATATAGAACATTTACAAAAAGTTCCTGTAGAATATTTTCTTATCTTATCCGGGGATCAACTCTATAACCTAGACCTCATTCAGATGGTAGAATTTGCCAAAGAAAAAAAAGCGGACCTTGTCATAGCTTCTCTTCCCGTGAAAGAAAAAGAAGCAAAAAGAATGGGGCTTTTACAAATTTCTTCAGAAAATAAAATCATAGATTTTTTTGAAAAGCCACAGGACCCCCTAATCTTAGAAAAATTCCGTTTTAAAACCGTTGAAAACGAAAAAAAACCCATGTACCTCGGATCTATGGGGATCTATGTTTTTCGTAAAGAAGCCCTAATTCGATTACTTACTGAGGAAGGCCATGATTTTGGGAAAGACCTCATTCCTAAAAAAATCAAAGAGCACAATAGCTTTGCTTTTTTATACGACGGATACTGGGAAGATATCGGCACAGTAGCCTCCTATTATGAAGCCAACCTAGCCCTTACAAGCCAAATAAACTGTCTGGACTTATATGATCTTTGGAACCCAATATACGGCTTGCAAAAACCACTACCGAGCGCCCTCATCAAAGGCACAAAAATAGAAAATTCCATCATTAGCCAGGGCTCTATCATTGAAGCGGAGGAAATCTCCCATAGCTTAATAGGAATACGCTCTCGCATAGGAAAAAAGACACGAATCAAAGACTCCATCATTATTGGGGACTATAGCGAACAAAGTGAAAATGAATTAAGTCCTTTTTCTATAGGAGAAAACTGTCTTATTGAAAAAACAATTATTGATGAAGATGTCATAATTGGCAACCATGTAGAACTTAGTAACAAAAAAAAGTTATTACACTACGATGGAAACGGCATCTTTATCAGAGATGGCATTATTGTTGTTGCCTCAGGAACAACAATACCAAATGGGTTTACCCTATAGATTTCAATTACTAGTTCTTGTAAAGTGACTAAGTCTGTATTAACCGCGAGAACATGACATATGAGCATTTGGGCCCTTGCCGATTTACATTTAGCCTTTAGCACCCCCTCAAAAGATATGAGTTTTTTTGGTTCCCCCTGGGAAAACTACACAAAAAAAATAGAAACTCACTGGAAAGATTGTATAAAAGAAGAAGATATAGTCTTAATCCCTGGAGACATCTGCTGGGCAAATAGCTTAGAAGCTGCTAAAATAGACCTAGCTTGGATAGATAAGCTTCCTGGCACTAAAGTCATCTGCAAGGGTAATCACGACTACTGGTGGGCTTCTAATGCAAAAATGCAAGCAGCGCTTCCCCCTTCTATCCGATTTATACATAACAGCGCAGTCCACCTCTTAGTAAAAGGAGAGCTCATAGCTTTTGGCGGCACAAGACTTTGGGATAGTGATGAATATGACTTCACTTCTTTTATTACCTTCAAAGAAAATCCAAGAGCGCGGAAAGAAAGCTCACCCCCAACAAAAGAAGAGACAAAACAAATATTTCAAAAAGAACTTGAAAGATTACACTTAAGCTTGGAGCATCTGGACCCCAAGGCCTCTTTACGAATAGCCTTAGTACACTACCCCCCTATAGGAGCGGGGCTAAAGCCCTCAGCTACTTCTGCAATCCTAGAAAAATTTAAAATAAACACTTGTGTATTTGGACATTTACACAACGTACAAGAAAATACCCTCCCATTCGGAACAGTTCACGGGGTAAGATATTTATTTACTTCGGCTGACTATCTTAACTTCAGACCTATAAAAATTTTATGAAAGAAATCTACCCACTTCCTCTGAAAAAGCTAAATCAGGCTCCTCTTCCGCCTCTTCTAAAAGCCGACGCAAAGAAGCCGCAGCCCTATCTTCGTCAATCAAAGAAAATAGGCGAGCACGAAGAAGTGTAAACCATTTTTTCTCAAAAACATACGGATCAAAAGCATCAATTAATTTAGAAGCTAACACCTCATTCCCTTCTTCTAAAAGCTCCCCTATATAATCATAAAGAAATCCTTCAACATCATGCGCTGTATATTGAAGAACAGAAGAAAACACCTCTTGTTGCTTTTCCCCTTGGTCTACAGACTTATCTAAAATATCTTGAAGCCCACACAAAACCTCTTGCACTTCCTCCTCGTCTAGAAGTTCTCCTGCATCAAATTGAGAAATAAGAAAATCTAGCTTATCAAAAAAAATAGAAAGGCTCTCCCTTGCCGGGAGCAGTCTCCTCCAGAGTTCAAAAACAAATAAGTATGTTTTTTCTTCTCCTTGGGGATTATTTTCTTCAATCCATAAATATTCTACTAAATCTTCCGGAGAGTCCGCATTTTCAGCATAAGAGATAAAACTTTCTTTAGATAAAGGGATCCCGAGGGAGCAAAGCCCCTGAAAGAGCTCCTCTTCTTGTAAATTGCGATAATTACAAATTTGCCAAGGCTCAACCTCCAAAGAAGAATCCTCTTGCTTACTAAGCTGTAATAAGTTATATAATGAACGGCCTTTAAATTGCATCATCAAACCTCTACGTTAAAGATAAACTAGTAAACAACTGAAAAAGATTACCTAAATAATTGCATATAATCCAGCAAATTGTCCATACTATTATCATGAAACCAATAAAAAAAAAGAAAAAAAACACATTTCTCCTCTTAGAACTACTTGTTGCCATAGCCCTTTTTATTTTATTTATAATTCCTACAATATCTTTTCCAATGACCCATCTAAAAAAACAAAGAAAAGAAGTTACACTATTACACCTTCACCTAAAAGGTGAAGAAATCCTTAACTCTCTAGAAGAGAAATTTCGCACAGGAGAAATTTCCTGGGAAACTCTCGAAAAAAGTGCCAAGGAAAAGAACTTTCTGCTAGAAGTACAGAAAAAAATCACCTTAGATAAAGACCTCCCCTTTCTCATAGAGCCTCATATTTTTCTTAATGGAACCGTTATAACACCCGAGGAAAAATCCCAAAACAGCTTCGGTAAAACTACTATTTCCGTAGAATTAAAAAGCGCATCGCCTCCCTATAAAAAGCTCCATTCGACACACAGTAAAATCTTTATAGCAAAAAAAATACAGTTTTCTGCTACACATTCACAACCCTCTTAAAAAATATGCGGCCCCTAAAAAAAAAGAAGCATTCGCTAACTCTACTTGAAGTAGCTATTGCTATCTGTCTAACAGCCATTCTGGTCCCCTCTCTTTGGCACGTTTACCAAAACTGGCTTACTAGCTATAAAAACGTGCAACTGCTACAAAATAAACTCGAACCTCGTCTTTTTTTAAAACAAAGACTAGAAAGAATTGGCCTTCTTCTAACAAATCTCAGTGAAAATAATTTTATTTTTACACCAAATGAGAAAAGCGAGTTTCCCTCGGTTTGTTTCTCTTATACAAATGAGCCTGACGTTAACCCCGCATTTAATGACATAGTCCGCTCTTTACTTTATGTAGATAACGGAAAGCAGCTGTGCCTAACAACCTGGGGATCCACTTTAGAAAGTCGAACAGAAATCCTACTAACGGAAATAAAATCCCTAGAAATCTTCTTTTTTAATCCTGAAACAAATATTTGGCAATCATCCTGGAATGAGTCTACCCCACTCCCGATTTGGATCAAACTAGTCATCGAAAACAGCTCCAATGAGCCATTAGAAATTAAAATACGTTCCTCTTTTAGCAAAGAACCTATACTATACTTAGAACAAGCGAGCAATGGATTGACTAAAAAATGAACTCCTTATTTCTTGTATCAAGCTTCTTAATAATTTTTACTTTTTTTAGCTTAACGCTATTTAAGGATAGTAAAATTTTTTCAAAAGAAAAAAACAGCATTTGTAGCTTTATTATAAACAAGCAAACTTTACAAAATAAATGGGAAAACTATAAATACATCAACTTCAAACCGAAAAATAAAGCATCACCCCCTCAAATACCAAAACCAGAAAACCCACTGCCAAAAACTAAAACTACGACCCCAGCCATACCGCTAAGACTTAAACCCAGCTTACCGTCTGTTGCTAAGTGGAATCTATCCCCCTTAATTTCCACTAAAAATCCTGCCCCTTATTTACAAAAAGCAACCATTTTACTATTAGAAGAACTCTATGGCCACACCTCTTTTTGGAAAGAAGCATTAACCCAAACCCCCGACTTAGGAGAGAGACTACTCGCCTCGTTACTAGAAAAAAATGCAGAAAAAGAAAAACCAGAGTCTCTTGCTGATCTATTCCCTGAAGACACCTCTTTACAACCTCTTTTTTATAAGATGTTGAAAGGATCTACTGTGTATAATAGCAATGAAAAAACTGGATACCCCCCTTTAGAAGATTTCTTTTGTTTAGAGCCCAAAAACACGAAAACCCTCTACTTCTGTTACGCGTCGTATCCGGCCCTTAAAGCTTTTTTTGGCAGTGCCATAGCAGAAGAAATTTTCTCTTTAGAAAAAGAAAAAAAAAAGAGCCGAAAAAACACACTCCCCTCTCTTACAAAACAAGAATTAGCAGAGCTAAATGCTGTAAAAGGACTTCCTATTTCCATTCAAGACCTCAGCCTCTATTTTGATTTTTCTCGAAACAAAAAACAGCTAGACAAGCTCTCTCAAAAAGGAAAAGAACAGGTATCTCTAAAAATCCCCCTTCCAAGCAATAAAGAAATAAAGCAATAATCTGCTATTGAAAGGCTTCAATAAGCTCTGTTGCATCTATTACTTTAACGTCTTCAGGCAATATGAGTCCTGGCGGTTTTTCTGCGACAAATAAAACATATAATACAGCTATCTTATCTGGACGTTGAACCGGGGGTACCCCTTCATCCCAAGCTGAATTGTGGGTAATAATCAGCCCTGAAGGACGAAGTTTGCGTGTGTCCGCAGGATCAAAAAAGATCTTCCATCTTTAGTTGATTAGCAACTACCGAAAGATACTGGGCATTTTTTTTAACACCATAAGTGGTAACCATTGTCGTAAATAGCGTCTTATTAGTTTCAGTTTTTTCTCTAAAAACTATTTTTTTATTTTGTAAATTTTCGGCATAAGACTTATCGATTACAAATTCCGACTCACTATACTTTATCTCACATAAGTTCATACACTTATCTGCTCTATCTATAACAAGGTCTATTTGAGCTCCTTGATCGCTTCCTATTTTCTGGGGTAAATATCTCCATCCTGATTCCACTGTGCTTATACCAGAAATACCAAGAGCTTGCTTTATTTTTTGTACATGCTTTAAACAAAGAGCCTCAAAAGCAAGGCCACTCCATGCAGCCCATTTAGGAGTACCATATTTTTTCATCCAAAACTCTGCATCTACATTCTCTAATCCCATCTTAGAATTTTCTGCAATCCAAGTTAAATAAAAAAGAGAGTATTCATCAATTAAACGGTATATTCCTCCCATTTTCTTTTTATTAAAAAAGGGAATATAAAGAAGAAATCCCGCATCAACTAGTTCTTCAATAACTTGGCTTGAACTGCCTCCCGTTGTCAATTGAGCTTTTTCTAGAAGTTGCTGTTTTGTCAACCCATTAAAAGCCTTAGAAAGCACTTTTACAATGGAAATATGATTTTCATAATTGTCAAAAAGAGATTTATAAAGATTATCAAACTCCCCATAAAGATCCCCATGCAAAGAAAAACATATTTCATTAATATTTTGCGCAGCAGATTTGCCTTTTTTTACTGAAGAAAGATATTTTGCCACCCCCCCCATTGCCATATAAATATCTACAATTTGTTTTCTGTCTAATTCAATATGACGAGATCGCAAGTATTGTTCCATTTCTGAAAGAGTAAACGGAAGTAATCGTATTTTTTTTGTTAACCTTCCATGTAAACCCCCTTTCCCATTTATAATGTTTTTAATAATCCAAGATGCCGCTGAACCACAGATAATCATTATCACATTTTTATTTCTAGACACATATCGATTCCAAAAATGCTCTAACGCGTTCAAAAATTTAGAACGAGGAGAGGCAAGCCAGGGGATTTCATCAAAAAAAAGAATAACTTTTTGGTCTTTTGGTATTTTCTCAATAGCTTCGTGCAGCAGGGTTAAAGCCTCCCCCCAATTTTTCGGACAAGGAATTCGCTTCCCTTTTTTGAATTGACGAGAAAATTCATAAGCAAATTGAAAAAGTTGTTCTGCTGTCGTGCCTTCTTTCATTCCTGTTATTTCAAAATACACACCCTTATCTTTAAAAAACTCACTAATTAAATATGTTTTACCAATTCTTCTTCTGCCATAAACAGCTAGAAACTGCGGCTCTAAAGACTCATACACCTCTTGTAAGATTTCAATTTCCTTGTCCCTTCCAATAATAGTTCTTTCCATTTTCGCCTCCTGTCTTAAACCCATCATATCAAATAACCCAGCGAAAAGTCCATATTTTTCCTTGTTTTCGCCGAGTTAATCGATCAACACGGCGAAAAGTGACATAAAACATAGACTTTTCGCCGGGTTTCTAAGAATAACACCCTTTTCAAAATCCAGCAGCTCAATTTATTAAATATTTTTTTACATATAGGAGGGTCATTTTTCTCTATAGAAATAGACACTAAAGGATTGAAAAAATAAAAAACTTAACGATGAATTTTAGGAAGAGTGAAGGTAAAGGTTGTTCCCTCTCCTAAAACAGAAGAAACGGTGAGTACCCCATCATGTTTTTCTATAATCTTTTTTACAAGTGAAAGTCCTAATCCAGCTCCACCAAGCTTACGAGAATGCGCTTTATTCACTGTGTAAAATCTTTCAAAAATATGTGCTATATCATGGGGTGGAATTCCAGGGCCTTGATCTATTACAGAAACAACAACAGTCTCTTCTCCCTTGCTTACTTTTACCGTAATTTTAGCAGGAGGTGGTGAGTACTTGGCGGCATTATCCAAAAGATTAAAAAGAGCAAGCTCTAAGATTCCCTCTTCCACTTCAGCAATCGCCTCTTCTTTTATTATCTCTACTTGAGCCGTCGGATATACACTAAGAAGAGCTCTTTTACACTCTTCAGCAATCGCCCCTATATCACAAGACAAACAATTAATTAGGGGTATATTTTCTATATCAGCTAGAGTAAGTAAACTTCGTACAAGAGTATTCATCCTTTGGCAGTTTCTTACAATCTTCTCTAAAATATCTTCCACAATTTCTCTTGGAAGATCTTTCATATCCTGCAAAGTTTCAGCAAAACCTCGAATAATGGTGATGGGTGTTTTTAGCTCATGAGAAGCATTAGCGACAAAGTCTTTTCCCATTTCCAAGATTTTCTGTTCGCTAGAAGCATCTTGTAAAACTAGAAAAGAAATCCTTTCTTGAGGTACCGCAATAAGATTCAAATAGACTCTTTTTCCTTTTTCTAAAAGAACAGTATCAGTTAAGGGTATCCCTAGCTGTTTCGCTTTCGATACTATTGCCAAGCTTTTTGTTACTAGCTCTTCTGTTCCATTGAAAAAGTCTTTCTCGAGTTTTTTTTTGCCGCAAGAAAACATTTGTCCTGCGGTCGCATTTGCAAAAAGGATGTTTCCTCTACGATCAAAGGCTACTACTCCCTCTAGTAAAACCTCTAAAATAGCATTTTTCTCTTGTAACTCCCTATCTTTATCCGGAGCAATAGAGGGAATGCGATAAAACACTGTATATACAAGCAAGCTAGCTAAGATAAAGACTAAACCAACAAGACTAAAAACAAGGTAATTCAACTAAAAAAGTCCTTTTTTTATAGATAACACTTTATACACTCGCACCTTCTCATCAAACCCTTTGAAGTTTCGCTCTCCCATATCTTGAACAACCACATTTTCCTTAACAGAAGGTTGCAAATACGTAAATTCCGTAATCAGGACCTCTTCAGCCTCAGCAGAGGCGCAAAGGCGGGACGCCATATTTACATTACTGCCGATAACAGTATAATTCAAACGATGCTGCGCTCCCATATTTCCTGCGCATACAGACCCCGTATGAATACCAACACCTACATAAATAGGACTTAAAGAGTTCTCCTTCCTAGCTAAATTCCATCCTCTTAAAACTTCTACCATCTCTAACCCAGAAATAATAGCATGTAACGGACTTTCTTCATACGAAATTGGAGCGCCATAAATAGCCATGAGTCCATCACCCAAATATTTATCAATGACGCCTTTATGTTGTTCTACAACGCCAGAAAGCTTTGTCATACACTTATTTAAAAAACTAATTACTTCATGAGGAGGCATATTTTGTGTTAAATGGGTAAATCCACGAATATCCGCAAAAAGCATAGTAACAACTCTTTCTTCTCCGCCTAATTTAATATCCCCCTTTAAGATCTCCTTAGCAATCTCAGAAGAAACAACTTTATTTAAAATAGCGGTAACCTTTTCTTTTTCTTTTAAGCCTTCGATCATAGAAAAAAATGAATCATATAAGGACCTAATTTCATTGCCTTTTTTAAATTCCACTTGAGGTAATTTAATATCTTCCCAATGGCCTTCCTTTACATGCGTTAAAGAATTCGAAAGAATGACAATAGGTTTTGCTAACTTTTTAGAAGCGTGTATAAGCAGCGACCAAAGAATCAAAAGGCTCATTATTTGAACGATCCGCCTTTCCACAAGAATTTTCTTAGCAACAGCAGAAAACTCTTCTTCATAAGCATAAAAGAAACTAAATTCATCTTGATCAGAATGTAGTGAGACAAAATATAAATCTAAGCTAGGATCCGGTTGCATTTTAAAAAAATAATACTTTGCCCCTCCAACAAAAAATACCCCATCTTTAGACGTTGGATCATTTAAAAAAGCTGCCTCTAAAATAGAATTTGCAATTAAAGGAATTCCTGAAGGAGCTTTATTTAAAACAACCTTCCCTTCACTAAGGATAATTCCATATTGATGAAATCCTAGTACTATTTCATCTATAATCCCCTCTAAGTCAATTCCTATGGTAAGTAAACTTCGCTTTTTACTCCCCTCTTCTTCGAGTAAAATAGCGGCTGTATTCACAAGAAATGCTTGATTGTAGGTAGAACTTTTTACTACATGACTCCCAGAAGAAACGAAAGAAGAGTCTGTTAGGGGTGGATGTGCAGCAAAAAAAGACACATCATCAAAAATAGGGGAAGAAAAACCCATAATAGGTTTTATAAAAAAAGCAACGGGGCCTTCTTCCTCATTTTGTGTAGAGAAAATAGTCATAGCATCAGGCCAAAAAGTTTCTTTGGAAGAACCGAGAGCTCCTGTCTGCTGAAGAGTTGTTAACTGCTGAAGCAAAAAAAGTTCATTAGAATACGTTTCCTTTTCTTGCTGGTAAGTCTTTAACTCCTGATTATAAGCCCCCCCCGTTTCTTCTTTTTTTGCTCCAGTAGCCACTACCTTACTCTTCGGTACTATCAAGTCAGGAGAGAGAGCTAAAGCGATAGCTTTTTTTAAAAAAGAAAAAAAACGCACCTCATCTACTTCTTCTACTTCTACCAAACTATCTTCTAGCTGCTCGGGTATTTTTGCTGTTTTAAGCCTAGCAACCTGATAAAGAGCATACGATTTAGGAGTAAATTCCAAAGCAAAGACATTTGCATCTTGTCTAGGTGATTTTAAAGGGATCTCTACACCTAAGAAAGGATCTGGATAAGAATTTGATCCCAGAATATAGATCCAGGCAAGGCCTTCTTGAAAAGGCTCTATTTTTACTGAAAAAAAAGGGCCCTTCTCTGGGATAACTAAAGAAAGAAGAGAGGACCCTTCCGTATTTTGTAAAAACTGAATCCAGTCATCTTGTTGAATTAAGGCTGTCGCATTTTTCCAGGTTCCACTTTGTCCATGTTCTACCGTAGGAGAAAACCATTCTGAAAGAGGTTTAAACTGAGAAATTGCATCTAGAACCACATTAATCTGGGCTAGATTCTTTGCTAAGGAATCTGCAATAAACTCTTCTAAATACCCTCTTCTCTTATCAAGGGCTTCTTCATACAGCTGAGCCCCGTGACTTCTTACCCCGCTAATATGCTTTTGTAAAACTAAGCCTTCATAAATAAAGGACCCTAGAAAAACAACTGTGCTCATCAGCCCTATGACTAAAAGAAGATAATATCGAATTTTCATAAAAAAAAAGCCCCTTTTTAAATCCTCTTTTATAAGGTAAAATACAACAACAAGCTATTATTTTCTTTAGTTAGGAGGGAAAAAATGTAAACATTCGTTTTCTTGAATAACAATTGTATTCTCATAACGAACCCCACCTTTTCCTGGCAAATAAAGCCCGGGCTCTATAGTAATCACCATGCCTGGCTTTAAAACTGTTTCAGCATCCACCCCTTCAAATCGTATCCGAGGGAATTCATGAACCTCCAAACCAACTCCATGACCTAGGCTATGCACAAAATATTCTTCTACCTGATTTTTTCGAAAAACAGCCCTAGCTGCAAGATCAAGCTCTTTTACTTTTACTCCGGGCAGGGCAATAGAGGCCGCAGCGTTGTGCGCTTCTATTGCAAGTTCAAGCCACTTTGCAAGCAAGGGGTCTGGATCTCCAAAAAACAGCACCCTAGTCATATCTGATGCGTAGCGATGCAGCTCCACCCCAATATCTATTAAAACAACATCTCCCGGCTTTAGCTTCCTATCTCCCGCTCTATAGTGGGGCATAGCGCTATTTTCCCCAAAAGCAATAATAGGGTCAAAACTTAACCTTTCAGCCCCGTTATTTAGACAAAATATAGTAAACTGGAGGGCGATCTCCTTTTCTGAAACCCCTTCTTTAAGAAGAGTTTTGATATATTCATAACCTTGTCTTAACAACCTGGCACTACTTTCTAAAAAAGCTATTTCTTCTCTGTCTTTAATTACTCGTAAATCCAAAGTAGCAAAATTCCACGAATCCCAAAAAACATCAGGACAATTTCTCTTCCACTCTTCCACTTTTTGAAATGTGGTTTTAGCTCCGTCAAAATAAATGGTAGAAGCTTTTGCTTTCTTTATAAATGCATGGACTTCCTCTAAAGAAAATAAAGATGTCTCACAGCAGCCGCTTTTTTTAGCGCTTTCGATGTACCTACCATCTACAAGTAATAAAGCTTCTTCTTTAGCAATCCATAGCTGACCAACAGAAAGGGTTAGTCCTGTCAAATAATATAAATCTATAGGATCTTCTATGACAAGGACATCTCTATTTCTTTCAACTAACTGCTTTTTTATACTAGAAATTCTAGTCATATTCCTTTCACTTTTTTTTGGAGGAGAATAGCTGTTGGAGTTCATCTTTACCTACTTCTTTGATAATTTTTTCACCTAAAGGGCACACCTTAGGTGAGGATGTTTTTAAAAGAGCTTCAAGTAAAGCAACTCCGGTAACAAGAGTATGAGAGCCTCTCCTGCTTTTAACAATCTTCGACACGGAAGCTGCAAGCCTTCTACTTTTCCTTTGCTGTACCAATTCCCCCTTTTCTTCTAAAGAAATAAAACTACGAATAAACTCTATAGCCTCGGATTCCTCTATATAAGAAGGGATCGCTTCTATCATAAAAGACTGTCTACCTCTTTGGAGCGCAAAGCCTAAAGACTCTATTTCAGTCAAAGAAGCCATAATCATCTCTTCTTCTACTAAGGAGCAGATAAACGTAATAGGAATAAGCAGCAGCTGTTGATCCTTGTTATCTTCTTTTTTTTCTAAAAAGTCAAAAAGAACTCTTGCGGCTGCGGCTTGAAGATCCACAAAAAGTAAGCCATCGCTTTCTCCAATAAGAGGAACGCTAGCCGCTTCAACCCAAAGGAAGTGCTGGTAAACGCCAACGGCTCGAGGCCTTACTATCAGAGGAAGCTCTTTTTCTTCAAAGAAAACAGCCTCTCTCATTTTAGGTTCACTATTTTCTTCTTTTTCCTGACGCATAGTAGGTCTTGGGAAAAAACTCTCTTCAGAAAAAAGAGAGAAAGAAGGACTGCTACTTGGAGCTGCTCTTTCTGCTACGGTAAATTTCTCTTGTATTTTCTCTTGTATAGTCTGCTTTATCCATTTTTCTTCTCTCAATCTAATCTCTTTTTTTTGTGGATGGACATTAACATCCACATATTCTTTAGGAATATCTAAATGAAGTACATAAACCGGGAACCTATTTTCTGCAATTCTTGTACCGAAGGCATCTTTTACCGCAAAAGAGACTGCGGGGCAAAGAACCGCTCTCCCATTGACAAATTGATACTGTAAAGAACGATTGGGTCTTGTATTTTGAAAAGAACCTAATATACCGCGAAAAGAAAAAGAAGAGTCAAAAGCTTCAAGGGTGATTGCCCCCTCTAAAAATTCTTCTCCAAGCACATCTGCCATCCTTTTCTTCAAAGACCCTAAAAAATCAAGGCTGTCTCCTTTTACAAGCTTAAAAATGACCTCTTCTTGTTGATAGAGCTCAAAAGCCACACAAGGATTGGCTAAACTTAAAGCTGTCATCGTACGGGTAACATCTGCAGCAGAAAGGCTAGCGCTTTTTTGAAATTTCCTTCTGGCAGGGACATTATAAAAAAGTTGACGCACCGTGATAGTCGTTCCTTGACTACGAGATGAAGGCTGAACTGTTTGCACTCTGCCTCCCTCCATGTATATTTCAACACCTAAGTTATCAGCTAATGCTGTTTGAAGAGTCATATGAGAAACAGCTCCGATGGAGGCTAAAGCCTCTCCTCTAAATCCCATAGTGCCAACAGTAAATAAGTCCTCTGCCTCTATAATTTTAGAAGTAGCATGCCGCTCTAAAGAAAGTAAAGCATCATCCGGACCCATTCCCGATCCATTATCAGATACTTTTACCAGCTGGAATCCCCCTCCTCCAATTTCCACAACAATCTTAGTTGCTCCCGCATCTAAAGAATTTTCTACAAGCTCTTTAATAATAGAAGCTGGATTTTCAATTACCTCACCCGCTGCTATTTTATTAATTGTTTCTTCAGAAAGGACTCTAATCTTAGTTGCCATGAAATACCTCTTTTATCCATGATAACTCGCAAACAGAAAAACCTAAAGCTATTTTATGCCATCACGCCCTACAGCTACAAAAATCGTCGCCCGTCTACAAAAAGAGGGACACATAGCCTACTTTGCAGGAGGCTGGGTCCGTGATTATCTGCTAAAATCCCCCTCTGATGATATCGATATAGCAACAAGTGCTTGCGTGGAAGAGATACAGGAATTATTTCCCAAAACAATTCCTGTCGGGATTGCTTTTGGCATTATCATCGTAGTGGAAGACGGATTTCACTTTGAAATTGCCACTTTCCGTAAAGAAAAAGAATATACTGATGGAAGAAGACCCTCTTTTATAGAAAAAGCTTCGGCAGAAGAAGATGCGCAAAGAAGAGACTTTACTATCAATGGATTATTTTTTGATCCTATAGAGCAAAAATTATTAGATTTTGTCGGAGGGGTAGAGGATATCAAGCAAGGTATCATAAAGGCCATCGGAGATCCCCACCATCGCTTCTTAGAAGACAGGCTGCGGATGATCCGTGCCGTTCGCTACTCTACAAGATTCCATTTCCCCATCGAATTTTCTACAAGACAGGCAATCCTCTCCCATGCAAAAAGTCTATTTCCTGCAGTAGCAATAGAAAGGGTATGGCAAGAGCTCCAAAAGATGTCTCGCTATCCTAATTTTACAAATGGTCTTATCACACTCCATGAGCTTCAGCTTTTACAAACTATTTTTCCCTCTCTCCAAGATGAACCCCTGCCTGAAATTCCATCCTTTGCAAACAACTGCCCTCTTATTCTTCGTCTACTTTATCTTTTTCCTAAAGATTCTTTAGAAAAACATCTAGAGCTCACAGAATATTTAAAATTATCTAAAAAAGAAAAAGAAGAAGTTCGTTTCTTTCATAAAGCCAAAAGCCTCCTAGAAATGCCCCTTCTTTGGCAAGAAAAAGTCGAAAACGTAGAATGGGCCTACTTCTATGCTCATCCACTTAGCGCAACACTTTTAGATCTCTTTCACCTATCTCATAAAGAAAAAATAGACCTTCTAGCTCCTTACATTATCCGCATACAAGAAAAAAAGCCCATCGTTGTAGCAGATGACCTCCTTAAAGAAGGAATCCCCCCAGGAAAAACCCTAGGAATTCTTCTAAAAGAAGCCGAAAAAATATCTATAAACACCCTTACCGAAGACAAACAAAAAATACTAGACACCTTAAAAAAGGGAGCTCTTTGGCCAAAAGAAAAATAGAATATATAACACATTTATAGTTGAAGCTATAAATATATTAGAGCGCAGACAGCGCCTATTAGCCTATGGAGAGCTGATTAAGCCGCTTAAAGAAGCAGGAACCCGCCGAAGTAAGTTAGCTAACTACCATAGGGATCTCCTTGCTTTACGGAAAGGAGATCCCAATTGCTACTGAAAAATCTTTACTCTAGAGACTCTCCAAAATAAAGATTACTCAGCATCAGATAAATACAGCGTCTCTAATCAGAGCCTCCCGACTTAAACTCATCTGTCTCATAGCCCTCAGTCCAAGACATTAAAACATCGCTAGTCCGTATCTCCAAAATAAAATCAGGATCAGTTCCTGATAAAAGAGCTTCTAGCTCTCTGCTATGTATCGGTTCAGGTGCTCCGGACTCAAAGATATTATAACTAATTCCTTTTCCCCCTCTTTTAGCTGCCTCATCCCATTGCCTTTCTTGGTAAACCGCTGCTATAAAAGAACCTCCTCCAACCACCCAGCCATTAACCTTGGAACTTTCAGGATAACGCTTATGAAGTGTTAAAACACCTTCCATTTTTGAAACCTGCAGAATATATTTATCCGATAAAACGGAGCTCCTTTTTGAGTCTTCTTTCCCTCGGATAGCAAAAGCTATCCCAGGCCGACCCCAAGTATCTCTAAATCGCATAATAGGGGCGCTCATATCTTCAGGTTTTATATAAGAAATATGGTCACTTGAACCCTGATATCCTGATAAATCCAATATAGGCAGATTTTCGACACTATCCCAGTACCTTGCCAACAACTCTTTTACATAGGGAGGACAAAATCCAGAATTAACACCTGAAAGATTTTCTGAAAGGGAAACTTGCTCTAGCTCTACTGAATCCGATGAGTCCTCAGATTTCGTAAATGAGATGGATTCTTCCTCAATTTTTAGATTGCCATATTCATACCAAAGACCTTTAATACCCATATTGTTTATCTGATGATACACCCTACCACCATAGAGTATAGTATCGCCTAAAAGAGCCAACTTTTGCTCTTCTGGTAAAGCTCTAAATAATAAGTGAGGACTACTAACAGCTTTTTCCCAAGAAAACCCGTGAACAAAAAAGTTTTTCACAGCAGAGGCAACTTTTTTCCAATAACCCCACTGCATCCCTTCAATAATTTTAGCGTTAATATTTTTAGAAACCCTCTGAACTTCCCGTTCCTGTTCTTCCGAAAATACACGACCAAAAAAATCCTTAGCAAAACTAACTGTAGTAGCTGTAATGGGAGCTTTTTCTGCAAATACGTCTAAACTTTTCAATAAAAAATCTGTTGCTGACGAATTAATAACTGGCGCCATGTCCCTCCTAATAATTTTAATTATTCACTGTTATTTAAATTACAATTTTCATTTAAATACAGCGTCTCTAATCAGAGTCTTCCGACTTACACTCATCTGTCCCATAGCCCCCAGCCCAAGGTATTAAAACATCGCTAGTCCCTATCCCCAAAATAAAATCAGGATCAGTTCCTGATAAAAGAGCTTCTAGCTCTGTGCTATGTATCGGTTCACGTGTTCCAGAATTAAAGATATTATAACTAATTCCTTTTTCCCCTTTCTGAACTGCCTCATCCCATTGTCTTTCTTGGTAAACCGCTGGTATAAAAGAACCTCCTCCAACCACCCAGCAATTGGGATCGGAACTTTCAAAATAACGCTTGTGAAGTGTTAAAACACCTTTCATTTTTGAAACCGGCAGAATATATTTATCCGATAAAACATAGCTCCTTTTTGAGTCTTCTTTCCCTCGGATAGCAAAAGCTATCCCAGGCCGATCCCAAGCATCTCTAAATCGCATAATAGGGGCACTCATATCTTCAGGTTTTATATAGGAAATATAGCCAGTTGAACCCTGATATCCTGATAAATCCAATATAGGCAGATCTTCGATACTACTCCCCCAGCAATTTTTCAATAACTTTTCTACATAGGGAGGACAAAATCCAGAATTAACACCTGAAAGATTTTCTGAAAGGGAAACTTGCTCTAGCTCTACTGAATCCGATGAGTCCTCAGATTTCGTAAATGAGATGGATTCTTCCTCAATTTTTAGATTGCCATATTCATACCAAAGACCTTTAATACCCATATTGTTTATCTGATGATACACCCTACCACCATAGAGTATAGTATCGCCTAAAAGAGCCAACTTTTGCTCTTCTGGTAAAGCTCTAAATAATAAGTGAGGACTACTAACAGCTTTTTCCCAAGAAAACCCGTGAACAAAAAAGTTTTTCACAGCAGAGGCAACTTTTTTCCAATAACCCCACTGCATCCCTTCAATAATTTTAGCGTTAATATTTTTAGAAACCCTCTGAACTTCCCGTTCCTGTTCTTCCGAAAATACACGACCAAAAAAATCCTTAGCAAAACTAACTGTAGTAGCTGTAATGGGAGCTTTTTCTGCAAATACGTCTAAACTTTTCAATAAAAAATCTGTTGCTGACGAATTAATAACTGGCGCCATGTCCCTCCTAATAATTTTAATTATTCACTGTTATTTAAATTACAATCTTCATTAAAGAAATTAACAAAACCTTGATAAAATAACAACTTGAAACTTTCAACCCCAAAAAATCCCCAACCCATTCCAAATGGAAGCCGGCTGAGACAAATCGTCCAAATAGCGTATATGCTCCTCTAAATCCTCTATCGTAGAGTCCCCAGACATTATAAGCCGATCCACTGTAGCACCCATACTTGCATGGTAGGCTTCTTTTTGTGTAATTTTAACAACAAGGCCAAGCTTAGATTTCAACTCAGTAATTTCAGATAAACAATCCTGTAATTCCTCGCTAACATCAACCGAGCTCCAGTCACCGGGCTCCGCTTTAGACACCAAGAGCTGGTTATTAACATGAACATACAGCTTTAACTCCTCTATAAGTTCATTTCTCTCCTGTAAAGCCTCTTTACACTGAACTATTTTAGCCTCAATAGCTCGAGCATACATTTCTTGTCTTTGTTCTTCCTCTATCATATTAAGAGCAGCAAGGCATGCTGTCATTTCCTCCTTTTTACCTTTCAATGTTTGGAGTGGCATATCTTCAAACCCGACTAGGTTCACTAGTTGGACCCCAGTAGCTCTCTCTCCTAACGCGCCCTTCATCCTTGAAGCTTGTAATGCACTCCTCCCTAAGTTTTCTCGTACTTCTGCTGTCTTATAGGAGATTTGCTCTTTAAGAGCTCTCCACTTTATAACAGCAGCCATGAGCTTATCCTCTATAGAGGAACCTTCCGGAAAGACACCTTCTTCTAACGGCAAATCTAAAAGCCCCTGAATGCTATGACACTCTTCCTCTACCTTAGCTAGGTACGCTCCTTTATCGAGACTTTGTAATCTTTGAAGCTCAGCTGCCACTTCCCTTAAACTACAAAAAGCTTCTAGAAACCTAGGCTCTAGACAAAAAAGCTGCTCCCGTAACCTTCCTATTTCTTGTATGTTTGCTTCCCTTGCCTGCCTATTATCTGTTTTACAAGCCCGCCTAATTGCACCACGTAACACTTCAATAGTACATTGATCATATTCTAGAGCCACACCCTCGTGTCTCACATTTTTATAAACAGGAAATAAAGCAGCTTTTACGATCTCTTCGTCATCCTTTGAGTCAAAATAAGGAAAGGATTCAAACCCTCCGCAGTATTGAATAAAAATCTCCTTCTGGGTATTTAAGACATTATTCATCTCTTTCATTTCTTGTTGCAATATCGAAGTACTTTCCCTGTCTATATCACTTAAAAGCAACTTAGAAATATCATAACCGAGAACTACCCTCTGTAAATCAGTTTCCCACCTTTCCGGGAATAAAATTAAGCCGGCGTCATGAAATGACTGCATCTTTTTTTGCATTTTCATTGCCTGCTCACCCATCTCTTTTTTAATTCCTTCAACATACTTCAACATCTGCTGCATAGAAGAAATAGAACTGGAATACCTTCCCTGAGAAAACTCTGAAATCAAATCCTCTCTTTGTTTCCTGGATGTAATTGTCGAAGTAACAAATCTACTAAGAGTACAGTCCTCTTCATTCCAATAACAAACATCCTCACCACACGCTTTTTCGAATACCTCACAAACCCGATTAGCATGAAAAAACCAGGTAACTCCAAGTCTAGTTAATGAAAATCCTAAATCCGTTGTAGGGAATGTTTCTGCCCAAAAGCTTTGCGTTTTTAAAGCGGCAGTCAACTGCTTTTCCATTACATCGAAGTTCTCACCACACTCCCCATATAAAACCTGCAAATCTTCTATAGCTTTTTTAGCGAAAAAATCAGGAGTCGCATATCCCTTTTTTACATCTTCCAGTGTAACTACAGACCCATCTTCTAGAGGAAATCTACAAAGAAATTGAAAAACTTTATAGAAAAACCCCTTCCAGGTGCGCCCCTCTTTATACCCCAAAAAAGTTACGGTCTCTACTTTAGAGGGTAAAATAGTCTTTACAATACTAACTGACATAATAACATCCTAAGATTTAAGTATACGTTAATTATACCACATTCAATATATAAAAACAATTATCTCACAATAAAAACAAACGATTTATATCCTGTTTATCATGAAACATATAAGAAATTTATAATTGGACAAAATAAACTCTTATTTGCTATCTTATTTTGATAAAAACCTAGGAAATTAATGCCATACATCTTAGAAGCTTTTAACGTACATAAAGAGTTTCCTGAAGGAAAGAAAACATTCAAAGCACTAACAGACATCAACTTACAAATAGAACAGGGGGATGTTTTTGGCATCATAGGGGGCAGTGGAGCCGGAAAATCCACCCTACTTCGATGTCTTAGCTCACTAGAGACCCCCTCTTATGGAAAAATAGAGTGCTGGAACAAGCCTCTTTCTTTAGTAGACAAAAGAAAACTGGGCATGATTTTTCAAAACTTCCTTTTATTAAACGCTAAAACCGCATTAGAAAACGTATGTCTACCCCTTGAATTTGCTAGAATAGAAAAAAAAGAAAGAGAAAAAAAGGGAAGAGAACTTCTATCCCTCGTTGGGCTAACAAACAAAGAAACGGCATACCCCTCAACGTTAAGTGGGGGAGAAAAGCAAAGGGTTGCTATAGCAAGGGCTCTTGCAAATAACCCTGAAATTCTTTTTTGTGATGAACCTACTTCTGCGCTAGATCCTGCTATTAAAGAAGAAATTCTAGATCTTTTATATAAGTTAAGTAAAAAGCTCCACATAACCCTTGTTATTATCACTCATGAAATGAACGTAATCCGTAAAATCTGCAATAAGGTAGCAGTAATGGCTAAAGGGAAAATTGTAGAGCAAGGGGCATCGTGGGATGTGTTTAGTGCACCTAAAGATCCTGTAACACAAACGCTACTACAAAATAGCTCGCATGAACTTGATTTAGCCTCTTTAAAAAAAGAAGCAAGTAAAAATGGGGAGTCCCTTATTTTCGTTAAACTGCACTTTAAAGGAGCCGCTGCACAAAAACCTATTTTATCTCACCTTATTTCTAAGCTCCAAATAGAGGTCAATATACTTCTTGGCTGGATTGATAATTTTAGCGGAGTTCCTCTTGGGTCTTTGACAGTCGGTCTTAAAGGAGAGCAAACAAAAGAAGCTCTTTCTTTTCTAGAAAATGCCGGAGTAACTTATGAGGTTCTTTCATGATTGCTGATCTCTCTTTAGCCTACAAACTCATACCAGGGGCTCTTTTAGAAACTTGCTATATGGTAATAGCCTCTACTTTTTTTTCAGGGCTTCTTGGTCTTCCTCTTGGCCTTCTCCTATTTCAAACAGCAAAAAAAAAGACCGCCAAAAGTTTTTTATTATATAAAACTTTAAGCTTCCTTGTAAATGCAGGAAGGTCCATACCCTTTGCCATTTTAATGATCGCTCTTATCCCTTTAACTAAATGGCTTGTTGGCACAAGTCTTGGAACCACCGCAGCTATTATCCCTCTATCTTTAGCTGCAGCTCCTTTCTTTGCTAGGCTTGTAGAAAATAACTTACAAGAAATTGACCCTGCTTTAGAAGAAGCCACTCTCCTTATGGGAGGATCTTCTATGCAGATCCTTATAAAAGTCCTTATTCCAGAATCCCTACCAGCACAAATAAAAGCTCTTACCTTAACAGCGGTAAATCTGATTGGATATAGCGCCATGGCCGGTCTCATCGGGGGAGGAGGACTCGGTCAAATAGCCTTGCAATATGGATATCAGAGGTTTAATACTTTCCTTTTAAGTATCTCCGTAATTTTTTTATTCTTACTAGTAGAACTAACACAAAAAATAAGTAACCAAGTAGTAAAGACCATCTTAAAAAACCGAGGGCAAAAAAATGCATAAAAAAAACTTACTACCCCTTATCCTACTTTTTTGTCTAAGCCTCTTTAGCTGTAAAAGCCAAAAAGAAAATACACTGACTATCCAAGCAAGCTCCACCCCTCAAGCAGAAATTTTAAGTCAGGTTGTAGATGATCTTAAAAAAGATGGCATCACACTAAAAATTGTAGTTATAGATGATTACAACATACCCAATAGAGCCCTAGCAGATGGAGAAATCGATGCCAATTTTTTCCAACATACCCCCTTTTTAGAAGAGCAAATAAAACAATTTGGCTACCCTATTTGTATTTTAACAGAAGTGCACATAGAACCTATGGGGATTTACTCTAAAAATAACACCCTAGACACTCTTCCTGTAAAAGGCGTTGTTACCATCCCTAGTGATCCCACAAATGAAGATCGAGCCCTACGTCTTTTAGAAAAAGCCGGCCTTATTACTATAAAAGACACAAAACGCCCCCATTTAACAATCTTAGATATCGAAACCAATCCAAAAAATCTCCGTTTCCAAGAGGTTGACGGAGCGCTTTTAACAAGAACCTACGATGAGGCTGCAGCAGCTGTAATCCCAACTAACTACGCCCTTCTTGGAGGACTTTCCCCTCTTAAAGATGCCCTTATTTTAGAAGATGCCTCTTCTTTATATGCTAACGTTGTTGCAATACAAACTAAGGATGTCTGCTCTACTAAACTGCTCGCTTTAAAAAAGTATCTAGAGTCTGAAAAAATAACTTCTTATATTTACTCTACCTATCAGGGGGCTGTGACTCCTGTCGATCACTCATCTTCTAAAAAAGAAAGTAAATCTTGTACTTCATCCTCAAATTCCTCTGCAATCGAGGGATGAGAACTCTTAAGCCAAGATTCTATTGCCTGACTCACCAAAAACACTTCTCTTAAAGTATTTTTAGGAGTTTTAAAGGAAGGGTCTTCTCTTAATGTATGCACATCAACGCGAATAGGCCTTCCCTCTTCTATAAAGCCAAAGCTTGACTCGACTGCTTTATTCTCTCCAGAAAAACCCTGTCTACACTCATCTTTCACAAGCGTTAAAACATGACATAAAGACTGAACTGCTTTTTCTTTTTGCCCCTTAGCCAAAAGATCTGCTATATATTCATCCAATAAAAAAGCTTTTTTTTGTATTGCAAAAGGGACGAGATCTAGGGGGATTTTATGTTTTTTCCCATCCCTGTCAATTACCTTTATTTTTGCCTGTAAATATTCTGTACGGAAAAGGTGCAGAAAAACAAGTCCGGTTTGATAGCGAAAATATGTAAAAGCATTTTTTAAATTACTAAATATTTCTTGTCTGTTTCTTTCTCTATCCGCAATTTTACTTAGCCTTCTCTTATCTAAAAAAGGAATAGGAATATAATTAAGCCAATATTTTGGCGTAATTTTCCTTATATTAAAGAATATAATAACATATTTTTGATCTTTTGATACAAAAACATAACGATCTTCTTCTTCTGTCAAATAGCTAAAAGGCTGAGAAACAATCTGTGAAAATTTTTTTATCTCTTCTTGTGAATCTGTTGTTGTTGTTTGAAAAGAAAAATCTCGCACTGGACGAATTTTATCTATATCAAAAGAAGAACTTTTATTAAAAAAATAGGCAATTCCCAGTAAAAAAACAACTAGCAAGAAAACTAAGCACCAAAATCTAGTTGATTTTTTCTTTTGCAACCGCATGACTCTCCTTGAAATAGAAAAGAATTTATGGCATAATGCCTGGAAATCTCTTTATTAACCGCAGGAAAAATGTTACCAAAAAACCTCATCAGTCTGCAACACCCTTTTGTTAAACATCTCGTACTCCTAAGAAAAGAAAGATCTTTTCGCAGGGAAGAAAAAAAGGTGCTTGTGGTCGGCGAAAAAATGGTAAAAGAACTTTCTACCACACATTTCCCCCTCTTAGCTATTTTGTTACAGGAAGGGCACGATCTTCCCTTGCAAACAAGCGCACAGGTTATAACAGTAACTGCTGAAATACTAAAAAAAATAACAGGAGTCATAAACCCGGAGCCCTTAGCAGCTCTTGTCGAAATGCCCCCTTTTCAAAATCTTGAAAATAGTCCTTATCTACTCGTACTAGATGGAATTGCTGATCCGGGAAATCTGGGAACCCTTATAAGATCAGCACTAGCTTTAGGCTGGAGTGGGGTATACATCACAGAAAATAGTTGTGATCCTTTTAATGAAAAAGCGCTAAGAGCCGCAAAAGGCGCTACCTTTCGTATGCCCCTACAAGAAGGCAGCTGGGAAGATCTTTTAAAGCTTATAAAACATCGCCAAGTCTTTGTTGCGGATATAGAAGGCTCTCCTCCTCCTAAAGAGCCGCCAAAGTCACCAATTGCCCTTATTTTAAGCAAGGAATCAACAGGTCCTCGAAAGGAAACCTCCCAAAAACCGTTTCAAAAAATCACCATTCCTATGAGCGGGCTCATGGAATCTTTAAATGTCTCCGGAGCTGGAGCTATTTTACTAGAAAGACTTAACCCTAGGCTTTTTTAATGGATAACGACTCTGATGCTTTCTATAATTACGAAGAAGACTTTCACGGAAATGACCGTAAGATTTCTCGTATGGAAAGAAAAAAAGCCATAGAAAAAGACAGATCTAAATATAAAAAAACGGACCAAGATCAACTAAAGAAAAAAACCACCCCCGTAGAAAAGATTTCAGCAACAGCGCTAAGAGGAAGAATTCTTGGCATATACCCCGAAGGAATTCAAGTAGACTGCAACGAAAAGCTCTACCGCTGTCAGCTAAAAGGCTCTCTAAAAAAAGAAAAACAAGATAAAAAAAATCTGGTTGCTATCGGAGACTTTGTTCTTTTTGAGCCTAGAGAAGAAATTCATGGTCTTATTTTCAAAATAGAACCTAGATATTCCATCTTATCAAGAGCCGATAATCTACTTCGAAGAAAAGAGCAGCTCATCGCCGTAAATATTGACCAAGTAATTATTACAGCTTCTATTTCCGTCCCTTCCTTAAAACCAGGATTGTTAGATAGGTACATTATCGCCTCGCAAAAAGGGAATATGACTCCTATTATCGTCATTAATAAAATAGATCTTCTTCCTGAAGAAGATAAAGACTTTATAGATGAACTAGCAAAGACATATAAAAACCTCTCTATAGCTTTTTTAACAATCAGTGCAAAAACAGGGGAAGGGCTAGACTCTCTTAAAAAACATATGGAAGGAAAAACTTCCGTATTTTCCGGACAATCTGGAACAGGAAAATCTTCTCTTATTAACGCCTTACTCGGATCAAACCTACGAACTGGGGAGACTACAGAAAAAACTCTAAAAGGATCTCATACAACAACAACAGCAACGCTCCTGCCTCTAAAAACCGGCGGATTTTGTGTAGACACTCCGGGAATTAAAAGCTTCGGAATTTGGGACCTAGAAGCAAAAGAAGTAGAATTCTATTTTACAGAAATAGCTAATGCGGCGCTAAAATGTAAATTTTCCGGTTGTTCCCATACAAGTGAACCCTCCTGCTTTGTACAAGAAGCTCTTGAAAAAGGAGAGATTTCTCCCATTCGTTTTGCTTCTTATATATCTCTTTTAGAAACGCTCAAAGAAAAACATAGGAACCGCTAAAAACACCCTATACCATTCTCTGCCGTTTAGCAGTAGGCTCTTCATTTTCTGTTTTCAAGGACACAATAACGATAGTGGTATCATCCTTACTTACTATATTTCCATAAGAAGCAAGATGCTGAGCAGCTACCTCTAAACTAAGCCCCTCCCCCATTTTTTTATTGACAAACTCAGTTACTTGCCTGCAAGAAAGCACATCCCATACCCCGTCGCTAGCGATAACAAGTATTGAACCATCCGTAAGGGGCTGTTTAGTAATTGTCGGGTAAGGAATTACACAAGAAATCTTTGGAGGCCCGGCCTCCAAAGAAGTAGCCATAGCTAGTCTTGCATTTAATCCTGGTTTAAAGACATACCCTGAAGGATCAATACTGCCTCCCCGGTCCGTTACAAATGCTGCAAACTTAGGATCAGTCGGATCTGCGTCCTGACTTAACTGCATATGCTTCCCTGTCTTTGCATCAAATAAACAAGCTCTACTATCTCCCACATTTACAGTCCATATATTACCATCTAAAATAAAACTAAAAACCATTGTAGTTCCTGTATTTGCATCAGGCGCCACCACCAACTGAAGCTCCTCTCCTAGCTCCATACAAAGAGAAGTCAATGCTTTTTCTATAGATAGATCTAAAAAATCTGTTAAAGCTTCTAATTTGCTCTTCAATCGTTCAGGCAATATTCTTTGTATGCAAGCTGAAGCATCCTTCGTTTTTCTATCTAAAGAATGACCATCTAATACGGCAAAAAGAGGAACTTCGTTAACTCCTAATAAAATACAGGAAGCTAAATACCTATCCTCAGTGCCAACAGGTTTTTCACTCCCCCTTTCAGGACTTGGAAGCGTTACTGCAGAGCCAAAAAAGCTTGCACCCGTAAAACTAGAGCTTACAGGAGTTCTTTCTGCTTCTAATAAAGGAGTCTCTTCTTGCCAATTGCGCACACTATAGTCTACTGGTAACTGACCTCTTTTCTGAACCCAAGCTACAGCCCCCTCGAAATTTCCTGTAACAGCTTGCAGAAAAGCCGTTTTTATTTGCGCTGGAATGCCTTCTTTGGCCGCTGCCTTTTTTATGGTTGAAGGAATAGCATTTTCTCCTGAAATATCTTCAGGCAATAACCGCTCACCCACCTTAGTCACATCTTCCGTAAACCAATCTCTCAAAAAAATGGAAAGGGGTACATTTTTCGGGATTACATCCGTTATAGGTTCTTTATTTACAGGGAAATACAAGCGGTATATTTCTGGACTATCAAAAATAGCGCAAAAAATTGGGAAACGCTCTCTATCTCTTTCTATAAAATTTGATCTAATTGTTTGACATCTTCTTAAAGAAACTTCTTTACCTCCTGGATGCTGGAATAGTAACCCTTGGAAGGCTACTTTCACCTCTTCTGGCGTGGATCTTTTAAGTGCTTTTTCAATATCTTCAATTATTAACTCATATTCAAATATAGATCCCTCCCTATAAAATACTGTCCTTAAATCCTCTAAAAGCGCCGGGGGGCCAGGTTGCCCTGAACTACCTGCATTTGACAGCGGTCCTATCATAAAAATACCTTCCTGTTAGTCACTATACCCGCAAATAAAAAGCTCTCACATCGATTATATTAATAAATAATTCACTAATTACAATATACACAATAAAATAAATATAAGTAAATTTTATTATTTAATTAAATTCCAATTTAACATACAATCTATCTTAAAATTAACTTATAATAGGTACTATATGACAAATCCCATAAATTCTTCCTATAGAGCCCTTGGCTATAAAGCAGATAGAGACTGGAGCACCTGGTTTAAAGACTTCGGCAACTGGCAAGCCTGGAAAGAGTGGGGATCTGCCGTTAAAAATCTATTTTCCTGTTGCTGGCGACCTCAATCGCCTATAAATAAAGAAATTACCGCATCTAGGAGCTTCCAGTCAATCCCTTCTTCTTCCAATCCAAATTTGATCCTAACCCACTCAGGATCTTCAAATTCCGTCTTGGACTTAGACGACTTCGACTTTTCCTTAGAAGAACAAACTCCAATAGCAAACGAAGGAGCCTCTAGTTTAATCCTTGCAAGTCGGAGCGTAGCTACTCCACCTTACGCGGGAGCCCATCAAGAAGGCGAGAATCCTTGGGGTTATTACTGGGATACTCACACAGATTCTCCGATTGATCCTGCAGATTCCGCGAGTGATCTTGCTCCAGTTAAACTTTTCCCTAGCCCTTCTCGATCCAATGAAGCTATCGCTGAGAGAGTAAGCCAAGCAGCACTGGAGCATTTGGGTGGACATCGCGATCCTTCTTATACATCTTTTGCTACAAGTACCCCCTCATCCTCTGCAGAGCTAAAATCTATGGCCGTAGCAAAAAGTGCTAGCCAAGAACGTCTAGAGACTGCTCTTTTTTTAGAAAGAAAAAAATATTCTCCGGGAAAGGAAAAGACAGGCTCTCTCGAAGGCTGGCTAGACACCCTCTTTCGCCCGGCTCCCTTTACCGCACTTATATTAGAAGAAGGGCGTCGTTATGCATTTCCTGAAACCTCCGATGACGTCTCTTTCAAGGTTTGCTTAAAAAGCTTCAGAGAAACTATTGCAATGGAAGTTACAGGAGAATTTTCTGATGAAACTCTTAATAGAGCTTTTTCAATCATGACAAGACCTTGGCCTAAAGCTGCATTAAACAGCTTACAGCTGCAGTTAAATTCTTGGGAAGAAGGAACTTCTTTTGCAAGGCAAATAGACCTAGACATGCAAGCTATAAAAAAACCAAAGCACCCCAACGAATATGAATCCGGCGTAAGAAGAGGCGTAAATAAATTAGGTGGTGTTACCAATTATTTTGACGTTATTTCCCAAGGGAACCTTCCCTTTCACGCCTACACCCGCTTTATATATAGAGACGGAGAACCTGTACCTGTTAGCGTTATCCGCCAAGGAGTCCCGACTGTTGAGGGAATTGATGATGCCGAAGAAATAGAAAACAGCGCCGGAGTACAAGAAAAAGCAATAGCTGTAGGAGGAAGAGCCGTCAGTGCAATAGCAGATCTAGGAATTGGGCTTGCCGGGGGGATAAAAATTATAGCCGATGGCATAGCAACAGGAGAAGGAGCTAAAGCCACAGTAACAAAACTAGGAAAACACACGGCACAAAGAGCTACAAGGCTCATTCAAGGGACTGTGCAAATAGCACCTGAATACATCGCTTTTATAGAAAAATGCAAAAGTGAACACAAAGGAATCTTATATTGCTGTCTACTTAACCCTGAACTTCCTGATGAAAAACCTCGTATCGAAAAGCTACTAGCTCTACAAGAAGAATATCAAGATACTTTCCACTTTGCTAGATTCCCTTTAGATGGGCCTCTACATCACTTAAAACACTTTTCGTCTTATACTAAATATATAAGTAAAGTATTAACTTCCATGAGAGCTGCATTTAAGAGTCCGACAAACCTAGACGGGGACTTTATTTTCTCTGCCCACATAATAAAAATTCTTCAACAAGATAATTTTTATATAAACGCCGCTAGATGGGCTAGCTCTCAAATCAACAAAGTACAACAAAATTACCTCTTAAAAAAACTCCCAGCAGGCCTAACTCCTGATGAGCAAATGAAAGCCTTTATGATGCTTTACTCCCTCATCTTAAAAGATAAGATACTCTCTACACTCCCCATACACTTTTACAATAACACCTGTAAAGATGGTATTGATAGAGGCTCTGCGCATCTTACTGCAGACCTTCTGTGGCATAGCCATTTAAATGGCTCCTACCAGGTGCAAAAAGAAATGATAAGACACCTAGCTCATCTACCGGCATACATGGCTAAAACACAGGCTATGGTAGCAGAAAGAACCGAGTGGTTAAAAGCCTTTGCTAAGTTTTTAGAATATAGCGATACCGCACGGTTAGCGCAAAGCTACAGAGACACCCTTAGCATCGAACTCGTAGAGCTAACTCCTAATACGCAAGAAGTTCCCGAAGAATCTAGAGTCGATAAACTTCAGAAAGTGGGAGCAGAATCTAGAGTTTCCTCTATTGAAGACATAGACGAGCTATAGGATAAAAAGCATATCACTTAGTGGTAAAGCGGTTTTTATTTTCTTCTTCTATGGAAACAGCAGAAAGAGAAAAGGTATGATCAGCCGTCATAAGCTTAGTATGTGCTTCAATGGGCCCTAGGTGAGATGTACCTTGAAGTTCAAAAGCTTTGGGCACGATCTTGCCGAGTTTAGAAACTAAATCCCCCTCTGTCAAATAAAGGGTAATGTTGGTAGGCTTTTTCTTTTGCCAAAGATCATATATTTCAGAAGAAACCCCCGGGGGGTTGAAAGCCATAGATCCTTTTTCCGCTACTAGATCTTCTTCAAAAAGCGCTGTATACATAGATAGCACACCCCCTAAGCTAAAACCCATAACACGAGGTTTGAGGCCATTTATCTTGGCAGCTTTTATAAGCCAGTCATGAATTTTCCCTTGAGAATCTTTAAATACAGAAAAGCCCACGCCACAAGAATCCAAATCACTTAAAATAGAAGACCAGCTTCTTTTAGAAAGAAGGGAAAAATCTGTTCCCCTAAAAAGAAGCAAAGGGCTGCCTTCCTTTTTTTTAAGGGGAATAAGCCCAAAAGCTGGCATCCCATTCCATAGATCGATTATCTCATCAACAAGATATTCTACAAATAAAGACGTATTTCCTATAGAAACCGGAATAAAGACGTGAGTTCCCTTTTCTAGATTTCTATAAGCCAAAACCTTAGATACTATTTCCCCTACGGAAATCTCTCTAAGGAACGGATCCTTTTCAAAAAGCAAAGAGCGCAGGGCCTCTTCTACAAAATGAATATCGGAGCTTTCGGCTGTTACCACGCCAACTAAAGGGTTTACGCAAGAGAAATACCCATGCTCTACGACAAATTCTGTAAGAGACTTACTTTTAATGGTAAAGTGAGAAGGGGGATAATCCCTATTTACAGCAAAAGTCCTAGAAGCAAAAGGAACAGCTCTTCCCCCTAATACATCTAATCGAAAAAGAGCTTTCCTACGCCATTCTTTAGGCCAGCTACACCCTCCTTCGGGCTTGCACTCTTGTAAACTGATAAGAGGCAAAGCAAGTAGTATTAATAGCATCTTCCTCATATATCCTCAGTTTGATCCAAATAACTCCCTTAAAGACTCCCCAAAATGCTCTTGAATAAACGCTATCGTATAAGGGACCTCTTCGTGGTTCTCATCTACAATAGAAGTCACCTCTAAAGCATTGCAGTGAAAAATATCATTCTTATTACAAAAATCCACAGTCATTCTATAAAACTGCCCCTGAATATAAAACTGATACGGGGCTCTGCTTGCATTATATCTAGCTCCAACTACATAAGGACGGGGATTTTCCATAAAAAGGCTCTCCCCCTGAAATAAAGAGGCAACTCCACTACTACTTGCATTATCTCCTAAAAGATAGTGAAAAAAGGTAGGGAAAATATCCATCTGTGAAGCTTTTTTCTCTGTATTTAGCTGTAAAGAAGTCTTTTCCTTGCCGAGCTTTAAATACAGGGGAACCTGAAGCTGTGGCAACGAAAGATTGGAAGCGTGGAACATTTGGCCATGTTCATTAAATTCTTCTCCGTGATCTGCGGTAAAGGCAATAACAGAGTCATCCCATAAACCTTTTTTCACTAAAAAACTTTTAAATGAAGCAAAGAGCCCGTCCACATGAGAAAGAGCATTCCTATATCTATTTTTAATTTCAGGTAGGTTATCCCTTACACAAGCAAGTTTTAAATAATTGATCCTTCCTTCTATAGGAGCAAATTGGGTATTTTCTTCTTCTGGCCAGCTATAGTCAAAATGGGTTGAATCTAAGAAAACAACAAAAACCCTTCCCCCTTTTTGCTCCGAAGACTCTAGATCTAAGCAAAGTTTTTCTATAGCCCTTGAATCTGCTTCATGGGGAAGAACAGCCTCTTCTGTTTGAAATGCCGATACGCTATCTGCTAGATAAGCCTCTTTGCCAAATAAAATCCTATCCATAGAATAAAAACTAAGACGACTAGAGGAATAAACATTCACCTGATACCCCATTTTTTTAAGTAGCGCTAAAGAATAGCTACCATGGTGCCAATTTTTATCCTGATATTTAGTCCAATAAAACGGGTATAAAGAATAAAAAATAGAAAACCAAGAAATATGTGTGGCGTTTGCTGCAGAAAGTGTTTCAGGAAAAAAGAAATTTTCCTGCTTAAATTGCATCAAATTAGGTGTTACTTCCTCCGTTAAAAAATCCTCTCTTAAACTTTCTACAATAAATAAAAAAAGGTCAGGCTTTCTTTCTAGAGCAAAAAGATTAGAATCCATATTTTGCAAAAAAGCCCCTTCAGATAAATAATCTTTGGGTAATGGTTTTAAATACCCCCCAACAGTAAAAAAATCAGGAGTTGAAGAAAATAAAGTCCTTTTCCAAGGAAGCGCCTTTGCATACTTAACTGAATTTTTAGGATTATCTTGTATTCTAATAAAAACATCACTTAAAACTAGTAAAGATAAACTTAAAACAAATACACCAAAAACAGTCTTCCCCGCGAAGAAAATAGGATGTTTTTTAACAACTTTCTCTGCAAAAAAGAAAAAAACAAGACAGAGTGCAACTAACCCACAAACCACCCCTAACCCAAATAACCAAATAGCTATAGGTACGTTCGTAGCGTAAAGCATTTCTATAAAATTAGAAGCTGTTTCTTGAAAGATGAATCCCATACCGTGCCAAATTGATATGTCCATCAGGCGAACCAAAAGTAAATCAATCACACGACAAAGCAAAAGAAAAACGGTGAAAATGACATAAAAGACATGCACTTTCTTCCACCTATGCTTTAAAATCCAAGCAGAAATAATAGCTAAAGCAAAAACCTCTATAAAAGCTTCTACGGCAGCATATAAAGCATATACATACTGCATTTTTAAAGAAAATGAAGCCCCTGAATGGACTAAAAATACATGCAGAACCTGCAATCCCATAAAGATAAAAAAGTACAACCCAAAGTATACATAATTGATACGATACAGTAGCTCTTTTACTATCTGATAACTATTTTGCTTCTCATTCATTTCAAAATCCTAGGACATTAGTTAGAAACCACTTCTTTTTCTAACCTTTATCAGTCCTAGGAAATCTGGTCAATAGTTACAGTACTAATTGACAAGAAAATATTTAACAAGCCCGGTATAATCCTTATTATTCAAAAAACTTTCGACATCTTTTTGGCTTGCCTGCAATAACTCTGCAAATCCAGGAGCGTACAAATGAAAGCTTTTTGATTTCTCTTCTTTCTTCATATTTTCTTCAAATCCACTAATAAAAGGCCCCCACTTCAAACTATCTTCACTAATAATCTGCAAACATCTACGCAGATAGGGGTCCTCTAAAATACATCCCATGAATCGCAAAGGATATATCGGACGAATTTTATCCCCTAGCTTTTCAAGAGCTTTTTTTTCTATAAATAATTGCACATAACTTTTGTCAGCCATCGAGGTAATCAACTTGCGAATATTTTGTTTATCAGTACTGGTTAAAGGAAGATTAAAAAAAGGAGCTCCTTCTTTACTGCTAGATTGAGAAACATCTCCTTCCCCCCAACCTTGCATAACAGGGACAAAGCAGCGTCTAGATGGGAAAAAAGCTTCTTTAAAAAAAGAAGGTTCCCTATATTCATCTTCAAAAAAAAGAAAATACTCAAAGTAATTTTCTAACATAGGAATAACAAATTCCCCTCCCTTAAGGGATCCCCGAAATGCATACTTTTCCTTATTACCTCCAACCTTACGGGTTAACCATGCCCCCATTTCCTCTAATTCCACTAGGAATTCATTCTGATCTCCCACAAAAATCGTATACGACTCACTTTCCACCCCACCTTCTAAATCTGTGACAAAAAGAGTATAGTGAGCAGTTTCGTTTTCTTCAGCCTCCACAAAATCAAATGGGGCCACCGTTCCAATACCAAAAGAAAATTGAGGCCCCTTTTCTTGAAAAGAAAAGCAAGCAGACCAACTGAATAAGCAAATCAAAAACGTCCAATATTTCATTAAAAAACACAGCTCCTTAGTTACATATAAAAAAACAGCCAAACAACCAAAATCGGCTAAAACAAATAGAAAATTGAATGGTTTCTATTTTTTTTGCAAGCGCGAAAAAATTAAAAAAAATATTGATCTAGAAAAACTTCTCTTTTATATGTCGAATAAAGACAGTTACAAGAGGAGCTAAAAAGCCTTATGAAACCTGCAGTTTTTTTATTTGGGGAATCAGAAAAAGGAGAATTCGGCAATCCACTTATTTGTCACTCTCTTATGCATCTTTGCGATAAGTTCGGATTTCCTCCTAAAGAAAGCCAAGGGATTCCTTACGCCATCCAAACACTCTTATACAATAGACAATTACTTTTTTGCAGAGTGCAAGAAGAAGGATTTAGCGTGGAAGATTACATGAAAGGATTTACCTTATTAAAAAAAGAAAAATGCCCACCTCAACTGCAGGCTATCTTTATCCCTGGGGTAGGCAATAATACTATTATAGAGACAGCAACAGAAGTGTGCAGTCTCTATAATAGCAGTCTTGTGATTACAGAAAAAGATCTATATGACTACCTAACAATGCCTACAATAATCTAAGAGCGCTTGTCATCGAAAAAGTGTAATAACCCTTCCTGACTTGTCTGCATACTCTTTTTTCCGGGGGTCCAATTTGCAGGACAAACTTCTCCGTTTTCCTTATGAAAAATAATTGCATCAAGAACTCTTAGCGTTTCTTCCACAGAACGTCCAATTGGAAGGTCGTTAACCACCTGATGGCAAATAACACCTTCTTGATCTATAATAAACAATCCTCTATACGCAATTCCTTCTTTTTCATCTAAAACCTGATAGTCTCTAGCAATCGATTTATTCAGATCTGCTAAAATGGTATATTCGATCCCTTCAATCCCGCCTTTACTTCTTGGAGTATTTAGCCAAGCTAAATGAGAGTATCCGCTATCAATAGAGCATCCTATTAATTCTGCTCCTCTTTGCAAAAAATCTGCTTTCTTGTCTTGAAAAGCATGAAGCTCTGTAGGACAAACAAAAGTAAAATCCAGAGGATAGAAAAAGAGGACAACATACTTGCCCAAATAATCTTGTAAAGAACAATCTATAAACTGCCCTTTAGAAACAGCCTTAGCGGAAAAATTTGGCGCTTTGCGCCCTACAAGCAATGAACTCATAAAAACCCCTTTTTACTATTTTACCCAAATTTTTTTTTGGCATCTGCTGCCCATTTTTCTTTACCAATAAACGTTGGTTCCCCATGTCCTGAAAGAACCTTAGTATCTTCCGGAAGTGTAGATACTTTATGTAAAGAATTCCACATAGATTCTGCATTAGACGTCGGAAAATCAATGCGCCCCATGCTTTGCTTAAAAAGTGTATCCCCAGAAAACAAGATTTTCTCTTTAGGAAAATAAAAACAAACACCACCAGGAGTATGTCCAGGGGTAAATAAGACTCTTAAGGACATCGTCCCTACGATAACCTCGTCACCTTCTTCTAAAAATCCATCAGGGGAAGTCGCTTCTACAGGAAAATATAAAGGAAGACGATCTGATCCCGGATTTTTAAGATTTTCTGCATCTAGCCTGTGGATAAAAACTTTAGCTCCCGTTGCTTTCTGCAAAGCTCTAACATCCCCTATATGATCCCAATGCGAATGGGTAAGTAAAATCTTTTCTAAAGTAAGCCCTTCCTCTTTCAAAATTCCTAATAAAGAAGATAAGCTCTCTGGAGGGACATCTACTATAAAAGCTTTTTTAGTAATAGAGCAACCGACAACATAGGTGTTAGTCGCGCAAGGACCTGAAAAAAAAGTTTTAAGAATCATTTTTTTCACAAAAGGTTAAAAAGAAATGCACCGGAGAGGATTCGAACCTCTGACCTCCCGGTTCGTAGCCGGGTGCTCTATCCAGCTGGGCTACCAGTGCATATAAGACGCTCCTAGTATTCTACATCTCTCCCTTTTTGCCAAGGGTTTTTTACCCATTTCATATAAATAAAAATATTTGACAAAAAGAAAGCTCACTAAAGTTATAAATAAATAAATTAAAAACGAAACGCAATTAATTAAAAAGACAAAAAAACACACATGAAGTATAACTTATCATAAATAAATGCAATTTTATCACTTTATACGAGTACAATCATGATTCGCAGTCCAGTAGCTTATAAAAGCCTCTTATCCCAAGATAGAAATCACCGAATAGTGGATCCCTCTCAAATTGATGAAAAATTAAAAAAAATGTGGACAAGCTGTCAAAAGCAACTACATCAAGAACTAGATAAGGGACATTCAAATGGCTTTGTCCTTGGATCTCTTTCTGGTTTAAATCCAACATCTGAAAAGCCAGAAGCAGAAAAAGGCTGGGTAGACTGGATCTTATCACAATTAGACTTTAAGGCTGATTCCGACTCTCCTAACTTAGAAAGTTCTGATGCAAAGGTTGAAAATTCTATTGGAATATACCACGCTAGAGGCCGCAGATCTCAAATGGAAGATGCGCACATTGCCGAATCATTTACGCTCATAATAGGTCGGAGAAATTATCCGGCTAAAATTTTTGGCATATTTGATGGCCACGGGGGAGACTGGGCCTCTAAATATGTAAAAGAACATATAATTCCTAAACTCAAAATAACACTAGAAAAACTAAATAAATTAACAGATGCAGGAGTCTGGAACGCCTTAAAACTCACCTTCGTTGCCATCCATGAAGACCTACAAAGAGAGTCTAAGTTGACGCAGCATGAAAAAGAAGGCACAACGGCCATCATTTCTATGATTTTAGGTGATAACCTTTGGACTGCCAATGTCGGAGATTCTAGGGCTATTTTTGTTGATGAAACAAATCTATATCAGCTAAGTGAAGATGCAAAAGCAACTGATCCAAAATATCAAACAAGCATTCAAAAAAGAGGCGGCTTTATAAAAAATGGTAGAATCAACCAAATACTAGCCCCAGGAAGAGCTCTCGGTGATTATTTTGTTAAAGAAGGGATCAATCCAAGACCCAAAATCACCAAATTAGCCTTGCCCATTCTACTCAGAAATAAAGGAATCCTAATGATCGGCTGTGATGGCATCTTTGATGAACTAATTAGTAAACAAGTCAAAGTAATCATTGCTCAACATCAAAATAAAACAGCACAATTTATAGCTAAAAAAATCACACAAGAGGCTTTTCTTGCAGGGTCTTCTGATAATTTATCTGTCATTATCGTGAAGCTCTTTTCTGAAAACTATCTGATAGAAAAAAAACAGCAAATCACCAAACAATTTGCTGCCCATTTAGTAGACACTGCAATACGTACTGCTATAAACAAAGTAGCAACACCCCAATCCTTCGTTGCCCTAAAAACGCAAACTATAACAGAAAGCGAGCGTTTTACAGTTGACAACTCCCTGGCCCAATCTATACCATCTCCTTCTAAAAAAGCCTTCAACTACCCCATCGCTGAAAACTGCTGCGAATGGATTTTCAACTATTTGTATAAACAAGATGACAAAAAAACCAAGTAGCTATAATGCCAAATACCCCTTCTAGCTGGTTCCATTTTCTTCTTAAAAAAGGCTCTTCTATTACACAAGCGCTAGAAGAACTCTCTAGTTATCAAGTAGAGGAAATCTCCTTCATAGAAAATAAAGAAGAAGACTCTACAACTTTTTATGGCAAAGGCTACTCACAAAACTTCCCCCCCACTTGGCAATTTTTTCAAAGTCCTGTCCCTACTCTTTTTGAAGTAAACTGGCAAGAGCAGTGGGAGCTATTTTGTCCTTACTTCAAAGAAGGCTTCTGTAAAATTCCTCTCCACATTTTTAAAAAAGACTCCAAAGAAGAGGTTCTTTTACATCCTGGGCCAGGTTTTGGGGATCTATCCCATCCAACAACCCATTTAATGATGGAGCTTTTGGGCAAATACGCTAATAACAGTACTCTTATAGACCTAGGATGCGGCAGTGGTATCTTAGGACTCACAGCTCTTAAACTCGGAGCTGAAAAAGTTTACTGTCTAGATATTGAAATAGACGCCATCAAACACACAAAAGAAAATGCTATTTTAAACCACCTCGAAAAAAAACTTTTCGCCGGAAAAACTCTTCCTAAAATACTCGATCCCACACCAAATATTCTCTGCATAAACATGACTTTTGAAGAGCAGAAGCAAGCAATTTCCTGCCTTCCTAAAATCCCAGATATGCTTTGGCTCACCTCCGGGATTCTAGAGTCTCAAAGAAAAAAATACCTGGCTTTTGCCAAATCTTTAAATCTAACAGTAAAAGCATCTTATGTAAAAGACAAGTGGCTATCCTTTATCCTGATTTGAGTGCAGTGAAATAGAACACCGCCTCCTAAAAGCAATAAAGCAACCTTTCCAAAGCCTAGTCCATAGACATGCAAAGAACCTCCTTCTGTCCCCACAACAATCATCTTACTAAGAACCCCACTCAACTGAAAAGCCAAGGAAAAAGCAATTGGAATCAATCCCATAATCATACCTGTATTTTTTTTGCCTGTCACCTTTGCGATACCACTAAAGATGAAAGGACCAAGTAATACTTCACTAAAAGAAAGTACTATCGTAGCTCCCACCGCTCCTAAAAACAAAAACTTTACCGAAAACAAGCAAAAAAGAAAGAGGCCACCAAAGCCTACCGCACTTAAATAAAAGGGGATAACAAGACTTCCTCTTTTTTTCCTAAGCAAACTGCCAAAAATAAGAATCACTACGGGATTAAGAGTCATGATGAGGGAACTGGGAACTTCCGTGCCAAATATATGGTGATCCACACTCTCAGAAAAAAGAATAAGAGATGAACAGATTTGATCTTCTACAGCAAAAAATACAATAAGAGCGCTTAAATAAAAAACCAGCCTCCTTATTTCTCTATGAGCTAATTCTTTGAAAAGGCATAAAATATAAAAGAAGAAAATAGATATCGTGATATAGGGAAGCAGGGGAAGAAAGAAACCCTTCTCATAAAAAATGGCAAGCGATGCAAAAAAAATTACGGAAAAAAGCCCTAGAGAAAAAAGCCTTCCTGCTTTTTTTTCTAGGGAATTTTCTAGCCCTTTAATCTGCTTTTTGTAGAGAAAGAGAAGAGTGCAGCTAACAAGCATACCACTTGCCGAAGCAGCAAATGCCACAAAAAAACCATAACGCAAAGCTAAGATACTACAAAGAGTTGTAGCAACAAGAGCTCCTGCGTTTTGTGCTACATAAAAAAAAGAAAAGGCCCCTTCCTTACCTTGCTTTTTTTCATAGTTCCCAACTAATGCCATAATATTACCTGAAAAAAAAGATCCCCCTGTCGTAAGAAGGCCCATAAAAAGAAACAGGCCTCCTTCTACTAGTAAACTGAGATATCCTAAAGCTAAGAAGCAAGCTCCCACTAAAAGAGCTCTTTGTAACCCAAGATATCTATCGGCTAAAACCCCTCCAAAAACCCCTCCCAGTTCAATCAAAGCAAAAAGCAAGGCATTAATACATAATGCCTCTTCTTCAAGATAATAAAGATGCTCTACTAAGTACAAAATGAAAAGAGTTCTCATCCCAAAATGACTAAAAAATTTTCCAAATTGCGCTAAAGAAAGCAGCACTAAAGAGTTTAGGGCAAATCTCTTAACGATAGTCATAAACCACTCCTTTATTAGCTACTTGATCAAGATAGATATGATCTAACTCACAAAAATCCACCGTATTCCTCTTTCTATACAATGCGACTTCTTCTCTAGCTCCCTCATCGGGAATAGCAGAAAGGTCTGTCCCTTTTTCATAAGGAAATTCTCTAGAGGCAAGCTCTAAGACTATCTCTGTAAATCCATACTGGGTAATACGATCCATTAACTCTTGTTGAGTAACACCAACAACCATTTCAAATATAAACATAACAGTGTTATCGGGAAAATTATCAGAAAGGACGATTTGAAATTCTCCGTCTTTTTCTTTTGGCTCTAAAAACACAAAAAAAGGTTCCGATCCCAAACTCACGCTTTTTAAACAGATCGGGGTCATCCCTTCTCTTAAACGAAACAGTAAAGTTTTTACGGCATAGAAAAAGCATAGAAAGGTTCTTCTATCTACCTTGTGCTCAAAAGACAAAATATGGTTGATGCGATCCTTAATCGGGCTATCTTTCAGCTGCAGAGCTTCTTGTCTCATAAATACCGCCGTAGAGCTAGACAACCTACGCTGGCTATTTTTTACGACTTCTTGAACAAATCCGGTTGTAGCACTTGCTCCTGCCATGCCCATAAGAGCTTTTGGAGCCATTTTTGTCACAACAATACCATTATCTTGTTGCTGATCAAATTTCCTTACAATGGTTAGAATGTTGCTATGTAATAAATACTCTATTTTTTGAAAATGCGCATCATTTTCTACAACTAAAGAACACAAATGCTCTTGAAAAAACTGAGTAGGATTTGCTTTGCCGCCACTACTATAGAGCTCTTGTATACGAAGAGCCGTTTGCTCTAGGACACCAAAGATCCTCCGTGAGCCCTGCTAAATCAAAGCCTCTAAGAACTAAAGCGCGATTTTGACAGCCGTAGTCCATAGGGTTAGAGTCTAATTTCTTGTATTCGCGATTTCTTACAATGTCTATTGTTCGTAGAACAACTTGTGTAACTAAAGAATAGGCCATTCCCAGTAATTTTTCCGCTTGAGAACTTCTGCCTGTTTCCAACTTGGAAACAGCATCTTCCGGTAAAAGTGACCTTGTTACACTATTACATGTTTGAGTTATCATAAAATCTCCTCTATGTTTTGAAAGGAGCTTTTTTATGACACTATGTCATATCCTTGACAAGGAACTCCTTTAATTTTGGTTTTACTATTTTTAACGCGTTTGATCCTCGTGTTATTTTAAAAATGCTTACGTTATATTTTTTTGCTATCTCTCTTTGAGGTAGACTCTCTTGCAATAAAGAGCGAATCACTAAATACCTTTTTGCTAGATCTGCTTTTTCCTCATAAGTGAAAAATAGATCAAAAAATTCATTTAATTTTTTCTCTTCCTGAAACTTATTGCAAAGCTCCAAAAATTGCCACCAACCATCTTCTTCCATAAACACTCCTACAAATGCACATTTGTAATGCTACACAATTACATTATTTCCGTCAACATCCCACTTAAAAAAACCAGTAACATTCCGTCTATTTCATTAAAAGCCAACGATAAACAGCCATAACTTCTATCTGAGGAAACGCTGGATCGACAGCTTCTTCTTCTTCTTCTGTAAGAATAAGACCCTTCTCTATGTGAAGTTCTTCCATCGCCTTAGCCAGAGCTTTAAATTCTCTTTGTCTAACAGTGGGATCTTGTAGGCTTTCCGTTACCTGAATAAGAAAGAGAACCTGCGCACCTTCTTGCACCAAAAAATCCACTTCAAGACCGTTCTCTGTTTTATAATAATAAAGATTATCATACCGCCTCCTTAATTCAAGATAGACAATATTCTCCAGATAACGACCTTTCTTTTTAGAGAACTGAAAAGCAACCTGCTGTACTAAACCCGTATCAATCGCATACACTTTTTTCTGTAAAAGCGTTTGCTGTCCAACAGAAAATGAAAAACGATCTAAAGTAAAAATTAAATACGCACTCTCTAGATGATGAATATAATTTTTAACCGTATTCACGCTGCCTAAATGTAAATTATTTTTTAATTTAGTGTATGATAACGGCGCCCCAATATTACTAATTAAATCTAAAGCTAACTCTCTAATAGCTTTTACATCTTTAACTTCATAGCGTACAATAACATCTTTATAAAGAATGTTATTATAAAAGCTTTGAAGCACTAAAGGATTTTTATGTTCTAGATATTCCGGCATCCCGCCATTTTCAAGGAACTCATTGAAATACTTTTTTAAAAGAGCTTTTTCCTGGGTAATCAAAAAACTATTCTCAGTGAATGTTATTTGATAATATCGAAGATACTCCCTAAATGAAAAAGGGAATAATTCAAGCACAACATGCCTTCCAGTTAGCCGAGTACTAAGCTCCGAACTCAATAAGGACGCATTGGATCCAGTAATAAACACCTTATTTTTCTCACTATGAATACGACGAACAAATAACTCCCAGTCTTTAATATTTTGAATCTCATCAAAAAAAAACACGTGTTTAATTCCATAAAGCTCTACTAGAACTTCATAAAGAAGATTGAAATCCTTTACTGAAAAATCTACAAAACGTTCGTCTTCAAAATCAACAGAATATATCTGATTGCCGTAGTGCTTTTTTAAAATTTGAAGCATAAGCGTAGATTTACCGGAGCGACGCACTCCTGAAATAATTACCACATGAGAAAGGGGAATCAAGGAGTCGACATCTGCTAATAGAGCTCTTTCAATTCCCGAAGGCTGCAACGCCCTTGCCTTTTCTTGTTCTAAAACAACCTGCTTAATGATGCTTTTATCCATATATACCCCTATTCGAAATGATACGTTTTATTCGAAAAACTGTCAATAGCATTGACACAAATCGCAAAATTTCGATTTTAAAAGAAGTTTTTAAGGAATAAAAAGTCAACACAGCAATTATTTTTCTTTAGCGCAAATCTAGACTAGTTCCCTTGTAAAACTCTATCAAAATCAATTATTTTGTCAAAATAACGAGAATCTAAAACACGTTCAGTCACGCCATTTACGTGAATTAAAATAGGTCGGATTGAACAATGCTTTGGAACCTTAAGTGCTTTGATTTTTCTTTCCATCTCTTCTACTATATCCATCCCAATAGGATCCTTAGAAAATTTAACTTCACATAAATATAATGTTTGGAAACGAGTTTGAATTACGTAGTCAATCTGGCACCCAGGTTGCTGAATTGTCTGCGTTTGAAAAAAAGGGCCATCTGCTACAATATCATTTGGAGTAATTCCTAACATTTTCCAAAGAAGCCTGCGATTATGCACTATAAGATTTTCAAACTGTAATCCCATTACTCCTTCCCAAGAAGGGAGAGAACCAAGAGAAACTGTAGCAAATAGACCATTTTCAATTTGAAGCTGATTAGGAGCTATATATTTAAGATAAAACCGTAAGTAATTATCACTCAGGCGATATTTACGAAATTTAGAACTTTCCCCGTCCTTCAAATGCCAAGTAAAGTCCCTTTTTACATAACCTGCTTGGACCAAATCTTCAATGTACTCATAATACATGCCTGCTTTTTGTTTTTGCATAAGCTCGTAAATTTCATTTGCTTGCTTAGGTCCTCCGGATAAAATTTCCACTATCTCTTTATATTTGGATGCACGAGTAGAAAAAAGATCCGAAAAAATCTGGTTAAACTCTCGAACAAGAAGCCCTCCTCTTGTAAAGCAAATATTGCGAATGTTTTCTTCTGCAGATAACTCCGGCTGTATAAGTTCCAGATAAAGAGGAACCCCACCAGTAACCGAAAGTATTTTAAACTTTTCATAAGAGGAAATTCTCTTTTCATAAGGTTGCCAAAAAGCATTACAAGCGGGCAAAGAAAGCTCTTCTAGATATAAATCCCAACAGACCCTCCCTAAATATCCAGTGCTACTTAAGATGTTTTTTTCAATCCAAGAAGAAATAGACCCACAAAGAATTAAAATAAGCTGCGGATTATTACTAAAATGAAGGTCCCATGCATTTTTAAGCTTTCCTAAAAACTCGGGATCTTTATTTCCCATCCACGAAATTTCGTCCAAAACAACCAAAACACGCCCTTCTTTTGTAGCTTGAGCAAGATGCCAGAAAAGATGACTCCAGTCTGAGAAATCTACTCCAAAAATCCCCTGTTGCTGCAGCTGATTAGCAAACTCTTTCTTCTGGGAAAGATTCGTGGATTTTTTTTTCAAATCAGGAGGAAGTCCTGAGAAAAAAAAACTTTTCATTTCTTTTCCAAATTCTTTTAATAGCCGACTTTTACCAACACGCCTCCTTCCCCTAACAACAAGTAAGCTAGCGCTTTTTTTACTAAGAAATTCTCTTAATTTGGATAGTTCCCATTCACGACCAATGAAATTAGAAATATTTTCCATAGAACCTCCTCCTTCTCCAGATTCTCTAAAATATACTAAATTCCTACCCTCAAATCAACAAAAATCGATTTTGGTGTAATAAACTAAAACACAAAAAGACTACACCAAATCAATAAAAAATCAATTTCAGGGTAATATTTCACCATTTCAACAAGGTAAGACATCCTATTTTTGGCTAAATTTCGTATAGAGTACGCGTGTAGAGATTGGAGCTGAAGCCCATAACCTTCGCTATTCCAAATTCACCCACGCTTTTTTAAAAAGCATGGATGAACAGATAGCGAACTAAAATTTTTAAGAGAAAATCTCCTCCTTCTTCTTTTCAAAAGGTCGAGCATCATAAAAGAGTTCAAGTTTTGTAATAAGACCTTTTTCAAGGCTCATAAGAGTCGCTGCCGGGAAACGACCAATAGGCTCGGGACAATCCATATCATAGACAAGCATCGCTTGGGTCTCAGAACCAAATTTTGCACGTATTGTAATCTTCTTTAAAAAAGAGGAAAAGCCTCTAGCTGCGGAAAGAACTGCATCCTTTCCTTTTAGCTCCGCTAAAGGCCCTACGAAGATTACATCTGAGTGTAAATAGCTCCCTAAGCTTTCCATATCTTTTTCTTCCATAGCTCTATAATAAGACTCAGCTATATCGGCATTATTTTGACTCATAATCCACTCCTTTTGAGATTTTTTTTGCTTTTATGTATTGAATATAGTAAACTACATCTAATATGTCAAACGCTAAAAAAAGAATATACAATTCAGAAGTAAGAGAAGAAGGAGCCTCTTTAACTAAAGGCCGCATTCTTGACTGCGCCAAAAAACTCTTTCAAAAAGAAGGGTTTGAAGCTGTAACAATTGAAAGTTTAGCTAAAGCCGCGGATGTTTCTGTTTCTACAATTTATTCACTATTTCAATCTAAACGGGGTGTTTTAAGAGCTTTAATGGATCAGGCTCTTCCAGATATTCAACGTGAAGCTTTAGTAAAAGAGGTTACCCGAGAAAAACCTGTAAAAGAAAGACTCGGAGTAGCTGCAAAAATTTCTAGGCAAATATATGATGCTGAAAGAGCTCAAATGGCGATTTTTCAAGGAGCCTCTATTTTAGCTCCCGAGTTTAAAGAGTTTGAAAAGGAAAGAGAAAAGCGTCGTTATCTCCGTCAAGAAGAAACCATCAAAATAATGGTTAAAGAAAAGTCCCTCATAAAAGGACTTACCCAGACCAAGGCTCGCGATATATTATGGGCTTTTACAGGGAGGGATCTATATCGAATGCTCGTCATTGAACAAGGATGGCCACCTGAGGAGTACGAAAAGTGGTTAACGGACCTTTTAGTGAAGATGCTAGTAGGTGTATAAGCTTAAAGAGATAAGCATTCACGGAAAATAAGAAAGGGAAAGGCACCAAAGAACCTTTCCCTTTTTGTAATAGAACTAAAAAATAAGATTACATCATATCCATTCCGCCCATACCTCCCATGCCACCCATTCCTCCCATACCATCCATAGAAGGCATTGGAGAAGCTGATTTAGGCACAGGTTTATCGGTAATCATGGCTGCAATAGTAATAAGCATCCCGGCTATCGAAGCGGCATTTCTTAAAGCGCTTTTTGTTACTAGAACAGGATCAAGAACACCTGCTTTTACTAAGTCACAGAATTCATCTGTAAGACCATTGTAACCAAAAGCCCCTGTCCGCTCATAAATCTTTTCTGCAATAAGAGAACCTTGCTTACCGCAGTTATTTGCTATAGCAGCGGCAGGAGCAAAAGCGCTTTCAAAAACAATCTGAACGCCAATAGCTTCATCGCCTTCGAGCTTAAAATTCTTTAACGCTTTTACGGCGCGAAGAAGAGCTACTCCTCCCCCTGGAACAACACCTTCTACAACAGCAGCATGCGTTGCATGAAGAGCATCATCCACACGAGCCTTTTTCTCTTTAAGCTCTGATTCCGTAGCAGCACCAACATTAATTACGGCAACTCCACCGGAAAGCTTAGCCAATCGCTCTGAAAGCTTTTCTTTTTCATACTCAGAAGTAGCAGAAGAGATCTCAGCTTTAATCAAAGCGATTCTTTCTTTGATTAAAGAACCATCGCCCTGTCCGTCAACGATCGTTGTGGTATCCTTACCAACTTTTACTTTCTTAGCAGAGCCTAGAACTTCAAGACCCACATCTTCCATGATAAGACCTAAGTCCGCCGTAACAACAGTTGCCCCTGTTAAAACAGCTATGTCTTGAAGTTGAGCCTTTTTTCTATCTCCAAAAGCCGGAGCTCTAACAGCACAGACAGGAAGTCCTGCTTTAATTTTATTCACTACAAGAGTCGCTAAAGCTTCGCCGTCCACATCATCTGCAATAATAAGAAGAGGCCTTTGCCCTTTTTCCATTACCTTCTCTAGCATAGGAACAATTTCTTTTATGGAAGAAATTTTCCCTTCGGCAATAAGAATATAGGCGTTTTCAAGCTCTACTACCATTTTTTCAGCATTGGTAATAAAATAAGGAGACAAGTATCCCTTATCAAACTGCATACCGTCTACGACATCAAGTGTTGTATCAATCCCTTTTGCTTCAGCAATCGTCGTTGTCCCGTCTTTTCCTACTTTTTGCATAGCCTCTGCAATAATGGCGCCAATTTCAGCGTCATTATTAGCAGAAATAGTGGCAATCTGCCTAATCTCTTCAGGACTTGCTATAAGCGTTGCTAAACTCGTCAATTCTTTACAAACAACTTCTACGGCTTTATCTATACCTTTTTTTACGCTCATAGGATTAGCGCCGGCAATCACATTTTTTACCCCAGCAGAAAAAATAGCTTCCGCAAGAACAATCGCCGTAGTTGTTCCATCACCAGCTAAATCTGCCGTCTTAGAAGAGGCCTCTTTTACAAGCTGAGCTCCAATATTTTCAAACTTGTCCTTTAGCACAATCTCTTTAGCAACTGTCACTCCGTCTTTTGTAGAAAGTGGCGCGCCAAAGCCCTTGTTAATTACCACATTTCTTCCCTTAGGACCTAAGGTCACAATTACGGCTTTTGCCAGCGTCTTCACACCCTTTAAAATAGACTTAAGAGCTTCTTCATTAAATTGTAATAATTTTGACATTTTCGACTCCGATTGTATTAATTAAGAATTCCCAAAACTTCATCTTCAGACAAAATCAAATATCCATCTTCCATGTCCCCAACCTTCACTTCGACCCCAGCATAAGAAGAAAATAAAACCTTATCTCCTACTTTTACAGTCATGGGACTAATTCTTCCTTCGTCGTTCATCTTTCCAGGGCCTACGGCAATAACTTCTCCTTCTTTAGGTTTTTGCTGCGCTGAATCAGGAAGCAAAATACCCCCCTGAGATGTTTTTGCCTGAAAACGCTTAATAAGAATTCGATTGCCCAAAGGTCTAGCCGGGGCCTGTACATGTGCTGTCATATATTTTTCTCCTTTTACATATTCGTTTAGGAAACGTGATAATTAAGAAACAGAAGTCTACGAGGACTCCCAGTTTTTGTCAACGCAATAGATGGTTTTTTTAGCAGTAGAAGTAGGTGAGTGCTAATTATATAATAAATACTTCTTTCTCTTTTCCAGGTAAAGTACCCGACGCTCATTTTCATATTCTGCCATTTTCCAAGCTGGATACTTTTCTTTTAGTAAAATAGAGAAAATTTCCTCTCCTCCAAAAGCTTTACAAAAAAGCTCTTTTTTGAGTTTAGAAAGCTCTCCTATTTTTTTCTTGAAAATCTCCGGATAGAGGGACTTAACAATCCCTAAAATAAAACATTGGATGCGAACTGGCTTGTATTTCCCTCTATCTGTAATCACAATAAAAGCCCCTTGACACACCTCTCCTTTATAAAGCCCGTATTGCGGAGTAAAATGAATAGGCAAAAACTGCACCCCAGGTAAGTTTTGCTTATTTAACATTTGCGCAAACTCTTTAGCACTAATCCAAGGAGCTCCTACTACCTTAAATGGAAGCGTATAACCAATTCCAATACTTAACATGCTAAGCCCTCCAATGAGGCCTGTTGTTGCATAAAAAAAAGACGTATCAGCATCAGGCACATACGGGCTCGTTGGAATCCAGGTGAGTCCCGTATCTGCGAAAAACATCTCCCTTTTCCATCCCCTCATAGAAACAACATGCAATTGACAGCGGATATTGTACTCTCCATTGAAATACCTCGCCATCTCTCCAATAGTCATCCCATGACAGTAGGGGACATCAATATAACCAATAAAAGAGCGCACTTTGGGGTCTAACATCGGTCCATCTACAAGCCTACCTCCTAAAGGATTAGGACGATCTAAAACAACGACAGGGATTTTATACTTGGCAGCCTCTTCCATTACGTAATAAAGAGTGCTTGCATACGTGTAAGACCTGCATCCAATTTCTTGGATGTCATAGACAAGTACATCAATTCCTTTTAACATCTCGCTACTTGGCCTTCTTGTTTTACCATAAAGACTATATACAGGCACCTTGCCAATTTTATGCCCTTTAACTTCTTTTTCAGCGGCTACTTCCCCAAATAGTCCATGCTCCGGAGCAAAAATAGCAACTACATCGAGGTTACGTAAAAAAAGATCTAATGTGGATTCCAATCCCTTGTTAATGCCGGTCTGATTCGTAATTAGACCTACTTTTTTTCCCTTAAATTCCAAATAGTTCCCTTCTGAAAAAAAAACATCCACCCCTAAATCTAAGGCACAAATTTTTCCCGAAAAAATCAAAAAAAAGAAAACTACTAAACAAAGTCTCACGCAAATCTCCTTATTCTCTTTCGATAATAATCCAAGTCTTACTTACAAACAACTCTATTTGAAATAAAATATTTAAATAAAACATAGACTATGATACTAATTAATTATAAACATGAAATAAAAGGGCAAATCTATGTTCTCAAAACAATCAAAACATTTAGAAAACGCTATTAAACAAATTAAAGATGCTAAATCTTTACCCCTTACTTTAGAAGAAAGAGAACAAAAAGCCGTTGAACTCGCAGCCGAAATGCTACAAGAAGCAATCAAAACAGAAACCTTTTTCGAAAAAAAGAAACAAAAACAGCTTGCCAGGATGATGAAAGACCCTATAGGGAAAGGGTTCACAACAAGCATGACAGATCAGTGCTTTAGAAGTAAATCCTCCTATAGGATAGCAAACCAGCTTAACTATCTTCTAAATTTACTTGGGATCCCGCATTATCTAAATTTTCTTAATCGTCTTCAACTAAAACTTTTTACGCTTCTAACCCCCTTTCTATCCCCCATATTGGTTCCGATCATGACTTTCATGCTCCGCAAAGAAACCTCTACCGTTATTCTACCAGGGGAAGAAAGATCCTTAAATAAACATATGCAAATCCGCAAAGATCAGGGCGTGCGCATCAACTTAAACCATCTAGGAGAAGCTATTCTTGGAGAAAAAGAAGCTCTTCGGAAATTAAACGTTTACCTAGAGGACCTTGCCAAACCACAAATAGAATACATTTCCATAAAAATCTCTACGATATTCAGCCAAATTCACCTTTTAGGGTGGGATCATAGCCTAGAAGTTCTCTCAAAAAGACTACGACAGCTCTATAGAGCTGCTATGACCAACTCATTTACTAAAGCAAACGGAGAAAAAACCAGTAAATTCGTCAATTTAGACATGGAAGAATATAGAGATCTCCATCTAACTAAAGAGCTTTTTAAAAAAGTTTTAAATGAGCCTGAATTCCTCCACTTCTCTGCAGGAATTGTTCTACAAGCCTATCTACCTGACTGCTTTCTCATCCAAGAAGAACTTACCAAGTGGGCTAAAGAAAGAATAAACAAAGGAGGAGCCCCCATTAAAATTCGCATTGTTAAAGGCGCTAATTTAGCGATGGAACAATTCGAAGCAAGTCTTAAAGGATGGGAGCAAGCTCCTTACCAATCCAAAACAGATGTCGATGCGAACTATAAAAAAATGGTTTCCTATGGCTGTCAAAAAGAAAATGCAGAAGCTGTACATCTTGGCATCGGCAGTCATAATTTATTTGATATAGCCTACGCGATGTTACTTCGAGCAGAAAACAGTGTAGAACCTTATGTTTCCTTTGAAATGCTTGAAGGTATGGCAGATCATATGCGCAGAGTCGTTCAAATCTTAACAAAAGATATCCTCCTCTACTGTCCCGTTGCGGAAAAAAAAGACTTCCAAAGCGCCATAGCATACCTTATCCGTCGGTTAGATGAAAACACAGGCCCGGAAAACTTCCTAAGATACACCTTTGGACTTAAAATTAAATCGCCTCATTGGAAAGAGCAAGCAGAAAAATTTAAAGAAGCTTGCAATACTATGAATTCTATCTTTATTGGACCTAGAAGAACACAAAATAGACAAAATAAACCACTCCCTCATAAAACATCAGATCTCTTTAAAAATGAACCGGATACAGATTTTTCTCTCAGGCAAAATAGACATTGGGCTGAAAATTTTGTAAAAGAATGGAAGCAAAAAACTTTCCCCCTTGTCCCTTGTGTTATTGGAGGAAAAGAAGTTTCTCTTCCTTCTAAAGCCGAAGGGATCGACCCTTCTTATCCAAGTAAAGTTCTATATAGCTACTGCCTTGCCTCTTGGGAAGAAATTAACCAGGCTCTTATGGCAGCCAAAGAAGAGGAATCTTTCTGGCAAAATACCTCAGTAGAGGCAAGAGCGAATCTTTTAGCAAAAGCTGCAGAAAAACTACAAGAAAACAGGGGTAATCTCATCGGCGTTATGATGACAGATGGAGGGAAAACCATCTTAGAAGCTGATGCAGAAGTTTCAGAAGCCATAGACTTTGCGCAGTACTATTTAAGATCTCTACGTAAAAACCATTCCTATACCGATATAAAATGGCAAGCCAAGGGGACTATTTTAGTCACACCCCCATGGAATTTTCCTATAGCCATTCCTGCAGGAGGAATTTTAGCCGCTCTAGCCACAGGAAACTGTGTCATATTTAAGCCCGCCCCGGAAGCAGTTTTAAGTGGATGGATTTTAGTTAATGCTCTTTGGGATGCAGGGATCTCTAAAAAAGTACTGCAATTCGTAAACTGTGTAGACACCCCGGTAGGTAGTAAACTCATTGCAGACAAAAGAGTAAATGCTGTCATTCTAACTGGAGCTACCTCAACAGCTAAATTATTCATGGAGTTAAATAACAGTTTAGATCTTTCCGCAGAAACAGGGGGTAAAAATGCTTTTATTATTACAGCACTTTCTGATCGGGATCTTGCTATTAAAGACCTTATCCAATCTGCTTTTGGCCATGCAGGACAAAAATGTAGTGCTGCAAGCCTAGCCATTTTAGAAGCAGAAGTTTACGATGATCCCCACTTTCAAGAGCAGCTAAAAGATGCAGTAGAGAGTTTACAAGTAGGCTCTCCTTGGGCTCTTGAATCCAAGGTAACACCTTTAATTAAAGCGCCTGAAGGAGATCTTCTAAAAGCATTAACCACATTAGAACCAGGAGAATCCTGGCTTGTAGAACCTAAAAAGGATCCTAGCAATCCTAACCTCTGGTCCCCCGGTGTTAAATGGGGGGTAAAAGAGGGAAGCTTCATGCATCAAACAGAGTTTTTTGGCCCTATTTTAGCCGTTCTGCGCGCCGATACTCTAGAAAGTGCCATACGCATTGCCAACGGCACGTGTTATGGTCTCACATCGGGTATTAACTCCTTAGACATGCGAGATCTAAAAAAATGGATAGATTCTATAGAGGCTGGAAATCTTTACATAAACAGAGGAACTACAGGGGCGATTGTAGGAAGACAGCCCTTTGGTGGGTGTAAAGCTAGCAGCTTTGGATTTGGCATGAAAGCCGGAGGCCCCAATTACCTTATGCAATTTACCCACGCTTTACAAATTGGTCTTCCAAACGAAAAAATATCTCTGCCTCCTACCCTTACTCCGATTACAGATTTGCTTGGAAAGATCCCTTTTTCTACAGAGGAGATGGGAACTCTTTACGGAAGCTTAGCTAGCTATGCATTTTACATCAAAAAATTCCCCACCTCCTATGACCCTAGCAATCCGGAAGGCAATCTAGAATGCTTACTAGATCTTACTGTCGGACAAGATAACGCTCTTTACTATAAGCCAAGAAATCATATGTCCTTCTATATACAAAAGGAAACAAACCCTCTTGATATTCTACGTATATTTGCCGCCGCACTTCTAACAAAAACACCGTTAGAAGTCAGCTGGGATCCTAAGGATTCTCCTATAAATTTCGATGAAACCTGGACATCACTCCTTCATGAATTTTCTTTTATACAAGAAAGTGAAGAGGAACTCGCAAGTAGGATACTAAATAAAAAAATCACACGTGTCAGAGTTTTACAAGAACCTGGATCCAACCTTAAAAAGGCTGCAGCTGCAGCCGGCTGCTTTCTAGACACAGCTCCTGTTCTTGCAAACGGACGTTTTGAACTACTTCATTATTTTAGAGAAGTCTCTTTAAGTTACGACTATCACCGCTATGGAAACTTAGGGCTAAGAGAGCAAGAAAAAAGAAATCCTATTCTATAGAGGGTTCTAGGCTCCTTAAAAAAGGAGCCTAGCTCGTAATAAAATAGAGCAATACTCTTAAAAAATGCCATTTTTCCCTAAAACCTCTAGAAAACCTTTATTTTCTCACAAAAATGATTCCAATTCGCACTTTTCTCACAAAAATGATTATTTTGTTCGCCGAATTACAACATCACTCCACCTGTCACCATTCTAATCGTAACCACGTTTAACTGATGTTCCTATGTTTTTATTTTTTTAAATCCCTAAAACACCCCTGTCTTTTGAAGAGTTACTCTTAAAAAGACCCCCTTCTTTTAGAGAGATAGCTGTTTTTGCCTAAAAAATCAGCAATTAGATTTTTAAAACCTTTCCCTCTTGCTCATTTCCCCTCAGATTTGCTAGAATTAGGTCCATGAACACGAAAAAAAAATATTCACACCCTACTTTTTATAAGAAGTGTCGCTATAACCTAGCAACAACCGTGACTTCTATTTCCAACCTTCTTGCTTTAGCCCTTCTGTGCCGGCAGGCACACTAACATATAGACTCTCCTACATTTTCCTATTATTAACTTGGACCCAAAGAGGGCCCTAAAGATTAAATTTTCATACAAAGGATCTATTTTTATGACTTCCACCTCTTCTTCGCGCGTGATTGCCTGGATGGTATGGGTAATTGCTTCCATATTTTATGCATATCAATATGTTTTGCGGGTTATGCCAGGAATTATGTTAACTGACATTATGGAGCAGTTTAACATGGAATCGGCCACCTTCGGTCAATTCTCCGGTATTTACTATATTGGATACTCCCTACTCCATTTACCTGTAGGTATTATGCTTGACCGTTACGGCCCTAAAAAAATCATGACAGCCTGTATTTTCCTTACTGTTATAGGGTTAATGCCCCTTCTTTTTGCAGAGCACTGGATATACCCCACTGTTGGAAGATTTTTCATCGGACTAGGCTCTTCTGCAGCTATTTTAGGACTTTTTAAAATCATCAGAATGACATTTAGTGAAAAAAAATTCCCTAGAATGCTAAGCCTCTCTGTCATGATAGGATTACTTGGAGCAATCTACGGAGGGGGGCCTGTAAGTTATTTAAAAGAAACACTTGGCTATCAATCCGTTATTCAATTATTTGCCGCCAGTGGAATACTTTTGGCAGCCTTAACTTACATGATAGTCCCCAATATGAAAAAAGCTCCAGAAAGGACCGTGCTATCTGATATAAAAGAGGTGTTAAGCAACAAAAAGGTTATCTTATCCTGTATTTTTGCAGGATTCATGGTAGGCCCTTTAGAAGGGTTTGCTGATGTATGGGGCACAGTATTTTTAAAACAAGTTTATGGATTTGACAGTATAACAGCGGCAAGTATCCCAGGAGCAATTTTTATAGGTATGTGCTTTGGAGCGCCAATGCTAAGTATCATTGCCGATAAAGTAGGCAGCTACCTTGGTACAATCATAGGAGCCGGAATCATAATGGCCTCTTTCTTTTCTCTTTTACTACTTTGTCATTTACCCTCCAGCATCCTTACTTTAAGCTTTATGCTCATCGGAGCGTGCTGTGGCTATCAAATTCTAGCTATTTATAAAGCCTCCACCTACGTGCGTGAAGAAGTAGCCGGATTAACTACAGCTGTTGCCAATATGATCATTATGATTTTTGGTTATGCATTTCATACGATTATAGGGGGAATCATCAACTTTATGGGGGGGCCAACAAGCTCTATCTCCCTTAGCTTTGGTATAACAGCCATTCCCGTAGCTCTTTTTTTAGGAACTGGTGGTTTTATCTTATTATATAAACTAGAAACTAAAACTATAAAAATTAAAAATGAGGCATAAAAATAATTCCTCTATTTACCATGATATGGTTTTATTCGGAAATTAGAAACAAGCCTGTGAATTAACTAGCAAACTTTCACCACAAAAATAATTTTCGAAAAAAATCAGTTTTAAAGAAAAAAAAGGGACCCTGTTGGGTCCTTTTTTCCCTAAAAAATAAAATAGATTAACTTTTCCTTATTAGAGTTATTGTTCTTTATGTTTACTATGGCATAATAAGCAAGACAAAAAACGCAGCCTACGGAATTTCATGGACCAAGTAATTTCTAAAGATCGCAGATGGCATCATAGACCTTTATTAGGGGGACTACTTATGCTACTTGGGCTTGCTCTCTATCCTCTTTCCGACTCTTTTGTGAAACATCTTATGGGAACATATTCCGTACCACAAACTTCTTTCCTTAGGGGAACAACCAGACTTATTCCCTTAGTGATCGCCATTTTTTTTCAAGGAGGATTCAAGGAAGTTTTTCATACTAATCAAAAAATGCGCCACGCAGTTAGACTTATTGTAAGCTTAGCCTATACTTATACTTTCATGTTCGCCTTCTCTCTTAATTCTTTAACTTTAGTTTATACGCTTAGCTATACCTCCTCTTTTTTTATGATTATTTTTAGCGCACTTTTTCTTAAAGAGGCCATTAGTAAAGATAAATGGATTGCTGTTTTTTGGGGATTTATAGGAGTTCTAATCGCTTTACGACCTGGCCCCTCTCTTTTTCAAGTAGCATCCCTTATTATTTTATTTGGAACGATCCTAGGCTCTTTAAATAAAATTCTCATTAGAAAGCTCACAAAAACAGAACATAGCTTAGCTATTGCGATTTATCCTAATCTATTTATGATCCTTGTCACCTTTCCTTTTCTTATCACTTCCTGGCAACCTATGCCCTGGCAGGACTGGGGACTCTTTGCAATCGTTGGAGTTATCACTGCTGCTGCCCAATACACTGTAGCTCAAGCGCTGCGCTATGCAAAAGCCTCCTCTTTAGCCCCTATAGACTATTCTAGTTTTATTTGGGTTTTAACATTAGATCTACTTTGGTGGAACACCCCACCTGATCTATGTACCTTACTTGGCGCTGGCTTTATTATCAGTAGTAACCTATACATCTTATACCGAGCTAAAAAAGAAGAACAAAAAAACATAGAGTCCACATAATGCAAACTGCAGAAATAGATCTTAATCCCGAACAAAAAAAAGCCATAACACATATTGAAGGCCCCATGCTCATCTTAGCAGGCGCGGGTTCTGGAAAAACAAAGGTAGTAACAGAAAGAATCCTTCACCTATTAAAAATCGGCATTCCTTCTTCGGAAATCCTAGCTGTAACTTTTACTAATAAAGCCGCCGAAGAAATGAAAAACAGGATCTTAAAATCTGCGAGTACTCACGTTTTAACATGTACATTTCATAGTCTCTCTGCCCGAATTTTGCGAGAATCTATACACAAATTAGGATATGGACACGACTTCCTTATTATAGATGAAGATGACAGCGAAAAAACTTTAAAAGAATGCTTTTCTTCTCTTGGAATCAAGGAAGATAAAAACCTGCTTAAAGCCACAAAAAAACAAATTTCCCAATCCAAAAGTGAACTACTAGATGCTGATAACCTCCCTGATGAATCAAACCCATTCAAACAGATCTATAGACTCTACCAAGCAAAACTTAAGCAATATAACGCACTAGATTTTGATGATCTTCTTTTTCTTAGCGTTAAATTATTTCAAGAATTTCCTGAAGTTTTATTACAGTACCAAAAAAGATGGAATTTTATTTTAATTGACGAATATCAAGATACAAATCACGCTCAGTACTTGATGATAAAACTTCTTTGCCAAAAACATAATAATATTTTCGCTGTAGGAGATCCAGACCAGTCTATCTACTCTTGGCGCGGCGCCGATATTGGCAATATTTTGCGTTTTGAAAAAGATTATGAAAACACGCAGATAATACGGCTAGAGCAAAACTATAGAAGCTGCAATAACATACTAGAAGCTGCCAATGCTCTTATTCAGTGTAACGAAGGCCGTTTGGAAAAAAATCTCTGGAGCAGCAAAGAACAAGGTGAAAAAATTGGATTATATATTGCTTATAATGAAAAACAAGAAGCAGAATTTGTCTGCCAAAAAATCTATACATTCTGTCAATTAAGCAAGTTAAGCTATAAAGATTGTGCCATTTTCTATAGAACAAATTTTCAATCAAGAACTTTTGAAGACGCCCTATTAAAAGCAAAAATTCCCTATACTATCATTGGAGGCCTCTCCTTTTACCAAAGAAGGGAGATCAAAGATCTTTTATCCTTACTACGAATGCTTCTATCTGACTGTGATTTTATCGCTTTTTCTAGAACTATTAATATCCCTAAAAGGGGTATCGGACCTTCTGCTTTAGAAAAACTTCAAGAGCTTGCTATGCAAAAGCAAATAGGCATTTTCTCTCTCTGCAAACAAATCCTAAAAAAAGAAGTAGAAATTAAACTTTCCACTAAACAACTCCAGGGCGTGTGCGATTACTTTGAACTTATTCAAAGCTTAAGAGCGCAAATTATAGAGAAAAAACCTCTCAGTGAAATTCTCTCCCTCGCTATAGAAAAATCTAGATACCTTGACTATCTTAAAGAGGATATGGAAACTTACTTAGAACGAAAAGAAAATATAGAGGAACTAGTAGCAAAAGCCATAGAGTGGGAGCAAGAAACAGAAACCCCCTCTCTTTCTCTTTTCTTAGAAGAAATAGCACTAAAACCATCCTCTGATAATTCTCATGAAACGGATGACTGTGTCAAATTAATGACACTTCATAGCGGAAAAGGGCTTGAATTTCCTCTTGTCTTCCTTGTTGGTTTAGAAGAGGGCCTTTTTCCTCATCTCAATTCCAAAGATTCCCCCTCATTACTAGAAGAGGAAAGACGCCTTTGCTATGTGGGAATTACAAGAGCAAAAGAACATTTATATCTTACAGCAGCAAGAATGCGCTTTTTGTGGGGGAGTGCAAGGGATATGGTCCCTAGCCGGTTTTTACAAGAAATCCCCTTAAAATTCCTAAAAAATTTATCCTCTTATCGAATAAAAGAAGAAGACGAAGAAGAAGAAGGCCCTGCCGAACCGGAATCCCTTAAAGAGGGAGACTCTGTTTTTCATAAAGATTTTGGCATCGGCACCCTAGAAAAACAATACAACACTTCAATAGGGCTTACCTATGATGTTTTTTTCTTAAAAGAAAATAAGCTGCGCTCTCTTTCTGCTAAATATGCCAAATTAACCAAAACTGAAGCTTATAGATAAAAACAAACTTTTTTCTAGTAGACAATAATATAAATAAGTCGCATTTATAAAATATACCACTATTTAATAAAAAATAATATGCGACCGATGGAAAGTAAAAACAATTTAACATCACTACAAAAGCAAGCAATTTTACCCTCTTTAGCGATGCAAGAGTCTCTTAAAATTTTGCAGATGGGCTCTGAAGAACTAAAAATTTGGCTGGAAGAAAAAATCACGCAAAATCCGCTAATAGATTGGGATGAAGACGAAGAAATCACTTACTTACAAGAAAGTTCTTTTTTTCAAGAAATAGGCGACCCTGAAAATCAAATACCTCATGAAATATCGTGTTTTGAATATCTCATGAATCAAGCTCATGAAGTTTTTATAAAGAGCCATTTACCTATGGCAGAATGGATCATTGGCAATTTAGATACTACGGGATTTTATACTCTTTTAGAAGAAGAATTACCTCCCGGGTTTTCGGTTAAAGACTTTCACTTTTGCCTAGAAAAAATCAAACAATTTGATCCTCCAGGAATTGGAGCTGCAAATATCCAAGAAAGCCTTCTATTACAACTAAAATCACGGGGTAAAGAATCTTCCTTAAGCTTCTTGATCATTAAAGATCATTGGGCTGATTTAATTCAAAAAAACTGGGTCTCTATACAAAAAAAAACAGGGACAACCTCGCATCACCTGATAAAAGCGATTCAAGTAGACATAGCACCCTTAAATCCATTCCCTGGCTACCGTTTTCATAAGAAAATCACCCCTATGCTTTCTATTGACATCTACCTGGTACAAGAAAACCAAATAATGCAAATCTATCTTAGAGACTCTTTTAAATTAAAAGAAAATACAAATAACCTAGTTAGCAAAGATTCCCTTTCTAAAGAAGAACATTTAGTTTTTAAAACTTATCAAAAAGAAGCTAGGTGGCTTATCAATTCTCTAGAAAAACGAAAAAAAACGTTAAAAAAAGTAACAGAGTACCTCGTTAGCAAACAAATAGACTATCTTCAAGGAAACTGTGAAGCATTAAAACCCATAAAAATAAAAGAAGCTAGTTTGGAAATAGGGCTTCATGAATCTACGATTGCAAGAGCTATTGAAAATAAAAACCTTTCTTGTTCCTTGGGCATTATCCCACTAAAAGCTCTTTTTGCCAGAAGCCTACATACTGACATTTCCTGTGACCAAGCAAAGAAACTACTAAGTAAACTTATCCTGGAAGAAAATAAAGAAGCCCCCCTTTCTGATAGGGAACTTTTAGAAAAAATGCAACTAATGGGAATCCCTTGCGCTAGAAGAACAATCACTAAGTATCGCAATAGCCTCCATATTCCTTCTCAAAGCAAACGAAAACAAAGTTACTTTATTTAGTTTTTTTATAAAGAGGGACCGGAGCTAAACTATTTAAAAGAGCCTCTTTATCAAAAGTAATAATCTTGACAATACAGTCATTTTCCCCACAAGAAACATACACCACATCCTTTCCTTCTTCAACTCCAAGAGCTATTCCAGCTGGATAGATGGCTCTTTTATTAGAATGAGCTGTGTTTTTGGTCGGCGTCTCATAGATCCCTTTAAATAAAATTGGAGAGGGGGACACAGCCGTAACTCGATAAGGAGGAGTTGCTTCAAATGTATAGGCTCCCATTACATACCAAGGCCTTTTTCCTTCGTAAAATAAAGTATGAAAAAACCCTAGATACTGTCCATCCACCAATCTTGCAGGAGTTCCTCCTCTAAAAGGTCCCCACTTTGACTTCCAAGGCATCTTCTGCAAAGAAACCTCATGAGGAAAAACAAGGTGGTCCATTTCATTAGAAGTAGGACTTTTCATCCGCATAATTTTATGAGGATTAATGCCGTACTCAAAAAAAATCCTATCAACGCCATCTTCTCCCTTAACAGCAAAAGGAGCCCAATTTTTCTCTATATGGTTTATTTGATCCACATGCTGAATATGCTGATCGATATCCAAAGTGTGTATGGTAGCAAGGGTCTCTGCATTTACAGAAGCTAGATGCATAGTTCTGCTGTATAGGGGATTTTCCTGCATGTCATTGTAAGAAATATAAAGAGAATCACCTACTTTAAAAGCTCTTGGATCTTCAGAAAAATCACTTCCGGTATCAATTCTTTGAACAGAGGAAACCTGCTTAAAATCTTTATCCAAACGAACGGCGCCAATGTTAGTTCTATAAGGCATCTTCTTACTAATAAACGGGATCTTCTCTCTAATAGGAGTGGAAACACCTAAAATTTTTACACGATCCTTGACGTCGTAACGAAAAAACAGCAAATACCCATCTTTATCTTCCAAAATAGAAGCATTATGAGGAGCTAATACACCATTAATCTCTAATTTCTTAACAGATTTGATCATCCCCAAATCTTCGCCGTAAGGAACTCCTTTTAAAGAAGGGCAGAGAGCATTGTCCCACTTAGAAATCACTTCTTCTTCTTTTATTTTTTCTAGTACTTCAGGAAACAGCGCACTATAAACCGCTTTAGACTCTTTCCCCAAAGACCTAACAGTTTGATTTAAATTCCAGGAAAAAAAAGCAGAAGCTAAGCAAAAAGCGCCTAGAGAATATACTAACCATTGATAAGTCTTTGTCATAAAATACCTAACCTTTTCGACGCACTTTTGAAGTTAAAAAGAGAATTATGCTCTATATGCCAATTATGAGCAAGTATCTCTAGAAAAATCAGCCGAAAAAAAATAGCAATACTTACATATATCTTAAAATAAGTTTTGTTAATCTATCTGTTTTCTTTTTCAGAAACTTCTCTCGAATTTTACAAGAAGAAGTCACTGCAGCCATAAATATCTCTAAATCAGAAAGACGAAGCATAAGAGACAAAGTCTTTTCTTTAAAAACCCCAGCCGCTTCTAAATGCTTCTTAGCCAAGAAAAATAAAATCTGCAAAAAGAAAAGGCGAAAAAAAAGAAAAGAAGCAAAAAAAAGGGGAATCCAAAAAAAAATAGCCAAACTATAGAAAGTAAATCCTACGGAGCCTGCTAAAACAAGAAAAACAAATACAGTCGCTTCCCAAGGGAAAATACAAAGTGGCCCAAAAAACCGATGAAATACATTTTTAGATGTTCTATATGCTAATATCTCCTCAAAAAAAGGCTCGTTAAAAGCAAAACGAGCTGCGTGTACAAGCTCGTGAGCCAAAACTTCTTGCTCATCATATAGAAAAAACCACCACTTGTCATAATTTGTTCTCATTTGAATTACAGGAAAAGAAACTCCGTCCTCTACATAAATCCAAAAAGCAGCTCCTTGCCAAGGAAGTAACGAGGTATTATCATAAAAGACAGGAACTTTTACAAATTGAAAGCCGTAAAGTTTTTTTGTTAAATAATGAGCCCCGGAAGACCTATCTACAAAAACCCCCTCTCTATTTTCCACAAATTTCTTTCGAAGGAAAAAATCTTCCTTCTTTTCCTTAGGGGCTAAAATCCACCCTTCTGCATCAAATAACTCCCAATTTTCTTTTTCCACAAAAAACTTCTTTTTTATTTTTTTCTATAAGTTTACTCTATTATTTAAGAGAGAAGCAAGAAATTTACTTAAAAAGTTCAACTAAGATAAAGGAGTTTCTTGTGAAAAATCAGAAAAAGATGTTATCCCTTTTGAACAAAACACTATTTAACGCCTAAGGTCTGAATGACTAAAACACTTATTATCGTAGAGTCTCCTACAAAAACGAAAACTCTTAAAAAAATCCTAGGAGATAAGTTTCTATTTGAATCTTCTATCGGACATATAAGAGACCTCCCCAAAAAAGGACTCGGCATCGATATAGAAAATGATTTTGAGCCTGAATACGCTATAATGACTGATAAGAAAGAAGTTATCGACAACTTAAAAAAAGCAGCTAAACAAGCAGATATGGTTTATCTATCTCCTGACCCTGATAGGGAAGGGGAGGCTATTGCTTGGCATATTGCAGCTATCTTACCTCCCTCTACAAAAATTAAAAGAGTTACTTTCAATGAATTCACAAAAGATGCTGTGCAAGAAGCCCTAAAACATCCAAGAGATATTGACATGCCCCTTGTCAATGCGCAGCAAGCAAGACGATTATTAGACCGCATAGTCGGATATAAAATATCGCCTATATTAATGAGAAGAGTTCAAGGAACAAGAGACGGGGGACTATCAGCCGGCAGAGTCCAGTCTGTTGCTTTAAAAATGGTAGTCGATAGAGAAAAAGAAATCGAAGCTTTTGTCCCTACCGAATATTGGAACATTGGAACTTACCTCCAAACAGGGCCAAAAGAAAAGCCTTTTTTTGCCTACCTTTACTCCGTTGATGGAAATAGAATCGAAAAAGAAAGCTCTGAAAATAAAAACACTATAACAATCCCTGATCAAAAATCTGCAGAGGTCCTTGTAAATAGACTAACAGCAGCTTCTTATAAGATACTTTCCGTAGAAAAAAAAGAAAAAAAACGCAATCCAGTGGCCCCCTTTATTACCTCTACCTTACAGCAAGAAGCAAGTCGCCACTTTGGATTTTCAGCAGCAAGAACCATGAGTATAGCACAAAGTCTTTACGAGGGTATTGACCTTGGCAAAGAAGGAACTGAGGGTCTTATTACCTATATGAGAACCGACTCAGTTAGACTTTCACCGGAAGCAATTAATAATGTAAGAAAATATATATTAACAACTTACGGCAAAGAGTTTCTTCCCGATGAGCCAAGACAATTCCTTCTTAAAAAGAATGCGCAAGATGCTCACGAAGCAATCAGACCAACAACAATTCCTCATACGCCAGACTCGATCCGCTCCTACCTTTCTGACGATCAATATAAGCTATACTCTTTGATATGGAAAAGAACGCTAGCATCACAAATGAACCCGGCAATTTATGATACAATTTCCTGTGACATTGAAGCGTATAAAGGCATTATTCTAAGAGCCACAGGATCCACACTTAAATTCCAAGGATTTCTGATTGTTTATGAAGAAAAAGTCGATTCTACAGAGGATAAAGAAGGCAGCGAATCTCTTCTGCCACAGTTAATCCCAGATAGTTCTCTTTCTCTTACTGAGGTACAAAAAGAACAATCATTTACTAGAGCACCACCACGCTTTACAGAAGCTTCTTTAGTGAAAGAACTAGAAAAATCAGGGATAGGTAGACCATCTACCTATGCTGCAATTATGAATAAAATCCAAAGTAGAGATTATACCGTTAAAGAAAAAGGAACTCTCAAACCGACAGAACTCGGCAAAATCATAGCCCAGATGCTAGAGATGAACTTCAAAATGATTATGGACATCGGCTTTACCGCTGCTATGGAAGATGAGTTAGAACGAGTTGGCGAAGACAAAAAAAACTGGAGAGAACTATTAAAAGAATTTTGGACTGTCTTTGCTCCCCTTGTTACTTTAGCAGAAAAAGATGCTTTTGTTCCTAAAATCACAACAGATAAAGAATGCCCTCTTTGCCAAGCGCCCCTACAAAAAATTTGGGCACGAAAAAAATATTTCTATGGGTGCTCTAACTACCCAACTTGCAGCTATACAGCTCCTTTGGAAGCTTTAGAATTCGATAAAACAGAGTATAACCCTGATTTTGACTGGGATCAGCCCTGCCCAAAATGCGCTAAAGAAATGAAACTACGCTTTGGCTCATTTGGTCCTTTTCTAGGCTGCAGTGATTACCCCACATGTAAGGGAATTATCAACATTCCAAAACAAGGAGAAGAACCCTTAGAAGGAGAGTCTCCCTGTCCCGCAATTGGCTGTGATGGATTAATTACTCCTCGAAAATCTCGTTTTGGAAAAATATTTTTCTCCTGTAGCAACTACCCAGATTGCGATGTCATAGTCAATAATCTAGATCAATTGTCGGAAAAATATATCAATCATCCCAAAACTCCTTATGTATCCAAGAAAAAAACGAAGAACAAAACAAAAGAAGATAAAACCACTAAGAAAAAATCTGCAAAGAAAACAGTAACCAAAGAGAAAAAAGAAAAAGTCAAAACAACAAGAAAACAGCCATCCTACGATCTTTCTCCTGAACTTGCTGCTATTGTGGGAAAAGAGCCTCTTTCAAGACCAGAAGTTGTCAAAAAAACTTGGGAATATATTAAAGAGCATAACTGTCAAGACTCTAAAAACAAACGATTAATCAACCCTGATGCTCTTTTAGAAAAAGTGTTTGGATCAAAAGAAGCTATTGATATGATGAAACTATCTGGCATTCTTAATAAGCACGTTTTAAAACCGAAATAGCGGTTTTATATGAACTATGATATTAATTTTTCCTATGAAAATATTAACTATCAAATGCGATTAGATGAAGCCCCCTCTGATGAGGGGGTCATTACAATTAATGGAAAAAGTTATCACGTAACCCTCTTTGAAGAACCTCCCATACTACAATCGTTTCTAAACAGCTTAAATGGACAGTCCTTTGACTCAGTAGAGACCTTTGAAGCCACCTTAGCAGAATTCGACACAGAAGAAAAAGTGACGGCCTGTTATGAAAAATACCTAAGTGCAGAAAAACTAGACGAAGATAAAGAAGAAAATTTAAATATCTTTTTTCAAAAAAATGTAGAAAAAACCAGCTTTCGAGGTTCTGTTCTTATTGCTTATAAAAACAAAATCCTCTTACATAAAGGCTATGGAGTCGCTAATGAGCTTGGAGAAGAAGTTTCTACAGAAACGATTTTCCATTTAGGTTCTATCTCGAAGCAATTTACAGCAGCAGCCATCCTTTTACTTGAACAAGAAAAAAAGCTCTCTACAAATGATCTTATTAAAATACATCTTCCCGAAAACCTCTATAGTAATATTTGGGATAAGATCACAATTCATGAGTTACTTAATCACTCTTCAGGGCTCACCGACTTTCCTCAAGAATATTACCAAATAGCTGAGCCAAAAACCCCAGAAATGCTTATCAAAGAGTTCCAATCGAGTCCATTGCTATTTGCTCCAGGTACAGCTTGGAAATATAGCGATCCTGGATACATATTACTTGGAGTCATTATTGAAAAGGTTTCCGCTGAGACTTATGGGGATTTTATAAAAAACCACATATTTACTGCATGTTGTATGGAAAACTCCGGATATGGAGACAGCTATAATATAAAAAAAGCAGCAGTAGGATACCTTCAATCACCTTCTTTAAAGCCCATAAAAGACCAAGAAAAGTATCTAATAAATGCTTATGCAGCTGGGGGACTTTACTCTACAACCGAAGATTTATTAAAATGGATAAAGGCTCTTCACACCGAAAAAATTCTTACAGAAGAATCTAAGCAGAAAGCATTTTATTTTAGCAATTTACCCCTCCATCTACCAGTTGAACCTTCTTACCCTATTGATGAATCCACATTCCCTTACCCTTTTCAACAAGAAAAAAAGCCCATCATTCATTATGGTTACGGTGTTTTTTTATGGCAAAGCCCTAAGCTGGGGCTTTGCACTTACCACTTTGGTAGTATACCCGGATTTACTAGTGTGGTAGCTAGGTACCTACAAACAGGAAACTATGTAATCATCTTGTCTAATCAAGAAAATGCTCCCCTAAAAGAATTTTTAGATTATATTGACTCTATCTTTAACCTAACCTAAAAAAAGGAATCTCCATGAATCGATCCTTCTTTCTTTATATTTTACTTACTCTTTTTTCTTTTTTAGGAAAGGGCGAAAGTACATGTGTTTTAGTAGTCGGAGGAGCTGGATATATTGGCTCACGAGTTAACGAAGTGCTCTATCAAAATGGCTACGAGACTATTATCTTAGACAACTTAAGTGAAGGGAATCTAAAAGCAGTTGAACATGGAACCTTCATCCTAGGAGATTTAGGCGATAGCACTGTCCTAGACAAAATCTTCACTACATATCAAGTAGATGCCGTTATGCACTTTGCAGCATTTCTTGACGTAGGCGAGTCGGTAAAAGACCCTTTAAAGTACTATATTAACAACGTAGCTGCTACTTTAAACCTTCTTAAATCCATGCAAAAACATGGAGTAAATACCTTTATCTTCTCATCAACTGCTGCTATTTTCGGCATGCCTGAAGAAGATTCTATTAAAGAAAATCACCCCTGCCATCCTATAAATCCCTATGGCAGATCCAAACTGATGATAGAAACTGTTTTACAAGACTTAAGCGCCGCAGGAAACTTCAAATACTGCTGCCTACGTTATTTTAATGCTGCGGGAGGGGATCCTGAAGGAATACGTAAAAACTATAAAAAAAGCCAGTCCAACCTGATTCCTGTAGTTCTACGCAGTGTAAAAGAGCCCCGTGGAAAAATCACCATTTTTGGAACAGACTACGAAACAATCGATGGAACCGGAGTTCGAGATTACATCCATATAGATGACCTAGCTTCTGCACATATAGCTGCAATGAAGAGGTTACTTAATGGAGGAGACTCTACATGCTATAACTTAGGCAACGGGAAAGGATTTACCGTCAAAGAGGTCATTGCAGCAGCAGAAAAGGTTACAGGACTTCCTGTTACAGTCATCGAAGGACCTCGCCGCTTAGGAGACCCTGCTATTTCCGTTGCAGATGCTACAAAAGCGCAAAATGAGCTCCACTGGACCCCTCGCTACTCCTCTCTTGAGGAGATGATCTCCCACTCTTGGCAGGCTATGGAATAAGAGCTTTTTTAAAAAGCTCTTTATCACAATTCTCTTTAAGCTAAATAGGAAACAGACTATTGCCGATAAAACCCAAAGGCTTTTTTCTAAAAAATCTTCAAACCTGATCATGAGCTAACATGCGCCTATTTGCCCGAAAATAGGTGAAGGGAGAATGCGCAAAAAGATCAGATAGCTTTTCCATATAGATACAAGCGTACCTGTCCACTTGATAGGCAAAATAACTCTCTTCGGCACCAGCACGAAATACACGCTCCCATTTATGATTGTAAAATGACTGCTGCTTTTTTATTAGGCCCGATATAATTAGATCAAAGTCGCTAATTTGTTTTTGCAGCTCTTGTATTTCAGTTGCATATTTATGTGTTTTTTCTTTAATTGCTTTTGTTTGTATTTCAAGGTAGAGATCTTCCAAAGCGCATTTTTTTAGCATATTTTTTGTAATATCTTGTTCAATGGGCTTTGCTTTTATTTGCGATTGAATTTCACTTCCAAGCTCTTCTACTACTAAAGCAGTCCTCCAATTACAATCTTTTTTAAGCCGTAAAATATCCCCATAGACATGATCCCCAATATATAAGATCTCATCTCCGGGAAGCTCTAAATCTTCAGTAAACTGATTAGCATTACCCCCTTGATAAACACCGGACCCGATGGGACCTATAACGTTCGTCATAGTGCCTATGTTGGGGTCAATAGATAAAAAAGGAAGATTATCGTAGAAAAATCGAGGTTTATTAGCTCCTACAATGACAATAGGAAATAAATCTTGCCATGTTTTTCCTTTATCAAGAAAGGGGTTGATAGCATAATCTAAAAGTAGTTTCGTATAATAATATTCCGAGTTTGTAAGAATAAATAATTTTTTTCCGCATTCCACAAAAAATTGAAGCTGCGAGATAAGTTCCGGCTCTTTAATAATAAAGCGATCTAAGTTTTGACTTACCTGTTTTTTAAGAAATCCATGCGAGTGAACATTATCCATCGATTTTAGTACATCTTCTGCAATGCTGCTATAGGCTGGATAATCAATTGGACTATTGTCTCTTAGGTCAACTAATTGCCCATATAGCACACAAAGTGCAATAGAAAATGAAGTATCCACAGCCACATAATTGGGGTTATTTAAATCGACATGTACGCTGCGATAAAACTTTTTTTGCTCTGAAAAATCAATGAGTTTCGTACCATGATAGCTTAAACGGATAGTACCGTATCGACTGAGTTTTAAAATGTTACCATTTTTCTTATCAATGATAAGCCCTCGAATAGCATCACTAAAATGAAATTGCAGTTCCTGAATTTTAACAGGGTAACCCATATTAACAAGTTCCTTAACAAGAAACGTATAGACCAGGCTTTCAAATTCTTTAGTGTGATAGCGAATCAAAGTATGGTCCATATCTAACCCAATATACTTAATTTTTTTCATATTTAGAACGCGATTTACAAAAACAGCATGATCCATATTGTACCAGGTGATAATTACAAGGGTTAAGAGCCATTTCTTTCTGCTAAACAAACAGGCTCCCTTATAGAGCAAGGTAGCTTATTTCTTAGATTAGAACAAGCCGATTTCTTTAGAGATCTCCCAAGTGAAATAAAAAGTTTATTTTAAAATTAACCTCTTATCTTTCTATACACGAGAAGATTACATAATAAAATTATAAAATCACAAATAATTCTTTAAATTAAATTAATACTTAAAAACTACAATAAGGTTTTAAATTAACACTCTTAGGAGGATAAAACAATGAGCTCACCATCATCAGGAGAATTCCTTACCTTTACTTTCCCTGAGAATTCCAGCATTCCCGACTTCTCTCTTTACACTCAACTGCAAGAAGACGCTAACTCAGAAATTATTTCCCGAAGCTTACAAACGGTAGATTCTTTCAAGTGGGACTTTATTTCTAATGAAATAGGCCTTCTTGTAGATGCCGCCAACCAAGGAGATATCAGCGCAGATACAAAGTCTCAGATTTATGGAAGAATCATGATTATCATTACAGCGCAGTACCTTCCGATTGTCTCTGACTTCTTAGGCGATCAAATCGCGCAGCAATCCTCTATCCAAGATCTTGCTTCAGATGTCTCCGACTTCCTAGCTCAAGGACAAGACGCCTTTAACGCTATTTCTTCTGCAAGTTGGGTTGATTCAGACTGTGATGCCCAAGGATGTGCCACAACGGCAACAGAGACAGAGCAAATAGATTTTTTCTCAGGAGTTATGTCCTTAACAGGCTACACAACAGGAGCAAATGATTCTTCCAAATATAACTACAGCTTTACCGTGAATTTTACGGGATTAAATGACACAGGAACTGATTTTGAAAGACGGAGCATAAAGGAACCCAGTGTTCTTGCCTTTTTAACAGATCCCCGCATTTGGGGAGATGTAACCCCTCTTAGTACAGATGGTAGTACACAAATTAGCACTGCCATGCAAGACATCATAGATATATACAACTCAGGAGAAGATGAAACAGTACTAAATAGCTGGCTTAATGAAGACCTTGAAGACATAGCTACTGCCAGCTTAATTTGGACACAGCCTTATGGAGCTTCCAGCTTTGATACCACATATGGGCCAACCAATGCTCCCTTAGTATACACCGATCCTAACTCTATCCAAACAGCCTTTAACCAAGGAACGCAAGCGGTCCAAACTGTTGCTACCTCAACACAAACCATTCAAAACTTCCAAATACAAGAAGTCGACCAATACTACGGTATCACTAACAGCATTCAATCTAGCCAGCAGCAGCAGTGTTCTTCCATGGTGAAAAAACAAATAGTTTAAAAAAAGGGCCCTATTATGGACTTTATAGACTTTGAAATCGTTCCTAGAATTAGTTACCAAGTTGCTTTAATAGATGCAACTTCAAGAACGCAAGAAATTCTAACTTTAAAACAAGCTACCGACTCAGAGGCGGGGATTTTAGCATCAAACTTGCTGGATCTGGAATATGAAATTTCGACGGAAGTCCTTGAAGCTGACGGAGTTCTTATCGATGATGCCGTTGCAAAGGGAAATGACAATGGCTGGACTGATACAGAGACAAATGAGCTAAACGTCCTCAACCAGCAATACCAAAATGATACGACCATATGCCAAACAGGGCAAAGCAACGCAAGCACGAGCGTGCAAGCCTCTGAATCTCAAGTAGGGACAGATGGAACTAACCTATCAAACGCTCTTTCGATGTCCAATATTTTAACAGAGGTAGGCAATTTCATGTCCGATATTTTATCAGACATGTACGCCACATAAAAAAACTACAAATAAAGGAGGTGTTATTATGGTTGATATTCCACTTGGAGATGCAGTCAGCTCCATTCAAAGACCTAATTTCCAGTTTACTCTTCTAAATGCTACAACAAGAAGTCAAACGGTACTAGGAGACAAACAAGCAACGGATACTGATGCTAGTATTTTGGCAACAGACCTCCTCACAAGAGAATATGATGAGGCTACGATTGTTTTGCAAGAAGACACAGACGCCATCGTTGATTTTGCTGATGGTGTTGGCAGTGAGTGGAGCTCTAGTGAAACAAACGATTTCAACGTGTTAAACCAAACATACCAAAACGACTCTGCTGTCTGCCAGACAGGAGAAAGTAATGCCGATACAGCAGTACAAACTTCTCAAACGCAAACTTCCCAAGATGGAACTAACTTATCTAACCTAGTTTCTCTCTCTAGCACGCTAATCACAATTGGAGGATATGTGGCCTCTTTGATATCACGCTCTTACGGATAAGCTACTTTTTTTAACTTCCCCGCTTCTGATGATGAAAATACAAGTCGTCAGAAGTGGAAGAAGCCAAAAAGGATAAAAAAGGATGTTATTAAACTGAGAGGCAAAAAGCCCTACAGTAATAAGATAAAAAATAAGCCAGGAAAGAAAAGGGGAATGGAAATCCTTCATTTTAAATAAAACAAAGCTCTTATAGAGTCCATAAATCAGTAAAAGGCAAAAAGGGACAATCCCTATCTGTACAAGAAGTGAAAGTAGTGAAGAATCCAAAGAACTCAAAGACACTTCTTTCTGCGTATACTGATATAAAAAACCTATACCCAGGCCAAATAAAGGGAACTTAGCAAGAAGATCAAGTCCTAATCTAAAGGTTTCTAATCGACAAAGGGCTGACGACTCTTCAAAAAAATGCAAAGTCCTATCCATAAAAACCCCTAATTCTTCCCTATAAAATAAGCCAGCAAAAAAACATAAAGACAGGGTAAAGATAAATAAAACAGCTTCTTTCTTTCTAAAGCGCCCTTCTAGAAGAAAGGGGAGTGCCTTATATAAAATAAGAGCAACTAGCACAGCTATACCACTTCGAGACCATGTAAGAACACCTGAGAGAAAAAAAGCATAGCCACCCCATCGATACATTTTTTTTTCAGTTACAAAGTAAAGATAAGAGCTAACTAAAAAAGCAAACCCACTGATAGAGGCGTAGTAATTCGGATCAAAATATACGGAAACAAAGCGTCCTACGTGAGGATCTCCTCTAAAACCAATATGGTAGCTGTTAAGAAGATCCCATAAAAGATTCGACGAGGGGAATACCGTATAAAGCACCGCTCCTAAAATAAGAGCTATTGCATAAGCCTTAAAAAAAAATCCACATAGTAGATGAAGAGCTCCTTGAAAACGCTCGTAAAAAATAGAGGCAAGAGAATAAGAAGTCACAAAATAAAAAATAAGCCTAACAGCATACAATCCTGCACGGGGGTCGAATTCAAGCAAAAAACACCCATAAAAAAAAGAGCACATAACACATGAAGTTAGCGTAAAAAACCTTAATAAGGCTTTTTTAGATATGGATAAAAAAAATAGACTCGCCAAAGAAAAAAAATAAAGTAAGGCTTCTGAAACAATAAGGTTATCAGAAAACAAAGAATTTTCTAAAAAACGAAAGAAATTCCCTAAAGATATTAAAAGAAAAAAACTAAAAATGGCGCAGCTAAAAAAAGCTTTTTTCAACATATAGTACACGTATCTCTAGCGTAATCATCTTCAAAGCGGATGATATCTTCTTCATCTAATACTTCTCCCATCTGCACTTCTATTACCTCTAAAAAGTCCTCACTTTTATTCGACAGCCTATGACGGGTTAACGGAGAAACAAAGACATTTTCGTTTTCTTTAAGAAAAAAGCTTTTTTCTCCTACTTCCACAAAGGCCTCTCCTTTCACAATGACCCAATGCTCACTTCTGTATTCATGCATCTGAAGACTAAGGCGTTTTCCTGGCTCTACAAAAATTTTTTTCACCTTGTATGATTCTCTTTCCTCTAAAACCGTATAAAAACCCCAAGGCCTAGCTACAGTACGTGTTTTTTCCTGTCTTATTTCTTTAACCTTTTGAGAAAGACCTTTTTTACATACTAAAATAGCATCCTCTGTTTCTACAACAAGCATATCTTCTAATCCGATACCGACAACTAACCGTTTCTCTGAGGCTAAAAGAGAGTTCTTACACTCTATAGACAAAGTATTGCCAATTTGCACATTACCTTCTTTTTTCTTAGGTAAAATAGCGTATATGTTATCCCAAGAGCCTATATCAGACCAAAAAGAATCCATCTTCACACAAAACACTTTTCGACTTTTTTCTAAAAGAGCGTAATCTAAAGATATCTCCGGCATCTCCTCAAATGGGCCCTGTAATTTCGGACAATATACCGCTACTTCCTTCCAAAAGGTACTAGCCGTAGTAACTAAATGCCCCGTATTCCAAAAAACACGTCTATCTAAAAAAAGCACTTCCGCAATTTCTTGCGAAGGCTTTTCTATAAAGCGCTCTACTTTAAATAAACCATCCAATTCTTGCCCTATTTCTATATAGCCATATCCTGTTTCTACTTTTGTAGGTGCAGCTCCAAGCAAAACAAAAAAACCCTCTTTGCTTTTTTTGGCAGCAAAAGAGATGTTTTCTAAAAACGCTTTTTCTAAGGTAATAAATCCATCTGACGGGGTAAGTAAAATAGGCTCAAAAGGGTCTAGCTGTTCTTTACTTTCTAAAAACTGAAGGGCAAAAGCAAACGAGGGGGCAGTACTCCGACTAGAAGGCTCTACAATCACAGTGATTCTACCCTCAGGATCTATTTCTAAACACTGTTTTTCAGCTAAAGACTGGTACGATTCACCAGTGACTATAAAAATATTCTCAAAACCATAAGAAGATACAAACCGCAAAATAGTCTTCTGTAAAAAAGAATAGTCCCCCTCCATCTGCAAAAACTGCTTAGGCAACCGAGGGGTAGATAAAGGCCAAAGTCTGGTTCCTTTACCACCTGCTAAAATAATAATCTTCATAGAGCCTCAAAATTTAGGCGACTATATCACACCGTTATTTTTTTGCACCTTATCTTAACTAAAATGATAACCTTCCCTTCCATAGTTAAACCTGCAAGCGTTGCAAAGACAGTATTCCAATTATCGCACTTTATAGGAGGTAAATCAAAAGCTAGACCAAGTAACTACCCAAAATGGTCAAGTTGATATTCTCTCTTTCAGCCTTCTCTGGGAGCTAGTCCATAAAATTCTAAAAATCTTTTTTGTTTTCCAAAATGCTCTATTAAAGTACTTTTACCCACATGCCTTCTGCCGCAAATAACAATAAGGCCGGCAACATTTCTCTGCTCAAATTCCTGTAGTCGTTTTAATTCAGACTAAATAATGACATTTTGTTGATTTTCAGCTAATTACAACCAGCCGTAGAAAAGACTAAATAACGACTAAATGTCATTATTTAGTCAACCAAATACCTGTTACCTTGTTTTTTATAACTCATATAGTTCGAAATATATTTTTTCATCATCAGAAGAGACCACCATATTGAATGTTTTTCCATAATAAGGATTAAAACCAACCTTGGTTGACGCCTGAACAAGGCATTCAGTAACCATTGAACGAATGATTTCATCTAGTTCTAAATTAACTAATGTAGTGGGAGTAAACCATGATACCACAAGTCCATTATCAACTGATAAGTAATTTGAGATATCCGTATATATACCATCTGCATTCTTCATACATAAAAATGACGCAGAACATGTTCCTGCTTTTTTATTTTTTTTATTGTAAACAGCAGCTCTTCCTGCTAGGTATTCCGAAGATATTGTAGAACTATCAGCAGAAATATTAGATGTCGGTATGTCTATAAAACTATTTGCAAAGTCTTCTATATATAAATAATACGATAAAACTTTAGCCTTTTTGCCCTCTTTGCATGAGTCCCCACCATATACACACACTGGTAGACACATGAGCAAAAATAGAAAAAAAATATTTCTATATATGTTTTGTAAAATACCCATTATCCTCTCCTTAAGTTTACATAACCAATCTATCTCATAGTATCCTAAAATTAAGATACTCATAATGCTAGGACCTTCTATATACCAAGTATTTATTTACCTTCAATGGATTTATGATTTTCTAATACCTTGTTACGTAAAACACCCATTAAAGAGGGATGTATTTTTTTTTTACTTTCTTGTAAGATTTATAAGGTTTCTGTTAAGATTCAAGCTTTCAACGGAGAGTTATGAACATAACAGAAAGAGTTACAAGTTTTTTTTCACCTACAGCAATTCCTTCCTGGAGAGATATAACAACGAAAGTAAAAAAAAGTACATTTACTCTAGCTTCCTATTTAACAGATCCAGTTTGCAGCTTCGATGCCGACAAAATGTATTTGAAAGAAAAGGTGTTCTCTCAGTTATTTCCCTGTGATGGGTCCCTTGAAAGCCGAGTTGCCAATTGGATCAGAAAAAGCGTTATAGCTACGAATATGACAACCAACCTAATCTTAACTCCGTTTACGGCTCCCTTGGGAATCCTCCTTCGCAGCTTGGGAACTAACCTATCCTCAGAACTTTTCCTTTACGAAACAACCAGTGTCCCCCCAAAGCCATTTCCAGAAAATAAAGCATTCACTCTTGCTAACTGGAATATTCTACTCATCCCTGGAGAAAACTCCTTATTACATGGAGGCGCTCCTCAAGCTGATAGCTACTACAAACCCTCACTAAAAGACCATCCAGCTCAAGGGCTTCCTTACCTGGGATTAGAGTGGCTATTTTCCTTACTAGGACTAGTTTCCAAAGAAAACTGCCTGACAAGATTAGATACTATTATTGCAGACATTCAAAAAAGTGATGCCGATGTCATTTGCCTTTACGAGGGATTTGATTTTGGAGCAGTGGAAAAAATAAAATCTGCTGTGCAAGATAAATTTCACTGTATGATCAGCAATATTGCGCCGAGATCTATTGGCACAAATTCCGGTGTTGTCATTCTTAGTAAATTCCATATAGAAAGAGATAGCGTACTTGTAAAACCATTTCCTAAAAGCTATCCAGGGCCTAATAACACAATGATACAGTTAGGCCCCAGCGGATACAGTGAAAAATCTCTTGTTAGATTTTCTATCTATGGGAAGGACCTAGAAGGCGAGCAAAAAGCTATTGCTGACATTTACCCAGAACACCTATTTCACTCAGAGAGCCCAGATCCAAAAAAAGTTACAAGCCAAGAAAAAACAATTAGAGCATGGCAACTCTCTAGAGTCCTAGAAGACATGAAAACTGAAAGATCAGATACAAGAAGCGTAATTCTTTGTGGAGATTTAAATTTGGACCCTGATGAATTAAAAGCCCATCCCTTAATAAGCTCACCAGAAGGCCTTTCTTTAAAAGGAGAACCTGACCGAATGATTACATGGGGAGGAGATGCAGCTTCTGCCGCTATTGAAGGAATAGAACCCTCAGGACCTCAGCAACTAGATTATGTCTTAGCCAAATCTGATACCGTAAGGTTCCTTGAAACGGAGGCCTATAACCTGGGTAACTTTGACCCCAATGTCATAAAATGGGATTACCGCTCAGATCATTATCTTCTTAAAACTAGAATCGGTTTAAATTAATGACCATCTAAAAGCGCATCCCTAAAGATGCTGAAAGCGCATATTCATCTAAAAAGCGCGCTTCAAGATCTAAGAAAGGACCCTTTTTTCCGGAGATCCCTAGACCCACAAAAACACCAAAAGGGGATACATTTTGTACTCTAATATCTTTTTTCAGAGCATCTACCTCTACAAAATGTAAAAAGAACCTGGCATACTTAACTCCCACATAGGGGGTAAAAAAAGCAAATGTTTGCGAAAGAGCAGCTCCAATTTGCCACTCTGTCTCTGAAGATCCCTGATAATCAGGGCTTAATTTCTCTTGCCCTAGCTCTAAAGAATGTAGGCGAGGCCATCCATAAAAATATTTAGCATCAAAACCTAATCTAGTATCCCCCCAAAAAGCCCCAATAGCCCTGGCTCCTACAAGTCCCCCAAAACTCTCTGCTGTTTTCATATGAAGGGTTTTATCAAAAGAATCTTCTTGCTGAGAAGAGAAAGAAGTTTTAAAACCGCCTAAACAGCTATAAAACTCTACTCTATCCATAAAACCAAAAGAAACCTCAGCTCCATTAAATTGAGAGTTCATCGAAGGATCTTTTAAGGAAGAATTCGCCGTAATTCTTCTTCCAAGAACAAAGTCTCCTTCATAATCCAGTTTTAAAGAAAAGATGGAGTCTTTAGATAAAAAAAGGTTTTCTCTAGGCATTTCCGGAAGAGCAGGGCTCCCATTGTAAAGAGCAAATGTTAAACAAGGAAAGACACTCCAACAAAAAAGAAAAAATTTTCCACTATGCTTCATATTTTTTTTCACCATAAGAAAGAAGAAAAAACATTACCACGACGCTTACGGAATTACAACCTCATTTTTTACATTTGTAATTTCTCCTTTTTTTCTATAGAATCAAATGCAAAAAACTTGAGGGGGAAAAATGAAAATCTATGCAACAAATATAAAAGAAGTTGTGGAACTACCAGATCAAGCTTCAGCTAAGGATCTAGTGGAAAAACTCAACCTAAGAGCGCCCAATGAATCTGTTACAGTCGAAATTAACGGTATCTTAAAAGACCTTTCCACTCCTTTAAAAGAAAATGACAAGGTACATCTTTTAGCTTTTGAAGATCCCGAAGGAAGAGAGGTGTTTTGGCATACATCAGCCCACGTTCTTGCTCAAGCCATCTTACGTATATGGCCAGAAGCTAAACCAACGATTGGACCTCCTATCGATGGGGGCTTTTACTACGATTTTGCCAATTTAACTGTTTCAGAAGAAGATTTTGAAAAAATAGAAAAAGAAGCACTAAAGATCACAGAAGAGAACTACCAAACTAAAAGAAAAGAATTTTCCTCAAAAAAAGAAGCGCTAGATTACTTTGCTAATAACAAGTACAAAACAGAATTAATAGAAAGTTTTGACGGTTTAATTAGCGGCTATGAGCAAGGTGAATTTTTTGATCTATGTAGAGGACCTCATTTACCCAATCTAGGCAAAATTAAAGCTTTTAAAGTGCTAAAAACTTCTGGGGCTTACTGGAAGGGGGACTCTACAAAAGAAATGTTAACGAGAGTTTACGCCATTTCGTTTCCTGACCGTAAACAGTTAAAAGAACACCTATTTATGCTAGAAGAAGCTAAAAAAAGAGACCACAAGCTCATCGGACCAAAGCTCGGACTTTTTTCCTTAGAAGAACAAGCTCCCGGGATGCCTTTTATTCACCCTAAAGGAATGCTTATCTGGAATAAACTCATTGAGTTCTGGAGAGATCTCCACATAAATGCAGACTACGTAGAAATAAAAACTCCTCAACTTATGAGCCAACAGCTTTGGGAAATGTCGGGACACTGGAAACACTATAGAGAGAACATGTACGCTTTTGGAATTGAAGATAGGCAGTTTGCCATCAAGCCGATGAATTGCCCTGGCTGTATGCTCTATTTCAAAACACAAAACCACAGCTATAGAGAACTCCCTCTTCGTATTGCTGAGCTTGGGCACGTACATAGACACGAAGCATCCGGAGCTCTTAGCGGACTGTTTAGGGTAAGAAGTTTTCACCAAGATGATGCGCATCTTTTTATGAAACCCGATGACATTAAAGCTGAAATTCTACGAGTTCTTGCTTTAGTGGAAAAAACCTATTCCACATTCGGGCTTCCTTACCGTCTAGAGCTTTCTACAAGACCTTCCGAAAGCATCGGATCAGATGAAGACTGGCAAAGAGCTACAGAGGGATTAAAAGGGGCTCTTGATGAGTGGGGTCAACCTTACCGAATCAACGAAGGCGACGGAGCCTTTTATGGTCCTAAAATAGATATCCACATCAGAGACGCGCTGGGAAGATCTTGGCAATGTGGAACAGTCCAGCTAGATATGGCTTTACCTGAGAAGTTTCAACTAGAGTATATGGATAGTGATGGCCTGCAAAAAAGACCTGTTATGATCCACAGGGCTATTTTTGGATCCGTAGAGCGTTTCTTTGGCATTCTTATCGAACATTTTGTAGGAAGGTTTCCTCTTTGGTTAAGCCCCTTACAAGTTCGCATTTTAACAGTTGCTGATAGGCATGCAGAGTATGCTGAAGAAGTTTGTAGAGAAATTCAAAAAGCAGGTCTTCTTTGTGATGTAGATAGCTCTAGTGAGTCCATCAACAAAAAAGTACGCACAGCGCAACTACTACAAGTTAACTATATTTTAACAGTCGGAGACAAAGAGTCTGAAAATAAAACAGTAGCTCTTAGAACGAGAGATAATATTCTCCATGGAGAAATCTCCCTTGCTGAGTTAATCAAAACTCTTCAAGAAGAACAAAAAATAAGGGCTCTGGAATCTCCCTTCTTAGCAAAAGTCTAAATTAGCAATCCTGAGGGTTTTTGGAAATACGCAAAAACCCTCGGGTCTTTTAGAGTTCTTTATTGCATCTCTTACATAGAATAACAATCTCACTCTACTGAAGGGTTTTGCTGATAAATATCATCTCATAGAAAGATTTACCAACTGTTTCTTCTTTTACTAAAAATAGCAATATTTGTTAATTGCATCTTCAAGAGAAGCTGTGATAAGATGGTTTAAGTAAATACAGTATATTCATAAGGAGCTACCCATGCACAAATCGCCCAACAGAATTGCTATTAGTAGTTTTAAGGGAGGAACAGCTAAAACATCCACGACTCTACATATAGGTGCAGCCTTAGCTAAATTCCATAAACAAAAAGTTCTTCTCATTGATTTTGATGCCCAGGCTAATTTAACTACTGGACTCGGATTTGACCCTGATGCGCAAGATAGCATGGCTAGCGTTTTACAAGGCGAAAAGAACATAGAAGAAGTCATTGTACCAACTTGTATTCCAGGCCTTTCTCTTATTCCTGCAGATACCTGGCTTGAAAGAGTAGAGGTATCCGGCCTTTTAGCAGGGGACAGGTATTCCCATGAAAAGCTTAAAGAAACCCTAAAGCCCCTTTCTTTTGATACTATTATCATAGATACGCCCCCTTCTCTTTGCTGGCTTACTGAATCTGCCCTCATTGCCTCCAACCATTCTCTTGTGTGTGCAACTCCTGAATTTTATAGCGTTAAAGGGTTACAAAGACTTTCTCTTTTTTTAGAAAACATATCGCAAAGGCACTCTCTTCAAGTTCTTGGTGTAGCTCTTTCTTTTTGGAATCCTAGAGGGAAAAGCAATGATGCTTTTTTAGAGGTGATAGAAAACACCTTCCCCAAAAAAACACTAGACACTAAAATACGAAGAGATGTATCGGTATCAGAATCCTCAGTCTTTGGCATGCCTGTTTTTGAAACAGCACCCAAAAGCAGAGCAGCCCAAGATTACCTTGAGCTTACTAAAGAACTCTTAACACGGTTGTAAAATAGCTTTACATGTCAAAAGTCAACACTCTTCTTACAGAGAGGCTAAGAGCCTCCTCTGAAAAATCTTCTAAAATGTCCAGCCTAGCTGAAAGGTCATCTAACGGCAACTTATCAAGTTTTGCCGGCGTATTTAAAGTTACTCCACTAAGTAGTGAAGAGCAAGTGTTTCTAAAAGAGCTTTTAGAAGACTACAAAGAAGAAAGCTACGATACTCATCAAGATTTTGTCCATCTTGCCTCAATTACTTCTGAAGTAAAAGCAATCAATAATCAAGCTATAATTCTTCATGGCGAGCGCATCAAAAAAGCGCAAGCTATTTTAAAAAAATATAAGGAAGGAGCTTTTACTTTTTGGTTAATCCAAACTTATGGAAATAGACAAACTCCTTACAATTTTTTACAATATTTTGAACTTTACCAACAACTCTCCCAAAATCTAATCCCTAAGTTGGATGCCATGCCAAGACAGGCAGCCTATACCTTAGCTAGCCGTTTTGGTTCAATTGATCTAAAAGAAAAAATCATTCAAAACTACCAGGGAGAAACTAAAGAAGTCTTATTAGAAAAAATTCGACGTGCTTTTCCCTTGGTGGATTCAGATAAAAGAAAAAAAAATCTAACCGTAAGCTTATTTAAAAGCTTACAGCGCATCCTCGACTTCTTATCTCAAAATGAGCTGAATCTTTCTTCTGCTGACAAAAAAAAAGCTAAAGAGTTATTAAAGAATCTAGAACAAGCCATCGTAAAAGGGGGGGGTATAAAATGACAGAAGAGCCTTATTTCGAGTCCGCTCTAGCTTCTCGTTATGCGAGCAAAGAAATGCTAAATATTTTTACCCCTACCTATAAATATGCCATTTGGCGAAAGCTTTGGATTGCTTTAGCTAGAGCCCAAAAAAATTTAGGGCTTCCTATTAAAGCTGAACAAATCTTGGCCATGGAAAAAAAAATCCATGACATTGATTTTAAAAGAGCTGCTTATTATGAAAAACAGCTTGGGCATGATGTCATGGCACATATATATGCCTTTGCAGACGTTTGCCCTGAATCAAAGGGTATAGTACATTTGGGTGCCACTTCTTGTTATATCACTGACAATACTGACCTTCTTTTAATGAGAGAGGGGCTTAAAATAATTAAAGCCAAACTACTTGATACAATCAGAAAATTAAGTATTCAAGCAGAAAAACATGCAGATCTACCTTGTTTAAGTTTTACCCATTTACAAACAGCACAACCTACCACCGTTGGGAAAAGAATCTGCCTTTGGATGCAGGATCTTTTAATGGATTTTCATGATTTGCTTGACCGGATGGAACAGTTACACTTTTTAGGAGCAAAAGGAGCAAGTGGAACACAAGCTTCTTACCTAACTCTTTTTGAGGGTAATGAAACAAAAGTTAGACAGATGGAAAAGATGATAGCTGAAGAAATGGGCTTTCATAAAATATTAGCCATTTCAGGGCAAACTTATACAAGAAAACAAGATGTTAGAATTGTAAATACACTGGCGTCTATAGCTGTTTCTGCCCATAAATTCGGCACAGATCTTAGATTACTGGCCCATATGAAGGAAATGGAAGAACCTTTTGGAGAAAAACAAATAGGATCTTCTGCAATGCCTTACAAACGTAATCCTAACCGTTCAGAAAGAATGTGTGGGCTGGCTCGATTTCTCATTTCATTACAAGCTAACCCTAGCTATACAGCAGCTACGCAGTGGCTAGAAAGAAGCCTTGACGACTCTTCTAATAGGCGCATTTCTATTCCAGAAGCTTTCTTAACAGCAGACTCGATATTAAATCTATTCCATTACATAGCTTCCGGGTTAGTTGTTTACCCTAAAATTGTAGAAGAGCATCTAAAAGAAGAAATTCCGTTTCTTGCTACAGAGCACATTTTAACGGCCTCCTTTAAAAAAGGAAGAGATAGACAAGCAGTGCATGAAGCACTTCGTCTTCATACCCACGAAGTTGCTAGAAAATGGAAAGAAGAAGGGATCAAGGAAGATTTTATCAAAAAAATTGCAAACGATAGCACCTTCGATTTATCTTTAGATGAACTTCACGAACTTCTTATGCCCACTCATTTTATAGGAAGGGCTCCAGAGCAGGTGAGAGAGTTTCTTGAAAGTGAAGTAAAACCCATTTTAAAAAGACACGAACAAATCCAAGCATATCGCTTAGAAATTGAAATTTAATATATAAGCAGGCTATTTCCGGACTGCTTATATTCCCTCGGCAAAATAAAAACTTTATTTTATTTCTTAAAATCCCTATAGAAAAGATATTAGTAAAACATCTTACACCCATCACTATAGGAGCCCCTTGTGACTCAAAATAAACTACCGGAAGTGGTTATGCCTTCATGTAAAGAACCGCCTCATCTTAAAGGACAAAAAGCCCTTGTAACAGGAGCAAACACGGGTATTGGAAAAGCAATAGCTCTATCTCTTGGAAGATCCGGTGCTGATGTCGTTATAAACTACTTTTCCGGAGATGAAGAAGCAGAAGATCTCGTTAAAACAATTCAAAGCTTTGGAGTAAAAAGCTATAGCCACAAAGCAGATGTTTCCAAAGAAGAAGAAGTTATAGCTATGTTTCAAAAAATGTATAAAGAATTTGGAACAATTGACATTCTAGTTAGCAATGCCGGTATTCAAAGAGATTCAGCCTTAGAGGAGATGACCTTAGCGCAGTGGAATGCAGTTATAGGAACAAACTTAACGGGACAGTTTCTTTGTTGTAGAGAAGCTGTAAAAGAATTTAAACGAAGAGGGGTTGTTAAATCTATCTCCTGTGCTGCTGGAAAAATTATTTGCATGAGCTCTGTTCACCAAGTAATCCCTTGGGGAGGACATGTAAACTATGCAGCTTCTAAAGGAGGGATCGACCTCATGATGAAAAGTATAGCACAAGAAGTAGCTCCTCATCGCATTAGGGTGAATAGCATTGCTCCGGGGGCTATTAAAACCCATATAAACCAGGCTGCTTGGCAAACTCCTGAAGCTGCAAAAAGCCTACTTACTCTCATCCCTTACAATAGGATTGGAGACCCTGATGATATCGGTAAATGTGCAGCTTGGCTAGCTTCTGATTTTGCAGATTACATTACAGGAACAACAATTTTTGTGGATGGAGGAATGACTCTTTATCCCGGCTTTTCTACGGGGGGATAATATGAATTACGATGTTATTATTATTGGAACAGGAGCAGGAGGGGGCACCCTAGCACACCACCTAGCCTCTTCTGGAAAAAAAATACTTTTATTAGAAAGAGGAGATTACCTTCCTAGAGAAAAAGAAAATTGGAGTTCTAAAGAAGTTTTCGTAAAAGGAAAATACACAGCAAACGAGCCCTGGATTGATAAAGAAGGAAAAGAATTTCATCCAGGAATTCATTACTTTGTGGGAGGCAATACAAAACTTTATGGGGCTGCTCTTTTAAGAATGAGAGAGAAAGATTTTGGTAATGTCCAACATAAAGATGGTATTTCTCCCGCCTGGCCTATTAGCTATGAGGAAATGGCCCCTTATTACAATAAAGCAGAAAAACTATACCATGTTCATGGAGAAAGGGGAATTGACCCTACAGACCCTAAAGAAACAGCGCCCTATCCATATCCCCCTGTCAAACATGAACCTCGCATTCAAAAGCTTGCAAATGATTTAGCAGCTATAGGACACACTCCATTCCCTCTTCCTGTTGGATTAATTCTTGATGAGTCTAATAAAGCCTTTAGCCCTTGTATTAAATGTAGTACCTGTGATGGCTTTCCTTGCCTAGTAGACGGAAAAGCTGATGCTGAAACTGTATGCGTCAAGCCTGCACTTAAAAATAACAACGTGACATTGCTTACAAATAGCTATGTTAAAAGACTAGAAACATCTCCAAATGGAAAAGAAGTTACTCAGGTGATAGTACAAAGAGGATTAAAGGAAGAGTCTTATAAAGCAGCTTTAGTTATAGTCAGCTGCGGAGCTATTAATTCAGCAGCACTCTTACTACGCTCTGCTAACGCTATGCATCCCACAGGGCTAGCCAATCGCTCTGATGTTGTTGGACGCTTCTACATGTGTCACAACAATTCGGCTATGATAGCTCTATCTACCCAAAAAAATCCCACAAAGTTCCAAAAGACCCTAGGAATTAATGATTTCTACTTTGGTGCAGACGACTGGAATTACCCTCTAGGGCATATTCAAATGCTGGGGAAATCAGATAAAGAAATGTTCAGGGGAGATGCAGGACCTTTGGTACCGGGATTTATCTTAGATCAAATGGCTAAGCATTCGATTGATTTTTGGATGACAACAGAAGACCTTCCAGACCCATCTAATCGAGTGACCTTAACAGAAAATGGAAATATCCAACTCTCTTACACTCCTAATAATCAAGAGTCTCATCAGCACCTTATTAAAAAACTTAAAGAGATGTTACAGAAAATAGGAATGAAACATCACCTTATTGACAATTCAGCATATATAGGGAAAAGAATCCCTCTAGCTGGGACGGCTCATCAATGTGGAACTATACGCTTTGGCACAGATCCTACTAAATCAGCATTAGATATCAACTGTAAGGCTCATGATTTAGATAACCTATATGTAGTAGATGGCAGCTTTTTTGTTTCCAGCTCTTCTGTGAATCCAAGCCTCACCATTATAGCAAATGCTCTTCGAGTTGGAGACCATCTATTAGAAAGGCTAAAAACGATGTAGAGCTGTTTTACATTACTAACTCAGCCCTTAAGAACGAAGTTTGCATGTGTCTGAGAGGTCAAAACGTACCCATCCGATCAGTGCATCATCAAAAATTCGATACCTATTTTTTTTATCTTTTTCTATTAATAAACGACGGGAGTACGTAGCGCCATCCCAAAGATCATTGAAGTAATTTTGTTCTGCAATTGTAATAAAATTGCTATTTACGCTTACAACTACGGCTACATGGCCCGTTATGTCAAAGTCAGTACTATAAATTAATAAATCACCTATTTCTGGCTGTACATCAGAAATCTTATTCTCAAATTTGAGTAAGGGCACCTGCAGATTAGCGTCAATTAGTTGGCCATTTTTTAAACCCCAAATAGAATGCGCGTATCTGACATCTGCAAATGTAATGTTTTTATTTTCAATAAGCCATCGCCTTGCGTATTCAACACACTGCCATTTCATTCCGCTTAGTATTTTTCTACTAGTATTTTTTAATAAAACGAAATTGCTTTCATTTTTAGAGCAATCTTCACCGCAGTTACTATAAGCTTTAGTGAGGAAAGATTGCCCGATGTATGATCCGAATTCCGCGCTGCATTTTTCTGCGCATACTTGCTTTTGGGGAAGAAAAAAAACCATTAAAGCTAGAATAAAAAAACACTTCATTCTTTTGACAGTCTCTCAGTATGTGCGATAAACAATACGCCTTAAAAAATGGATCTTTATAGTCAGAGCCTAGCTGCCACCTGGGTGTTGCTTTTACCTTTAGATAGCGTAAAATTACAAAAATTGCAATCTCCATTTAAACTACAGTCTTGTAATTTTCCTAAAAGCTATTTAAATGGAAGCTTTGTTTCAGGCTCTTCAAGTCTGACCTCTGTTAAAAAGGCCGAAAAAAGGTGTAAAACAGCTTTACATCACAGATCCTATTATTCTATAACTTGAGAATAACAGAAGAAAATTGTATTTTTCTTAAAACTCACTTTTTACTATGGAATATAATGGCATCATTTTTTTTAAAACTTTTCATATTCATTTTTTCCCTTTCTTCTTTGTTTTCTACAACAATCCATACATTTTATGGACCACTTGAAGTAGAAGAACCCGTTCTTTTAGAGCTTATAGAAAGTCCAGCTTTTCAAAGGCTTAAATACATTCATCAATACGGAGTTTCTTACTACACAACCCATAAAGAAAACTACACTCGTTACGAGCATTCTCTTGGAGTATTTGCCATTCTTCGTCTAAAAAACGCCTCTTTAGAAGAACAAGTAGCGGGTCTTTTACACGATGTTTCCCATACTGTTTTTTCTCATGTAGGCGACTGGATTTTTCATAAAGAATCTGGGGAAAAAGATTATCAAAATAGCATTCACGCAGATTTTATAAGTAAATACGGATTAGGTCAAATTCTTAAAAAACACAACCTGACTGTAGAGCAAATCATGCCACTAGAAGATCTTTTTCCTATGCTAGAGCAAAAAGGTACATGCCTTTGTGCTGATAGAATAGAATACAACATTCAAGGAGCCTATCTTAAAGGATTCATTACTAAAGAAGAATCTCATAAAATCATAGAAAGCCTTCAGTTTGTAGATAACTGCTGGGTTAGCAATAATCAAGATCTAATGACAAAAATAGCCCAATTTTCTCTTTTTATGACGGAAGAAGCCTGGGGAAATAAAGTAGAATATCTCCTTTCTACTTGGCTTGCTGAAGCAATTTTAAAAAGTCTCGACACAGGATATCTCTCTTATGATGATATCCATTTTGGAGTAGATGACCTTATTTGGGATAGGTTAACTAATAGCAATGATTCTAAAATTCAAAATTGTATGATGCGAATTTCTTCTCCTGAAAACTACTATTTTGTTAGTGATGATTTTGATGCAGATATGGCCATAAAAAGTAAATTTAGAGGAATCAACCCTATCATCCTTACCAATGAAGGAAAGGTGCCTTTAACAGAGTTAGATCCTAATTTCAGCAAAAATTATGAGAAGGTTCAGTCTAACGTTAAAAAAGGATGGCCGATAAAATTCACAGAAAAATAAAATTATAGTTAAAAATTATCCTTCTTCCTCTGCAATTAACTCTATATTAGTTAATCGTAATTTTTTAGAAAGGGTATAAGCTAGACTCTCGAAAAAATATCCTAATATCTCAGGCATATCTTTACTAAGCTCTTCAAACTGCGACCTTGAAAGAGAGTATAGCATAACTTCATCTATTGCAATAGCATTAGCTGACCGCTTGCCCTTATCTAAAAAAGACATCTCTCCAAAAAAGCTTCCCTTTGATAGGGTTAGAAGGTGATGTTTCACATCTCTACTTAAAGATAAATTAATTTTCACAGTGCCTTTGCGAAGAAAATAGATATCATTACTTTCGTCTCCCATAGAAAAAACCGGCTCCCCAGACTGATACGTTTTTTCTTTTACAACTAAAGAAATTTTCTCCACTATTTTTTGAGGAACTTTTGCAAAAAATTCAAACTCCGATAGGTCTAAAATAGCAGAATCTTTCACATCGTTTTTTAATTTTTTACTTATAATTTCATCTTCAATCCACTCTAAAGCTGAATCAAGGTCCTGATAAATTTTCAAATTCATATCCATTTCTCCAAACCCAAGCGTCAAAAGATACTCTTTTACGTTTTGTCCTGTAGGTAAACTAGAAGGGACTGACGTAAGTATTAAGTACCCATTTCTTTCTTTAACGCGATTATGAATTTGCCTTAGCATATTTGCAGCCGTAAAATCTAAAGACTGTACTCTTCGCATATCAAATACTACAAATAAACAATGGGTAAGATATGTCTCTAACTCTGTAAAAAGCTGATCTGTTGTTCCAAAAAATAAAGGGCCCTGTAGCTCGCAAATAACTGTGTCCTTGCCCTCTGCTTGAAGAATAGATAATTCTTTTGTAATTCGCTGTTTTTTGGAAAATTTTTGATTTCCCAAAAATTTTCGTCTAACAACAGAAGACCTAATTTGTTCTCGCAAAAATAAAATAATAGCTAAAACCGTGCCAATAGCAGCAGCAATGACTAAGCTCATGGTTATAGCAGAAACAACCACTGCCAAAATAACAAAAAAATCGAATAAGGTACTTTTACTTTTTAGTAATTGAATACTCGTTTTATCTAACATACGGATGGCTATTACAATTAAAACTCCTGCTAAAGCAGCTAAAGGAATCCACGCTACTAATTTTACTAAAAGAAAAAGAACGACTGCTGCAAAAAGAGCAGCAAAAACACTAGAACGATTAGTTTTAGCGCCGCTAACTATGTTGATTAGCGTGGCGCCTGTAACTCCAGATCCTACAATTCCTCCTAGTGCAGCAGAAGCAATGTTTCCTAACCCCTGACCAACCAATTCTCTATTTGAATTATGACGAGACTGCGTCATTACATCAAGGATCACGCATGTTTTTAAAGAATCAATCGAAAGCAATATCGCTAATGTTACTGCGGGAACAAGAAGGTTAAAAATTCCCGCGATGCCAATATTATCTAAATAAGACCACTGATTTACTATTGAAAAAAAAGCTTCCGAAGCTGAAAAAGAAATGCTCCCTATAATTAATGGATTATTAACAGATGTAAAAATCTCCACATTAAATAAAGCTATAACAAAATAAGAGATGATTCCAAATAATAAAGAAATAAAAACAGAAGGAATACGTTTGAAAAATTTAGGAGAAAAAACCATAGCTAGCAAGCTAACTGATCCTATAATTACACTTTCTACATGCCATGTAGAAGGAATAAATAAGCCCTGAAAAAAGGTAGATTCTTTAGGAAATCCTAAAAAAGCAGGTATTTGACCTAAAAGAATCAAAATACTCACAGCATTTAAATATCCAGCTACAACAGGGTAAGGGATGTATTTAATAAATTTCCCCAAAGTGAAACACCCTGCTAAAAACTGCATAATACCCGCTAAAATAGAAACAAAAGCTACATAAAAAGGAATAATTGTAGGTGGTACTAAACCCTCTTTAAGAAGTTCCGCTACAAAAATAGCAAGAAGTGCAGCAGCAGGAGCACACGGCGCTGAAATTAAACGTGATGTACCCCCAAAAAAAGAAGCGATAAGCCCTAAGATAATAGTGCCAATTATACCTGCAACCGCAGCATTACCAGTATATCCAAGCCCAAGAGGAGCGTAGAGAATAACTCCAAAAGCAATAGCTGAAGGAAGAGCTACAAGCATGGAGGCAAGCCCTCCCAAGAGATCTCCAACTAGGTCACTTTTTTTTTTTTCCATATTCCCATAAGTATTTTGTTATAGTTACAAAATTCAACGTAACAAAAAAAACTTTTATTAGAAAGATCTCAAAAAAAAGAAGGGGATTTTTTTTTAAAGTCTTGATAGGTTTCTGCTATTTGTTTTCTTATTTGCTCTTTAGGAACTACTAAAGGAAGCCTCATATGAGGCTTGCAATATCCCTCTAAACTCATAGCATATTTAATACATTGAGGATTAGTTTCTAAGAACATAGCTTTACAAAGAGGCGCAAAAAAATAATACAGCTCTCTAGCTTTAGTAAAATTTCCTTCTAAAGCGTATTTGATAAATAAGGACCACTCCTTAGGGACTAAATTTCCTATAATAGAAATACTTCCCCTAGCTCCTGAAGCAATAAGAGGAAGAGAAAGGGTGTCATCTCCAGAAAAAAGAGGCTTAGAGCTAAGTCTCATTACCTCTAGACAATGATCTACGTCACCTGCTGCTTCTTTTATACCTATTGTATTTTCAATAGTTAAAAACTCAGCTAATTGCGCAGGAGAAAAACGCCCTCCCGTCCTCCCGGGATTATGATACAATAGGAAAGGGAAATTACATTCATTTACTTTTTGTAAATGCCTTAAACACCCTTCAAAAGTGGGCCTATTATAATAAGGAAAAATGAGAAGAGATGCATCCGCCCCAGCATTTTTTGCTTTTAACGTTCTTTCTACGGCGACCCTTGTGTCATTACTGCCGGTGCCCGCAATAATAGGAATACGACCCTTTGCTTCTTTAACTGCTAAAGAAATGAGTTCCTCTTGCTCTAAAGAAGATAAGGTTGAAGATTCTCCGGTAGATCCACAAATAACCAAGCCCTTCGTACCTTGCTCTATTTGCCAAGAAACACTTTTACAAAAAGAGGTAAAATCAATAGATCCATCTTCAAAAAATGGAGTAACGAGAGCCACTAAAGAACCTTCTAACATGGTTTTTTTTCCTGTTTAAAAGCTAATAAAATAATTGATCCAATAATTAACATGGCAGATCCTACAAACATAGGAAATGTTGTATGATATCCTGCTAAAAAACCTCCTAAAAGACCCGTTAGAACCTCGGCAGCAACTTGTACTGAAGTTAACATTCCAAAAGCTTGCCCCTGAAATTCAATAGAAGAAGCATCTGAAACCATTACGGCAGAATAAGTCATTACAACGGCCAAACAAAGGTTAACCGGGGGGGTAGTAAATAATAAACTCAAGGGGTAGTTAAAACATAAAATAAAACCAAAAGATAAAGCCAAAAGAAAAGAAAAAACGCCTACTGATTTTTCAGGACCCATCCATTTAGAAATGGGTTTTAATAAAAGCACGGAAAAAATAGCAAAAGTAATAGACCCATACCCAATGACATAACCAAGCATCCCTGCATCAAAAGAAAATTTTTCGTCTATATATACAGGGAAAAATCGAAAGTAAGAAAAATAACCAAAAGCCAAAAAAAAGTTCACAAGATACAGTTTTCGTAGCTTCCTTTGTTTCATTCCTTCTTTAAAACTTTTCCAATATCCAGCAACGGGTCCTTTTATAGTAGATTTCTTAGTTTCTTCAGAAAAACATAACACTATACCGGTTCCAATTAAAGTCATTCCAGCAGCTATCCAAAATGGGGTTGCAAAAGTAAACCATGGAATTAAAGAAGAGTCAGATAGCTGCCCTCCTACAATCGGTCCTATAATAAAAGCAAAACAGGCAAACAAATTAATCCACCCAAAATGAGATATTTTATGGTTATTTTCTTCCCCTTCAGCGGCTAGATCCGCTACGACTGATTGCGCAATAGCTACGTTCCCTTCACAAAGACCACAAATAAATAACCCTAAAAAGATGAAAACCACACTAACATGACTTGTAGCTATCGCCGTAAAAATATACCCAGCCATAGAACCTAATAAAGAAAGTAAAATAATTTTCTTTCTTCCCCATTTATCGGAGCACTTTCCTAAAATAGGAGCGCCAATCAACTGGCCAAAAGGATAAGCTGCCATAACAATCCCAAGAAGAATTGTTTTTAACTCTCTAGAATATAATGGAGAAAGAATTCCTTCTTTTGCGTCTAAAAACATCTCAGGTAGTATAGGAAGGGGCATAGAAAAGCCCATATAGCCAAAAAAAACTACAAGCGCATAGGGGAGAACTTTTTTAAAAGACGGGGCTGACATAAAAACTCACAGGGGTGTTCAATAATCCTACCCAAATACTACCCTATTGGGTATTTAAAAAAAATCACCCCACTCAAGCTTTTTTCTAGACCGATACAATTCCTTATCTTTTTTAGAATAAACTATCTTTTGGATCCCTTTTTCTTGACAAAGAGTAAATTCCACATGCCCTGAATGCTTAATAGGTCTACGAATTACTCTAGATTCAAAAGAATTTAGAGGACTCTTCCCGAAAACAAGATAGGAAAATTTTTCATCTTCATAACCTAGGTCTGCCGATTTAAGCTGTCTATGCAAAGAAGTCCTTTGCACCCTAGAAGAAAAATGACACCAATCTCCTTTTTCTAAAGGACAAGATAAACTATGTGGACAAGGGGCCCAAAGAAAGCCTCCTAATTTAATAAGAATTTCGCGAATTTTCATAAGTCTTAAGTACCCAGCAGGGGTGCCAGGCTCTATAATCACAAGCGTTTTCATGGTAGCGCTCCACAAAGTTTCTAATAAAGAGCTCCATTTATCCTCTTGTATTTCTCCTATAGAATAGGATAAAAGAACAAGGTCGTGTGGTTCGACTTTTATAGGTTTTTCTAAATCACAAATATGAAATAGCGCTTCTTTAATAGGAATCGAAGAAGCTTTCTTAGCAATTTCTCTTCCAAGAGCTGTAAACTGCACATCTTTTTCGAGTAAAAGACAATTTTTTATTTTCTTAAAATAATGCAAAGCTGCCCACATTCCAGTTCCTGGACCAGCTCCCACATCAAGAAACGAACTATATGCATCACCATATCTCAAAAAAATCTCTTCAAATACCTTTGAAACTGCAGAAAGTGTCCCTGGAAGGCGAGTAAATAAATAAACTCTTCTCTCTTCTTCTGTTTGCAAAAAAAACCCAGATCCTTTTCTATAACGAGAAGAAATTCTTTCAAAAGCTTTGATATACTCAAGGCGTTTTGAAGAAAAAAACTCCTCTTCCAGGCTCTCTAAAATAGTTTTCAACTCTTCTTGAATCATGCTAAGTCCCAAGTAATAGGCTTTTTTCCCCAAGAAACCAAATACTCATTAGCCTTAGAAAAATGACGACATCCCAAAAAATTCTTGGCGGAATAAGGAGAGGGGTGAGCTGCTACCAAAACTTTATGTGTTGGAGAGAGGAGGATCTTAGCTCCTTTTTCCTCTGCAGATTTGCCCCACAAAAGAAATACCAAAGGATCCTCTCTTTGTAATAATTTATCAATAACAGCGTCAGTAAATCTTTCCCAACCTTGATTATGATGTGATTTAGGCTCACCAGCTCTTACCGTTAAGATGGAGTTAAGTAAAAAAACCCCTTGTTTTGCCCAAGAAAGTAAGTAACCTGTTTTAGGAATCAAGAGATGTAAATCAGCGTTCAACTCCTTAAAAATGTTTTTTAATGAATGTGGCGGTGGGACTCCAGGAAGAACACTAAAACTAAGTCCATGTGCTTGACCTTCGCCATGATAAGGATCTTGCCCGATAATCACAACCTTAACCTTATCGAAAGGAGTTTCAGAAAAAGCCGAAAAAACAAGATCCTCAGGAGGGTATACCGTATATTCAGATCGTTCTTTTGTTAAAAAAGAAAACAACTTCTCCATATAAGAAGACGAGAATTCTTTTTCTAGTAGTTGTTTCCATTTTTCATCCATACAAACAGTATGTATATTTTCTCTTTTTTAGTCAAAAATTCATCTATTTACCCTTTCTACATTTTGTTTCCCAATATTTGGCCATTTCAGGAGATAAATATTTTTTTATTGACTCATAAGAACTTCTATAAATGTAAGAATATTCAGTATCAATAAAGGCAAATTTTCCCTCTTCAGTATACGCAATATTATCCGGTCTATAACTATTTCCTCCGGCATAATAAAGAATCCCATAAAGCTCATCTAAATGATCTTTTGTGATTTTAGTTTTCCATGCTTTTGTGCTTTTTTCTTTGGAAACAAGCCTCATATCTTCAACAACAAGAATTTCATTTTTTCTCTGGTATCCAAAGGTTCCAGGAATAGATGGATTTATAGGAAGCGGATAAATCCACTTTTTAGGCGCAACAAAAAATTTTGATTCAATAGATGTAATATACTCATGAATCTTATTAACTCCTTCTATCCTCCTTACAAACCAAACCCACCCCTCTGTATTTCTTTTCAACCTGTGCTCTGAATCTAAATATACTTTAACTAAATATCCGGGAATAGCAGGGTGACTTGCCACCCTAATAAAACTTCTAGGCTGACTGTATTTTATAATAAATCCAGCCATCCGAAACGTTTGCTGATTTAAAGTGACCCTTGTTGAGCAAAAAATAGCATCCAATTCCTCTTTAATGGGGTGATCTTTAGGTAAGATATAAGGAGCAATTGCTTCTCTTTCAGAACCGATAATAGCATAATTATATAAAAAATCATTAGATCCCGAGTGATCCGCCGCTAAAGCCCGTATCCCAAGAAAGAAAACACTCAACAAAATAAAATATAAATTCATCTTTTTGACAGCACAAAAAATCCATTATTCAAAATGGAAATAAAAGCCACTCCTTTATTTGCTATTTTAAGACTATAGACAATTCTGCAACTCCCAGAGAGAAATACTTTTTTGAAATTGCTCTAGTTCCTTGGATTTAATCTTTATAAATTCACGAATCAAAACATGATTAAAAATATCGCGCATACTTGGCGAATTTTCAAAATTATAAAGAGCTTGTTCTAAAGAAGAAGGAAGCGTTCTAATACCTCTATCTTTAACTTCTTTAGGTGTTAATTTAAAAAGATTTTCTTCAATAGGATACGGAAGAAATTCTTCATTCATAATTCCAGCAAGACTTGATTGAAGCAAAAAAGTAAAAGCTAAATAAGGATTACAAAGAGCATCGGGAGACCTAAGTTCTATTCGAGAAGCACAAGATTGATTGATGCTAATTTGAGGAATCCTAATAAGAGAGCTACGATTTTTTTTTGCCCAACAAATATAAACAGGGGCTTCATACCCTGGAACAAGTCTTTTAAAGGAATTCACACTGCTATTTAAAATAACAGCACCCTCTGCAATTCTATTGATAATTCCTGCAATGCAATTTTTAGCAAGACCTGATAAAAAAGCATCGCCAAAACTATCAAAAAAAAGGTTTTCCCTTGTTATTTTATCAGCAATACTTAAATTGATGTGCATACCACTGCCATTCATTCCTAAAAAAGGCTTTGGCATAAATGTTGCGGTAAGGCCGTATTTATGAGCTACTTGCTTAACTAGGTGCTTTGCTAGCATGATTTGATCAGCAACCTTCATTGGGGTGTCATATTGAATACTAAACTCATATTGCCCAGGAGCCACTTCGTGATGCATTTTCTCAATAACAACTCCATTTGCTAAAAGTGTCTGCATAAGCTCAAACTTTATAGATTCCCGTTTTACTTCTGTTTCTGCGCCAAAATAACATCCTTTACCCCAAGGAATAAATTCGCCTTTATCATCTTTTTCAAGTAAAAAAAATTCAATTTCTGGGCCTACATAAAATTCGTAATTTAATTCACTAGATAAAAGTATTGCTTCCTTAAGCAAATACCTAGGATCTGCTAGATACGGAATTTCATCTTCTTGATTTACATAAGCAAAAATACGAGCCGTTTTTGGTTGCCCCTCTACCACAGGATTAACAAAAAAACTTTCAGAATCCAATACTAAATGCATATCACTGTTAAAAATATTTGCATAACCAGGGATTGAGGACCCATCAAATTTAAGACCATTTTTCAATGCGGATTCTATCTGGCTAGAAGGAATGGTAAGTTGTTTAAAATCACCCGCTAGTGATGTAAAATACACGCAAATAAATTCTACATTTTTAGACTGTTCAAGCATACTAACAGGTAACTGTTTTGTATTTGCTGACCCCAGCATAAAAACACTAAAAAAAGCGCAAAAAAACCATAAAAACTTATTCATAAAAAATTCCTTTTTGCCAATTAGAGTAAAGTTATAAAGCGTTATAGAAAGTTTGCACAAAAAATGCAAATTAAGAATTTTTATCCCCAAAAACTCACTAAAATAAAAAATTAAAACACGTAAAATATTGACACAAATCTATTAAACGACTTACGATCTTCCTTTTTCGTTTAACTCCAAAGAAAGGTTATTAATTTATGAAAGATTTAGCAGAAAACAACCTTGTGAGATTCAAAAACATTACAAAAAAGAAAGAATCCATCTACGCTAACTTCAAAGTTAATGGTATTCGAGCAGGTGTAACTTTTTCTGCTTCTATTGCTGTAGATATTGCTGCTGCAGAGGTTCATGCAGGCGATATTTTAGAAAAAATCGTAGAAGAATGTGCTCGTATTGGAGTTTTAGAATTTAAAAAAGCAGAATTCCAATTCGAAGGAATTTCTTCTTTATAACATCTTATCTGGGTGTGGCGCAGCTTGGCTAGCGCGCTTGCATGGGGTGCAAGAGGTCGGAGGTTCGAATCCTCTCACTCAGATTCTTTTCCCAAAAGAAAAAATTTAAAAAATTAGCCAGATACAAGTGGTCAGTCTTTAAAAAATCTTACTTAAATTAGCAAAAATAAAAAATTCTCCTTTTTAAAGAAGTCGGTTTCCCTATATTCTACACAAAAAAGTAAACACAAGGAGTACAAAGTGGCGCAAGATGTAGCACCAAAAAAAACAATAGACTTAGAAAAAAGAAAATCTTTAGACCTAGCCGTTTCGTTGATTGAAAAGCAATTTGGGGCAGGCTCTATTATGACATTAGGAAAACACTCTTCTAATAGAGAAATGAGTGTTATTTCAACTGGAGCCATTGCACTAGATTCTGCTATTGGTATCGGAGGGGTACCAAGGGGAAGAATCATCGAAATTTACGGACCTGAATCTTCAGGAAAATCCACCCTAGCTATGCATATTGTAGCTAATGCACAAAAATCAGGTGGACTTGCTGCTTACATAGATGCAGAACACGCTTTAGATCCTGGATATGCAGCTAAAATAGGGGTAAATGTTGAAGAGCTTATCATTTCCCAACCAGACTCAGGGGAAGATGCTTTAAATATCGCAGAGATGCTAGCTAGATCTAATGCTGTAGATGTTATTATAATAGATTCCGTCGCAGCGCTTGTTCCTAAAGCTGAGCTGGAAGGGGAAATTGGAGATTCATTTATGGGGCTTCAAGCCAGAATGATGTCTCAAGCATTAAGAAAGCTTACAGCAACTTTAGCAAAAAGCAACACCTGCGCTATTTTTATCAATCAAATTAGAGAAAAAATTGGCGTTATGTTTGGAAACCCAGAAACAACAACTGGCGGAAAAGCTCTTAAGTTTTATGCTTCACTACGCATGGATATTCGAAGAACAGCTGGAATTAAGGGTCCCGATAACCAAGAAATAGGCAATCGAGTAAAGGTAAAAATCGTAAAAAACAAAACAGCACCTCCGTTTAGAATAGCAGAATTTGATATTCTATTTAATGAAGGTATTTCTAGACTTGGTTCTATTTTAGATATGGGTGTAGATTTACAAATCATTGATAAAAAAGGAACTTGGTTAAGTTATAATAGCCAACGCTTAGGTCAGGGAAGAGAAGCTTCCAGAGAGTTCCTTAAAGGAAATCCTGGATTAGCCGATGAAATAGAAAAACTCATTCTACAAAAATACCTAGAAAAAGGAGCTGCGCTAACCGCTTCTGCTAAATCAGAAGAAGTTAGCAAAGTAGTAGATCAACTAAGCGAATAACCAATGTACTGAGCGGCTTGCAAAGAAAGTAGGTCGCTCATTTTTTGAAAAGAAGGAGTATAAATATTCAACTCTTTTAAGTTATTTTCAAAAGACGCCATTTCCTCTTTAAACATAATCATAGCCTTTTCTTTTCCTAAAGCCCTAGCCATGCTTATTTCTCTTTGTTTTTTTTCATCTTGAAGAATGTCGCCTAAATCATCTGCAATCTGAAATGCCATCCCCATGTGGTAAGCTGTTTTTTTCACAAGATCAAGTTTGTCCATGTCCCCACCGCCAAAAAGCCATCCAAAAACAAAAGAAACCTCAAATAAAGTAACGGTTTTTTTATAAATGACCTTCTTTACGGTATCTAAACTAGGATTAGGGGGGAAAATATCTAAAAACTGTCCACCTGTTGCTCCTAAAATTCCAGAACAATGTGTAGCATTTTCTAAAGCAAGACAACACACACGATCAGCCCATTCGCTAAAAGGAAGGCCTGAATTTCGCATAATAACTGTATTTTGATGGATAGCTTCGAAAGCAGAAGTTATAAGCGCATAGCTAGCTAAAAGAGCGACTGTTTCTCCATACACTTTGTGAAGAGTTGGTTTGTCTCTTCTTTCATCATCATTATCCATACAAGGAAGGTCATCAGCAATTAAAGAGGCTGTGTGAAAAAATTCCACAGAAAGAGCGGCATTATGAACCTGTAAACCGTTTCCAAGAGCTTCTGCTACCATAAAAACAATCAACGGACGAAACCTTTTTCCTCCGTTAGTCAAAGCATATTCACAAGCATCCCTTAATTTGGTTTTCTCTCCAAACCTGGAAATACACCCAGCGATTTCTTGTTCAATAAGGTCTCTAAAATGGAAAAAATGAGAACCGGCAATACTTCCCGTATAACTAGTTTTTTTTCCTTGTAAAACTTTTGTTGTCATTTTTTCAAGCCTCAACAATATACGTTTTTTGCGATTTAACTTTGGCGTTAGATGGGATAAATCCTTTTATAGTAATGCAAGAATCACAAAACACATCACAACCTATAAAAGTTCCAGGACTAGTTACAGTATTGCATCCAATTTGTGATCTACTTCCTAAAATTAAACCCAATTTTGCCATTCCTGTTTCTATTTTTTTATCTTGTACATTTACAGAGATCTTTTTCTTGTCTAGTCGTAAATTAGCACAAATAACACCAGCTCCTAAATTAGTATCAGTTCCTAAAATAGAATCTCCCACATAATTAAAATGGGGAGCGTGTGCTCTTTCTAAAAAAAGACTATTTTTCACCTCTGTATTATGTCCTACAACAGCTCGATCTCCTAGTATAGTATTTTCTCTAATATAAGCTCCATGAAGGATTTTACATTCCTTTCCTATAATAACAGGTCCTTTAATATAAACACCAGGTTCTATTTTTGTTCCCTTTCCTATAGATATTAATTCAGGGTTTTCTAAATAAACGCCCTCAGGTACTTGTATCTCTATTTTTCCTAAAGTATGATTTTTTAAAAAAATTGAAATTTTACTTAACACTTCCCAAACGTAAATAGTATCTTGAAATAAATAAGAAAAAGCACTCATATCTTCTTTTGTAAAATAATAACTGGAGTGCAACATGAATCCTCAATTTTTTAGTTTTTTATGATGGTAACCATTTAAGAAAGGAAAAACAAGCTCTATTATTTTCTTTTATAACCTTATATATATATACTTCTTCTTTTTAGTAGAGTGTGGAAATGTTCAAATCTAGGTCTTTTTCATAGAGAGAATTTGTTGTTCATAAGTTGTCGATAACGAGTTTAGAGATTGAAGATAACTTTAGTAAAAGACTGTTATGAACAAATTATGAACAAGTTGTTGACTGCCTGTGAACAAAATTTCCACACAGGTTTTATCTGTATAAATAACCTAAGTTGAGTTATTTTTTTCTTTTATATAAAAAAAGTAGAGAGTATGGATTTTTTTTCTTGTTCTATTTTTCCTAGGTGCCCCGGTTGTAAGTTTCAAAAAAACATTATAGATCCTCCTGTGATTCATAGGGCGACTTCTTTTTTTGGACGAGATATCCCCCTTATTTCAAGGGAAATCACCGGGTGGCGCTCTAAAGCTAAATTAGCAGTTAGAGGGTCTTCTTTACATCCGCAAATTGGTCTTTTTGAAGAAAATTCTCATACCGTTGTAGAAATGAAAGAGTGTCCTCTTCATTATCCTGTAATGAATGAAGCTTTAGATTTAATCTATAAAAAAATGATTCACCATGGCATTGAGCCTTATCGGGAAGACAATAATACAGGACGCCTTCGCTATCTTCAAATGGTTGTTGATAGAAAAACTTTAAAGCTGCAACTTTCTTTGGTTTTTAATGCGAAGTCTTTAACAGAACAAGAAACCCTCTTTGTAAAACAGCTTTACAAAGAGGGAGGCTTTTGGCATTCTATTTGGGGTAATTTCCAGTTTGGTTGTACTAACACCATCTTGAGCTCAAGGTGGGAGCTTTTTTGTGGTGAAGAAGATTTTTGGCAGGAAATTAAAGGGATTTCTTTTAATTTCCATCCCTCGTCTTTTTCACAAGCTCATTTAAGTGTCTTTGAGGAAATGTTAAATGTTATAGAGCTCTACATCCCCTCCCGATCAAACCTTTTAGAGCTTTATGCTGGGGTTGGTTGCATTTCTCTTTCTGCTGGGCTAAAAGCTTCTAAGCTACTACTTGTAGAGTCTTCTCCTCTTTCTAAAGCTTGCTTTCTTAAAACCTTATCCAGCTTACCTAAAGAAGTTTCTCAAAAATGTGAGTTTCTTTTGGCTTCTGTTGAGGAGACTGTTTTTCCTTCAGATGTGGATACTATTATAGTGGATCCTCCACGGAAGGGACTTTCTCAAAGGTGTAAGGAAAAAATTTTCACCTCTAATGCAAAACAACTTATATACGTAAGTTGTGGCCCTGATTCCTTGTTTAGAGATTGCAAGGAGATAGTCGAAAGGGGATGGTTTGTAGACGATGTTAAAGGTTTTTTGTTTTTTCCTGGTTTAGATCATGTAGAGCTCCTTGTCAATTTCAAAAAACAATTTTAGTTTTTAAGGGAAAATGTTTTTGTAAAATTGTTTTTTGTGTACTGTGTTTTAAAGACGATCTATAGGAGGAAAGATGATTCTTGCAGGAGATATAGGGGGAACAAAAGCTGAGTTTGCTCTTTTTGAAGATGTGCAATCTAGGAAAACTCTGAAAGAAGCACGTTTCATTTGTAAGGAATGTGGAAGCTTAGAAGAAATTATAAGTGATTTTCTTAAGGGCGAGTCTTTTTTTATAACACACGTTTGTTTGGGTATTGCAGGTCCTATTGAAAGTAACGTCTGCCAGGCTACTAATTTACCCTGGGTAGTTGATGGGAAGAATCTAGAAAAACTTATTCCAGGATCTAAGGTTTTTTTAATTAATGATTTACTTGCCAACGCTTATGGGGTTCGTTGTTTAAAGGGTGATGAGCTATATACTATAGGCTTTGGGACTAGAAAAGAGGGAAATAAAGCTCTTATTTCTGCTGGAACAGGACTTGGAGAGGCGGGTTTTTATTTTGATGGGAAGACGTATCACCCGTTTGCTTCTGAAGGGGGACATTGTAATTTTGCGCCTTCTAATGAAGAAGAAGAGGAGCTTTTACACTATTTTCGAGGAAAGTTTGATGGACATGTGTCTTTTGAAAGATTTCTTTGTGGAAGGGGGATTGCTAATATATACCGTTTTTGGGTTGAGATAAAAAAAGAAGAGGAGTTGCCTGAGGTGAGGGAGCGCATAGAAAAAGAAGATCCTGCCAAAGTAATTTATGAGTTTGCTGTAAATAAAAAATGTCCTATTTGTATAAAAACGGTAAAACGCTTTATTGCAATTTATGGATCCGAGGCGGGTAATTTAGCTTTAAAGTATTTGGCTGTCGGGGGGATTTATATTGGCGGGGGCATTGCTCCTAAAATGTTGGATGCTTTTAAAGATGGGATTTTTTTAGAGAATTTTATGAATAAAGGCAGGTTTAAAGGTCTACTTTCGGCTATTCCTGTTGAGATTATTTTAAATCCTAAAACAGCTCTTTTAGGGGCAGCGCAGTATGCGGAGAATATAAGAAATAAAATTGACGTGTAAATTAAAAATGTTTAAGTAAATTCAGGATGCCATCTTCGAATAAGGAATTGAGGTTCTAAACCTTCTTCCCAGTTGTTCTTCGGTGTCTTCCCTTCTATATTGATTAAGTTTTGAAGCCTTTCTTGTGTTTTTGTTTTGATAACACCCTTTCCGGCTCTACTTTCAATAACGTATTCTTTGTCTTGTACAAAGATAATATGGCCTTTCCACACGATGGCATCTAATGGTTTTAAAAATCCTATGATTTCCTCTACCTTTTTCCTTTCGATCGAAACAGGGTTGCCAAAATTAACCCAAGAAGAGGTGTTTCTTGGTGTAAATCCAGAAGAGGCATAGTACATGAGTCCCGAGCAATCAAAGCCTTTTAATTGCCAGTTTAAAGTGGTTGTGTCTACAACTTGTTTTTTTGGGGGATATAAAGAAAGGATTTCCGCTATTCCTAGGCAGTTCCCTCCCCAAAAATAACGGTGGCCTAAAAGAGAATCAAGGGTTTGTAAAACACAGTAAGAAGAGGGAAGTTCTAGAATTCTTTCCGGATGATTATCAGCTACTTCTAGTAAAAATCGAGAATCAACAAAAAAAGGTCCGGGATAAGGGTAGTCTTTAGTCGTTACTTCTAAGACATGCGATGGATGTTTTTTTAACATTTTGAATTTTGTTTTAGGAAAAGCTATTGATTCTAGAGCCCTTATAAATCCTTGATTATCTATAGAAACACTTGCTCCATCTTTTCCTCCAAAAATGGATTGAAAGTTTTCTGTGTTTAAAATGGGAGTAAATGTTTTTGCTATAAAATACATGCTTGCTACTCTTGATACAAAAGAAGTAGGATAGTAGATTAGACAATTTTAGGCAAAAGTAGGATTTTATGAAATTTTTAGCTTTGGTTTTGCTTTTATTTAGTACATTTTCTTGTCAATCTCAGCCGGGTACAAAAGAAAGAAGTCAATCTCTTAGGGTAAATATTTTATCAGATCCTAAAACAATAGACCCTAGAAAAACAAGAGATTTAAATGAAAGAGCTTTAACACAGATGCTTTTTGATGGACTAATGCGAGTGGGCCAAGACGGAAAGAGCACCTGCGCTTTAGCAAAAAATGTTAGTGTAGACTCAACGGGAACTAGGTATGTTTTTCATCTTAAAGAAGCTTTCTGGACAAATGGGGATAGGATTCGTCCTAAAGACTTTATTTATGCCTGGCAGACAGCTCTTAGTCCTCAATTTCCTTCTGAAAATGCGTATCAGCTTTTTTGTATAAAAAACGCAGAGGAAATTAAAAAAGGTTTGAAACCTCCTGAGGAGCTAGCTGCTTTAGAGATTGACGAGAATACTTTGCAAATTGATTTAGTACGCCCTGTTCCTTATTTTTTAGAGCTTCTTTCTTTTTCTATTTTTTTCCCAGTTCATGAAAAAATGGACAGTTCACTCTCCTGGAGTGGAGAAAACAGCGATTCTTTTATTTCTTGTGGTCCTTTTGCTTTAAGTAGTTGGAAACACAATAACTTTATAGAGGTTGTAAAAAACAGCTCCTATTGGGATGAAAAAAACGTTTTTTTAGAGTCTCTTTATATGACCATGGTAACAGAAGATACAGAAGTTAGAATGTTTGAAAAGGGAGAGTTGGATTTTGCCGGATCTCCTTTATCAGCTCTTCCGGTTGATTTACTTCAGGAGCTCAAAGGAAAAAATCTTTGCTTTTTTCCTTTTTTAGCAACTGCTTTTTTTCGAATTAACACAGAAAAATATCCTCTAAATAACGTGGATTTACGAAGAGCTTTAGCTTTGTCTATTAACAGACAAGACTTGGTAGACTATGTATTACAAGGTGGACAAGAAGAAGCTCTTAGTTTGGTTCCCAACTCTAAGGTGTCCTTCTCCCCTAAGGTAGATATAAAAAATATGCAAGAAGAAGCTAAACTCCTTTGGAGTAAAAATATCTCTATTTCCCCTGAAAAAGTTACTCTTTTATATGCCTCTAACCAAAAAAACCATTTGGTAGCGCAGGCTATACAACATAACTGGAAAGAGGTGTTAGGGATAGAGGTTATTTTAGAGGCCTCTGAGCCTAAGGTGTATTATAGCAGGCTTAATGCTAAAGATTATCAGATAGCCCTTGGCTCTTGGGTTGCAGACTATAATGATCCGGAGAGTTTTTTAGAGGTTTTTAAGCATAAAAATGCTTCTACAAATAATACGCAGTGGGAGAGTTCTTCTTATATACACTCTCTTGATTTAGCAAATAAGCAAACGGGACTTGAAAGGGAAAAAACTCTTTTAGAGTGTGAGTCTCATTTACTTAAAGAAATGCCAATAATTCCCATCTATCATTTAAAAGGGCTATATCTAAAAAATGAACATTTAAAAGGAATTGTAATTTCTCCAATAGGAAATATAGACTTTAAATGGGCTTATATGGATTATCCAGAAAAATAAGGATCCATTATGTTAAAGCAGAGTTTTTTCTTTTTTTTTCTTTTGGGGGTTGCTTCTCTCCAGGCTGTTAGCATTCGTTTGCATAACGAAGCAAATTGCCCTTTAAAAGCGGTTATATACGGAGCTGATGGTGTTATTTTAAGTGAGGTTATTGTTGAGGCTCAGGGATCTTCTCTTTGGAGTGATACGGTAAATCCTTTACAAAAAGGAAACCTTCCTTCTCAGGGATCGACTCGGTCAAGAACCCCATTTACAGTACATTGGGAGTGCTTAGATGGAAAAACCTTTTGTATTTTAGAAGATGTTTCTACAGGAGCTTTTGTGTCAACAGCGCAGGGGACTGGAAAGAAAGCTTGTGCACCACCTCATAAAACAGAGGTTGTTTCCTCTGATACCAAGGAGTAGTTTATGATAAAATATCTTAGTGTCTTTTTCTTACTAGGAATTATCCCTCTTTTTTCTGGTCTTTCTTTATATAATGACAGTCCCTTTCCTTTAAAAGTAAAAGTTCTTGGCGCTAATGGAGCTAAAATTGGCGAGCAAGAGATAGGAGCTCATGGTCATTTTTATATGGAAGATCAGATAGGCGTGTCCGATCCTGTCGGAGAAGAAAATTCTACTTTTAGAAATTATAGTGACTCTGTCACCCCTTATCAGGTTTTTTGGTATTGTATGGAAGGGACTCTCTATTCTTCTTGTTTAGACGCTTCTGCCGGAGCTACTGTGACTGCTAATACTTGTGCGGGAACTTATGGATGTAAAATGCCTTAGTCTAAGTGTAATTTTCTTTCTAAATTGACCGATTTTGCTTTTTTTAAGTATTCACAAGCACTTTATTATTACGTTTTTAGAAAAAAAATACCTTGTCCATGGCAATATCGTGAATTTCAGGCTCGACTAGTTTTTGCTTTTCCTCATGAAATCCAATCCCCCATTTTGTGATTGAGGGTACGTTTGTAAGAAATTTATCGAAATGTCCCATGCCATAGCCTATTCTATTTCCTGCAGTGTCAAAAGCTAGCCCAGGAACCAAAATTAAGCTTATTTCAGCAAAAGAAACCTTTGAGCAGAAAGAAGGATTAGGTTCTTTAATGTCATAAAAAGAGTTTTCTAAATGAGATAAGTCAGATACTTTATAAATAGTTAAACAGTCTTTTTCTACTTTAGGAAGAAGAAGGCGGTTTTTTGATAAAAGCCATTTGTTAAAAGGCCATAGATTTATTTCTAAGGGAGTGCTTGCAAAAGAAAGTATAAGATCATTTTCTTTTTGGCAGTTTTCTTGTAAAAAAAAGCAAGCATTCAGTGAGGCTTCTTCTCTTCTTTTTTCACTTAAACGCATTCTTTGCAAAAAAGATGCTTTTCTAATTTTTTGTTTAGCGTTCATGGGATGTATCAAATTCTAAAAGAGGAACTCCTTTTTCATAGGGTATTTTTTTGAGAAAATAGCCTTCAGCATCATATAGGGTAACAGTTCCTTTTCCTTTTATAACGCGAGAAACAGGTTTTTTATCTCCTTTTTTATAATAAGACCCTGAAACAAGAACATCATTTTCATATTCTTCACTGAGCATAAGGTTCCCATTTTTATACCAAGCAAAAGAAATTCCATTTTTTTTATTTTGGTACATTTCTTTTTGGCTTTCTTGTATTCCATTAGGAAACCAAGTTTTTACTGGGCCTTGTAAAGAGTCTTCTTGCCAGGTCAGAAGGATTTTTTCTTTAAAGGGTTCTTCTAAGTAATACTCTTTTTCTTCCCCTTGTTTCTTTCCTTCTTTTTGGTGATAGGAGGATTGTAAAAGACCTTTAGAATTGAAAGATTCAACCAATCCTTCAGGAATACCCTTTTTATATTCTACTAGGCGTGCAAGCTTGCCCTCTTCAAATTCCGCCTTTTTACCAGAGCCTTCATGGATAGAGGCTATGACAACATTATCGATGTAGTAAGATCCTTCTAACAAGATTCCATTTTCGAAAAGCTCTTTATAGATAGGTGTATTTTCCTCTGTAATAGCAAAAGCCTCCCCGTTTGGTTTGTCGTTTACATAAGAGATGGTTTCTAGAATTTTTCCAGAGGGTGAATAAATGATAATAGAACCTTGCAAGACATCTTGATAATAAGGGACTTTTTTTTGTAATGTTCCTTCTGGATAGTAATAAAGAGAGTCTCCATGAAGAGCTCCTTTTTCATAGAAAATTTCTGCCATGAGATTTCCTTTATCATCCCAGATGCTGTTTTTTCCGTTAAAAACCCAGGATGCAAGGGAGCTTTCTGAAAGATCAGGAGCTCCTTCTATGATAGAAAATTCTATTTTTTGATGGCCATTAGGATGCCATTCCTTGTAAGCTCCCTGAGCTCTTCCTTCTACCACTTCTAGATATTGCCAAATATGCCCATTTGAGTGGTAACTAGTTACCTTAGAGGTAGATCTTCCTTCTTGATTTTTTCCAAAAACCCGAAGTACTTTTTGATATGGCTGAGGTGTAATGAAGTCCGTGTTTTGATAGCGGGAAAGACGCTCTTTAGAGCTAACAGTTTCTGCAAAACCATTCCTATCAATAATTTGAATGCTAAGTAGTGTAGAGTCATCGGCTATTTTTTTTTGTCCACAACTAGATAGAATGACTAAAGAGAAAATAAATGTAATAATTGCTTTCATATATGATAATAACCTAGTTATGTATTTTTCTGTCTTTGAATTATTTTTGTGTAAAAAGAGTATTTATTTTCTTTGCCTTCAGAATCTTTTACTTTTTCTAAGTTGAAAGATTTAATAAGAAATTGAGGAGCTCCTTGAGGTGCGCTGTAGGGATGGATGGATTTATTTTCTAAAAAGGAAAGAATGGATTTAAGTTCTTCTTCGTCTATTTCAATAGGGTGATCTTGAGTTAGCTCTAGTTCTTTAAAAGACTCGATTTTTTTTTCTTCCCCTTTATTAAAGGTAAGATTCGGGATTGTTTTTAGAAAGTCCTCTAAAAAAAAGGAAGCTGGTTGTTTGAGGAGCAAAAGTGCTGGATCTCCATTTTTTTTATGCAACTCTTTTTGCAGAGAAAATGTTCTTTGTTTTAGCTCTTCTAGTTGCTGGTTTTGTAAGTAGAGGGTGTAAAAAGAAAGAGGAAAAGAGGCTAAAAAAAGGATTGCTACTCCTAGCAAGAAAATAGGGTTTTTGAGTGTTTCTTTAGAAAAATAAGGGAGGATGATTTTTTTCATGAAGATGGCCCTAGTTTAGGATGTAAGAAAAAGGAAATATGGTACGTGGAATTGTTTTGTTCCCAAGAGAAATCCCTCCCTTTTTCTACTAAAGGATTTTCTTTGGAGAGAATTTTTTGTATTTCTGAGGCTTCTTTTTTGTCTGTTATTTCAGCTTGAACTGTAACTTTCCCTAAGTAAGGAGTTTTACTAGAACCTATTTTAGGGTGTTTTATTAATTGATAAGAGATGTTTTGTATTTTAAAAGAAGGAGGAAGGGTGCTGAGATAGGCTAACACTTCAGAAACACTAGGGAAAGAAGGAGTCAGGGCATATGGTATTTTTTGCTTTTTCATAGAAAGCTCTAGTTTCTCTATCTTTTCCTCTAATTCGTCTAGGTTATGTATGGAGCTTTTAGGAGACACTGCGCTTTGAAAATAAGAAATAAGCGAATTTTGTTTCTTTGCAATATAGCTTTTGCCTAAGAAGGTAACCGTTAAAGTTAGTACTAGGGAACTTAGGGCCAGGAAGGTAAAGGCTTTGGCTCGTTTTTTGATAGTGGTGTTAGAAGAAAATATTTTTTTTCTAAATTGCGTAGAAAGTCCATCTGTTTTAATTCCATCTAAAGCAAGTCCAATAGGAATAGCGTAATTTTCTAAAAGGGTTTCTTGGTATGCAGAGGAATCTACATTATACTTTAAAGGGCTATTTAAGAGTCTCATGCCTAAAGGAAGATGAGCGATTAGTAATTCTTTTAATTTGAATAAAGAAGAGGTGTTTCCTAATACTATTACATCTAATAAATTATTTTCGCCTATTTCTATATTCCCTTCTTGTATTTTTATAAGTAAAAAAGCAAAGAGCCTTTTAATTTCCTTTTCTATTTGTATAGGTTCTTTTTCAAGTAGTGTTGTATTTATAAAAAAGGCGTGAGAAAATAATACTTTATCTTCCATTAAATAAGTAGCGCTACATCCCTGCTCCCCTATATGAAATACAAGAGATTTTATTACCCCTGGGAAGAACTGTCTTATAAAACGGCAAAGGGCTGTAGGAATACAAGAGATTTCTTCTGGGTCTATGTGATGTTTTTGCCAAAATTCTATATGAGAGGTTAAAGATTTGATTCTTGTGATAAATAAAGAGGCTCTTGACGTTTTCGAGCCTTTATCTAAAGAAATTTGCGTAAAGATAACAGATTCTTCCAAGGGGTAGGGTATTTGCGCTTCTATCTGGAAGGGTATGGATTTAATAATTTTTCTTTTATTTTGTAGGCTGAATTTTAATTCTCTTAGCAAAAGCTCAGAGGTGTCAATTCCTGAGATCAAAGAAAAAGAGTTTTCTTCTTTGGCTGTTTGTCCAAAGTAAAGCTGTTTTACATCCTCAGAAAGAAGGGTTGTTGTTAGTTGGTCTATGTATATTTTTTTATTTTTTTTATGCAATTTGGCCCATTTTACATAGGGACCTTCTTTCTGTAGACCAATCCAAAACATGTGATTTTCTCGGGTTTTTTTTCTATATTCTACTCTTCTTCGCGATTATTTCAAAACAAAACTGTATCAAATAGTGAGATATCGTTATTAATTAGGCAATTTTCTTCAAATAAATAGGATTTTAAGCTTTTGGAAATTTTTAAAAAGCAAAAAAATAAGGAAATGAGTTACAATTCCGGGTTATTAACAGGAAGTTTTTATGGGAATTTTGGGATACATAGTTCGTTTAGCTTTTTCAGTGTATACGCTTTTTATATTTGCAGTAGTTGTGGGCTCATGGTTTCCCCAGTTATCACAGAAGCCTTTTATGAGATTCCTTAGGTATTATGTAGATCCTTATCTTAATTTTTTTAGAAAAATTATTCCCCCCATTGGAGGGGTTCTTGACTTAAGTCCCATTTTAGCTTTTTTTTCTCTAACTTTATTAGAAAAAATTATTATTAGTTTTCTTGGTGCTAGATGAGCTTCTTGCAAAAACCGTTTTCTTTAGGGAAAATCACCCTTCCTTCTAATATATTTTGCGCTCCTTTAGCTGGATGTTCTGATTTCCCTTTTCGCAAAATGACTGCTTCTTATGGTCCCGGTCTTATTTACTGTGAAATGACCAAGATGGACGCTCTCATTAGGCATGATCCTCATACATTTCGCATGTTGGACTTTGAAGCCTCTATGCATCCCATTGGAGCTCAAATTTGTGGCAGCAAACCGGAGCTGGCGGGACCTTGCGCTAAAATTATAGAGGATTTAGGTTTTGATGTCGTTGATCTAAACTGTGGGTGCCCTGTAGATAAGGTAACTAAAGATGGAAGCGGCTCTGCTATGTTAAAAGCTCCTGAAAAAATTGGAGAGATCATTGCTAACATGGTTGCTGCTGTTAAAATACCTGTTACTGTTAAAATTAGAGCTGGATGGGACAGTTCTTCTATCTTTGCTCCGATGATCACGGAGATAGCAGAAAAAGCGGGAGCTTCGGCTATTTGTATACACGGAAGGACAAGAGCTCAAGGTTACACAGGGCCTGCTAAATGGGACTATATTAAAGACTGTAAAGCGGTTGCTAAAAATATTAAAGTTATTGCCAATGGAGATGTTTTTGATCCTATTGCAGCAAGAGAGATTTTTATACAAACGGGTTGTGATGCTGTTTTACTTGCAAGAGGGACAATGGGACAACCTTGGCTTGTTCAAGATATTGCTCATTTTTTAGAAACAGGAATTATTACTAAAAGAACTAGTCTAGATTATAAAAAAGCTCTTTTAGATCATATGGCCCATATCACTTCATACCAAAACGATAGAAGGGCTCTTTTAGATATTCGAAGGATAGGGTCTTGGTATTTAAAACTCAGCCGCGGTACAAAAGCTCTTAGAGAGTCGGTAAATAGATCTTCCACTATAGCTGAAGCATGTTCTCACATCTTAAATTTTGAGTGGGAAGAAGTAGAGTTCACCTCACAGGTGCCCTCTGCAGAAGCTCCTTGTGAAGTGTGCTCATAAAAGTTATCTCCGATCAGCGCAGTTTTTCTATTCCCAGCGTATTCCCTGCATTTCTGGATCACTTGTTATCTTAGTGGAAAAATGCCCTAGTAGGGATGGATTTTGCTTAAGAACTTTTTTTACAAGATCCTTTTTATTTTCTAGGTGTTCAGCAAAATCAACAGCCTGGCCACTGTCTTTTTTTGCATAGGTTTCGATGACCTTTATTTGTACTTTTTCGCTAGCGTAAGGTAGAGCTTCTAGGTTTCTAAATACAAATGCTTCTTGTTCTTCTAATGGGCAGTCTTTAACTCTTTTAGGTCTCTTATAACGTGTATCAATTCCTATATTAATGGAGTCAAATTCAGCAGCAGCTCGGAGTTCTCTGTTTTCTTGGAGTTCTCTTGAAAAGTAAGGAAGTAGGAGTCCATTTCTTTGTAATATTTTTTTTGCGCTAGAGATGTTTGTTATAGTCGAGGTGAAAGTGGTGATTTTTTGAAATACCGAGTCGCTAATGTGCTCGACGAGATCTTTAGGTCTATTTGGTATGGTGTCATCAAGAATAAGACTTTCTTGTAAAGCTTCATCGCAATATTCAAGATAGTCTTTAGGATTATTTAACGCTAGTTCAGTTTGGACTTCTTTACTACAGTATTGAAGCCTTGTTTTAAGATCTTGTAGCGCTAGTTCTTTTTGTATGGAAGAGGCGCAGTGTCTAAGGCTATTTTCTGGATCTTTTAAGGCTAATTGCTTTTGTATGGAGGAATTGCAGTATTGTAATCTGCGAGCTTTAGCAGCTAGAGCTAATTTAGTTTGAACTTGTTCACTACAATATTTGAGATAATTTTGAATAATTTTGGTAGCCAGGTAAACCTGAATTTCTTTATTACAATGTTTAAGGTACTCTTGAGGGTTTTCTAAAGCTAATTTAGTTTGTGTTTCATCACTACAGTAGATAACTAACTCAGGTTCTTCTGTTGCTAAATTTATTTGCAATTCAGAGCTGCAATGTTCTAGTAAATCCAAATTTTCTTTGAAAAATTGCTCTTGAATAGCTTCGTCACAAAAACCTACTCGAGTTGCATCTTGCTGAACTAGCTTCCATTGAATTTCAGTTTTACAATACCGAAGCCTGTTAGGAAGATCTTTTAAGGCTAATTCACTTTGTATGTTATCGCTACAATATTTTAGATAATCATCTGGAGATAGTAGACCTAATTTTTTTTGTACCTTGGTGCTGCACTGGGGAATTCTAGTAGGGAGATCTTTTAGGGATAGTTCTCTTTGTATCTCATCACTACAATGTTTAAGCCTATTTGGTAAATCTTGTAAGGCCAGATCTTCTTGCACATGCGGACTACAGTATTGAAGCTTTGTTTTAAGATCTTGTAGCGATAGTCTTTCTTGTAGCTTAAAAGAGCACTTTGGTAGGTTTTCAGCAGGGTTTTGCAATGCGGGTAGTACGAACTCTTGAAACTGTGGATCTGCAGAGATAAGAGCAAATTCCTTGAATTTCTTTTGCGTAGAAAGTAGAGGCTTTCCATTTTTATCGGTTATTTTTGTGATGACGCTTCGGTCTTTGGGACTTTTGACATCGTATTCTATAGTGTTTCCATCAGGAAAAGAAAATGCATGTAAAAGGTTCCTTCCTTCGTTTGCATTTTTAATTTGTTCAAGCAATAGTGTTGCTGAACCGAATTTAGATTTATCAAAGAGGGCAACTAATCCAATAGCGGGAGGAGAGTCATAGGTAAATATAAAAACATTTCCTTTTTCATAAATTTTCCCTGTTCCAGCTCCTTGAGCAAAAACCATTGTAGCTAGAGGCTTTAATCCCGTAGGTATGTGAACTTTACCTTCGGCAACGGCAAATCTATCATGGACTCCGGTGTGATTCCAGTGGGTATAGTCTTTGTCAGATTTTATATGAATTGTTTCTTCTAGTTTATTTACATCATTATCTGTAAAAATGCAGATAGGCCTTGCAACGATTCCTTGCACGTGCTGCCCTAAATCTGTAGGGCGTGCTCCTCCTGAAGAGATAAGACAGTCTAAGTAGCGACAGTAGCTTTCAGGGGGGGCATCATCGCCATGGCCAAGCTCTACAAAGTAGTCTCCAGCTCTACCTGTTGCTATATCTACAATCCAAGCAGGGGGACGGTAATCGTGTAAAAGGGTGAGGGCAGAAAAGGGACCATTTTTTTTATAATTAGCAGGAACGGAAGGGGCAACTTCATGAGCCCATGTTTGCAGAGCAGTTGTTAAATAGCATTCGTTGAATGTTTTTTCTACCTCTCTATCAGGTCTTCTTCTAAAAGAGGGATACCTATGGAAGTTATGACTACTTACTGCGGCAGTAAAACATAAATAGTCCAGTACCTTTTTAGCTTCTTCTTTTACTGCAGGAGAGCCGTAGGAAGCCAAATTTAAAAGAGCTCCTATAGAGAGTCTTACGTAAGGCCTTGCGTTGTATTCAAAAAAACCGGCTGTTTGAAAGCCTTTTAATAGGTGGAGCATTTTCTCTTCTAGCCCATTTTGGCTATTATCAAATTCGATCTCGGTATTTCTTGCTGCTTTTATGGCCATATTAGCAAGGTATCTGTTGCTTTCCCCCATTAAAACATGGTTTTCTGTTTCAGCAAGAAATCCAAAGAATCTATCGGTGTTTAGATGAGGCTTTGCTCCTTTTTGTGTAATGAGAACATTTCTAAGATGGTCTTGCACTTCAGGGCGTAGATCTTTTTGGAATTTATGATAAATGGTCGTGAAAGTCGTTTCCGCAAAATCATAGGCGTCCCATGTTCCGCATTTACCCCAGGGTTTTGATCTGGTAGAGGTTTTTTTGATTTCTCCGCTGAGGTTTTCGCTTGTAATACTTTCGGAATACGTGCCTGTAAGAAGCCAAAAGTTAGCCTTTGCTACTTTATCAGCCTCTCCTGAGTTTAAAAGAGCTAGCATATAGCGTGGCATTTCATCTTTAGCGCTTTTATCCCATTTTAACCCTTGTTTGATAGCTTTGGAGATAGCTTTTCCATCTATTTTTTCTTTACCCTTAGATATACCTAAAGTTTTTTTAAGACCTTCTAGGATTCCTGTTTTTTCCAGGGTTTTTTTTATAACAGCGTTAAAACAAGAACTCTCTTCTGCTTGTAAAAGGCTTGTTGCTTCAGGAGAAAGTTCTGCGGCCGGTCTTTTTACAGAGATATCGCTATTGATAGTGACGTTAGATTTAGGTAGGGATATTCCCGACCTGTCTACATTCCGAAGGGGAAGTTTTTGTTCAACTCCGTGGATGGATTCTTTAGAATAGGCTTTTTCACTTAATAAAACTTGTTGGGGCAGGTCTCCGTCTATCCAGGTTTCTAGGTTAACGGCTGCTTCCAGCGCTTTTTGAGAGCCGCAGTGTTCTCCTGCTTTAAGTCCGAGTAGTACGAAGTGCGCTAAGGGAGTTATAACTAAGGCTGCAATGTTGTATCCCCAAGAGGAGAAGGTTGAGCCTTCTTTAAAAGGAAGAGTAAAAACACGAGTAACCCTTAAGGCTTCTTTAGCAAACGGTTTAGCTATGAGGGCTGCAACTTTTGCTATGCTAGCATTAGTTGCGTGATAATAATATTTATCGCTTTTAGAGGACTTAATCCACTCACCATCGTAGTATTTTATTTTTTGGGTTGGGTCTTGGTCATCGATTCTGCTCATAATAAAATCTCCGTTGCTACATTTATTTTACTTAAAAATAGCAAAAATTTTATTTAACAAGCAGCTATTAGTTATTTACTTTAGCGTTTTTTTTATTACTATAGTGATAATTATTTTATAATAAACGGGATGTGATTAAATTAAGATTGGGGTTTTTCTTTGAGCTTTTTTTCAAAAATATTTAGAAGTCTGGAGATTTCTTTGGGAGAATCCATCCATTCAGAAGAATTTTGCATAGATTTTCTCTCTCTTTTTTTTAGAAACTCTAAGAACTCTTTTAGTGAAAGGATGTTTGCTTTTAGTGCTTTAGCTTTTTTGGTAAGGTCGTTATCCGCTGTCACTACACAGATGTTTGAGGGACTACGGGATCTTTCTATAGAGTCTAAAATAGACTCATCCGCTGTTTGTTTAGAAGTGGAGTAGATGATTTCTAAATCCCCGTAGTGGGTTCGCATATCTAGGTTTTTTTCTTTATCAAAAGCATCAAAAATGATGGTTATTTGAATATTCAGCCGGATAGCTTGTGTATTTAGCTCTATAATTAGATCTTCTCTTTTCTTTCTAAAGGAGGATTTAGAAGAAGAGATATGAAATAGAAGGTTATAGCCATCAATCCAATAGTGCATGTTCTTTGATGGATTCTAGGTAAAGTAAGGCTTTATCAAAAGCCTTTCTACGGTGAGAAATACGAGATTTGATGTCTTCTGTTAGCTCTGCAAAGGTTTTATTGTAGTCGTGTTTTCTAAAAATAGAATCGTAGCTAAACCCGCTGCGCCCTTTTGTTTCTTCCAAGATAGAACCCTCACAAAGTCCTTGAAAGTATTTTAACTTTCCTTCGGGGGAAGAGATTACTATGGCACATTCAAAGTAGGCGGATCGATCCTGTTCTTGTAATAGCTTCATGGAAGTTAGTAGTTTTACGCAGTTTTCTCTATCTGTCGCTTTTTCTCCGGCGTATTTAGAAGAATGTACCCCGGGTGCTCCGCCAAGTGCTGGAACTATAAGGCCAGAATCATCTGCTAGGACCCATTTTTTTAAGGTTAGGGCTGCTAGCTTAGCTTTCAAAGAGGCATTGCCTTCAAAGGTGTTTTCTGTTTCTTCAGGAGGGATATAACTAGGAAAATCATGTAAAGAGAGAACATCAAACCCTGTATTTTTAAGTAAAAAGCGAAATTCCCTTATCTTATGAATGTTGGTGCTTGCTATAAGGAGTTCCATGAAGTGAACCTGGGGTTAACTCTTGCTGTTCTTAGAAAACAGCAAGAGTAATATTTTTTAGAGATAACTTGCAATGCTTAAAATAGTGAGATTTTCTCCCTGCATCTCAAAAACTTCTCCGACTCTTTTCCCCTGCATTGTTTTGGCTAGCTTAGATTGAAAAGAAAGGATGTTTTTATCTGGATTTGCATCCCAAGGACCTAGAAGCGTAAAGGTTACGTCCTTGCCTTGAGCATTTTTACAAGTGATCACACAGCCAATGCCTACTTGAGAAGTAGAGATGTCTTGTGCTGTAAGCACTCTTGCTTGGCTTATTTGGTCTGAAAGTAATTTAACTTCAGATTGAAGGCGATCTCTTCTTTCTAAAGCGGCTTTAAATTCAGCATTTTCTCTTAAGTCTCCGTGACCTCTTGCTGTCTCAATTTCTTTAGCATTTTCTACTGTTTCTACAGTAGCAATGTGCTCAATTCTTTGTTTAAGCTTAAGGTATCCTTCCTCGGTTGTCCATAGGATGATCTCCTGCTCTAAATCCGCTTGTTTGGATTTTTTCTTAGAATTGGCCAAAGAGGGGTGAGCTACTTCTGCTAAAGAATGTAGTATTTTTATTTCATGGTCATCAAGTAATCGGCACTTAGTTGCTAAAAGGAGGAATTCTTTTACTTCTTGTACAGTGGCTTCTTGCATGATTTGTCTTACGATAGCATAGCGCCCTTCAGAAAGGATAGAGTGCATTTTTCTTGTGAGGTCTCTTTGCTCCGGAATAGAATCTAAATAACCGAGTAAAATCAAGAAGGCTTCAAAAAAATGGATTCTTCCTTGTTTATCAGAAAAAGGTACAGACTTAGGTCCCATGATTTTTTGGAAATACCATACAAAAGTTTCTGGGTGTTTTGTAGGGTTCATGCGCAACTCTTCTAGCTTTTTAATTACGCTTTCTTCTTCTTTATTCCCTAAAAGCTCAGAGAGAACGTAGTCTCTTAATGTGGATTGATCTAGGGTAAGTAGCATATCTATAAAGAGGGAGCTCCAGTTTTGGAGTAAACGACGCGCTCCTACAAGGATCTTCTTTTTGAAAGCAAGGATATCAATTTCTTTGATGATAGTAAAAATGGAATTATAGGAGTTTAGTTCAGAAATAAGAGTATCTAATTGCTCCATTTTTTTTTCTCCTAGCAATTCTTGCTGGAAGAAATAGATCTGTATTTTTTGTGCTTTTGAAATTTCAGGAAGAGAGAGCATTTCATTAAGTTTATCGTGTAATGTTTTTTTTGTTTTCTCGTCTTTTAATGTTTCCGGGAAATTTTTTATGAAGCTATAGATTTTTTGGATGAGCGTTTTTGTGTCTGAAATATTGTCTAACTCGTCAGTTAGCTTACTTTCGTGAGTTAGGGCAGTTGTTCGGATCTTAAAGCAGCCGCGCAGGTCTCCTGGAGTCTCAATGAACGTGTCTTTTTTAATTTTAGCTCTCGCATTTTGCCACCATTTAACCCATTCTTTAGAAGGAATAACAAGGTCACAAAGTTCATCTTTGATTTCTGCTGCTGTTTTAGGTCCTAGATCTTTTAGAAGCATGCGAACAACTTCGACAGGGGATTCTTTGGCTTTCTTTTCAAGGGCATCAGGATTGCCAAATCTTTGAGCTAAAAAATGTTCTTTAGAGATAGGAGTTAATGTTTTAAAAGCTGTTTCAAAGGAAAGGTCTTTCTTTCCTCCGACGTAATCAAATTCTAGGGTTATCTGCTCTCTTACAAGAGAGAAGTCAGTAATAATTCCTACACCCCAGCCAGCGGAGTGAAAAACAAAATTACCTTTATTGATATGAGAGAGGAGCTCGTATTTGCTAATTGCTCCTTGAAATTTTTCTTTGTTTCTTAATCCAATGAGTCGAATTTTCTCTAAAAAGTTATTTTCTGTTCCATAGAGGTTTTGCAGGTAATCAAAAACTTTTTGTCCCATTTCGAGGTTTTGAGACGGTTGCATGTCTACAATAAGTTTAAAAATTTCATGGTATTGTGTTTTATCTTTTTCTTTTAGAGTTTCAATGAGAGGATAGACTAATTCTAAATCTTTGAGGAAAAGATTGTAGAAAGAAGCATTTTTAACGTTTTTAAGTATAGCGGAAAATTCTTCAAAATCTAATTCATCTCCTAGGCAATATTCTTCCCAAATTTTTAGAAAAGAAGGATAATTGTGAGTTGTAATGCATTTTTGAAAGTCCTTAAGATAGCTCATGTAGATTTAGTTCTCCCTCTAGGTTGAAGATGAGCAAGCTGTGGAAAAGCCCTGTGGATAGGCTTTTTTATAAGCTTGTCAACTTTGATGTTTTTTCTCTCTTTTCTCTAGGAGTATATGCTCTAATTCAATTATCTTCAATTAAAACCTTAAAGGGTAGTTAAGAAACTCTGATCTTTCTTGAAAAAAATAGCAAAGGTCTTTAGTTTGCCGGGTGGACAGTCCTATATAGCGGGAGAAAGTAAAAAAATCATGAAATGCAATTTAGGTGTATTTTTTATTTTTATTGCAGGAATCCCCTTTGCTTTTTCTTCTCAAGAAATGGAGTCATCTTCTTTGTTTCAAGACTTAGAAGTAGTTTATCAAGTAGATAAAAAAATCAATGATGCTCTTCCTGTTTTTTATAATTTTTTTATGATGGGTGGTTATTATAATATGCCCTCTGCGCGAATGAATAAAGAAGGGTTTGCTTCCACAGGAGCTGCTATTCCTCCCCCTTACAATATTTATGGGTTAAATGTGCAGCCTTTTCCTAGGCTGGAGCTTTCCGTCAATTATCTTATGTATAAGGGAATTCTTGAACCAGGGTTTGGCTCTGAGGGTTTTGGAGATGATGCCGAGAGGATGGGTAATATTAAATTAGGAATCTTAACGCCGGCAGAGGATTTACCTTTCCTTCCCCTTATTTCTATTGGAGCTCAAGATTTTATTGGAACAAAACGATTTAACGCTCAGTATATTGCAGCTACGCAAACTTGGCTTGAGCAGAACTTGGAATTAACTCTAGGATGGGGTAACGGACGCCTTAAAGGCTTTTTTGGGGGAGCTGCTTGGTCTCCTTTTCGAAAAAGTAGGTACTTTTGGAAAAATACTACCCTACAAGCTGAGTATGATGCCAATGATTATAAAAATAATCCCGGAGAGCATGAAAAAGGAAGAAGTGTTACAAGTCGATTAAATGCGGGGCTTTCTCTTACTGTTTTTGACTCCTTGCAGCTTTCTGTAAGTAGCGTAAGAGGAGAAAAGATTGCCGCTGCCGCTTCTTTAAGATACCCTCTAGGAACTTCTTCTGGTTTTTTTTCTAAGGTAGACGATCCTAAAATGTATAAGTCTCCCGTCGATACCGAGCCTCTTGGAATTTGCCGTCCAGAAGAGGTTATGGCTCAAGAATTAGCTTATGCTTTTAGTGACCAAGGGCTTGATCTATACTCTGTTTTTCTAGAAATAAACAAAGGGAAAAAAGAACTTTGGATGAAAGTCGTAAATAACAGGTATCGAGATCATAATTTGGTAAAAGAGAGAATACAGGATATTTTGGCAGCTTTAATTCCGTCGGATGTAGAAGCTGTGACGGTTGTAATAGAGGCAACGGCTTTATCTTGTCAATCTTATCGTTTTAGGGTTAAAGATCTTTATAATTATCGCCTAGGTATTATAGGTTCTTTTGAGCTCCAAGCTCTTTCTTCTATGAAAGAAGCAGGAGTTCAGCCAACGACTTATGAATCGCTTCTTCTTTTCCAAAGATCTAAGCCCATTTGGCTTTTTACTGCAAGGCCTAGGCTTATTAGCTTTTTTGGAAATACCAGCGGCAAGTTTAAGTATAACGTTGGTCTGATTGCTGCCCCTGAAGGGTATCTATTTAATGATGTATATTACAAAACGCAAGTAAGCTATTCGGTGATTTCTAACACTTCAGGCATGACCGGAGTAGATAGATTGAATCCTTCTCATATGATTGTAGTGCGTTCGGATTCTATGAAATATTATCAATCCAATACTGTCCATTTGGAACAAGCTTTTGTGCAAAAATCTTGGAATTTGGGAAAAGGACTATTTTATCGACTTGCTACCGGATATTTTGAAGTAGCCTACGGAGGGGCTGCTACTGAGTTTTTGTATTATCCTGTAAACTCCCCTTTTGCTATAGGATTAGAGTTTGCTACAGTTTGGAAAAGACAGTATGATGGTCTGAGTTTTTTTCATAAGGTGAAAAAATTTGATGGAACAAAAGTAAGGCACGTTCCTTTTACTGGATATCAGGTTTTTCTAGATCTTCATTATGATTTTAAGCCCCTTGCTTTAGATTTTACCATTACCGCGGGGCAGTTTTTAGCTAGGGACAAAGGAGCTCGTTTTGAGGTGTGTAGATACTTCCAAAATGGGGTAAGGTTTGCTCTTTGGTACTCACTTACTAATGCTAATGAAGAGCTTAATGGACACCGATACCATGATAAGGGATTTGCTTTCCTCATCCCTCTTGATATGTTTATGAAGCAAAGCAGCCGTAATTATGTGGGATATGCGATGTCTGCTTGGCTAAGAGATCAAGCTGCTCAAGCAGACACGGGTAAAAAGCTATATTCAATACTAAGTGAAGAGCGGTTTTTTCCTTAAATTTTTTAATTATTACATCCGCAGTAACTCTCAAAGATGAGAACATCAAAAAACACTGCACTTAGGAAGGTTGCTCCTACAAAGCCTGCCGTAATAGGTATTGAAGTTGTTGAGAGTCCCGTAGCAACGCTTATAGAAGCTATTAAAAAGCAGCTAGCGACAACTTGTGCTATCATGGAGGCTGCTTGGATTATCTTGGGATAGTCGTTTAGAGATTTTTGAATAGACTGTGGCAATCCTGTTAGGTCTATTACCTTGATAGTTAAAAAGGTAATTCCACCTAATATAGACCCTGGCACGGCTCCTATTGTACAGGCCCCTAATGCGGCACCGGAAATAAGGTGGCTGGTACAAGAAGTTATATTGTTCATGATTTTCCCTTTTATATTTATTAAAACTGTATTAATTCTACATAAATTTATGTTTAAATTCAAGGTTAATTTTAATTTTTCAAAAAGATAATAGCAAATAGAGGCCTCTTTCTTTTAGTAAAGAAAATTATGCTACAGTGCTTTGGGGAAATGCAGCAGGAGGAGCTGTATAGATATATTATAAATATTTCTTAGCTAAATTTGGTACTCACTTACTAATGCTAATGAAGAGCTTAATGGACACCAATACCATGATAAGGGATTTGCTTTTCTCATCCCTCTTGATATGTTTATGAAGCAAAGCAGCCGTAATTATGTGGGATATGCGATGTCTGCTTGGCTAAGAGATCAAGCTGCTCAAGCAGACACGGGTAAAAAGCTATATTCAATACTAAGTGAAGAGCGATTTTTTCCTTAAATTTTTTAATCATTACATCCGCAGCAACGCCTAAAGATGAGATCATTAAAAGACGCTGCACTTATGAAGGTTGCTCCTAAAAAGCCTGCTGTAATAGGTATTGAAGTTGTTAAGAGTCCTGTAGCAGCGCTTATAGAAGCTACTAAAAAGCAGCCAGCAGCGATTTGTGCTACCGCGGAGGCGATTAGGATTGATTTATTATTATAGCCTCTTAGAGATTTTTGAATAGACTGTGGCAATCCTGTTAGGATGATTACCTTGACAGCTAAAAAGCCAACTCCACCTAATACAGCTCCTGGCACGGTTCCTATTGTACATGCCCCTAATGCGGCACCGCAAATAAGGTTGCTGGTACAAGGAATTATACTGTTCATGATTTTCCTCTTTATATTTATAAAAACTGTATTAATTTTACGTAAATTTACGTTTAAAATCAAGATTAATTTTAAATTTTCAAAAAGATAATAGCAAATAGCGGCCTCTTTTCTTTAGTAAAGAAAATTATGCTGCAGTGCTTTGAGGAAATGCAGCGGGAGAAGCTGTATAGATATGTTAGAAATATTTCTTAGCTAAATTTGGTACTCACTTACTAATGTTAATGAAGAGCTTAATGGACACTGCTATTACGGTAAGGGATTTGCTTTTCTCATCCTTCTTGATATGTTTATGAAGCAAAGCAGCCGTAATTATGTGGGATATGCGATGTCTGCTTGGCTAAGAGATCAAGCTGCTCAAGCAGACACGGGTAAAAAGCTATATTCAATACTAAGTGAAGAGCGGTTTTTTCCTTAAAATTTTTTAATCATCACTTTTGCAGCAACTCTTTAAAGATGAGAAGATCAAAAAACGCTGCACTTATAAAGGTTGCGCCTAAAAAGCCTGCTGTAATAGGTATTGAAGTTGTTAAGAGTCCTGTAGCAGCGATTATAGAAGCTACTAAAAAGCTGCCAGCGGCGACTTGTGCTACCGCGGAGGCGATTATGATTGCGTCAGTATTATAGCTTCTTAGAGAGTTTTGAATAGCCTTTGGAAGTCCTGTTAGGATGATTACCTTGCCAGCTAAAAAGCCAACCCCACCCAATACAGCTCCTGGCACGGTTCCTATTGTACATGCCCCTAATGCGGCACCGCAAATAAGGTTGCTGGTACAAAAAGTTATATTGTTCATGATTTTCTCCTTTATGTTTATTAAATTTAGATTAATTTTATATGAAGTTATGTCTAAATGCAAGTTCGATTTTAAATATGTTAAAATTTGGTTCATCGGAAGAATTGGGGAGGGTAGTATTTTAGATTGATTTTATAGTTCTGATAACAAGTCATTTGTGATTTGACTTTTCGATGTTTGACAAAGAAAGGCGAGTCTTGTGCTCTGTATTACAGTAAGGCGCATTACAGTAATTGGGGGTACAGGTGAAATTTTATGATAGGGAAACTGAGCAATTAGAGTTAGAGCGGCTTTGGGATCAGACGGATAGCAAAAGCAATTTGGTTGTAGTAACAGGAAGAAGACGTTTGGGGAAAACCTTGCTTGTCACGCAGTTTGCAAAACCATTTACTCATTTTTATTTTTTTGCGAAAAAAAAGCCGGAAGCTTTGCTTTGTCAGGAATTTTTGGCTATTCTTCGAGAAAGACTGCCATTTCCTGTTTTAGGAGAAATTACTCGGTTTAAAGATATCCTGATTTTGCTTTTTGAGTATGCAAAAAAAGAAAAAATTATTGTGATTTTAGATGAATTTCAGGAATTTTTTACAATAAACCCTTCCGTGTATTCAGAGATGCAAAACTTATGGGATAAGTATAAATTCACTGCAAAGATGCTTTTTATTGCAATAGGTTCTGTGTACTCGTTAATGTATAAGATTTTTGAAAATGAAAAAGAACCTCTTTTTAGAAGAGCTGATCGAATTATGAAACTGACTCCTTTTTCTATTCCTATGATTGCAAAAGTGTTGCTTGATCATCAAGTTATAGGAGACCGGAACTTATTTGATTTTTATGTGACTACAGGGGGAGTTCCTAAGTATTTGGATTTTTTAATGACTAGTAGGGTAAAAAACCTTCAAGGAATACTAGACTTTATGTTGGCAGAGTTTTCACCGTTTCTAGAGGAGGGTAGGCATCTTTTGACCTTGGAATTTGGTAAGGAGTCTGGTATTTATTTTTCCGTTTTAGAATTGCTATCTGCAGGAAGAACATCTCGCTCAGAAATTGAATCTATTTTAGGGTTTGGCGTAGGAGGGTATATGGATCGATTAGAAAAAACATACGGTATTATTTATCGTGTGGTGCCCTTAAATGCAAAACCCACCTCTTTGCGTATTAAATTTGCTATCAAGGATCCTTTTTTACAGTTTTGGTTTCGATTTATTTATCGCAATTGGAGTGCGATCGAACTGAAAAATTTTGGGTATGTTCGAGAAATTATTGAAAGAGATTATTCCACGTACTGCGGAAGGCTATTGGAGCGTTTTTTTCTTGAGCTCATTGCTTTAACAAAAAAATACAATCGTATAGGTCCTTATTGGGAACAAAAAAATAGTAACGAAATTGATATTGTTGCTATCAATGATTTAGAGAGAAAATTATTTATTGCGGAAGTGAAGATCGACCCTAAAAAATTTAACCTTTATGAATTGCAGCATAAGGCGCAAAATTTATTAAAGCTTTATGATGGTTATCAGGTAACCTGGGCTAATCTTTCACTCCAAGATGTTGTTAAATTTGTGAGTTTATAGCTCCTTGTAAAAGTTAGATGGTATGTTTTTGCAGAAAATACCCAGGTTAATTTCTTCAAAATTGCCTGAAAATGGGGGGTAGAAGCAGTGAAATTATCCTTTTAACATAATTTCTCTAGGATTCTAGGCAAAGCGTAGCTAATCATAAAGTCTGCGCCAGCTCTTTTAATGCTAAGGAATGCTTCTAAAAATGTTTTGTCGGCATCTAGATATCCTTCTTTGTGAGCCGCCATTACCATGGCGTATTCGCCGCTAACATGGTAAGCGCAGAGAGGAAGAGAGGTTGTTTCTCTTATTTTAGCAATGACATCGAGATAGAAGAGCGCCGGTTTGATCATAAGGGCGTCAGCTCCTTCTTTTTCATCAAGCATTGCTTCTCGCACTGCTTCTCGTTTATTTGCCGGGTTCATTTGATAACTTTTTTTATCACCGAATTGGAGTTTAGAGCCTAAAGTATCTCTAAAAGGACCGTAAAGCGAGGAGGCATATTTGGCTGTATAAGAGAGAATCCCTACATTAGTATAGCTATTTATATCTAGAATTTCTCTAATAGCCTTCACTCTTCCGTCCATCATGTCAGAAGGAGCGATGAAGTCGGCTCCACTTTCTGCTAGTAATAGAGACATTTGTGTTAGGGTTTTTACTGTTTCATCATTTAAAACGTACCCGTTACTATCAACAATCCCATCATGGCCGTGTGTTGTATAAGGATCTAAGGCGACATCGCACATTACACAAAGAGAAGGAATTTCCTTTTTTAGTAGACGGACAGCTTCTGGTACAGCTCCGTGTGGAGAAAGCGCTTCTTTTCCCTGTTGATCTTTTATGCATTCTCCCGGAAAAAGAAGAACACCAGGGACTCCTTTTTTATGGAGAGCTTCAGCACTTTTGACAATTTCCTCTTTAGATAATTTGGATAGCCCCGGAAGGTTCTTATTTTCTTCTTTTTGATTTTTTCCTTTAAGAACAAAGAAAGGCATAATAAAATCAGAAGGGCTAAGGAAGGTTTCTTGACATAGGTTTCGGATCGATTCTGACTGTCTATTTCTTCGAGGTCTTTCTAGCATAAGAAAATTCTTTTTTTTTGTTGTGTAATCGTTTAAGATTAAAACAACGGCAATTTTTTAGTTCAAGGAAAAAGGAATAAAAGAAATATAGCTTATACTCGGAGAGAAGAAAATGCAAGATAGATACGAAGAGTTTACAGAAGGGCAGATTAAAATTTTGAATCGCTATGTTACTAACACAACCTCTAATATTTTTGGCCTTCGCAACCTTCCGGAAGTGATAAAAGGTGCTTTGTTTTCTAGGTATTCACGCTCTAGTCTAGGCCTTAGATCTTTGCTTTTAAAAGAATTTGTTCTAAATGAGGAAACTTCTTTTAACGCTATTGTAGGATCTTCTGATAAATCAGAAGATCAGCAAGCGGCAGAAGATCAGCTCATTGCTGTAAAAAAAGCACAAAATTTTTATGATCGTATTTTGGACGGTTATGGAGATGATTCTATCGGAGAGCTTGGTGGAGCGCATCTTGCTTTAGAGAACATATCGATGATTGCTGCAAAAATAATAGAGGATTCTCGTGTAGGAGGATCTCCTTTAGAAAAATCTACAAGATATATTTATTTTGATCAGAAAATTGACGGACAGTATCTTTTTTATCAGGAGTCTATTTTAATGACTTCTGCCTATAGAGACTTGTATATTTTAACATGTAACAATCTTTTTGACACATATTCTCAGCTTATAGCTCCTTTGACAGAGCTTATGGAGAAAAAATTCCCTAAAGAGCACGATGTTTCTAAGGTTGCTTATACAGCGGCTTTAAGAGCTAAAGTTTTAGATTGCTTAAGAGGGCTTTTACCGGCTAGCGCGCTGACTAACATGGGCCTTTATGCTAACGGGCGCTTTTTTGAGCAGCTTATTCAGAAGTTAAATAGCCATAATTTGGTAGAAATGCAGGATATCGGAAAAAAAAGTTTTACAGAACTTTCTAAGGTTATCCCCTCTTTTATTCGTAGAGCAGAGCTCTCTAGTAAATATCAACATAGCTTTTCCGATTATCAAGAACAAATGCAAAGTGACATTAAAATTTTAGCAGAAAAGTACACCTCTTCTTTAGAAAAAATGGAACATTTGGGTGTTAGATTGATCAGTCATGACCCTGAGGCCCCCTACAAAGTGGCTGCAGCTATCTTATTTGGTCAATCAGAGGGAGGCCTTCATGAAATCAAAGAATATTGCCAAGGACTTCCTCCTGAAGATCTCGGTAGGATTTTAGATGCGGCTAGTTGTTTTAGAGAAAATAGAAGGCACAAGTCTCCAAGGGCTTTAGAGCATGCTTATTTTACTTTTGAAATAGTGGCAGACTTTGGGATCTATAGAGATTTACAAAGACACCGCATTCTTACTCAAGAAAGACAGCTTCTTACCTGTAACTATGGGTATTATATTCCTAGTGAGATTGTGGGAACGGACATGGAAGAAAGATATAAGGATGCAATGATCCAAGCTCAAAAAGCCTATGATATTATTGCAAGAGAACTTCCTGAAGAAGCGCAGTATGTTGTTCCTATGGGATACAATATTCATTGGTATTTTCATGTAAATCTAAGACAGCTTCAATGGATTTGCGAATTAAGATCTTCTCCTGCAGGACATCCGGCTTATAGATATATAGCACAAGAAATGGCTAAACAGGTGGTTGATGTTTTCCCTATTTTTGAGAGGTTCTTCAAGTTTGTAGATTATGATGGCTATGAGCTTGGAAGGCTTGGGCAAGAGATTCGTACGGCAGAGAAAATACAGTCTAGAGGGGGATATGGGTTATGAGTTTAGGTAATAAGAAATCAGGTTCTGTATTTGGAGGAGCTCTTCTTATTACGGGAAGTTGTGTGGGCGCCGGAATGCTCGGGCTTCCTATTTTGTCTGGGCTTGCTGGACTTGGACCTGCCCTTGTTATGTTTGTTGTAGCCTGGGCTTTTATGACGACAACAAGTCTTTTACTTGTGGAGGCTAATAGTTGGTTTCCTAAACAGGTAAATCTTCTTTCTATGGTCGAGCATGCTCTAGGTAAGTGGGGAAAAAATCTTTGTTTAATTACCTATTTGTTTCTTTTTTATGCTCTTCTTGTAGCGTATATTTCAGCCAGCGGAGGACTTTTTTCTTCTCTTATTCAAAATTTTTATGGTGTTAATTTTTCTCCTTGGATGGGAAGTGTTCTTTTTGTTGTTCTTTTTGGATTAGTTGTCTATAGGGGCACTCGGCGGGTTGATTTATGGAATCGAGTGCTTATGGTTGGAAAGATCTTTTTCTTTTTATCTCTTGTGTTGATTGGTTCTAGGTATATTGAACCAAAGCTTTTAGCTCGTTCTCATTTTACTCTTTCTTTTTTTGCTTTACCTATTTTAATTACTTCTTTTGGTTTTCATAATATGGTTCCTAGCCTAACGGCTTATTTTCATAAAGACTTAAAGAAAGTTCGAAAATCCATCTTCATAGGTGGTTTATTTGCTTTTTGCATCTATGTCTTATGGGAAATTTTAGTTTTAGGTATAGTTCCTTTGGGAGGCAGCCACGGCCTTTTAGAAAGCTACAGGCAAGATCAAGAAGGTTCCCAAGCTCTTTCTTCTATTATAGGATCAACCTGGATTCAGATTTTAGCTCAGGGCCTTGCTTTTTTTGCTATATTGACTTCTTTTTTAGCGCAGGCTTTAAGTTTTGTGCATTTTTTAGCTGATGGTTTTAAAATCTCTTCAGAGAAAAAAGAAAATGGATTTCTTTGCTTTTTAGCATTAACTCCCCCCCTTCTTTTGTCTGTTATTTATCCTAAGCTATTTTTTAAAGCATTAGATTTTGCTGGTGGTATTTGCGCCGTTCTTCTTTTTGGTATAATTCCTGTTTTTACGGTATGGGTTGGTCGTTACCATAAAAAAAGTTCTGTTTCGTATAAATTGCCCGGAGGTAAGAGCATTCTTCTCTCTATTTTAGCTTTTTCGATAAGTATTTTCCTTTTTGAAGTTCTTATTTTATGCGATGTTTTTAGCGTTCTAAGGAAATAGCTTAAAATATTTTAATGGTTTTATTTGTGTGTTTCATAAATCTAATACTAGATAAAATTTTACAGCTTTCCCTTTGTTTCTTATATAAAAATTAAATGCAAATAAATGGTTTTTTTTGTTAGAATTTTTATTTTCTCATTTGGTTATAGAAGGCTCTTAGATTTTTTTGAGTAGTTAAAAGCAATAATAGGGGTGGGTGGTTTTTCATGAAAAAATATAGTCGATTTGTAGGAGGGGTTCTCCTTATTGCAGGGACATCTATTGGAGCTGGTATGTTAGCTCTTCCCGTCATTACTGCTTTTGGGGGGTTTATTCCTTCTTTTTTGGTATTTGTTTTTGTATGGGGCCTTATGTTTATTTCGGCTAATTTTTTTCTTGATGTAAACTTAAAGGTAAGAGGTGAGCCTAATTTTATTTCTATGGTAGAAAGAACCTTGGGAAAGTGGGGTAAAATCACTTCTTGGTTTTTATATTTACTTCTTTTGTATTCTCTTTTAGCTGCATATCTCGCTGCATGTGCTCCCTTATTTTCTCTTGCTTTTGAGTCAGTTTTTCATGCCCCTTTATCGCCTATTATAGCCTCTTTTTTTCTCCCTATTTGTTTTGGAGGGTGTCTTTATTTTGGAACACGTGGAATTGACTATTTTAACCGCATTCTCATGATTGGGTTAATTGGTTCTTATTTTCTGATTGTTGGGATTGTCCCTCAACATATAGAGATTTCCCGTTTTTTTCATGTGGATTTTTCGGCAAGTCTTTTAGCTGTTCCGATTATTATTACTTCTTTTGGATACCATATTATTATTCCTTCTTTGACAACGTATATGGACCATGATGAAAAACTTCTTCGTAAGACTATTCTTGTAGGAAGTATTATTCCTTTTATCGTGTATGTCCTTTGGCAGTGTATTGTCCTTGGAGCCGTGCCTTTTCCTTCCCTTGTTGCTGCTTGGAGCCAAGGGGCACCTGCTTCAGAGCCCTTAGCAATATCTTTAGGTGTAAGTTGGCTAGGATCAACTGTTCGCTTTTTTTCTTTTTTTGCTGTTATTACATCCTTTCTTGGTATCGCGCTTAGTCTATCTGATTTTTTACGAGATGGGTTAAAGCTTAAAAAAAGCTGGGAAGGTAAGCTTATGGCTATTGCTCTTACGTTTATTCCCCCACTAGTCTTTGTTTTTTCTTATCAAAAAGGCTTTTATGCAGCTCTTGAATACGGGGGAGCTTTTGTGGCGATCCTTTTAGGCGTTATTCCTTCACTAATGGCTTTGCGTATAAAAACACACTCTTGGTATCGAAATTTTTGGGGTAAAGTATTTGTTTACGTTGTGATCTTTTTATTTACTTTAATTGCTTTTAGTAATGTAGCGGTAAAGCTTGGATGGTTTCAGAAATATATAGCTTCATACTTATAGGATTTTATGTTTCAGCTTAAGACATCTTTTGAGCCAAAAGGAGATCAGCCAGCCGCTATAGAAAAATTAGTAGAAGGCATTGTGGAAGGAAGGCGTTCACAGGTTCTTTTGGGAATTACTGGCTCAGGTAAAACATTTACCATTGCTAATGTGATTGCAAAAGTGCAAAAACCGACCCTTATTTTAGCGCACAATAAGACATTAGCAGCTCAGCTATATCAGGAGTTTAAGAGTTTTTTCCCCAATAACGCAGTGGAGTATTTTGTTTCTTATTACGACTATTATCAACCTGAAGCATATATAGCAAGGACTGACACCTATATAGAAAAAGACCTGGCTATTAATGACCAAATTGACAGAATGAGGCTTTCTGCCACGCGCTCTTTGCTTGAAAGAAGCGATGTTATTATTGTTTCTTCTGTTTCTTGTATTTATGGACTAGGAACTCCTGAGTACTACCTTCAAATGAAGCTCCAGCTAAAGGTCGGTGACATAAAGAAAAGAGACGAGGTATTACTTCATCTTGTAGAAATGCAGTATAAAAGAAATGAATATGAGCTTGTCAGATCAACATTTCGTTCAAAGGGAGATGTTCTTGATGTCATGCCTGCTTACGAAGAGGATTTAGCCTATCGTATTGAGTTTTTTGGTGATGAAATAGATCGTATTGTAGAGATAGATCCATTAACCGGGCGCGTCAGAAGAAAAGTGGAGGAAATGACTATTTTTCCAAGTTCCCACCACGTAACCCCGGAATCTGTAAGAGAAATGGCCTTAGAAAGTATTGGAAAAGAGCTAGAAGAACGGATTTCTTTTTTTGAAAAGCAAGATAGGTTTATAGAAAAGCAAAGAATTCAAGAAAGAACAGCTCATGATAAGGAAATGATTAAAGAAATTGGGTTTTGTAAGGGTATTGAAAACTACTCTCGCCATTTTAGCAAAAGAAAAGAGGGAGAACCTGCCCCTTGTTTAATTGACTACTTCCCTTCAGATTATCTTCTAGTGGTGGATGAATCACATCAGACCCTGCCCCAAGTGCATGCTATGTACAACGGAGATAGAGCTAGAAAGCAGGCTCTTGTGGAGTTTGGATTTAGGCTCCCTTCTGCTTTTGATAATAGGCCCTTGCAGTTTCAAGAATTTTATCAAAGAATGCATCAGGTGATCTATGTTTCAGCTACCCCCGCATCGTTTGAGATAGAAGAGGCCGGAGGGGAAGTTATAAAACAAGAGATTCGCCCAACGGGTCTTTTAGATCCTGAAATTGAAATTCGTCCTGCAGCTTCTCAAGTAGATGATGCTTTAGAAGAGATTAGAAAAGAAAAGGCTAGAGAAGGGAGAGTTCTTGTTACCACATTAACTAAGAAATTAGCAGAAGACCTTTCTAGGTATCTTAATGAAATAGGAGTTAAGGCAAAGTATCTTCACTCTGATATTGACACGCTCGAGCGTGTACAAATTATCAACGAGCTGCGTAAGGGTATTTTTGATGTCTTAGTCGGTGTTAATTTACTTAGAGAGGGACTGGATATTCCTGAGGTTTCTCTTGTTGCGATTCTTGATGCAGACAAAGAGGGTTTTCTTCGCAGTGAAACAGCCTTAATTCAAAATTGTGGCCGGGCAGCTAGAAATAGTGAAGGGCGCGTTATTATGTATGCAGATAAAATGACTACAGCTATTAAAAATACGCTTCAAATCACACAAAAAAGAAGACAGATACAAAAGGATTATAATCAAGAACATAACATTATTCCAAGGACGGTAAAAAGAGATTTGCTAGAAGATTTACACCAAACTTTTGGAGAGCCCCTCCCTGTTATAGAAACAGCAGAATCTCCTCTTTTAACTGAAAAAGAGATAGAAAAAAAGATTAAAGAAACTGAATTTTTCATGAAAAAGGCAGCTAAAGAGCTCAGGTTTGAGGATGCCACACACTTTAGAGATCTTCTTAAGCATTATCAAAGTTTAAGATTACTAAGTAGTAATTAAAATTTGATTTATAATAATAGTATTGTTATATTGAAGTTAATAGACAGTTCTGCGTCGAGCTGTTTATTTTGCAAGTATTACAAAATTAGTTATTAATGGAGATAAATCATGGCACAAAGACAAGAAATACAACCAAAAAGACCACAACAACAACAACAACAACAACAGCAACAAAAGTCCCCACAAAGAAATCCACAACCTCAACAACCACAAAAAAATCCACAGCCTCAGCAACCACAAAAAAGAAAATAATAGTAATCACCCCGTTTTCTTATAAAAAACGGGGTGATTTATTTTTTGAGGAAACTATGATTATAAAACAAACGTATACTACGCCAACCCCGTTAAGTGAGTTTCTTTCTATAACTTCGTTTTCTCAGGATCTCCCTTCTATATTTTCTGTTAGGCATAAAACGGAGTATCGTTATTCTCTTCCCGTTTCTCATAGTAAGCATCTTTTTCGCTTACAGCCAGAGCATGACATGTCACAGTCTGTGTTAAATTATAAACTTACTTGCTCCGTTCAAAAAGCTGAAGTATGTAATTTTACTGGGGCTTTTGGAAATAATGCTTCTTTTTTAGAGATAAAAGAACCCTATCGAGAATTTACTATACTTAGCGAGGCTATTGTAAGTGTGAGTCAATTACCTAAAAACCTTGATTTATTACATCAGCCAAGAACAATGCCTTTAATTTGGATGCCCTGGGATCGTATTATGATGCAGGCCTATTTACAAGCTCCCGAATTGCCTGAGGCGGAATTGTTTGCGCTGGCTGAATATGCTATGAGTTTTGTAGGTAAAAATAATCATGATGTTTTTGAAGTATTAAAAGACATAAACGAAACAATTTATCGAGAGTTTACCTATGCCTCAGGGAGTACTACACTTTTTACAACGCCTTATGAAGTTTTTATTCATCGAAGAGGGGTATGCCAAGACTTTGCTAATTTATTTATCTGTTTAGCTAGGCTTCTTGGCGTTGCTGCTAGGTACCGTGTTGGATATATCTACACGGGAGGCAATTATGCAAATAAAATACAATCGGATGCTTCGCACGCCTGGGTTGAGGTATTTCTTCCCTATTTGGGTTGGATAGGATTTGATCCTACAAATGGGTGTATGGCAGAAAAAAACCATATACGGGTTGCTTCTGGTCGTAATTTTATGGATGCAACTCCCACTTCAGGGACAATATTTGAAGCAGAAGAGGGTGTTCAAGAAACACTTGTCACCTCGGTAGAGGTAGTAAGTCTTTTACCTGAAGAAGGTACTAAGGCAGTATAGTTACAATTACCGTAATAACTCCTAAAATAAACTCAATAGCATGAGGATCTGACAAAAAGTTGGACACAAAAACGGGCTTTTAACTTCTTGGCTAAATCTGTTTATATATGATACTATATAGTAATATGAATAGATTAATCAAAATCGGCGAAGCCGCTAGAATCCTAGGAGTAACACC